>PUNE01000129.1 GCA_003551665.1 Halobacteroidaceae bacterium
AGGGGATGTAAACCAGTGGCAGGGAATAACATGATTGGGATTGCATGTCTTCATAAATGAACTGGTCAGATGAAAAAAACTGGGGAGAGAACCTTTCTTCAATCCACTGGAAAATATTCAGGATAATAACCTCCAA
Source organism: Halobacteroidaceae bacterium (assembly GCA_003551665.1). Taxonomy (GTDB): domain Bacteria; phylum Bacillota; class Halanaerobiia; order B1SED10-174; family B1SED10-174; genus T1SED10-26. The sequence continues at coordinate 137 of PUNE01000129.1, forward strand.
TACGTTTTTATCAACCCTGGTTTTCCCGGGGCATCTCGGATTCCAATATTATTGATTTTCGATTTTTGACCACCTTTTCCTTTAAACCCGGAACTGAATTATTAACTTACCGGATTTCAATCCATCCTTTTCCACCCTGTGAAAATGATATATAATTAGCCTAGAAGCTTGTTTTTTAGAATGGTATTAGGAACTGCCAAAATAATTCCATGGAAAACCCGAAAAAGGAGAGGGGATAAATGGATAGGAGAAGAATATCCTTTTTTCTGCTGCTAATGCTTTTTCTGACAGGTCTTTTTTTAACTTCGGGCTGTGCAACCACTGCTGATGGTATTGTGGAAAGCCCTGCAGAGGAGGAAGAAAAAATTTCTCCTGCCGGGAAAACTTCTGATGAAGAAGAACCCACTATTGGTATTGCTTTGAGTGGAGGAGGGGGGCTGGGTATTGCCCATATTGGTGTCATAGGGGTCCTGGTTGAAAACGAGATCCCCATTGATTTAATAACCGGAACCAGTGCTGGGGCCATAGTTGGAGCTCTTTATGCCGATGGGATTACCCCTGCAGAGATGGAGGAAATAGTTTCCGAAATAAGCTGGGCAGACTTTTTGGTTGCCTCTGTTCCCGAACTTGGTTTTTTTAGTACTGAGGGAATGGTAAAAAAATTGGAAGAGAACCTTAGAAGTGAAACTTTTGAAGATCTGGCCATCCCCCTTGGAGTAATTGCCACCAGCCTTGATGATGGAAAGGAAGTTGTAATTGACAGCGGCAATCTGGCCAGGGGAGTTGCTGCCAGCGGGGCAATCCCGGTGATATTTCAACCGGTAGAATATGGGGACATGCTTCTTGTTGACGGAGGACTGGTCAACAATCTGCCTGCTGACCTTGCCCGGAAGATGGGAGCAGATATTGTTATAGCAGTAAATCTTGCGGATAATTTTCGCTTTGAAGGTAGACCGGACGGGCTGATCGAAACCGGGATCCGGTCCTATAATATTCTCCAGCGGAGTCACAGTGTTGCTGTTGATGCAGATATTGAAATTCACCCTGACCTGGATGGGGTTGCAGGGACGGACCTGAACCAGTACAGGGAAATAATTGCCCGGGGTCGAGAGGCAGCAGAAAAAGTCCTGCCCGAGATCCTCTCTCTCCTGGAAAAGAAAAAAGGTGGGCAGGATTGAGCTTTAGAAAAAAGTGAAAAACAGGCCGGGTGGCCTGTTTTTTTGTTTGGTTCCGGGAAGAAAGGGAAAAGGGATTATTATTGGGGGATAAGGTTTAATTCTCTGGCTCTGGCAATAGCGTGGGTTCTCCCATTTACACCAAGCTTCCCATATATATTGCTGGTGTGCCATTTAACTGTTCCCGGTGACAGGAAAAGAATTTCTGCTACTTCTTTGTTGGAGTTGCCCTCGGCCAGAAGGCAGAGAATTTCAATTTCTCTACTGCTTAATTTTTCCGGTGGGGTATGCCCTGGTGTACTGTCTTTAGTAATTTGCTCCGGGGTTTCTTCTGGAGAAGCAATTATTCTCCTGATTAATTCCCGGAAAGATTCCACTGAAGGATGGGAGGCTTTTTTCCCTTCTTTTTTTTGTAACCTTGTCAGGACGGGAATCAATTCCCTGCGATTATCCAGGAAAATCTGTAGATAACCATCTTTCAGTCCTTCTTTCAGGGCCAACTCAAGGTTTTCTTCAGCCTTGTTTAGGTGTCCACTCAATTCTTCCAGCCTGGATTTAAGAATAAAGGTTTCCATGATTATCCGCCTGTTTTCACCCCGGAGGGCCAGTTCCTGGATTTCCTGGAGGATCTTAACTGCTACCTCTTTATTGTTTTCCATTAATTCAGTCAGGACCAAAAACCCCTTTTCCTGGCCTTCTTGAACTGGACAATCAGGGGAAATCCCCAGCCCGGATAGAGTATTTAAAGCCTGATTTTTCTCGTTGGACCGGAGGAGAAGGAGAGCTTTCCAGGCATGGGTTGGCTGGAGAATGAAGTTGGGAAGTTTAAACTGGCTGTTCAGGGTTTCAATTTCTTCTACAGTTTTTAAAGCAGGAGAATAATTTCCTTCAGAAAAGTCTAAAGCAATTTTGAAAAGCAAATTCCAGGCCAGAGAAGGTTTTTCTGGCTGGCTGAGCCGGATCCCCTTTTCAATATATTCCCCGGCGCTTTTTAGAGAACCCTGTTCTCTTTCCAGTTCACCCAAAAGCGTCCATAAAAGACCGATCCGGGGAACTTTTGCAAAACCCTTGTCCAGGGAAACCTCCAGGAGCTCCCTGGTCATTTTTTCTGCCTGTTTCAGCCTGCCCAAAAAATACAGGGTGGTGGCCAGCTTAAAGCCGGAACTCATTATCAAATAGAGGTTTTTGGATTTTTGGTTCTGGAGGTGAGCCTGGCGGTAAAAACCATATGCCTCCCCCGGATTTCCTGAAAACAAACGGGCATCTCCGGAAATAATTCCCACCTTGGAGCGCCAGTAAAAATCATCTTCCGGTAAAAGTTCCAGGGCTTTTTCAGCAGCCTCAATGGCCTCGGGGAACTTATGGGCATAAATAAAGAAATAGGCTTTGACAACTGCAAGCATACCCCCGATCTCTTTTTCTGTTTTCGGGTTATCCTGGACAAGCTCCTCAGCAATTTCAAGAGGAATCATTGCTTCATCTATCCCTTTGTGGACCAGGTGAAACCAGCTCCTTTGAACCGCCAGCTGGGGGTATTTTTTCAGGATTGCAGGGGGGAAGTTATCAAGGCAGTTGATTACAACCCCGGGGCCTTCCTTTTCAATAATTTCTTCCAGATTTTTGTCGAGAATTTCAGCCACCATCTCCTGGTTACCAGCCTTCTGGGCGTGGCGGATTGCCTCTCCCGGCTCGTTTTTTTCCAGAAACCAGTTAGCTGCTCTGACATGAAGAGTGGGGATAATCCCGGGGGACCTTTCTTTTAGTTTGTGAAATAAGAGATCGGCAAAAAGGGGATGGTAGCGAAACCATTCTCCCCGGTGGTCCAGAGGATTTAAAAAGATGTTATCTCTTTCCAGGGCAAAAATCATATTTGAACTATCTTCCCTGGAAGTAACTGCATCGCAGAGAGAAGCCGAAAACCGGCTTAAAATTGAAGTCTGGAGCAGAAAGTTCTGGAGGTTTTCTGGCTGCTGGGTAAAGACTTCTTCACTGAGAAAATGGAAAACATGCCGGTGACTGCCGGCAAAGTTTTTAATTAAACTTCCAGGGTCGGGATTTTTGGCCAGGGAAATGGCAGCAAGCTGGAGACCGGTTACCCACCCCTCGGTTTTCTGATAAAGGGTATCAACCTGGGTTTTTTGAAGTTTCAGGCCCTCAACCCTGGAAAAAAGTTGGTCGGTTTCTTCAAAGGAAAACCGCAGGTCTTTCTGCCGTATTTCACCCATTTGCCCCCGCGCCCGCCATCTGGCAATGGGCCAGGGAGGTTCGGAGCGGGTGGTGACAACAAGGTGCAGATACGGAGGCAGATTCTCCAGGAAAAAGATCATGTCTTCGTGAATATCGGGATTGTTAACCAGGTGATAATCATCAAGAACAAGGAAATGGGGTTCTGGAAAATTAAAAAGATCATTTAAAAGGGGGGCCAGAAGGGTCTCCCTTTCAGTTATTTCCTCGGAACCAAGGCTTTCAGAGCTCAGAATTTCCAGCGTTCCCCTGCCGCAATTTTCCTGTAGTGACTGGAGAGAGGATATAAAATAAAGCCAGAAACGGTTTCTCTCATTGTCTCTCTGGTCCAGGGAAAACCATGCTGATCTACCTTCTTTTTTGGAAATAAATGCTCTGGCGAGGGTTGTTTTGCCAAAGCCAGCCGGGGCAGAAATCAGGGTAAAGGGGCGGGAAAAACCCTGGACAGCTTCCAGGTTTTCCTCAACTGCTTTAATAAGGGTTGGGCGGAAAAGAATATGGGAACTGATGGGTGGGATGCTGATTTTACTGTTTAAAATATTTCTGGCCAAGTTGGGCACCTCCCGAATAATAACTTTTTCGGCCAAAGTAAGAACATTCCTTCACAAATTATTTTTATTCACCTTTATGGGAAAAAAAGGAAAAAGTAATGGTTGGATTACCAACTCTCCGAACCTGACTTTCGGCAGGTCAAAAAAGAACAGGATTGGTCTATGATAACCTTAGAAGTTAACCAAAACCTTAAGGGAGTTGAAAAAATGAAAAAATTGAAGGTGCTTTTTTTTGGAGCTGGGGTGCTGGGAAGTCTTTACGCTTCAAAATTTAAGGAAGCGGGAATGGATGTGGCGCTTGTAGCCAGGGGGAAAAGAGTTGAAGAACTGAGAGAAAACGGAATTGTTCTCCAGGATTTTAAAACGGGAGAGCGTACCACAACAAAGATAAGGATTCTGGATGGAATGCCGGAGAAAGAGTATTTTGATGTTTGTATTGTAATGATCCAGAGGACCCACCTGACTGAAGCCCTGAAAGACCTTGAAAAAAACAAAAAAATTCCAACCTTTTTATTTATGCAGAATAAGGTGACAGGACCGGAGGAAATGGTTGAAGCCCTGGGAAGGGACAGAGTAATGATTGGACATTGCAATGCAGGTGGTGAAAGACAGGGTCAGGTTGTTCATTACATGATTGCCGAGGAAATGCCCCTGGGCGAACTTAACGGAGAAAAAACAGAGCGCCTGGAAAAGCTGGCAGAGGCCTTTAAAGTTGCTGGGTTTAAAAATTATTTCAGCAAAAATATTGACTCCTGGAAGCGCTACCACGTTGCCCTTGCAGTTCCCTTCGCCCTTGCAATGTATAACAATGATAGCTGCAACTATAAAATGGCTGAAAATAGAGAGGATTGCAGGCGGGCCTGGCGGGGCATAAAAGAAGCATTCAGGGTTTTACGGGATAGGGGTTTTCCCGTTGAGCCGCCCAAATTCCGTTTGATTTTTGCAATTCCCGAATTCCTTGTTCTGCCATTGTTTCAGAGGATATTAAAAACAAAAATTGCAGATATTGGAATGGCCAGACATTTAAGGAATGCCCAGGAGGAAATGGACCTTTTAACCGAAGAATTTTTTGAAATAGCTGATGGGTCTAAGGTATCAACTCCAGTTCTCGATGAACTTCGTTTCAACCAGAGCTCCCAACAGCAGGCTATTAGCTGATTATTTGGGAACTAAGTGAGAGGAGGGAAGGGATGGAAAGAAATGAAAAGGCTGCAAACGAGAATTTTTCCTGGTGGGTCCAGGTTCATTCAGAAACCCATCTTGATGACTGGCTTAAGGACTATTTTTCCGGGCTGGAGATAAAAAGAAAAAAAAGTGGAATTACCCTTATTACGGGGAAAATGCAGGATTTACCGGAAGTATACGGGTTGATTTTAAAGCTGAGGGATTCGGGTGTTGTTCTTCTTTCCCTGCATGTTGAACGGGTGCAAAACGAGAAATGCCCAGGGTCCTGTCAGGATAAAGCAAAACCAGAAAAGAGGAGCAAAAATGGGAATATTTAATATCCACGAAATTTTGGATAGGGTTGGTGCTGCGGTGGGAGGATTTGTTTATCGGAAAACCCCTCTTTTTGGGGAATCTCTTGAGGCGGTACCCCTGCGAGATGCTTTGGGTAAAACTTCAGCAGAAGTTGAAGATATTAAACCAGGAAGCTGGAAAAAGGTAAAAACCAGTGGACCTGCTGGAGTTTTTTCCTGTTCCTACCTTGTCTACAGGTGGATTGGCCCTGAAGCCCCCACCCTGATTTATATTCACGGGAGCGGTGAAAGCCCTGATAATTTCGGCCGGCGCAGTGATAATTCCTTCAAGAAAATCTTTACCCCGGATTTTCCCCTGGATATTAACCTGGTTTTGATAATGGCTCCTTTTCACGAGGGTTCTCAGGCGGAATATATTAAAGCCCTGGGGAAATTAAATAATTACGTAGGAATGCTTGCATCTTCTGCCGCAGTTTTGGATTCCCTGGCCCGAAAATTCAGAGAAGAAGGTTGCCCTGAGGTTTTTGGGGCCGGATTTAGCCTGGGGGGCTGGGTTCTTAACCTCCACAGGGCTTTTATCGGGGAAGGCATTGATCGATACATTCCCATCTGTGCGGGAACCCGTCCGGAGGAAGTATTTATTTCCTCTCATTATCGGAAACTGGTGGGGAAAAAGGCCAGGGAAAACCCGGAAGTTTTGAAAAATGTCCTGAACTTTGAAAAGGAATTTAAATCCAACCCCAAACAGGACTGCTTCCCCATGCTTTTCCAGTATGACCTGTTAACTGAAATGAAAACTCAGGCTCCGGCCTTTGCGGGAATGGATTTAAAGACCTTAAAGAAAGGTCACTTTGCAGGGCAACAGGCAATAAAAGAAATTCGGGATCATATAATTTTTTCTATTAAGCGATAGGAGAAAACTCTCGTCACCCCAGAGGTTGTAGCTGGCACAGTATTGAATGCTGTGAAAACGGCTGAGCCCAAGCCCTTGTATCGGGTCGGTTCCCAAGCCCACCGAACCAATGTGCTACGGCGTCTGTTGCCGAAAAGAACCTATGACGGGCTGTTAGAACGGACATTAAGCGAGTTTGTTCCCGAACCATTGCCTGGTCAATAACGGCTTTAGTCGCCGGCGTCAGTTTTAATCACCCCCATTGTTGTTACCAGAAGAGATTTTTCCCGGGAATTTATTGACAGACAACAGGTAGGATGGTAACCCCTGCCTGGTTTGGCGCGGGGGAGAGGTGCCTATATTGGTAAAGACCTGAGAAGCACGGTTAGTCCAGGAAACAACCACTGATCCTGGGCCCCGTGCTTTTCTCCCTGGATTGAAATAAAAAAATTTTTCTTTTGGATTTTTTGGTTGGGAGGCAACAGGCAAAAAAAATCGATATCATATGATTTTTTCTTTTTAGAGATAGGAGAAAATAAAGAAATGGGTAATTAATTGGAAAGAAGAAATAAACAGGGGAAAATAATTTTTTAAAGGGGGTGCCTCAATGAAGAAGCCCTGGTCAAAGATCCCTCCGGCTGTGATAACCAGAGAGAAGCCCAGGGCCTTGATTTCAACGGGGCTCGGTTGTTTTGTTCCTTTTGGAATCTTTGTTTTGTTATTTCTCCCCCCTGCACAGGCTATTAGGATGGGACTTCCTTTGATGTTTTTGGGGGTATCCATTTCCCTGGTGGGCCTGACCCAGTATATGGGAGCAAGAAAAAACAGCCTGATCTGTCCAAACTGCCAGAAAAGAGTATACAATGCAAAAAAGTGGAAAAAACCGGTTTGTCACCATTGTTTAAATGATATTCCCGGGGAAGGTCCTCAATAACTGGCTGGTAAGGAAATCCGGGAAGGCTTTCGGAAGTTTTGGACCGGAAACAAATAACAGTTAAAAAAGAAAAATCGGAAATTATTGACTGATAATAATTTAACCAATAAAATGGGGGCAGGAAATTTCTTCGGGGAACATTGCCAGGAAAAAATAAAAGGCGGGTTTTCCTGAAAAATGAGTGGGAAAGTTGGATGGAGGGATGCCGGAGTTTTGCAGCGAAGGAGAAGAATAAAAATCCTGATGGAGAGATTATCCCCAAAGAAAATTATTTGATTGGAGTGTCAAAATTGTTTAAAACGGTAACCGGAGGGAGCTTTAAAGTTCTCAGCCAGGAAGACATCAAAGCCATTCACAAGGAAACACTGAGTATTATGGAAGATACAGGGATCAGGGTTCACAACTCCAGGGCAAGGGATATATTTGCCAAAAATGGAGCAAGCGTTAATGAAGAAGCAGGTATAGTCCGTATTCCCAGGTCAATGGCAGAAGATGCCATTGCCAGTGCTCCGTCTTCAGTTGTTCTTTGCGGACGGGAGGAAAAAAATGACCTGCTGCTGGAAAAGACCAACACCTACCTGGGAACAGGGGGAACGGTCCTCAACACCCTGGACCTGGAAACAGGAGAAAAAAGGACAACAAAAGCCCGGGATGTGGCAGACTATGCTAGAATCACGGACTGCCTGGATAATATCGCATTTTTTGTAATCAACTGCTACCCGGATGATGTAGAAACCGAGAATGTTGATGTAAACAGGTTCTATCATTCCCTGGCCAACACCTCAAAACATGTAATGGGTGGAATTTATACCATGCAGGGCTTGAAGGATGTTATTTCCATGGGCGAGGACATCGCCGGCGGCCGGAAAAAACTCCTGGAAAGGCCCTTCCTTTCTTTTATCACCCTGATGGTAAGCCCCCTGGTAATGGAAAAGCAGTATACTGATTTTCTGATCGAGGTGGCCAATTATGGTTTGCCCATTGCTACCCCTTCGGAGCCTCTGGCTGGAGCGACTTCACCAGTTACCCTTGCCGGGACAATTACCGTAAATAATATAGAATCTCTTGCCGGCCTGATCCTCGTCCAGTTAATAAATAGGGGCAATCCTACCCTTTACGGGTCCACCTCCAGCATAATGGATCCCCGGTCGGGAATCTATATTTCCGGATGTATTGAATCAGCCCTGATCAATGCAGGTTGTGCCCAGATGGCCCAGTTTTACGAGATTCCCATTTATGCAACCGGGGGCATGTCAGATTCCAAGACAGTTGACTGCCAAGCAGGTTATGAAAAAGCGGCAACGGCAATGACTGTTGCTCTCTCCGGGGCAAACTTCATTCACGATGCTGCTGGCCTTCTGGAGTTCTGCACCACCCTTTCATACGAGCAGATGGTAATTGATAATGATATCCTGGGTATTTCTCTGCGGGCAACCCGGGGGGTGGAAGTGGATCCGGAAACCATTGCTGCGGATGTAATCCGTTCGGTGGGACCGGGAGGGCACTTCCTTGGTGAGGAGCATTCTGTTCGCCACGTCCGAAAGGAGTTATATATCCCTTCAATTGCGGACAGGAATACCCGTGATCGGTGGGAAGAAATGGGTTCTCCCGATACAAAGGTGAGGGCAAAAGATAAAGCCAGGAAACTTCTAGCAGAACATCAGCCCCTTGGTTTCCCAGAGGAACTGGACAAAAAATTACTTGAAAAATACAAGGGGATTAAGCAAAGGAGGACCTAGGGGATGAGCATTTACGGCCACAGCAGCGGTTATTACCGCCCCCTTTCTGTAAAAGAAGTTGAAAGAATCCACAACACCTCTTTAAAGATCCTGGAAGAAGTTGGTTTCATGGTTGACAACCAGTTTGCCCTGGAACTTTTGCGCGATTTCGGATGCGAGGTTGATTTTGATAGTAAAATTGTCCGGGTGGATAGAAATCTCCTCCTGAGAACCATAAAAAAAGCTCCTGCCAGAATCGGCCTTTGCGGGCGGAATGAAGATAACGAGGTTTTTATTGAAGCCAATAAGACATTTTACAGCAACGGGGGCACTGCTGTTAAAATGATGGACCTTGACAGTGGTGAAAGACGGGATGCAGTCCTGATGGACCTTGCTCAGATCAGCAAGATAATTGATGTTCTTAACAACATTCATGTTGTCCACCTCCCCATTTACCCCCACGATGTTTCTCACGAACATGTTGACATCCACCGTTTTTTTAATGCCCTGAATAATAACACCAAGCATATAATGGGCGGTGTTTACACCCTGGAAGGGGCCAGAAATGTAATTCGGATTGCGGAAATTATTAATGGGGAGGCTTCTTTAGCCGAAAAACCCCTGGTCAGCTTTATTACCTGTTTGATCAGTCCGCTGAAAATTGAACACAACTACGTCCGCATTATGTATGAAGCTGCCCAGGCCGGGGTTCCAGTGGTTACATCTGTCTGCTCTATTGCCGGTCTTACCACCCCCATCACCCTGGCCGGACAGATTGCCCAGCTTAATGCAGAAGCTCTGAGTGGGGTTTTTCTGCTGCAGGTATTTAAGGCCGGCACTCCGGTTTTTTACAGTGTTGTGCCTACCATTGCTGATATGCGTTCAATGCAGTTCCTTTTTGGTGCCGTGGAAAGCGGTTTGATGAATGCAGCTCTTGCCCAGCTTGCCACTTTTTACAATCTCCCCATGTATTCCACCGGGGGTGTAACTGATTCTAAAAGCAGCGATATTCAGGCAGGATTTGAAAAGGGAATGGGAAGCCTTATGCCCTCTCTGGCGGGCGCTCAGTTGATCCACAATTCTGCAGGGTTATTGGACGGAAGTATGGTCTTCAGCCTGGAAGAACTGATAATAGATGACGAGATAAACGGAATGGCCCTGCGAGCCACACGGAGCATTGAAATTGATGAGGACACCCTTGCCTTTGAAACCATTAAAGAAGTGGGGCCGGGGGGGAATTTTGTTACCCACCCCCATACCTTCCGCCACATGCGGACCGAAAACTTTGAACCCCGGGTTGCAGAGAGGAGTTCTTATGCGGGCTGGCTGGAGAAGGGGGGCTGGACTTCTACTGGTAAGGCTAATAAGCTGGCCAAAGAAATCCTGGAGGCCCACCAGCCAATTCCCATAGAAAAGGAAAAACTGGAAAGAATTGCAGCAGAATTTCCCGGGCTACGCCAGATAAAACTATAGATCCGCTCCAGTATTTCCCATCTTTTATTGTAGCCGCCCTTCCAGCTAGAAGGTAAGGGCGGTATTTTTTTGATAAATAATTATTGGATTAAAAAGGGAAAAACCACCTCAGGGGGAATGGTTTACTTGTGGGTATATCTGCAGAAAAATAAATCCAACTAAAAATTCAAAGGAAGACGGGAGAATTTTTACGGGAGTAGAAAAGGGGAGTAAAGAGAATTGGAAAGCGGGGACTGAAGGATGGAAGACTGGAAAAAAATTTTCCCAGCCCTGGCTGAAGAAACCGGGTGGGGCAAGGTAAAAGCAAGATTCAAGCTGTTGTCCTGCTCGGATAGCCTTGAAGAGTCTTTTATCAGCAATGTAAGTATTGTTCCCTATACCCCGGAGGGATACGTTGTTTTTCAACTGGAAAATGGGGACTGGGAACTTCCAGGAGGAACGCTGGAAAAAAGGGAGTCCTACCGGGAGGCCCTGCAGAGGGAACTCCGGGAAGAGCTCGGAGCAGAACTGCTGTCCTTTAATATTTTCGGTGCTTATTTCTGTCATTCCCTGGCTTTGAAGCCCTATAAACCTCACCTTCCGCACCCGAATTTTATCAGGCCGGTGGGTTTTGGAAAAGTCAGAATTATCCGACCTCCCCTGAATCCACCGGGAGGCGAGCCGGTAATCAGGGTGGAGGTTGTCGGAATAGACGAGGCCTGCAGCCGATTTAAAGAAAATTCAAGGCCGGACCTTGCCCAGCTTTACCGACTGGCTCATTTAATTAGGAAGGGGAAATTCGGTTCCGGATAAAAAAACCGGGGAAAAAATGGCTCCAGGAAGGCAAATGGTTGGGATAATGCGAGGAGGGGTTGCCGTGGCTTCTGGAATTGAGTTGATTGACATAACTCCGGATAATGTAAAGGATTACGGGTTTTGTTTTTGCTCTGATCCTGATAGTGCCAAATTCCAGAATAAACTGGAATGGTTTTTAAAAAACTACCCCCTGGGTTTACGCTACCGGGTTCTCTTTTCCAGGCAGGAAAACTCTTTTGTGGGAATGATCGAATATATTCCCGGAAGGCATGCCTGGCGAGGGATCAGGGCGGAAAACTTCATGGTTATCCACTGCCTGATGATAAAAAAAGAATACTCGGGAAAAGGTCTTGGGAGCGCCCTGATTGAAGGCTGTTTAACCGAGGCAAAGGAGGCTGGCCTGGCAGGAGTAGCCGCAGTCTGCACGAAAAAAACCTGGTGTACCGACACCAGAATTTACCGGAAAAACGGCTTTGCAGTGGTAGATAAAGTAGCGCCAGGCCTTGAGCTTGTGGCCCACCAAATTACCCCAGGAGAAAATCCTTCTTTTGGTAACCAGAAGGAAAAAATGGAACCCTACCAGGAAGGGGTTTACATGTTCTTTTCGGCGCAGTGTCCCTTTATGTCGGGAGGGGAGAAGCTTTTCCAGAGGCAGGAAATGCTGCGAAACAGGTTCGGGGTAGAGGCCCGGGTAATAGAGCTAAAAAACCCCAGTGAGGCCCAGAACAATCCCTGTGGGTGGGGAACGTATGGAATAATTGCCAGCGGGAAGGTTTTGAACCATGTCCCCGGCGGGGCCAGGGGCTTTTTGCAGGGCCTGAAAAAACAGAAAATTATTGGTGATTTTTGAGTAGTTGTTTCCCCTCGAAAGTTATGGCGAGGTCTGATAAGTCCCTGCTGCTCCAGGCCTGCTTTTTGGATAAACGGGAAAATCCATCTGGAAAGAACTACAAACAATTTCCTCAGATTTACCTCCGGTTGCAGGTTATAAGAGGAGGGATTATTTTGGATATTAAGCATTATAAAGGAATTTACCAGTTTGGGCCTGCCTATGCGAAAATGCTGGAAAATGATCCTCACCACCAGGGGACTGTTGACCGCATCCTCCTGGAAAATATGGTCAGGCTTTGCCCGGAAACAGCACATTATCTTTATGGACCCTTTACTCCTCTTGAGGTTTCCTACAGGCCTGGTTCTCGGCCGGTTTTGGAAAAACACCTTGAACGGGCCACGGGAGGAGCAAAGAAGGAAGAAAAGGTTGTGCGGGCGATAATAAATTTCTTTAATGATATTGCCCTTTCTGCTGAGGATATACCGCCTGAAAAGGTGGTCACTGGAGGGAAAGAGGAAAACATAATTGAAAGGAAGACTGATTGGTGCACTGACCTGGCCCGGGCTGCCTGTGCAATTTTCCAGGTAGCCGGGTTTCCGGCCCGCATGGTTTACCTGTTTGACACCGGCCGGGCCTATAGTGGGCACGCCATTATTGAAGTTTTCTGGGGTGATCGCTGGGGAGCCCTGGATCCGACTTATGGGCTGATCTACCTTGGTTGGAGAAAAAAACCGGTAAGCGTTTGGGAGTTAAAGCAGCAAGAGGATTTGATCAGGATAAATGAACCCAACCCCTACCCGGAACAGTTTAAGGGTGCTGCTCTGGCTAATTATTTTATCTGGGACGCGGGAAAATTTAATTACCGGGAGGCAAAAGTTAATCAATATTACAGGGCTATCCTGGAAATGGCAGAAAAAGGCTGGCCGGGAGGTTTAAGGTGGCTTTTTAACGAGGATAAGTAAATTCCAGGTGTTTTGGAGCCCGCCGGGAGAGGATCTTTATGGAACGGGGGGAAATTATAAAGCTTTGTCAGGAGATTTCTTTTCTTCGAAATTATAGCTCCGTCCGGTATGTGGATAAAGGATGGTCCGAGGAAAAAAAGTTCTATGTTGAAACCACTGAAGGTGGAAAGTTTATCCTGCGGATCTCGCCCCGGGATTCCCTTGATAGGAGGGAAAGGGAATTTGAGGTCCTGGCAAAGGTAGCAGGACTGGGAATTAACATGTCTCAACCCGTTGATATTGGAAAGAGCGTGAGCGGAAAGTATACTTATGTTATTCTTTCCTGGGTGGAAGGGGATAGCCTGGACGAAGTAATTGGGAAGTTGAACCAGGAAGACCAGTACCGGATCGGGCTTGAAGCAGGAAGGACTTTGAAAAAGATTCACTCCATTGCTCCTCCCGAAAAACGGGAAAGATGGAGTGAGAAAATGGAAAGAAAAATCAGGTTTCGGCTCGAGAAATACTCCGATTCCGGACTGGAGATTAAAAATGATCACCTGGCCAGGAAATTTATCGGGGCAAACCTTCACCTTTTAAATAACAGGCCCCAGGTGTTTCAGCACGGGGATTACCATACCGGGAATCTGGTCCTGACTCCGGAAAGAAAACTGGGCGTTATTGATTTTAACCGCTGGGATTATGGAGATCCTTTTGAGGATTTCTACAAGATGGAAATGTTCAGCAGGGAGCTAAGCGTGCCTTTCTGCCGTGGTCAGCTGGACGGTTATTTCCCCGGTGGAATTCCCGAGGAGTTTTTCCCCCTCTTAACCCTGTACCTGGCAAGCGTGGTTCTATATTCAGCTGTCTGGGCTCAACCCTTTGGAGAAGAAGAAGTGAAATACATGAAAAAAAAGGCGGAAGAAGTAATGGCTGATTTCCAGAACTTTGAGTCAACCCTTCCCCTCTGGTTGGAGGGAATTGATTAGGGGCAAAGAAAAATGGAATTTTGATGAACAAAACGGAAAAACCTCAATCCATTATTTGCCGGGTTTGGCCTGGACCAAGTTTTTTTATACTAGGAGGGGTTGTTTTGCAGAAAAAAGCCCTGCGAAGTATTGTTGCCCTTTTCCCGCGGGGCACGATTAATGGAATGGAAGCCTTTCGTAAAAAACACATCCAAGATGTGGGGCGGGAAGTTCCCTTCCACGTCACAGTTCTCTATGATTTCCTCCTTCCTGAACAGATCAACGGAGAGGCAGTGGAAAAACTCAGTGCTATAGCAAGTGAAACGCCCTGTTTTTCTTTCTGGGCCCGACCGATTTCTTCTTTTCCAACAACCAGAGTTCTTTATCTTTCCCCAACCCCCCTGACCCCAATTGAAAGTTTGAGGGCCAAACTATTGAAAAGCTTTTCTCCAGGGGGAGGGGTCCAGGAGATTGCTCCCGTTTTTCACATGACTCTTGCCCTGGGGTATTCCCCGGGAGAAGAAGAGGAAATAATCCAGGAGTATTTCTCCAGGTTTGGTAAGAACCCTCTCTACCTCTGGGCTGGAAGCCTAGGGATATATATTTTCACCGAGGGCAGGTGGGAAAAATATCTTGATTTTGAACTGGGAGGGAAGGTCTAAACTCCAATCCATTGAAGTTTGAATTTTTTTCCGGGGCATGTGATTGATGTAGAACCGGAAAAGGTTGAGGGAGCATTCCCATACAGGAGGATTGTTTAGAGAGGGGAGGCCGTAGTGGAAAAAACGGTGAAATTTTTACTGGAGGAGGGCTGCCCTTCAATTCGGTACAGAGTCAGAAAGGAAATCCTTGGAAAAGGGAAGCCTTGTGGTCGAGAGGAAATATTAAAGGATGCCAGGGTGAAGAGGTTTTTAAGCCTCCAGGACAGCAAGGGCTGGATACCAGGTGATTTTCACAGTCCAGAAGGAGTGGAAACTGCCTGCCGCTTTTTTTCCGAAGTGGGCCTGGAACCCGATTTTCCCCCTTTTTCCCGGATGCTGGGAGAACTGGAAGGAAGAGAGGATTCTTTTTCCAGGGGTTCTTTACAGCGGGTCGGGAGAATCCTTGACCGCAGGGGATTTGGAGGAGCGCAGACAATCAGGGCTTCAATTTTTGCCCGGGCAGGCCTTGAGGACCGGTCTTTCGTCCGGGAAGAAGTTGAAAAGGCGCTGAAATCCTTTGATTTTGCCCGCCAGGTGGAAAGGATCGAGGATATTACGACGGATTACCGGGGAAAAAGAGTTTTTATGGAAGGGGCACTGTGGCCGGGGATTTATCATCTGCGGTTGCTGGCATTTTCTTCCGACTGGAAAACAGAAAAAAACCTGGAAAAAACCTTTTCTGCCATAAAAAATCTCGCCCGGCTATCTCCCCTGCCTTCGATCAACGTCAGAGAGGGCTCGCAGTTGATTTCCCCTGCATCGTTTGCAATGCATGATTTTAACCCTGACCTGGACAAAATATCCCCGGGGGAGTGGATGTTCTGGTTTCACCGGATGGAGCTTCTGGCCAGGCTGGGAGCAGGTCGAAAAATAGGGGAAATTGAACGGCAGGTTGATTTTCTGGGGTCACTTCTCCAGGAGGGAGATGGTCTTTTTCCCCTGATTATGAACCACAGGTATTTCTATGATTGGAGCCCCTATACCGGGCTTGCCCTGGAAAAAGACTGGAAATCTCCACGGCGGAGGCTTTCTGATCTAAGTTTTCGAAGCCTTTTAATAATCTTTTTTTCTGCAGAAAAAACAGGAAAAATGACTGGCAGTTAAGATAGAATTTGAGGGAAAGAAAGGGGCCCGCTGAAATCAGGTGGGGGAGTTTTTGGAACCACCGTGTTGCAATCTGTATTAAAAGGGGATAAGGAGTACCGGCTTATTTTATAGAAAACAGGAGGGCCTCATTAACAGTAAGGGGTTTTCCGGGAAGGAGACAAAAAAATTAAAATGGGAGTTAATTCGATGAGAGATTGTCTTTTTTGCAATCCCTGGCAGGACAGGGACCAGGAAATTGTTTTAAGCAATGCAGAATGCCTGTTTTTGCAAAAACCACACCCGGTCCTGGTTGGATCAGGTATTATCGTTCCCCGGGAACACAGGGAAACAGTTTTTGACCTTACGCCTTCAGAATGGGAAGCAACGTACAGCCTTTTGCAGGAAGTAAAAATATTCCTGGATAAAAAATATAACCCCCAGGGTTATAACATCGGATGGAACGTGGGAAAGGTTGGAGGGCAGGAGATTTTCCATGCCCACCTGCATGTTCTGCCCCGCTTTGAAGATGAGCCCCTGGCGGGTAAGGGGATCAGGTACTACTTAAAACAGGATATAAACCAGAGGTAAGGAGCTGGATTTATCCACGACTGGAGATGGTAAAAATAAGGGTATTGAAGCTTTCTCCAGAAGAGGAAGGTAAATTTTTTGCCCTTTCTCAGGGAAATGAGGGTTTCCAAAAATCAGTTCAGGAACTGTGGGCAGAGAAGGTTTCTTTTCCTGACTGGTGTTTTGTGCTGGAAAGCAGTGGGAGATTGATGGGCCGGGTAGGGTACATGGCAAACCCCGAGAGCCCGCAGGAATTCAGGATGTTTGGCCTGATCCTACCTCCAGGGGAAGAGAACTTATCCAGAGGTGTTTTTCTTTTAAAGGAGAGTTTTTCCGAAATGCGAATTGCGGGGGGGAGGAGTTTTTTCTATCAACTTCACTCTTCTTCGGGAACCTTTCCTGCAGGTTACTGCCAGGCCCTGGAAGGGGCAGGAATGAAAATACTGCAGTCCAAAAAGAGGATGATCCTGGAGGGGAGGAACTACAAGAGGCGATCTCAATCCCGATTGGAATATAAAACCGTTGCAGAAGTTGGAGTCCCTTTTTTCTTGGAGGCCATTGAGCGGGTAACCAGGGGGACCCTGGACCGGGAAGATCGGGCTTCAGTTTTTAAAATTGGGGAGAGAAAAGCTGCAGAACACTACTTCAATATTTTGCAAAATCTTGATTCCGACCTGCAAAACTGGTACGCAGGTTTTAAGGAAACCAGTCTTGTGGGACTGGTGGTTCCCCAGATAATGGGTGAAGGGCAGGGTGTGATCAACTATTTAGGGGTTACTGTTGAGCACCGGGGCTCCGGCTATTCCAGGGATCTTCTGGGCCGGGGGATAAAGAATCTTTTGCGGCGGGGAGCAAAGCAAATTACCGCGGATATTGATGAAGAAAATACCCCAATGGGCAGGGCTCTTGTCGAAGCAGGTTTTGTGGAAAAAGAGAGGATTATTGTTTTTTCCTGTTCTTAAAAAACCACCACCTGAAAATTTATTATCTGGAAAAAAATGAATAATTTTATAGAGGATAAAAAGGAAAAACGTAGAAAAATAGAGAGATAAGGCTTATTTTACCCTTTAAGGATTGCTTCCTTTTAAAGCTCAGTGAACAGGAGGGTGATTGCAATAAATAAGTGTGTATTGGGTTTTTCCATTTTAATTTTTTTTGTCCTGGTTCCGTTCTGTTTGGCCCTGGGCCAAGAATTACCCCGAGAGGAAAATGGAATAATTGATCTCCGGGGTTTTGACCTGGACCAACAGGTGGTATCCCTTGATGGGGAATGGAAGTTTTTCTGGAACCAGCTCCTCAAGCCAGAAGATTTTTTGAATGAAAATCAGCCCCCTTACCAGTTGATTGAAGTCCCCCGGGCCTGGAATGATCTTGAAGTTGCGGGTGAATTACTCCCCACAACGGGTTTTGCTACATACAGGGCTCTTTTTCTTGTAGATCAAAGGAGCCAGTTAATGGGGATTGAGGTTCCCCGGGTATTAAGTTCTTTCAGACTCTGGGCCAATGGGCAGGAAATTACGGGGGCGGGAAAAGTTGGAACCGAAGAAAAGGAAACCATACCAGAGGTTGGTCCCCGAACTGCTTTTTTGCCTGTTGAGGGGGAAGAGTTAGAACTGATAATTCAGGTTGCCAATTTTAACCATGGGCAGGCAGGTCTGGTTGAAAGCCTAACCCTGGGCCCTGCCGGTGCAATGATTACCAGGGCGGAAATGGCCCTTGCCTATGACTTTTTATTAATGGGAGGTCTATTAATTGCGGGCCTGTTCCATCTCCTGATTTATTTTTTCCGCCGTCAGAGGGCGTCATTTCTGTATTTTGGCATTTTCTGTCTTCTGCTGGGCATCAGGACATTTTTTGCGGGGGAAGGTTTTTTGGTAGCGATGGACCTTGATTTCCCCTGGAACTGGAGTGCGAAAATCCAGTCCCTGGGCTATTTTCTGGGGGTTGGAGCAGCCGTGTTGTTATTAAAGAATATTTTTCCCAAATTCATGCACCGGATCTGGGTTGTAACCGGGCTTTTTTCTGTAGGGGTTTTTTCCCTCGCTGCGGTTATCGCTCCTGCAGGTTTTTTTGCAGGCGTAAAACCAGTTTTCCATATAATTGCCCTGGGGCTGGGAGTTTTTGCCTTCTGGGCTCTTATTAAAGGGGTCAGGCAAAAGGAGGCCGGGGCAATACTTTTGTTTTTTGGTTCCCTGGTCTTGATTGGTTCCGTCATCCATGATTTCATTATTGCTTGGATTTTTTCGGATCCCGGGTTTTTGTTTTTTGGGCAAAAACTTTTTAATGGTGGCCTGCTTGTTTTTGTCCTGACAGGTTCTCTTGCCCTGGGTCAAAGGGGTATTAAGGAACTGCGGCAGAAAGAAAAAACTGCCCTGGAAATACAGGGAAAAAACCATGAATTGGAAGCTCAATTTATAGACCGGATTAAGGATATTGAGCTGGCAAATGATAAAATTGAACAGCAGGAGGGAGAAATAGAAAGGGCACATCAGGCCCTGCAGAAAATTTCTCTGCGGGATCCCCTGACAGAGTCCTGGAACCGCCGTTATTTTGAAGAAATTCTGGGTAAGGAATGGGAACGGGCAATGGAAAATAAAACCCACCTTTCTCTGATTTTCCTTGATATTGATGATTTTCATTCCTTCAACCAGAAATACGGCCACCGGGTAGGCGATAACCTGTTAATCAGCATTGCTCGAACCTTAAGTGATTTTTCCAGGCGTCCGGGGGAAATTGCTGCCCGTTACGGGGGAGAAGAATTTGTTTTTCTGCTTCCCGAAACAACGTTGAAAAGAGCACTGGAAATTGGGGAAAATATCCGGAAAAAGATAGAAAACCTTTATCTTTTCCATGCCAGTTCCCGTGGTTATACTCCTGTTACGGTAAGCATGGGTATTGCCTCTACCATTCCTGATGAGAGTTCCATTCCTGAATCTCTAATTGCCCAGGCAGAAAATGCCATGTTCAGGGCCAAGGAGGAAGGGAAAAACAGGATAGAGACCGATTTTTCTTCGGGAGAATAGTTCCCTACTCGGTCTTTTCGGGTGTTTTTCTAAAGAAGAAGGGGAAAGAACCGGGTCAATTGTTCTTTTTGTTTTTGGGATGGAGACTTCCGCTCAAAAGGAGGAGGAAATGAAAAGACTGGAAGAATTTGTGCAGGCAGCAGATGGTTCAAAACTTGCAACAAGTATTTTTTTACCGGGTGAAGGCAAATATCCGGTATTGCTGGCTATGACCCCCTATGGGCGGGAACAATTGGCCCAGGTGGCCCAATTAATGTGCTCCCGGGGTTTTGCTATGGTAATACAGGATGTTCGCGGTAGATATGATTCAACCGGGACCTTTGAACCGGTCAGACAGGAAAGAGAAGATGCGCCCCTTACTGTTGAATGGGTAGAAAAACAGCCCTGGTATGACCGGGATAAAGGGGTTGGAATTATTGGTATATCTTATTTAAGCCTGGTCGGATTTCTGGCCGGGGCAAAGAACCAGGCGGTTAAAACCATGTTCAATGCAGGAGGAATGGCAGATAGTTATTCTCTGGTTCATCGGGGCGGGGCAGTTATGCTCCACCATTCTTTACCCTGGAGTATTATTGTGGGCCATTCAAAAACACAGCCAGACCTGAAAAAGGCTGATTGGCCAGTTGTTTTCAGGACCAGTCCTATTGATAAAGCAGATGAAGCTGCAGGTTATCCCAGCCAGATGTGGAAGGAAATTATCCGGCGACCAATCCGGGATGAGTCCTGGGAAGGATTGAGCGTATGGACAGAACTAAGAGAAATTGAAATACCCATTCTCCATTATACTGGATGGTACGATATCTGCCTTGGTTCAGCCCTGGAACTATTCTCCTTCTTCCAGGAAAAATCCAGCCGAAAACAACAACTTTTTATTGGCCCCTGGGGCCACGGGGGAATTCTGCAGGACTCTTCAGGTCTTGCGGGAGTGGATTTTGGACCAGAGAGCAAGAGCGACCTTTTTTCCCGGGGATTGGAGTGGTTTTCCTGCTACCTGAAAGGGGAAGGAAAAACTGAAAACCCTGAAGGAAAGGCAGTAAACCTTTTTATTACCGGGAAAAACCAGTGGCAGAGTTTTGACCGCTGGCCTCCCGAAAAGGCCAGACCAGCGGAAATTTTTCTTGGGCAGGGGAGCTTGAATTTCCAGGAGGAATCTGAACCGGGAAATGAGAGTTTTATTTTTAACCCTGCCGACCCCACCCCAACCCTGGGAGGGACTGTTTGGGAATTCCCCGCTGCTGGTCTGGAACCGGGACCATGGGACCAGTCACCTCTATCCCGGAGAAAAGACGTGATTTCTTTCTCTACCGAAACTCTGGAAGAAGATCTGACCATTGCAGGGCCTGCAGAATGCAGAATTTTTGGTTCCGTTGAAGGGGAAAGTGGAGACTGGGTGGCAAGGGTTGTAGATATTTCTCCCGATGGAAAAAGACGGTGGGTTGCAGATGGAATTCTCCGTTCCCATTTCCGGGATGGGCCCCGGAAGGTGGTTACCATGATTCCGGGGAGGGTAGAATCTTTTAAAATTGACCTCTGGGCAATGGGTCATACCTTTAAGAAGGGGCACCGGCTTGGTTTGGAGATAAGCGGCAGTTCTTTTCCCAAGTGGGATTTAAACCTGACGGGGTTGGACCGAAATGGAAACAGAAAACAGACAGTTTTTTGGGGTGGAGAGCACCCGTCCTGGATTAAGGTATATGTTCTTTAGGGGAATTTAATATGGGGGAGATAAGAAGGTGCAAATTCAGGGACTGCAGGTGCAAAATGGGCAGTCCCTTTTTTTGCCAAAAATTCCTTGCCTTTTTTGGGGGAAAATCCCATGGAGTTATTTAAACTACCGGGTAGGTGGTTTTCATTTTTATGTAAAAAAAAAGTTTTTTATAAAAAGGAGTTTCGATAATTGCAGTAGAATATTATAAAAACTTAAAGTTTTAAAAGAAAAAAGCAGGGGCATAACCCACCTTATTTCCAGCCGAATCGGTAAAAAGTAATTTTTGCCAAAAAACCTCTGGTCCTTACATATTTTACTTTAATTTCCCGGAGGGTTTTTTTTCGGATAAATTTGAAAGAGGATAAGCAAAAAAAATGGAAATAGCAGTAGTATTTAGAATATAATTCGTATAAATTGCTTTAAATAGGAGTCATTGTTGATTTGTTGTTGCTGATTACCAGATATAATCAAAGCTGCATCCAGAATTTACCAGGAAAGAAAAAACATCAATTGAAAGGCCGGCATTTTTTTTCCCTGCATTTTTATAAATGCAAGCTTTTTAAGGAGGGGATGCGAGACAACTTAGGATGGGGTGGTTTGAGATAAAATAATTCGAAAGCGGATAGAATAAAAAAACTAAGGAGGATGGAAAATGCTTAAAAAAAGTTTATTGGTAGTTCTGGCCCTGGCACTGGTTTTCGGGTTTTCTCTCTTAAATGAAAGCTCCGATGTTACCACTGCCCAGAGCAACAACTGGAAAATTGGGATTATGACCGGAACGGTAACCCAGAATGAAGAAGAGTATAGAATGGCAGAACAGATGCTGGAAGAATTTGGCCCAGAACACATTATAATCACCACCTATCCTGACCGCTTCATGCAGGAGCAAGAAACAACAATCAGCAACATGCTGGAAATGGCCCTGGATCCTGATACAAAGGCCATTATCATGGTGCAGGCGGTTCCTGGAACCGTTGCAGCAGTTGACCGGGTAAAGGAAGTCAGGCCCGACATGCTCTTTATTCTTGGTGCTCCCCAGGAAGATCCTGATGTAATTGCCACCAAGGGTGACATTATTCTTAATACTGATGACCTCGGTCGTGGCTACCAGATCGCAGAACATGCCCACGAATTAGGTGCAGAAGTAATCGTGCACTATTCCTTCCCCCGCCACATGTCAATTGAAATGCTGGCTGAAAGGCGTCGGATGATGAAGGAAAGAGCCGAAGAGCTGGGTATTCTTTTCGTTGATGAAGATGCTCCTGACCCCACCAGTGATGCCGGTGTTGCCGGAACCCAGATGTTTATCAGTGAGGATGTTCCCCGGAAGATTGCCCAGTACGGTCCCAACACTGCAGTTTTTGGAACCAACTGTGCAATGATGGAACCCCTAATCGCCCAGGCCATCGAGGCAGGGGGAATTTACCTCGTTCAATGCTGTCCGAGCCCCTATCATGCGATGCCCGCTGCCCTGGGTATCGAAGTCCCCGATGACAAAAAGGGAAATGTACCCTGGATTCTGGAAGAAATTCAGAAGAAGGTAGACGAGAAGGGTGCCTCTGGAAGGGTTGCCACCTGGCCAATTCCCGTCAACATGATGTATATCCAGGCCGGAACCTACTATGCAATTGAATGGATTGAAGGACAATTCGAGGAGCGCAATAACAAGGCAAGGCTTGTTGAAATCATGGAAGAAATTGCCGGTGGAACTGTTGCTCTGAGTGAATGGCCGGGTACTGATAATTACTACCTCTATCTCTCCGACCACATTGTCTTCTAAATCACCGATGGAACCTAAAGCAAGGTTGCCTTTCGGCAACCTTGCTTTTTAACTATTTCTAGAGGAGGGGGAGAATGGGCGAACCTTATTTGCTGCAGATGAAAAATATTGGAAAAAGCTATTACGGCACCCAGGTTCTCCAGGATATTAACCTGAGTTTAAAACCGGGGGAAATCCATGCCATAGTGGGTGAGAACGGTGCCGGAAAGTCCACCCTGATGAATATTCTCTTTGGCATGGAAGTTATTCACTCCACTGGTGGATATGAAGGCGAGATCCATGTCAATGGAAAAAAAGAAGAAATTGATTCTCCGCAGAAGGCTATGGAAATGGGAATTGGCATGGTCCACCAGGAATTCATGCTATTGCCAAATTTCACCATTACCGAGAATATCAAGCTAAATCGGGAAAACCTTAAACCCAGTTTTCTCAGCAGGGTTTTTGGGGAAAAGACAAAACGGCTTGATTTTCCCACGATGAATGCGGATGCCCGCAAGGCTTTAAATAAGCTGGATATTGATATCGAGGAATATGTCATGGTTGCCGGGCTCCCTGTTGGATACATGCAGTTAACGGAAATAGCCCGGGAAATTGATAAAACCAATGTAAAAGTGATTGTGTTTGACGAACCAACTGCTGTTCTGGCAGAGAGCGAAGCCGAACGTTTACTGGAAGCAATGAAAATTATTGCTGAAGAAGGAATTGCTATTCTTTTTATTACCCACCGCCTGGATGAAGTTATAGCCATCAGCGATAATATTACTGTTCTCCGGGACGGCAAGCTTGTGGCAACGAAAAAAGCAGAAGAAACAGATGCAAGTCAACTGGCGGAATTAATGGTGGGGCGAAAAATTGAAAAAATGGTCCACGGCGAGGAACGGGACTTTAAGAACGAGATTGCCCTAAAGACCCAGAACCTGGTCGTGCATATGCCCGGGGAAAAGGTCAAGGGAGTTGACCTGGAAATTAAAAAAGGTGAGTTTTTTGGAATTGGAGGGCTGGCGGGACAGGGCAAGGTGGGTGTTGCCAACGGGATTATGGGCCTATATCCCGGCACTGGTCAGGTGTGGATTAACGGGAAACCCCTGGGATTAAATTCTCCTTCCAAGTCCATGGCCAGGGGCCTTGCTTATGTGTCAGAAGACAGGCGGGGAGTTGGCCTTTTACTGGATTCTTCCGTTGAATTAAATATTGTAATCACTTCCCTGCAGAATCAGGATAAATTTTTGAAGAATTATGGGCTGCTTCGGCTCATGGATAACAAAGGAATTCACCAACATGCTTTGAAAATGATCAAAGAACTGGACATTCGCTGTACCGGGCCAACACAGCTTGTTAAGAGACTTAGCGGGGGAAACCAGCAGAAGGTATGTATCGCCCGGGCCCTGACAATGCAACCGGATATCCTGTTTGTATCCGAACCAACCCGTGGAATTGATGTGGGAGCAAAACGACTGGTGCTGGAAACCCTGGTTAGGTTAAATGATGAACTGGGAATGACTATTATAATGACCTCCAGTGAGCTTGGGGAATTAAGGAGTGTCTGTGATCGAATTGCCATTGTAAGCGAGGGGGCAATTGCCGGAATTCTCAGGCCGGGAGATCCTGATGCTGACTATGGCCTCCTTATGGGTGGCAAAAGGAAAAGGAGGGGAGCCTAGTGAAATTTGACCTTCTATCAATTGGCAAGGCCTTCCTGGCTAACTTTGGGCTGGCCCGGATAATTATTCTCGCATTTTTTATTTTTCTCTGCATTATGGCAGTGGTTTTTCAGCTTGATGTAGCAGAACTGCTGACCTCCTCCCTGGTGCGAATTGGAATGTGGGGTGTTCTGGTTCTTGCCATGCTCCCCGCGATTAGATCCGGGATTGGCCCTAACTTTGGGGTTTCTCTGGGGATCCTGTGTGGACTGATTGGAGCCCTCACGGCTCTGGAAATGGCATTTCGCCTGCGTGAAACGGTTCAGTTCAGCGGAGGAGTCCTTTTTCTTCTGGCCATTTTGATTTCCATTCCTTTTGCTGTTATAACAGGAGTTTTCTACGGCTGGCTTTTAAACAGGGTTAAGGGTTCAGAGATGATGATTGCAACCTACGTGGGTTTTTCCATGGTATCCATCATGAAAATTGCCTGGTTGTTCCTGCCCTATACCAGCCCTGAAATGGCCTGGCCCATCGGGCGGGGGGTTCGGGTTCAGATTTCCCTTGCGGGGAGGGGCATTACCAGGCTTTTGAATAATTTTCTGTCTTTTAATATTGGTGATGTTGTAGTTCCTACCGGTCTTCTTTTATTCTTTGCCCTCATGTGTTTTCTGGTCTGGCTTTTCATGCGGAGCAAAACTGGTGTTGCAATGCATGCAGCTGGTGATAATCCACGGTTTTCTGAAGCGGCAGGAATAAATGTGAACCGCAGTAGAATGATCGGGACGACTCTTTCTACTGTCCTGGGAGCCATCGGGATTCTCGTCTACGCCCAGAGCTATGGTTTTGTCCAGTTGTACGAGGGACCGATGTTTATGCCCTTCGTTGCTGTTGCCGCCGTTCTGATCGGAGGGGCTTCAGTGAAAAAAGCTACGATTACCCATGTAGTTATTGGAACTGCCCTTTTCCTGGGGATCCAGGTGGTTGCTATCCCTGTAGCCAACGCTTTTACAACGGAATGGGCCAGCATGGGAGAAATCAGCCGCAAGATAATCCAGAACGGGGTCATTCTGTACGCTCTGACCCAGGCGGGAGGGGAATAACATGCTTACACCAAACTCGATCCCGGAAGAAAAAGTGAAACTCAGCAATAAACAAATAATTATTAAATTTTTAACCAACAACATGGTCACCATCATGTTTATTGTCCTGGGGCTTGCCGGTTTTTTTATTGCAGGGATGAATCCCTTTTTATTCCTGTTTGATATTGTTGCCCGCATGTCGCGAAACTCATTTTTGGTTCTATCCCTGATTATCCCTGTTGTGGCAGGAATGGGGTTGAACTTTTCCATTGTCCTGGGGGCAATGGCCGGGCAGGCCCTGCTTATTTTTGTTACCCACTGGGGTATTACAGGGCTTCCAGGGATACTCCTCTGTATTGTCCTGGTTACTCCGCTCTCGATGTTTCTGGGGTATCTAACCGGTAAACTTTTTAATAAAGCCAAGGGGCAGGAAATGATTGCAGGATTGATCCTGGCCTTTTTTGCCCAGGGAATTTACGAGCTGATTTTTCTGCAGCTTGTAGGGGGAATTATCCCGATGGAAAACCGGGTTCTGATCATGGGCCAGGGAATAGGGGTCAGAACTACCGTTGACCTTACTGATGGCCTCAAATATGGTCTGGACTGGCCCGGCCTTTCCTGGGGTATGCCCAACCTGCTTCGCCCGACCCTACCCTGGACCATAATTGTTGGGGTTATTGTCCTCCTTGTGGGGTACCTTGCTTATATCCTGTTTTTTAAGGGTAAAAGGGCTTCAATGCCCAAACTAATATCCGCCGCTGCCGTTGGGGGATTCCTGGTTTACTGGAGTGTTAACCAGATCCAGACGGCTTCAATGATCAACATGGTCAGAATTCCTCTTTTAACCTGGTTTGTAATCCTGGCGCTGTGTCTTTTCATAGTCTTCTTTTCCAAAACCAAACTTGGCCAGGATATGCGTTCTGTAGGCCAGGACCGGCATGTTGCAGCGGTTTCAGGTATCCAGGTGGACCGGGTTCGGGTTATTGCCATAATGATGTCAATGGTTATGGCCTCCTGGGGGCACATCATATTCCTGCAGAACATGGGTGCTTTCAGCACGTACGGTAGCCACGAACAAATCGGGTTATATTCTGTTGCTGCCCTTTTGATCGGTGGGGCTACGGTAACCAAGGCCACCATAGGGCAGGCGCTTTTAGGAGTATTTTTGTTCCACACCCTGTTTATTGTTTCGCCCTCGGCCGGCCGACAGCTCTTTGGTGATGCCCAGGTAGGTGAGTATTTCCGGGTTTTTGTTGCCTACGGGGTTATCGGTGCTACTCTGGCCATGCACGCCTGGCGGAAATTGCTTCAACGCAAGGGTGAACTGGGGGTTTAAAACTCCATTATTCAGGAAGATTAATTGATGTTAAAGGCAAGCCCCACCGGGGGCTTGCCTTTGATGATTCGAGGGGAAGGAATTGGGAAAAACCTGACGAAATAAAAGGAAAGACACCTAAAAACCGCCGGAGATGCGGTTGATTTAAAAAGAAAAAACTGGAGGGAAAAAAATGGGTCAACTGGTTGGAACTGTTGTTGGGATGATTATTTTCGGCTTTCTCTGGTACTATATTAATGTTACCAAGAAAGAAGGCAGGGGAAGGCTGGTGGAAACATTCTTTGTAACAATTCTTTTCGGGGTTTTGTTCCAGTTTTTTGCCAGGCTTTTCCAGTGAGAAAATAAGCGGCCGACCTTCTTTTTAGGGGAGGAGGCAATTTGGTGCTGATTTCGATAATTGTTGCCGTTGCAAGAAATAATGTTATTGGTGCCGGGGGAAAACTTCCCTGGAAAATACCCGGGGAGCAAAAAAGGTTTCGGGAGCTTTCCCTGGGTAAGACGGTTTTTATGGGCAGAAGGACTTTTGAAGAAATTGGAAAGCCCCTTCCCGGCCGCTTTACAGTTGTCATATCCAGGACAAAAAATTTTGAGTTTTCCAACTGTACAACGATGCCGTCCCTCCAGGGGGCCCTGGAAAGGTTCAGGGATGAAGAGGAAATTATTATTGCCGGGGGAGCCCGGCTTTACCGGGAAGCCCTTCCCCTTGCCAACAGGATTTATTTAACCTGCATCCACAGGGATTTTCCCGGGGATGTTTTTTTCCCCGAGTGGGATCGGGAGGCTTTTAATTTAACTTATGTCCAGAAGGTGGAAGGAGCAATCCCCTATACCTATTATACCTTTGTCCGGAAGTGCCGGAAATGATTAGCCTGCCTCTTTTAAGGGTGCAGGGTTTTTTATCGACAGAGGCTTCTCCAAAAAGGGTTGGTGCAAGGCCCGGGCCCCGGGGTTCCAATTAAAGGGAGATGGAAAAAGGAGGAAGTTATGAAATTACTTTTAACAGGGTTCGATCCTTTTGCCGGGGAGAAGGTTAACCCTTCCTGGGAAGCAGTACGCGAACTGGAGAAAGAAGGAATAGACGGGGTGGAAATCCAGGCCATATGCCTGCCCACGGTATTTGGACAGGCTATTGAAATTGCAGTGCAGGCCATAGAGGAGAAAAAACCAGATCTGGTGATCTGTGTGGGTCAGGCCGGAGGGCGCAGTGAGATTTCTCTGGAGAGAGTGGCAATTAATATTAATGATGCCCAGATTAAGGACAACAAAGGCCAGCAGCCCGTCGACGAGCCGGTAATTCCCGGTGGTCCTGTTGGATACTGGTCAACTCTTCCTATAAAAGCAATGGTTCGGGCAATAAGAGAGACTGGCATTCCGGCGGGGGTTTCTAATACAGCAGGGACCTTTGTCTGTAACAATATTATGTTTGGAATCCTCCACCATATTGCCCAGAAAAAGCTTGGGACCAGGGCAGGGTTTATTCATATTCCTTTTTTACCCGAACAGGCTGTAAACCACCCCGGCAGGCCATCCATGACCCTGGATGCAGTTGTCCGGGGCCTGAAAACAGCAATTATGGCGGCAGTAAACTGTGAGGAAGACGAAAAAAACCCGGAGGGAAAAACCCATTAATGGGAGTAGTTTATAGGGTTGGACCACCTTTTTGAAGGAAAAATCTGTCAGACGGAGAAAAATAATAGGAGGTGAAAAGTGTGATTAAAATCATTTTTTACGGACTCCTTCTTGGAGGCGCAGGCCTGGTTATAGGTTACCTGATTTTTGGCCATGTTGGGGGAGAATTCATTCCCCTGGATAACCTGCTCAATCCTCCACAGGATTTCCTGGACGAAATCCAGGAGACTATAACAGGGATACGCCAGATCCGGGAAAGGATACTGATTAGCGGCGCAATCGGGCTGGGTTTTGGAATTCTTCTGGGCGCAATTCTTAGGAAGAAATAATGACAAAAGTAGTCTGTGCGCCGGATTCTTTTAAGGGAAGCCTGGCTGCCAGCGAGGTAGCCCGGGCAATGGAAAGAGGCATAAGAAAATTTTCCCCCGATATTGAAGTGCTTAGACTGCCCCTCTCTGATGGGGGAGAGGGGCTGGTTGATTCCCTTGTGGCTGCAACAGGGGGGCAGAAAAAAAAGATTGTTGTAACCGGACCCCTGGGCAGGAGTGTTGAAGCTGAGTACGGCATTCTCCCCGACGGACGGGGGGTGATGGAGATGGCTTCAGCCTCGGGTATTACTCTGCTCCCACGGGAAAAATTAAATCCCCTGAAGACCTCAACCCGGGGAACCGGAGAGCTTTTTAAGGCTCTTCTCCAGGAAGGCTGTCCGGAAATTATCGTGGGTATAGGTGGAAGTGCTACCAATGATGGGGGCATTGGGATGCTCCAGGCCCTGGGTGGGAAATTTTTTGATTCCCGGGGCAGGGAAATAGGCCCGGGGGGAGGAGAATTGAAGAGACTCGCAGGTTACAGTCTTGATTGCCTTGACCCGCTGGTGAGGAGGGTGAAGATCAGGGTTGCATGTGATGTGGATAATCCCCTGACAGGAGAACGTGGTGCAGCCATGGTTTATGGTCCCCAGAAAGGGGCAACACCAGAAATGGTTGCTGAACTGGACCGGGGTTTAGCCCATCTTGCCAAACTGGTCCGGGAAAAAGAGGGACTGGATATTGAAAAAGTTCCCGGAGCAGGTGCTGCGGGGGGCCTGGGTGCAGGGATGATGGTTTTTTTAGGGGGAGAACTCCAGCCAGGAGTTGAACTGGTTCTGGATACAGTTGGTTTTGAGGAAAAAATTGCCGGGGCAGAATTAATTTTAACCGGGGAAGGTCGGCTTGATCAGCAGACTGTTTACGGTAAAACGCCCCTGGGGGTGGTTCGCAGAAGCGGAAAAATTCCTGTTGTGGCCATCGGGGGATGGCTTGAACCCGAATTTTCTTCCCTGCGCGGGGAAGGGCTAACTGCTTTTTTTTCCATCCTGGACCGGCCCAGGACCCTTGAAGATGCTATGCAGATGGCAGCCAGGCTTGTAGAAGAAACCTGTGAAGAAATAATTCGATTATTTTTTGCAGGCAGGAAATGATGATTTTGTGTAGAAATTATAATACCATTATTGTGGTAGTAAAATAGGGTTTTAAGGGAGGTTCGCGAATGAAGTTGTCAACAAAGGCGCGTTATGCAACCCGGGCACTAATCGAACTGACCCGGCATTATGAAAAAGGACCTGTTCGGCTCAAGGATATTGCTGAGAAGCAGGGAATTTCGGCCAAGTACCTGGAGCAGGTGCTTTTTCCTCTTAACATCCAGGGGTTGGTAAGAACCCGCAAGGGTAGTGGAGGGGGGCATTTTCTGGGCAGAGATCCCGAAGAAATCAACCTGGCCGAAATTATTAATATCGTGGAAGGGTCTCTTGCTCCAGTTGAGTGTGTGGATGATCCCAAGCGTTGTACCAGGTATGAAACCTGTGAGGCGCGGAAAATCTGGTGTCGCCTGAAGGACGTAATTGTCCAGGAGCTGGAATCCATTAATTTGAAGGAACTTTCGAAAATTTGATTAGAAAACTCCGGGTTGGAATTAAAAATCTTTCCCGGAGTTTTGCTTTTGGGCCCGAAAACGGCATTTGGGAAAAGGATATGAACTTAAGAGGATGAGGAGGGGAAAATGGGGAAAAGTGGAGGAAAAGGAGTTGTAATCGGGGGATCCAATGTGGATATTAGAGGAAGGGTGAAAGGGGAAGTGGAGTGGAATACCTCTAATCCCGCCGTTATAAGTACCAGCCAGGGAGGGGTTGGCAGGAATATCGCAGAAAACCTGGCCCGGCTGGGTTTAAAAACCTCTTTCATCAGTGCAGTGGGAGATGATTTTTCTGGCCGGCAGATCCTGGAGAACACAGGAGAAGCGGGGGTAGATGTAAGCAGGGTCCACACCTGCAGTTCCCACAATACCGGAACCTACCTGGCTTTTCTTGAAGTCTCGGGAGATATGCTTTTGGGCATGTCGGACATGGATGTCCTTGAAACTATTGGACCTGAATATATTGAAAGCCAATTAGATATTTTGCAGAATGCTGATTTTGTTGTTGCTGACACCAACCTATCCCCCGGGGTTCTCGAGGCAATAGGAGGGCTCAGGGCAAGACTCGGGTTTGCTCTGATTTTGGAAACGGTTTCAGTTGCCAAGGCTCCTCGAGCCGCTCCACATCTTCGTGGTTTAAAGGTTCTTGCAACCAACAGGGAAGAACTTAGGGCAATCAAACCCTTATCCCTGGAAACACCTTCGGATTTGAATCAGGCCGGCCGAGCTATAATAGATATGGGTTGTGAGATTTTACTTCTGAAAATGGGACCTGCCGGGCTTTATGTTCACCAGGGGCAAGGGGGAATTCACCTTAAGCCCGAGAGGGTGGAAATAAAGGATGCAACTGGGGCGGGAGATAGCCTGGTGGCGGCTTTCGTGGCCGGCCTGCAATTGGGCTGGGATCTGGAGAAATGTTCCCGCCTGGCTCTCAAGGTTGCCCGCTTAACCCTGGAATGGCCGGGAAGTGTTAGTCCCAGGGTCAATCCGGCGCTAATGGAGGAGGAATGAAGATGAATCTGCATGTTAAAGGAGAGGTAAAAGCGGCCCTGAAAGAGGGGCGGGGAGTTGTGGCTCTGGAATCAACAATAATAACCCATGGAATGCCCTGGCCGGAAAACTGGGAAACGGCACTGGCGGTAGAAGAAATTGTCAGAGAAGAGGGTGCGATACCTGCAACCATAGCAGTAATTGAGGGTAAGCCAAGAATAGGCCTGGAAGAGGATGAACTAAAAAACCTGGCCGGGATTTCCTCTCCCCAAAAAATCAGCAGGCAGGACCTTGCTTTTGTTTCCAGTAAAGGGCTTTCAGGAGGAACAACTGTTGCGGCAACAATGTTTCTGGCCAGGCGAGCCGGTATTGATATTTTCGCTACGGGGGGCATCGGAGGTGTCCACAGGGGAGCAGAAAGGACCTTCGATATTTCTGCGGACCTGGAAGAACTTGCCCGGACGGAAATTGCGGTTTTTTGCGCAGGGGTAAAGTCAATCCTTGATATTGGCAGGACCCTGGAGTACCTCGAAACCCGGGGGGTGCCGGTAATTGGGTTCGGGACAGATGAATTCCCTGCCTTTTTCAGTGACAAGAGCGGCTTTCTCGCCCCCCTGCGCCTGGATAGCCCGGAGGAAGTTGCTTCTTTGCTTAAGCACAAAAAAGACCTTGGGCTGGAGGGAGGTGCAGTTATTGCCTGTCCGGTTCCGGAAGGGCAGGGTGTTTCCCGGCGGGAAATGGAAAAAGCCCTTGAATTATCCTTAAAAGATGCCGAAAAAGAAGGTGTGACCGGAAAGGGAGTAACCCCCTTTCTTCTGCAGAGAATGAGTGAGCATACCAGGGGCCGGACTCTGGAGGCCAATCAGGCCCTGATCAGAAACAATGCTTCCATTGCTGCAAGGGTATGCCAGAAATTGAAATAAACCGGGAGGCAAGAAATGCTTAAAAGTTTTAACCCTGTAATATTTTTGGTTTTCCTTTTACTGGTTAACCTTTTTTCCTTGCCAGCTTCTGGAGAAAAAGGGCTGGAAAAAATTATCCTGTTACACACCAATGACGAACATGGGAATATAGAAGGTTTCGGGCGAATTGCCTGGAAAAAAGAAAGGCTAATGGAAAAATTTGATAACGTTTTCCTGGTAAGCGGCGGAGATATTTTCAGCGGGAACCCCGTCGTGGATAGATATATAGATCCAGAAGGAAAAGAAATTCCCGGTAAACCCATGGTGAAAATAATGGATGCTGCCGGGTATGATGCCATGGTAATCGGAAACCACGATTTTGATTATGGGCAAAAACAGCTCCAAAAAATGGAGGGAATTGCGGGTTTTTCCTTCCTGCTGGCCAATGTTGAGGTTGAACAGGAAGCCATCCTGGAAAGGCCTGCTCCTTTTTGGATAACGGAAAGCTCCCGGGGAACGAGCCTGGCTTTCCTTGGTTTAATTGAAGTAGGAAGAGGAGGGCTTCCTTCTACTCATCCCTCCAACCTGGAAGGGCTTGCCTTTGTGCCTCCGGTGCATACAGCCAGAGAATTTAGTTTTCTGGAGGAAGCTCAGGACATTGTAATCGCATTAACCCACCTGGGGTTGGAGCAGGACAAAAAACTTGCCCGGGAAATTCCTTACCTGGACATTATAATTGGGGGACACTCGCATACTGTCCTGGAGGATCCCCTGGAAATAAGGGGCACGCCTGTAGCCCAGGCCGGGTCCAATACTCGCTACCTGGGCAGGATTGACCTTAGTTATTGTTTGGAGCAGGAAGAAATTGCAGACTACGAGGGAACTCTCCTCCTGGTAGAAGAGATAGAGGGGACCTGTCCGGAAGTGGAGGGGTTGATAGAAAGATTCCAGGAAGAGATGGCCTGCCTTCAGGAAGTGATCGGGTATTGCCCCGGAGGCATCCAGGGTAGGGAAAGGCTTGGGTCGCTGCTGGCCCGGGCCATGGTTGAGAGATTTGGTCTTGATTTTGCTTTTCAGAATATGGGTGGAGTTCGCCAGTCCTATCTTCCCCCTCAGATCAGCAGATCCGAGATTCACCGCCTTGCTCCTTTTGATAATCCTATTGTTCTGGTTGAAATGAAAGGCCGGGAGTTGGAGTCTTTCATTGCTCACTCCTTCCGGCGCCGCGGGGGGATTGACCTGCTGCCTGCGGGAGGGGTATATGAAGTTGTGGTCAATGAGATTGGTGAACCCTTAAGGGTCATAATCAGGGACGGAAGGGGACAAGAAATAGATGATGAAAAGACCTACTTTGTCGGGCTCAATAGTTACGTTGCCCGGACCTACTTCCCCCTCCCCCCAAAAGAAGAGCAGGAGGAAATGATTGAAACTACAGGGGCAGCCCTGATTAAATATATTGTTGAGCAGGAAAAAATCTCTCCTCCGCAATCCGGCAAGGCTGCTTTCCGGATGGAAAGAAGTGGGGCGGAGGGAACTACTCTCGCGGAATCGCCGGTTCCTTTTTCCACTGCAGGCAAAAAAGAAAGGACGGTGAGTGCGGGTACCGTTGCTGGGGAGGCACTGCGGAATTCGGCAGGCGCACAGATAGGACTGTTTCCCACCAGAGAGATGGGGAAGGGACTCCATCTGGAAAAAGGGTCGGTAAATAAAGAGATCCTGGAATTATTTTTCCCAGGATTAAGATACGATAATGAAGCTGTGGTTCTGGAAATAGAAGGCAGAAAACTGGAACAGATTCTCCTGGGGGAGATTAAAAGAGGGGGGGTTGGTGTTCCCTTCCAGGTGTCGTTAGGTTTTGGTTACCGGGTAAAGTCTGATAAAGAGGGTGTTTCCGGAATCAGGGCCTGGTACGGGGAAGGGCCCCTGGAACCGGAAAAAACATATGAGGTAGCTCTTAACAGCTACATTCTCGGTTTATGGGAGCAGAGATATGGAGCGATAAAAATAAAAAGCCGAACAGGTCTTCGGGAAAAAGAAGCCCTTGTAAAATACCTGGAGAAGGTTGAGGTTTTGCCCCCGGGTATCGCCAGGAATAGAATAAAGAAAAAGTAGGCCCCGGTTTACCCGGGGTTTTTTATTCGCCAATTATTTTTATTAAAACCCTTTTTGGTCTCTTACCGTCAAATTCCCCGTAAAAAATTTGTTCCCACGGCCCGAAATCAAGTCGTCCTTCTGTTATTGCTACAACTACCTCCCGCCCCATTATTGTTCTTTTCAGGTGTGCATCGGCATTGTCCTCAACAGTATTATGCCGATAACGGGAGTGAGGTTTTTCTGGGGCAATTCCCTCCAGCCATTCTTCAAAATCTTCATGCAGCCCCGGCTCATCATCGTTGATAAAAACACTTGCAGTAATGTGCATGGCGTTGCAAAGAACAAAACCTTCTTTAATACCACTCTCTTCCAGGGCTTTATCCACCTGGGGTGTGATATTGAAAAGCTCCCGCCTTTTTTCAGCATGGAATACAAGTTCTTTTCGATAACTTTTCATTCTTCCACCTCCTGACCTAAGGTTCATTTTCAGGGGGTTTTTTCCCTGCCTTTTCTGGGAAAAATACGACTAATTCAAAAGAGTTCTTTGGGATCTACGTTTATATTCCAGGGTATTTTCGAGAGAAATAAGGTTTAAATAATTTTTAAAAAGGTCGATAATAATAAATAGATAGGGAAAATTGCTGATGGTCTGGTAAATTTTTCGCCAGGGGAGGGAGAAGGAAAGGAGCTCTTATTTGGGATGGGGGTGAATTGAGTTTAATTTTTGAATTTTTTTGGAAAGTTATAATTAACCAGGACAGGAGGAATTAAAATGGACAGGAAAAGTTTGTTTTTGATCGGTTTTATGCTTTTTATTCTGGTTTTAGGTGGTTGCACCGTTGATGCTCCTCTGCAGTCAAGGCCAACTCTGAACCTTTCAGTAGATGGAGATGGCGAAGGGGTAATTCTTGTTAATGAGGATCAAGTGGAGCCAGGAGAAGCCCTGATTTGTCAACCTGGTGTGGAAGTTACCCTGAAAGCAGTTCCCGCTGATGATTCTGTTTTTTCCGGATGGAACAATGGCGTTGAGGAAAAGGAGTTAGAGGTTATTATGGATGGGGACGTCTGGCTGACTGCAGAATTTGCCAGCAACCCCCAGAAATAAAGGGAACAGGCCCGGAGGAAGTTAGCAAAAAGGTAGGAAAAAGTGGATTTTTCCATCCGGTGCAAAGAAAAATTGGCTCGGGGAAATTAAAGGTTAAGAAGATCAGCGCAATTATTTCCGAAACCAAAAAAACAATTATTTTTACCCTTTGATACGGAGCATCCCGGGAGAAAAATTTATCGGAAATAATAAAATGAGATAAAATCAAAATTAATTAAAGGTAAATAAATTTGGACAGAGAAATTTTATAATGCAAGGCCAAGTGGGAAGATAATCAAAAAAATGGGAAATAAAGGTATTTCGAAAAGTGATGTTGGGGTAAAAAACCTTGGGTTGCCAATAATTTATTAACCTTTTTTAATCCGCCTTTCTTTTTTGGAATAGGAACAATTGAATACTGGTTTTTAAGAACCTCTACCGATAATGGCAAACCTGTCGAAAGGCAGGGACGCAAAATCACAGGCCTAAACCGTTTTTACGGCACGGTTGCTGTGTTCCCGAAGGGAGGAGTTTTCTATTTC
This sequence comes from Halobacteroidaceae bacterium, assembly GCA_003551665.1. Classification (GTDB taxonomy): domain Bacteria; phylum Bacillota; class Halanaerobiia; order B1SED10-174; family B1SED10-174; genus T1SED10-26. Next base: position 36,246 of record PUNE01000129.1, read on the forward strand.
GTGTATCCTTCCAAAAGGCATTTGCGGTAGCAAATGCCTTTTAAAATGACCAGAAATGTCTACTAATGTCCTGAAAGGGGTGGTTGAATGTGGGGTAAAATTGATCCGCAGATCGGTCTGCTTACCCGGGGCCTCGATGTTTCCCATTTCCGCCAGGGGTTAATTTCCGATAACATTGCCAATGCGGATACCCCAAATTACAAGAGGAAAGATATTGACTTTTCCCAGGCCATGGGTGCGGCAGTGGCAAGGCAAAAAGAAGCGGGGCTGGTAAAAACTGACCCCCGTCACCTGGGTTCTACTACCGAAACGGGAAGTGAATTAAAAGCAGTTGAAGAAGGAGGAACAAGGACTCGCCTGGATGGAAACAATGTTGATATCGAAGTGGAAATGGCCAAACTTGCAGGTAACGGACTCTACTATCAAACCGCAGGTCGTCTCCTTTCGGGCAGGTATGGAATTCTGGAAAAAATTATTAATACAGGGAGGCCCTGATTATGAGTATTTTCAGTAATTTTGGGATCAGCGCATCCGGGTTAACAGCCCAGCGGCTTCGCATGGACACAATTGCCAACAACATTGCAAACATAGAAACCACGAGGACCCCTGAGGGGGGGCCATACCAGCGCCAGGTTCCATTGTTTGCCTCCCGGGAGCCCCAGGAAACAGGGCAGCCTGGAGGCGGGGTCAGGGTTCAGGCTCTTCTAAGAGACCAGAGCCCTTTCAAGCGAGTATATGAGCCCGGGCACCCGGATGCCGACGAGGAAGGGTATGTCTTGATGCCCAACGTTGAACTGGTCAAGGAGATGGTAGATATGATTGATGCCAGTAGGGCCTATGAAGCAAACGTTACCGCCCTCAATACTGCCAAAGAGATGGCCCAGCGGGCTCTTGAAATTGGCCGGCGGGGATAAAGGAGGTTCTTAATTGAAAGTCAATGATATTCAATTCCAACAAATCGGGAACCTGGTTCCTCAGAATGCGGAAACAAAAAACCAAGCAATACCTGATTTTGCAAAAATGCTTACCAGTTCCCTGGATAGGGTTAATGAAATCCAAAAAGAGGCAGACCGGGTTGGACAGGATTTTCTTCTGGGAAAAACGGATAGCGTGCACAAGGTTACAATTGCCCTGGAAGAGGCCCAATTAGCCTACGATCTGACTTTGAGTATTCGCGATCGGATTCTGGAAGGATATAGAGAATTAATGCGGATGCAGTTCTAGAAGAGGCCGGGAGGGATTGGCTTGGATTTTTTTAAGGACGCGGGCAGGAAAATCGCCGCCAGATGGAATGAGCTGGATAATAACAGGAAAATATTGTTGCTTGCTGTGGCAGGAACGGCTTTTTTCGCCCTTATTATTTCCATAATTTTTATGGGCAGGGTTACATATGTTCCTCTTTTTACCGACCTGGATTCCCGGGATGCCCAGCGGGTGGTGGAATTCCTGGAAACCCAGGGTGTTTCTTACCAGATTGGTGATGATGGGAATTCTATTCTGGTAGGCCGGGACAGGGTACACCAGCTTCGCCTGCAGATGGCGGGTGAAGGGGTTCCTTCCGGCGGAGTTGTGGGTTTTGAGGTTTTTGATTCTACCCGCCTGGGAACCACAGAATTTGAAAGGCAGATCAATTTTTACCGGGCTTTAAGCGGTGAACTGGCCCGGACCATTTCTGCCATGGAAGCTGTAGAAAATGCCCGGGTTCAAATAACAACTCCCCGGGACAGGCTGTTTGCCCAGGACGAAGAACCCGTCGAGGCTTCTATCCTGCTGCAGGTTGCCCCCGGTCGCCGTCTGGATTCAGGGCAGGTAAATTCAATTATGTACCTTGTGGCGGGAAGCGTTGATGGTCTCAGGGCAGAGCATGTCACCGTTGTTGATTCCAGCGGGCAGCTTCTCTCGGGAGACCTGGGTTTTTCCGAAAATGACCAGTTTCCCCGCGAAGCCACCCGGACGAACATGGAAATGCAGAGGCTTTTTGAAAAACAGCTCCAGCAGGACCTGGAGAGGATGCTGATCCCGGTTTTAGGGTATGATAATTTTGTGGTAAATGTAAATGCGGTCCTGGACTTTGACCTGCGGGAAGAACAGATGATCAGGTATGAACCCGTTATTGACGAAAGGGGAATAATTCGTTCTGAGCAGATTACCGAGGAAAGCTATTCCGGAACCGGGAGCGACCAGGAAGGAGTACCTGGAACTGACCCCAATATTCCTCTTTATGAGGCTCCTGATTTTTCCCGCGATGAAAACAGGGACTTTTTTGAGTCGGTTACCAACTACGAAATTAATGAAGTTGTCAGCAGTCATATATTTGCACCCGGTTCACTGGAACGTCTTTCGGTTGGTGTGATTATCAACCGGTCCCTTGAACAGGCTCAGCTGGAGGGGATTGAAGAGACAGTTGCTGCTGCGATTGGGTTTAACGAAGGACGTGGGGATAGCCTGAATATTGCCCAGGTAGCATTTGATGATTCTCTTGCACAGGAGATGGAGATCATGGCTGCTTCTGAAGCTGCTGCCCGCAGACAGGAAGTGTACATTTACCTGGGTGCAATACTGGCAATGGCCCTTGTCCTTTTTTACATAATTAGGCGGGTTAGTTCAACCGGGAAAAAACCATCAAGGGACAAAACTGAAACTGTCTCTGAAGAAAAAGAAGATAAAACAATTGAATTAACTCCAGAAGAAAAGGAACGGCAGGAAATAAAACGGGAAGTCAGCAGGTTAATTAATGAAAAACCCGAAGAAGCAGCCGGTCTGCTCAAAGCCTGGCTGGTTGAAGATTAAGGGGGAAGGGTTTAATGGCCAGAAGCAAACTATCCGGAAGAGAAAAAGCAGCAATTCTTCTCGTTTCACTGGGAACGGAGAACGCCTCCCATATTTTTAAACATCTCAGCGATGAGGAAATTGAACAGATTACCCTGGAAATTGCCAATATGAGGAAAGTTGGCAGCCAGGAGAGGGAGGTAGTTCTCGATGAGTTTCATCAGATGGCCCTGGCCCAGGATTACATAAGCAGGGGTGGGATTCACTACGCCCAGGAAGTCCTGGAAAAAGCCCTGGGGGATCAGAAAGCCCAGGGAATTATCAACAGGCTCACTGCCTCCCTGCAGTCACGTCCTTTCGACGCCCTTCGCAAAACAGAACCTGCTCAGCTACTCAATTTTATTCAGAACGAACATCCCCAGACCATTTCCCTGATCCTGGCCTATATTGAACCGGATAAAGCAGCTGCAATCCTCGCAGCTCTCCCGGGTGAGCTACAGGCCGAGGTTTCCAAGCGGATCGCAATTATGGACAGGACTTCTCCGGAAATAATTAAGCAGGTGGAGGCTGTCCTGGAGAAAAAACTTTCCACCATTCTGCAGAACGAATATACCGATGCCGGTGGTATTGAAGCCATTGTTCAGGTTCTCAATAATGTTGATCGGGGAACAGAAAAACAAATCCTGGATACCCTGGAAGAAGAGGATTCGGAACTGGCCGAGGAAATCAAAAAGCGGATGTTCGTCTTTGAAGACATTGTTAATCTTGACAACCGCGCTGTTCAGCGACTGCTCCGAGAAATTGAGAATAAGGATCTTTCCCTGGCCCTGAAAACTGCTTCCCAGGAAGTTGCGGAAAAGATTTACAACAACATGTCCAAGCGGGCCGCGGAAATGCTCAAGGAGGATATAGAATTTATGGGGCCTGTCCGCCTGCGGGAGGTAGAAGAGGCCCAGACCAACATAGTAAATGAAATCAGGCGTCTTGAGGAAGCAGGGGAAATTGTAATTGCCCGCGGCGGAGAAGGTGATGTAATTGTCTAAAATTATTAAGTCCCGCCTGGTGCGTTTTGATGGGGAAAAATATCTTCTTCCCCGTCCCCCGGGGTTTGTGGAAGAAGAGGAAACCGGACTTATAAATGAGGAAGATATTCCGATTAAGTACATAGAAGAACCGGCAGATGAAGAGCAGCCAGAAATAAGGCCTACGGCAGAAGAAATTCGTGAAGAGGCAAAAAAAGAAGCCCGGAATATCCTGGAAAAAGCCCAAAAACAGGCAGAGGAAATCCGGCAAAAGGCTGAAAAAGAGTCAGAGGTAATTTCCCAGGAGGCTCGTAAAGAGGCCAGGGAAAAAGGTTATGAGGAAGGCCTGGCCGTGGGAAAAGAAGAGGTTCTTGCCACCTGGAAGGATATTTTGCAGAAAGCCCAGGGGAGATTTTCCGAACTTGAGCAAAAAGCGGATAACTGGGAAAAAGATTTCCCCGCACAGGTCATTGATTTAAGCGTTGAGGTTGCCCGGAGAATAATTGGAGAAGAACTGGATAGAGAACCAGAAATTATAGTTTCACGGGTCAGAGAGGCCCTTAAAGAAATGGCCCAGGTAGGAGAGGTTTTAATAAAGGTTTGTCCCGGGGATTATCCCCTGGTTGAAGCGGCAAGAGAAAAACTGGCCGAGGAAAACGGGGGCCTGAAGAAAATTTCCCTGATGTCAACTGAAGAGCTGGAAAAAGGAGACTTCCTTGTCGAAACTCAATTTGGCGGAGTCGATGGAAGAGTCAGGACCCAACTGGAATTGCTTTCCCAGGAACTCAAGAAAAGGTGGAGTAAAAATGGAAAGAGTTGACCTGCGTTCCCTGACAAAAGACCTGGAAAAAAGAGCTCCCGTTCGGGGTTATGGCAGGGTCACCCGGGTTATTGGCCTGACCATTGAAAGCGAGGGACCCAATGCTCACCTTGGTGAGCTGTGTCATATTCGTGGAGGGCGCGGGGCAGAACCTCTGCCCGCGGAGGTTGTCGGGTTCCGGGAGAACAGGATATTATTGATGCCCCTTGGTCCCCTTTCCGGCCTTGCTCCGGGAGCTGAAGTGGTAGGGACCGGGCAGACCATGAGCGTTTCCTTGGGAGAAGACCTCCTGGGCAGGGTAATAGATGGGTTGGGCAAACCCATTGATGGCAAAGGGGTTTTTAAGGGTGAAGAACTCTATCCGGTGCACAATCAACCACCCGATCCCATGACCCGCCTCCGGATTAAGGAACCGCTTTCCCTGGGAGTCAGGTCTATTGATAGTCTAATAACCTGCGGCAGAGGGCAGCGGGTTGGGATTTTTTCCGGGAGTGGAGTGGGGAAAAGTTCGCTTCTGGCCATGTGTGCACGCTACACCTCGGCTGATGTTACTGTAATCGGTCTCATCGGAGAAAGGGGACGTGAAGTCAGGGATTTCATTGAAAAAGATCTTGGCCCCGAGGGTTTAAAAAGGGCAGTTGTAGTCGTTTCCACCTCAGATCAGCCGGCATTGGTTCGAGTTAAAGGTGCCCTCATGGCTACCGCCGTTGCGGAGTACTTCCGGGACCAGGGCAAAAACGTTCTCCTGATAATGGACTCTCTCACCAGGGTGGCCATGGCCTTAAGGGAAGTGGGCCTGGCCATCGGGGAGCCACCCGCAACCCGGGGTTATCCCCCTTCAGTGTTTGCCTTTATGCCCGGTTTGCTCGAACGGTCCGGTGCCAACGAAGTGGGGACCATAACCGGCCTGTATTCGGTTCTTGTGGAAGGCGACGATCTGCAGGAACCAGTTACCGATACAGTTCGGGGGATCCTCGACGGTCACATTGTTTTGAGTCGTAGGCTAGCCGGGGAAGGACATTACCCACCGGTAGATATCCTGCAGAGTGTTAGCCGGTTAATGCCTGAAGTGGTTGCTCCCGATGCTCTCCAGGCAGCGGGCAAGTTAAGACGCCTCCTTGCAGCCCATGATAGAACCCGGGACCTCATTTCCATTGGGGCCTATGAGAACGGAAGCGACCCGGATGTTGATAAAGCCCTGGAAAGGATGGAAGCGATAAAAGGTTTTCTCCAGCAGGATTTTCAGGAACAGTCTTCCTTGGAAGAGGCACTGAACGGGCTGCAAAATCTGGTTGAGGGGGTATAAGATATGAAGGCCTTTAAATTCCGTTTACAGCCGGTCCTTGATTTAAAAGAACAGGAAAAAGAAACACTCCAGCAGAGGTACCAGCGGGCCCGGGAGAACTGTAGAAAGAGAAGAGAAGACCTCCTCAAGCTGGAAGATCTAAAAAGATCATGCCTGGAAGGGGCCGAAGTGGATGGAGAAAAGGAGATAAAACCCAGAGAACTGGAAATGCAATGGTCATTTATTGAACTTCTCAACCTGGAAATAGAAAAAGTAATCGAGGATATTAAGCGACTGGAAGAGATTGCCAGGCGGAGATACCTCGAACTGGTGGAAAAACTGCGGGAGGAAAAGAGTCTGGAAAAACTTAAAACCAGGCTTTCCCGGGACCACATGATTGAACAGGAACGAGCCCAGCAAAAAATCATCGATGAAGTTGGCCAACAGCTCTTCCACCTGAGGCAGGAGGAGGGGGTTAGATGAAAAAAATCATCGTAATCCTGGTAATCCTCTTTGTGTTCATTGGGTTGACTATTGCTCTTTTAGATTTCTTTAAAATATGGAGCATCACCGGAGCAGTCAGGGAAGCTGTGGAAAACCATCCCCGTATTCAACCCTACCTTCTTTCCGCAGAAGAGCGTGCTGCAATGGAAAAAGAAATAACCCTCCTGCAGGAAGAGCTGCAGGAGACAAAGGGAGAGAAGAATGAACTGGGAAGAATAAATGCCAGCCTGGAAGATTTGGTTGAAAGGTACCAGGATCGAATTGATGAACTGGAGGCGGCCCTGGAAGGGCAGGTAAAAGAGGCCGAAGATAGGGAAGATAGGATTCGCCAGCTGGCAGGAGTATACAGCCAGATGAAACCAAACGAGGCTGCAGTGGTTCTGGAGGGCCTCGAGGATGATCTGGTAATCGACCTGTTTTTGCGCTGGGAGGACAGATTTGCGGCGCGGGTTTTAGCTGAAATGGAACCGGCAAGATCTGCACGACTGACTGAAATCCTCTCAGAGTGAAATAAAAAATCTCAAGAAAGGAGGTGAATAAATGCAGGCAATTATAGCAAGCCTTCTTATGGGAATGGAACAGGACTTCAAAGAAGGGGTAAAACTACCTCCAGGGGAAAGCAGAGAACCCTCTCCCTTTTTCCAACTTCTCCTAAAAGAGCAGGGCAAAGTGGAAAAGGAAGAAAAAATGGTTTTGCTTTCCCCAGGGGCCGACGGGGAAAAAGCAGTCGAACTTTTCCTGGAAGAACTTCTCGGGGAATTACTGGGAGAGATCGAGGAGCTGGTCCTGGAAATTTCCGGAGCAACGGTACCCGAATTAAAGGCATTCGTGCTTGGGGATGAAGGGACCATGGACCTGTTGAAAGACCTTTTACTGTCTGGGGAAAAGGATAAGGCCCGGGAAGTAGTAGTTGATTTTCTGCAGAAGAATGAAAATCCAAACCCCGGTCCGGGAAGCTACCGAAGATCCAGAGAAATTAGCAACCATCCAGGAGAGCTGCCCAAAAAAATACCAGGGAAAGAAAAGAAGGAAAATCCGATCCCCGGATCCAGAATTTTCCGAAGGGCAAGGGGAATTAGCTCTAATTTAGAGGAAAAGGGCCACAGGTTGCCCGGAAAAGAAAAAGGTAAAAAACCCGATGCCCGTCCAGTAAAAAACGAAGCTGATCCCGAGCCAAAAAATCCGGCAAAAGAAATACTAAAAGCCCGGGGCAAATTGCCAGAAAAAGAAAACCAAAAACCTCTTTTAAAAGCAGCAGAAAGGTCCCAGCCCCAGAAACCAGAACCGCCTGGGTACTCGTTGCTAAGGAAGGAAAAGGTGGGAGAAACAATTCTTGCCGCAAAGGAAACTTCTGCAAAAAACAGCGCTTTCCACCTTTTTAGTGGTGAGAGAGATGGTGAAGGGAAGCCTGTTCTTCTGCAAAAGGAAGCCGAATTGCTTATGCAGGGAGACCGGGGCAAATCAACGGGAGGGATTGGAAAACCAAAAAGTCCCTATCCCGACCAGGAAAATACGGGGCCAAGCGAAAAAAGTTCTTTCCCAATGGGAAAAAGGCCGTCGGTTTTAAATTCCCGGGAGATGGGAGAAAGCCGTTTTGACCTTTTCTCTGGCTCCCAGCGAGGGAACCAGGGACCGAAAAATGGTTTTCAGAGTCAGGGTGAAAGGCCTGATTTTAACCTGGAAATCCTGGAAAATCCTCAGCGGATGGAGGCCCGGGCAACCGGGACAGGGTCTGCCCGGACTTTGACAGGAGAAAACCGGCCCCAGGAAGTTTTCCAGCAGATAGTAGATCAGGCACGCCTTACCCTGCGGAACAGGGAAGAGGGAACAATGGAAATCAAACTACGTCCCGAATACCTGGGGGGCCTTCGAATGAGGGTGGCCCTTGAGGATGGGCAGCTAAGAGCCCATTTCCAGGTGGAAAACCACCTGGCCCGGGATATCCTGGAAAACAACCTAACCAATCTTCGGGATACTCTTTCCCGGGAAGGCTTTACCTTTGATGATGTTGATGTAAACGTCCAGGGAGAGGGAAGTGAAGGCTCCGGCAGGGAAGAAGGGGAGCCCGAAGAGTCGGACCTTGAAAGAGATGAAAAACAGGAACCCCTGAATGAAAGCCTCTACAGTGTTCTTGAACGCAATCAAGTGGATTATCGGGTTTAGGAGGTGAGAAAATGTTCATTCATACAACAAGCCACACCACATCTGCTGATATCATGCAGGAGTCGAAACAAACTGAAAAGGCACCAAAAACTGATACGAGTCCCCTGGCAACGTCGGAAGAAATGGATCTGGATCGGGATGCTTTTTTGAAAATCCTGATCACCCAGCTGCGTTACCAGGATCCCATGAACCCTATGGAGGACAAGGAATTTATTGCCCAGATGGCCCAGTTCAGTTCCCTGGAGCAAATGCAGCAGATGAACCAGAGCCTGAATACATTCCTGGAAGGTAATTTTATTTACCAGGCCAGCGCCCTGATTGGCAAGGAAGTTGCTGTAAAGGCCGGTGAAGGAGAGGAAACTCTTGGCGTGGTAAAGGAAATAAGCTTTACGGAAGAGGGTCCAATGGTCATCCTTGATGATGGAAAGGAATACCCCATGCAGGATATTGTTGGAATAAGTGCTGTTAGGAGTGAGGGCGATGACGGATAAAATTCTCCCCGGAGGCAGAATAATTCAGCCCCTGACTACACCCAAAACCAGTCCCGGGACAGATGCTCCGGACAAAAAGGGTGATAGCTTTCAAAAAGTCCTAGACCAGAAGATAAAGGACAAAAAGGTCCAGTTTTCAAAGCATGCCGCCGAAAGAATGGTGAGCAGGTCAATAGAACTTGACGGTAAGGACCTGCAGCGCCTGGATGATGCGGTCCAGAAGGCTGCCGCAAAGGGAGCAAAGGAGTCTCTGGTTGTTTTGGGTGATAACGCCTACGTTGTGAGTGTAAAAAACAACACTGTTATTACTGCCCTGGACGGGGATAGTATGCGGGAGAATGTCTTTACCAACATTGATAGTGCAATAATAATGGATTGAGGCTGGACCTCATTTGGGAGGAGGCCGCCGTTGCTGATGGAGTGAGGCAACGGGTCCATAATCTGAGGAGGTTGTTAAAAAATGATGCGTTCACTTTATTCCGGCGTAGCCGGATTAAATGCCCACCAGACCAGAATGGACGTAATTGGAAACAATATTGCCAATGTTAATACTGTTGGGTTTAAAAAAGAAAGAGCGACATTCCAGGAAATGTTGAGCCAGATGATCCAGGGGCCTTCGGGGCCAACCGGAGAAAAAGGTGGGGTAAACCCCATGCAGGTGGGGTTGGGTGTCCAGGTAGGCAGCATAGATACCAGTCACCAGCAGGGAAGCCTGGAATCAACAGGACAGAGCACTGACCTGGCAATAGACGGCAACGGGTTTTTCATCCTGAGAGAGGGAGATGAGCGATACTATACCCGGGCAGGAAACCTGTCCATGGACAGCGAGGGCTTCCTGGTTAATTCCGGAAACGGACTGCGGATGCAGGGCTGGCGGGCTGACAGAACAACGGGCTCCATTGATACGGACCAGAATATTGATGATATTCGAATTCCCATTGGAGATGTTATGGGAGCCCAGCCCAGCAGCTATATTGATTTTGCCGGGAACCTTAATTCTGACGGCGAGATTGGGACTATCCACCAGACCTCCGTTTCCATATACGATGAATTCGGGTCAAGGCACGAATTGATCCTGGAATTTGAAAAAACTGCTAATAATGAATGGGAACTAAACATATCCAATGATGGCTCCTTTGATATTGAGGGTGGAAATGCCATCCCCCTGGAATTTGAAGAAGGTCGGCTGAGTTCTGTCCTTGAAGGAGAAGACCTATTTGCAAATATCCAGCTAAACAATTTTGCCAATGGAGCCAATGATATCGAGCAGCTTCAGCTGCGCCTTGAAGAAGTAACCCAGTTTTCAGGGGAGTATTCCGCTGAAGCCAATAATCTTGACGGGAACCGTATGGGTTCGCTGCAGTCTTTTACAATTGATGACAGCGGCGTGGTTGTTGGTACCTACACCAACGGGGTAACCCGCAACCTGGGACAGGTAGCAGTTGCCAGCTTCAATAACCCCGACGGGCTGATTAAGGAGGGAGATACAATGTTCTCCGAATCAGTTAACTCGGGCATTTCCCAGATTGGGCAGCCGGGTACCGGTGGCCGGGGTGTAATGCGCACCGCAGCCCTGGAGATGAGCAATGTTGACCTTGCCGAGGAATTTTCCAGCATGATAGTAACCCAGCGGGGTTACCAGGTTAATTCCCGTATTATTTCAACCGTGGACCAGATGCTGCAGGAACTGGCAAATATGGCCCGGTAAAAAACAGGGGAGGGCTGGGGGTAGATGTTAAAGCTAACCCGCTTTGATGGAACTCGGATTGTGGTCAATTGTGACCTGATTGAGTTTGTGGAAAAAACTCCGGATACGGTAATTTCCCTTACCACCAACCGGAAAATACTTGTTCAGGAAAGTGTTGATGAGGTTATCCAGAAGGCCATTGAATTCAAGAAGGCGATTTTTTCGGGGGAGAGGTGGCAATAATGGATTTAGCGACAATAATAGGGCTTTTAATTGGAATAGTGCTGGTAGTCGGTGCTATTCTCCTGGAAGGCGAGGCCATAATTTATATCAGCCTAAACTCGGTGATGATTGTCCTGGGTGGAACACTGGCTGCAACCATGATTAGTTTTACCATGACCGAAGTAGCCAATGTTTTTAAACTCCTCGGGGTGGCCTTTGTCGGTAAAAAGACCGATACCGATGAGGTTACAGAAACCCTGGTTGGCTTTGCCGAAAAAGCCCGCCGGGAAGGACTGCTGGCCCTGGAGGAAGAGGTTGAAACCCTGGACAATGACTTCCTAAAAAAAGGTGTTCAGCTGGTTGTGGACGGCACGGATCCCCAGCTCGTCCGCAATATCCTGGAAACCAAAATTACCTTTGTGGAAGAAAGGCACCGCAAGGGCCAGGAAGTTTTCACCAACATGGGCACTTTCTCCCCTGCCTTTGGAATGATCGGAACCCTTATCGGTTTGATCCGCATGCTCAGTGCACTTGAAGATCCCGAAAGTATTGGAAGCGGGTTAGCTACTGCCCTCCTGACAACACTGTATGGAACTCTTTTTGCCAACTTAATTTTCCTGCCCATTGCGGGGAAATTGAAGGTTAAAAGTGAAGGTGAAATCCTGATTAAAGAAGTTATGATTGAGGGGATCCTCTCGATCCAGGCCGGGGAGAACCCCAGAATAGTTGAAGAAAAGCTCCAGGCTTTCCTTTCCGCCGGACCCAGTGAAGAAGAGCGAGAAGAAGAGGAAGAAATGGAGATGGTGGTTGATTCCAATGTTTAAAAACAGGGGGAACAAAGCGCCCAAAAAAGCAGGAGCACCTTCCTGGATGGTTACATACGGTGATATGATGACTCTCCTCCTGTGTTTTTTCGTCCTCCTGTTTTCAATGTCTACAATCGACCTGGAGAAATTTTCTCTGATAATTTCTCAGCTGCAGCAGCAGCTTGGAGTTCTTGATGGTGGCCGGACGATTTCCCCTGAAGAGATGATTGATTCGGGACAGCGAGATGAATTGATCGGGCAGATTGAAAGGTCCCGGATGGAGTTCGAGCAGTTATATATGGAGATCCGGGCTTACCTTGAAGAAAAGGGACTGGAAGAAGAAGTGGAAGTTGCATTTGTAGACGAGGGGCTTTTGATCCGCTTTCCCGGACAGATATTGTTTGAACTTGGACGGGCGGAATTACTGCCTGAAGCCCGGGAAATCCTGGGGGAGCTGGCCAGCCTTTTCGATGCACTGGAAAATGAGGTAACTGTGGAAGGGCATACCGATGACTGGCCCATAAGTACCCCGGAATTTCCCTCGAACTGGGAACTCTCAACCACCAGGGCTACAAACGTTATCCGGTATTTAATCGAAGGTAAGGGGCTCCCTCCCGAACAGTTTTCGGCAGCAGGGTACGGGGAATTCCAGCCCATTCGCCCCAATGACTCCCCGGAGAACAGAGCTTTAAACAGGCGCGTAGATATCCTGATCAGGCGCAGCGTTGAATTTGACCTTTTGTGGAGAAAGGAGGGGCTCAATGAGGAAGGGTAAGATTTTGGTAATTGTCCTGGCCCTGCTCCTGGTAATATTAATTGGCGCAGGAACAGCTTTTTTTCTCCTCTTCTGGCCTACTGCTCCAATTGACCCTTCAGAACAGCGGGGGGAAATAACCCCGCTGGGGGAATTTGTGGTAAATGTCCAGCACCAGAGGTCCCTGCGTATTGTCAGAACGGAAATTTCCCTGGAAATGGTGGGTGGCGATCCTGTTGAAACTTTGGAAAGGAACAGGCCAAAGATTCGGGACGCTATTATCAGTGTCCTGCGGGGATCGGGGGAAGAGGCTATAGAGGACCCCACTGCTTCTGACCTAAAAGAGCAGATAGCAGGGGAAGTAAATAGAATTCTGGGTGAAGAAAAGGTCCGGAATGTATTTTTTACAGAATTTGTTGTCCAGTAAGGGGGTGGAAAAGTGTCAGAAGTATTGAGCCAGAAGGAAATTGACCAGCTCCTGAGTGAACTGTCTTCGGGGGAAAAATCCCCCGAAGAACTGGGGAAGGAAGAAGAAAAGGATAAAGTAAAAACCTATAATTTCCGCCATCCAAAAAAGCTGGCCAGGGATCAACTGAGAACCCTGGAGATGATTTATGAAAACTATGCCCGCTACGTGTCCACCGCCCTTTCTGCCCAGCTCCGGACCTTTGTTGACATGAAGGTTGCCTCTGTAGAGGCCCTTAGCTACGAGGAATTTACCCGTTCCCTGCCAGCACCAACGGTAATCGGGATTGGGGAACTTAGACCGCTTAAAGGACAGTGCCTGCTGGAAATTAATCCCAATGTTGCCTTTTCCATTGTTGACAGGCTATTTGGTGGCTGGGGCACTTCCAAGCAATTGGAAAGCAGGGTTTTTACAGATATTGAAGGTATGGCGCTCCGCCAGGTGATGAACTGGATGTTCCGGGAATTACCCGAAGCCTGGCAGAACGTGGTTTCTGGGATGGAACCCGAGTTGAAGGAACTGGAGTCCAATCCCCTATTTACCCAGATTGTCCATCATAATGACATGATTATCCTGGTAACCTTTGAAGTTGTGGTCAATGAGGTGGAGGGGCTGGTTAACTTCTGCATGCCTCACCTGATGCTGGAGCCCGTTGTGGGAAGGCTTACCGCCCAGCACTGGTTTTCCAGCATGCAGGAAAAGAAAATTCAATTCCAGGATGGGATAAAAAAACGCCTTTCCACCAGCTTTTTGGAAATTTCCGCCGAGTTTCCTCCTTCAATAATCAGTGTTCAGGATCTTTTGAATCTCCAGGAAGGGGATGTGCTTCTCCTGGAAGCCTCCGTGGAAGATAACCTCCGGGTAAAGGTAGGAAGCAAGGCAAAATTTTCCGGTAAACCAGGTAAAATTAAGGATCGCCTGGCTATCAGGGTCACCGGTGAAGCGGAGAATATAAAGGAGGAAGAGGACGATGAATAATGAGATACTTTCCCAGGAAGAAATTGATTCTCTCCTGGAATCAGAATCCCGGGAAAAAGAGGACCTGACTCCCGATGAAAAAGATGTAATCGGCGAGGTTGGAAATATATCCATGGGGGCTGCAGCAACTGCTCTCCATAATATTCTGGAAAAACCGGTCCAGATTACCACACCCCAGGTTTCTATAACCAGCCTGAGCAAGGTTATTAGGGAACAGCAGAAACCCTTGGTTTTGGTTGAGGTTGGTTACGTTTCCGGGCTGGAAGGGGTAAGCCTCCTGGTAGTCGAGGAAAGGGATGCAGCGGTAATTGCTGATTTGATGCTGGGTGGAGAGGGAGAGGATCTGGTTGAAGAAATAGGAGAAATGCAGCTCAGTGCCCTTTCCGAGGCAATGAACCAGATGATTGGTTCGGCCTCAACTTCAATGTCCCAGATTTTTAACCGGGAAATTGAAATATCCCCGCCAAGAACGGAATACATTACCCTGGAAGACAAGGTTGAAAGCTCCAGCAAATTTTCCAGTGATGAAGAAATTGTCCAGATTTCTTTCCGGATTTCTATTGGGGAACTTGTTGACAGCACAATAGTCCAGCTTGCTCCCAAAAACTTCCTGAAAGATATGGTCAAGAAGCTTGTAGCCGGGCAGCTCTCCCTGATTGAGGGAGCGGAAGTGAAAAACGAAAAAGAATCAAAATCACCTCCCCCGGAAAGCGAGGAAACCCGGGAAGAGTTGAAGAGTCCTGGAAAAAGCGAGAAAAAAGAAGTTGAAGAAACCAATACGGTAAAGGCTCAGAAAATGGATTTTGAAGAACTGGAACCCCAGCCAAAGGGGGGAGAGGGAAGATCCATCGAGCTCATCAGGGATATTCCCCTCCAGCTAACGGTAAGGCTGGGGCGGGCAAAGATGACGATCAAGGAAATCCTGGAACTGGGCAAAGGCTCAATTATCGAACTGGACAGGCTGGCCGGGGAAGACGTTGATCTGCTTGTAAATGGCAAGCTGATAGCCAAGGGTGAGGTAGTTGTTATTGAGGAGAACTTTGCCTTCCGGATTAAAAAAATTATCAGCCCCATGGAAAGAATACAGGATATAGAAACGTAGAAAGATTTGACTGGGGGAAAGTACGATGAATGGAGTGGAGACAGGTAGTTATATCTGGGAACTGATCAGGGTTTTGTTTGCCCTGGGTGCAGTAATAGTCCTGATATTCCTGGTCCGTCGTTATGGAGAAAAATTCCTGATGGGGAAAGGAAACCTTAAAGACCAGGGCAGCGGTGAACTCCAGGTTAAACAGAGGATACCCATGGGAGTTAAAAAGCAAATCGTGGTTGCCAGAATGCGGGACGAGGTTTTGCTCCTGGCGGTCAATGAAGGGAATATAACCCTGCTCAGGAGTTTCCCGGCCGGGAAAAGTGACCTTTCTGGCTGGAGCGGGGAGGGGGCAGATTATGAGGATTAGCCCCCTGGTATTGGGTCCTGTTTTTCTGGGAATAATATTAATATTTAGCGGTACGGTTGACGCCCAACCCATGGAACTGCCTCCCATAGAAATTTCTCTTGGAGAGGAAGGGGCAAGCAACTGGGGGGTGGGTTTACAATTAATTTTATTGTTGACCGTTCTCTCCCTGGCACCTTCAATTGTAATCATGCTTACCTCTTTTACCCGGATTGTTGTAGTGCTTTCTCTGCTTCGGAATGCCCTGGCAACCCAGAGAATGCCCCCCAACCAGATTATTGTTGGACTGGCCCTTTTCTTAACGTTATTCATCATGTCCCCCGTTTTTGGACAGATTAACGAGGAGGCATTTCAGCCTTATCTTGCTGAAGAAATTGGAGAAGAAGAAGCACTGGACCTGGCTTTGCAGCCTTTGCGGGAGTTTATGTTTGACCAGGTGTCCGACCGGGACCTGGCTCTCTTTATCGAGATAGCAGGAGAGGAACGTCCTTCAAATCAGGAGGAAGTCCCCACCCTGGTCCTTGTTCCGGCTTTCATTATCAGTGAACTGAAGACGGCCTTCCAGATTGGATTCCTTTTATATATCCCTTTTATTATTATCGATATGATTGTAGCCAGCACCTTAATGTCCATGGGGATGCTGATGCTGCCGCCGGTCATGATTTCTCTGCCCTTTAAAATCCTTTTATTCGTTCTTGTGGACGGCTGGTATTTGGTAATCAGGTCCCTGGTAACTACTTTCTGAGGGGGAAAAAAATGAGCTACGAACTGGTTATTTTTCTGGGAAGAGAAGCGCTCCAGACAATTCTCCTTGTAACTGCCCCGGTTCTGGGTCTTGGCCTTTTGACTGGCCTTCTGGTCAGTATTTTCCAGGCTACGACCCAGATTCAGGAACAAACCCTGGCCTTTATCCCCAAGATTGTGGTTGTCCTTGTTTCCATTGTTGTCTTTGGTCCCTGGATTCTGCGGGTGCTGGTAGATTTTGTAGAAACTCTCTACATTAATATTCCCCACTACCTGGCGGGGTGATGGGTAATGGAAGAGCAAATAATTCTAATGGTCCTGAACTTTGGGTTGATTATGACCAGGTTAATAGGTTTCTTCCTTGTTGTTCCGTTTTACGGGAGCGTTCAGATCCCTCCCCGGGTCAAGGTTGGGCTTTTACTCTTTTTGACTCTTCTGGTTTTCCCTGTGGTGAGCCAGGGAGGCCCTTCTAGCCTGCCCCCGCCGCTTGAATTCAGTGTGCTTCTTCTGAACGAGGTGCTTGCTGGTTTTCTGATGGGGTTCGTGGTGTTTATAACCTTTTCCACCGTCCAGCTTGCGGGCCAGTTTATAGACCTGAGAATGGGTTTTGCCCTGGTAAATGTTCTGGACCCCCAGAGCGGTGAACAGATACCCCTGGCCGGCCAGCTTAAAACCATAATTGCCACCCTTTTGTTTTTAAGTCTGCAGGGCCACCACCTTCTACTGCGGGGGATTTTCCAGAGTTTTGAGGTCCTGGAACTGGGGCAGGCCTTCCCCATTCTAATCAGCGGAGATTACATTATCCGGATTGTAGGCAACCTGTTTTATATAAGTTTTATGATGGCCCTCCCAGTAATAGCAATCCTTTTTATCAGCGACATTGTATTCGGTTTTCTTGCCAGGACCATTCCCCAGATCAATATGTTTAGCGTGGGTATCCCCACCAAGATTCTCCTCGGCATAATGGTCTTATTCCTTTCTTTACCGACCTTCGGAAACTATTTCCGAGAAGTATTTCAGGGAATGTTTGGCCAGTTGAATAATCTCATCCAGGGAATAGGGGGGTAAACCGTGTCTCAGGGAACCCAGGAAAAAACGGAAAAGGCGACGCCAAGGCGAAGAAAGAAGGCCCGCGAAGAGGGACAGGTGGCCAAGAGCAGAGAGCTAACCATGGCCCTGAGCCTCCTGCTGATTTTATTGTTTTTTCTGGGGATGGTTCCCCTGGGGATTAATTACTTCCAGCAGTTTATGTACCACTCCCTGACGGCGGACGTCACCCTGGAATTAACCCCGGCCAATCTGCACCGCAGGGTCATGGAAACAGCCCAGGTGGCAGCATTAATTATCATTCCCATGCTTTCAGCCGCTGCTTTTTTTGGACTGGCAGGGGAATTAACGCAGGTTGGCTTCCTCTTTACAACCAAGGTGCTCAAACCAAAGCCAGAACGGCTCAACCCAATCAAGGGTTTGCAGAGAATATTTTCCAAGCGGGCAGTTGTAGAACTTTTGAAAGCAATTTTAAAGGCTGTAATGTTCATGGGAGTCGCAGTATCCGTTCTGCAGGGCTTCATCCCGGTTTTACTTAAACTCCCCCATATGGCCATTCATGATGCTCTGGGTGAGGTGGGAATGGTAATCTTCCGGATAGGAATTATTATTGCTATATTTCACCTGATAATAAGTGCCATGGACTATGCCTACCAGCGATGGGAGCATGAAAAAAATATCCGGATGAGCAAAAAGGAAGTCCGGGATGAACACAAAGATACTGAGGGGGACCCCCTGATTCAGAGCAAGGTAAAAGAAAGACAGCGTTTTATGGCCCAGCAGAGAATGATGCAGGAGGTTCCCAGTGCCGATGTTATCATAACCAACCCGACTCACCTGGCAATTGCCCTGCGCTACGATGGTGAAGAGATGGCTGCTCCCCAGGTTGTTGCCAAAGGAAGCGGTGAAGTAGCCTTAAAAATAGTTGAAATTGGGCGGGCCAATAATGTTGAAGTAATGGAGGAAAAAGCACTGGCCCAGGCCCTTTACCACTCAACAGAGGTTGGTGAAGAGATACCACCCGAACTGTACCAGGCTGTTGCGGAAATTCTGGCTTTTGTTTTCCGCCTCCAGAAGTATTATTCCTAGGTAGGAGGTTTCCAGATGGCTCTATCAGCAAAAGAAATGCCCATTCACTGGATACAGCGATATAGCGATATTTTATTTGCTTTCATCCTTGTTACCGTAGTGGTAATGTTCATTATTCCCCTGCCAACAGTGGTGCTGGATATTTTTATAACCTGCAATATTGCTTTTGCTTTGACTGTTCTCCTGGTCAGTATTTACACGGGGGAGCCCCTGGAATTTTCGGTTTTTCCAAGCCTGCTGCTTTTTGCAACCCTTTTTCGCCTGGCTCTGAATGTTTCCACAACCCGGCTAATCCTTGGCCAGGCCGATGCAGGTCAGATGATTTTTGCCTTTGGGGATTTCGTTGTTGGCGGAAACTATGTGGTTGGTTTTATTATCTTCCTGATTCTTGTGGTAATCCAGTTTATCGTAATTACCAAGGGAGCAGAAAGGGTTGCCGAGGTTGCAGCTCGTTTTACCCTGGATGCAATGCCTGGAAAACAAATGAGTATTGACGCCGATCTAAATTCCGGATTGATTAATGAAGAAGAAGCCCGGCAGGAAAGAAAGAAAATCCGCCAGGAAGCGGATTTTTACGGGGCAATGGATGGAGCCAGCAAGTTTGTCAAGGGGGATGCAATAGCGGGAATTGTAATAACGCTGATTAATATTGTTGCGGGACTTGTAATCGGGGTTATTCAGCAGGGAATGGCGTTGGAAGAAGCCCTGCAAACCTACGCCCTGCTTACAGTTGGAGACGGTCTGGTATCCCAGATTCCCGCTCTTTTAATTGCAACTTCAACGGGAATGGTTGTTACCAGGGCTGCGGGAGAAGCCAACCTGGGCCAGGATCTTTCCCTGCAGATGCTCAGCCAGCCCAAGGCCCTGCTGGTCGTGGCCAGCATTTTATTCCTCCTGGGATTGAGCCGGGGACTGCCAACCATGCCCCTGTTTATCCTTGCAGCAGTTGTTGGGGGTCTATACTTTTTCTTCAAGGCGGAAAAAACCAAAAAAGAAGAAGTAGAGGAGGTGGAAGAGGGAGATCTGGAACCGCCCTCCAGGCCCACCCTGCAAAAAGAAGATTACAAGGAATTAATCCGGGTTGACCCTGTTGAGATGGAATTTGGTTACAACCTCTTACCCCTGGTTTTACCCGAACAGGGAGGGGATTTCCTGGAAAGGATAACCCTCATCCGCAGGCAGGTGGCTACCGAACTGGGAATGATCATCCCGCCGGTAAGGGTTCTGGATAACATGCAGATGGATCCCAACACTTACAGCATCAAGCTAAAAGGGATGGAAGTTGCCAGGTTTCAGATTCGGCCCAACCATTTCCTGGCAATGGATTCGGGCAGTGTTGAACAGGAGATGAAGGGGGTTGAAGTAAAAGAGCCTGCCTTTGGGCTGCCTGCCCTCTGGATACCCGAGGACAGGCAGGAAGAAGCGGAAATAGCCGGGTACACCGTTGTAGATCCTCCTTCAATAATGTCCACCCACCTGACCGAGGTCTTGAAAGAACATGCGGCTGAGCTTCTCGGACGCCGGGAGGTAAAAGAGATTGTGGAAACTCTGAAAGAGGATTACAGTGCTGTGGTAAACGAATTGATCCCGGACCAGATGACGCTGGGAGAAATCCAGAAAGTGCTTCAGTTCCTTCTGGAGGAAGAAGTATCCATAAGGGATCAGGTAACCATCCTGGAAACTATGGCGGACTGGGCTGGCCAGACCAAGGATCCGGCTGTCCTCACGGAATATGTCCGCCAGGCCCTGCAGAGGCACATCTCCCGACAGCACCAGGAGGATGGTTTGATCCAGGCCCTTACCCTGGCTCCGGAGCTGGAAGCGGAACTGGGAGAAAGTCTGCAGCAGAGCGAGAACGGGTCGTTTTTAAACCTGGATCCAGTAAAGGCCAGGCAGGTAATTGATGCCGTGATTACCAAGTTCAGCGAGGTCAGAAACCAGGGGAAACAGCCCGTAATCCTGACTAATCCCATTCTTCGCTTTCACCTGAAGCGCCTTCTGGACCGGGGACAGAGTAAAAACCAGATACCGGTTTTATCCTACAACGAGATTGATCCCGGAATTGAAGTTCGCTCCGTGGGGGTGATCAGAGTTGAAACAGGTTAAGCGTTTTAAAGGATCAAGCATGCAGGAGGCTATTCAACAGGTTCGGGAAGAACTTGGTCCCGAGGCTATTATTTACCAGACCCGCCGGCTTAAAAAGAGAGGTTTCTGGTGGATGGAAAACCAGGGCGGAGTGGAAATAATGGCTGGAGTAGAGGAGAAAAAACCGGAGTTTTCCAGCCTGATTAAAGAGGCTGCAAAAAAAGAGGTTCCTTTTCCCGATATCCAGGAAGAAATCCGGCTTAAGCCAGCCCAGAAAATTTCCAACCTGCCTCCCAACCTGGAAAAAAAGCTCCTGCAGAGGGGGGTTAAAAGGGAAATCCTCCTGGAAATGGGAGCGGGGCTCGCGGCTGTGGATAATTATGGGCTGATCAAGGAAAAAATCCAGACCAAACTTCCCCGGGAAAAGCAAATCCATCCGGGGGAAGGCTTTCCCAGGGTTGTTGCCCTGTTCGGACCCACAGGAACCGGGAAAACAACTGCAGTAGCCAAGCTTGCAGGAAATTTTGGGAGAAAACGGGGATTGAGAGTTGTTTTGCTGAACCAGGACACCAAAAGGCTGGGGGCCGAGGAGCATTTTGATATGCTCGCCCGGGAACTGGGGGTTGAATCAGAAACGATATTTTCCTCCGGAGAATTAACCAGGGCCATTGAAAAGTATTTTGATGCCGACCTGATTTTTCTTGATACTGCGGGTTGTAATCCCCTGCAGAGAGAAGAATTATTGCAGATGAAAACAATAATTCGCCACGATTTTATTGACGAAAGGCTGCTGGTTTTGAGTATAAACACCAGGATTGAAGATCTAACAGACTACCGGGAAAGGTTCGGTGAAATCGGGTTTTCAGGGTTTGTTTTTACCAGGCTTGATGAAACCCAGGCCCTGGGAAATATTTTTAATTTGGTCTGGGGGAGAGAAGAAAGTCTGTGTTATTTAACCAGTGGGCAGGGTGTTACAGACGACATCCAGGCCCTGCAGCCAGGGAAACTGGTTGACGAGATTTTCCAGTAATTGGGGTTAATATTACCTGCTGGCATGGAAACAGAATAATCTTGTTTTTTCTTAGCAGGGGAGTTGAGGGTTGTGAAAAAGACAGGTTTGCAGGAAGACCAGGAAATTTTCGTGGAAATAAAGGGCTCTCATTCGGGGGTTTATGCCACAAAGGTCCTCGATATCCAGGGAGGACAGTTCAAAATGGCTGCTCCCCAGATTAAGGGAGCAACTGTACCCCTGAACAGCGGTGACAATGTTTCAATCTCATATACAACAGAACGGGGAAAATTCATCTTTATGACCCGGGTCCAGGACAGGAACCGGGAACCCCTTCCCCACTATATCCTGGAGCTACCGGAGAAAATATACCGGGTCCAGAGACGCAAGTATGTCCGGGTAGAAGTGGAAGGGCGGGTTGATTACCGCCTGCGGCCGGTGGACGGGAAAGAGGTGAATGAATTTACCCGGGGCAGGATTTTAGATTTAAGCGGAGGCGGGGTGGGGATTAAGGGATCCCTCAGGATCGAAGAAGGTGAAGAGATTGAAATGGAGATTCCCATTCTCGAGCTGGATTATCCGCTCTGGGGTGTTGTCCGCCGACTGAAGGAAGACAAAAAAGGGGAAGATCACAGGATGGGAGTGGCATTTGTTGATATTGATTCGGGAATCAGGGAAAGAATAATCAAGTGGCTTTTTGAGTACCAGCGGAACCTGCGGGGAGCAGGTGAAGAATAATGCAGGGTCGGGCAGGGGAACAAAAAATCATTCTTTCTGGTCTTAGTCTGGGCCCGCTCAGTGGTTTGGTTTTTCTATTGACAGGTCTCTATCAGGGAGAAGACGTTGTTAGTTCTCTCCAGAAGACACTCAACTGCCTGCTGGTTTTTACCGCTTTAAGCCTGTTAACTTCTTTCATTATGGGGGTTAATCGCAAAAAACACAATGGGAAGCAGGGTTGGGAAAATCAAAACTGTAGGGCTGGCACCCAGAAACAGGGCAATGGTTAAGCTGGAAAGGAAAAGACTGATTTAGCGGGGGGGTGAGCCAATGGGTAAGGCGGAGATGCCGCAGATGGCTCAGAAAAGTGACGAAGAACTGAAGGATTTATGGGATCTTTACCGACAGGAAAGGGATCCAGAGGCCCGCAGAAAACTTATCCTGAATTACTCCTATCTGGTCAAGTATGTTGCGGGCCGGGTAATGATTCATCTGCCTTCCTACGTGGAACTGGACGACCTGGTTTCCTACGGGACTATTGGATTGATTGACGCAGTTCAGGGTTTTAATCCGGATCACGGGGTTAAATTCAGTACATACGCAGTAGCCAGAATCAGGGGGGCAATTTATGATGCCCTTCGAGCGATGGACTGGGTCCCGCGGTCGGTCCGGGAAAAAGCAAAAATGATCAGTACTGCAATGGCCGAACTGGAACAGGAACATAAAAGGCCCCCTTCTGACGAGGAATTGGCCTCGCATCTGGAAATTTCCCAGGAAAAGCTGGAAAAAATCCTGTCCCAGGTAACCATACCACAGGTAATGTCTCTTGAAGGGCTGGGAGGTAACGGGGACGAAGAGGAAAAACCTTCCCTGGAAATTCCAGGCCCCCGGGATGAGGATCCCCTGAATATTGTCCAGGACAGGGATATGAAAGAGAGTCTTGGTCGGGCCATTGAAAGACTCCCGGAGAAAGAGCAGCTGGTTGTTTCCCTTTATTATTACGAGGGGCTAACCCTGAGAGAAATCGGAGAAGTTCTGGATTTATCTGCTGCCAGGATTTCCCAGCTGCATAGCAAGGCAATACTTCGCCTGCGGGGAATGTTGGGTCGTGATAAAAGCAGTTTCCTTTGATTTGGAGGAGTGAAAGCAATGGAAGGAAAGTGGATTACCATTAAAAGCAAAGGGGAAAAAGAAGCCCGTCAGGAGGCAATAAAAAAGCTGACCGATTCCCTCGGGACAAGAATAGAGCCGGGAGAACTTGTAGTCCAAAGGAAAAAACCAACTTTTCGCGACCGACTAAAGGGACTGGAAGTTTTCCGGATTGGGTTAAAAGCAATGGAGCCCGGGGATGTGGAAATAAACCTGGACGGTTATTATAAAATTTCTTTTTCCACAGAGGGAGTTTTCCTTAAAATTTTTCCTCCCCAGGGAAACGGCAGGCCTGTTGACATTAACGCCGTCAAAAAAGAAGTTGAAAGGCAGGAAATACAGGACGTTGACTGGGAAAGGGTGGCAGAAGAACTTCAGGAAAATAACCGGGAAGGGAAAGAGGCCAGAATATTCCTGGCCGAAAGAAGGCCTGAACTGGACAAGGATGCAGAGATACAGGTAAGAATTTCCAGCGATGGAATGGAAGCCTTCCTGGAGTATTTTCCTCCCAGGGGAGGTGAATATTTATCCCCCGAAAAGATTCAACAGGAATTGACAGAAGCCGGCGTGGTTTTTGGCCTCATGGATGAAAAACTGGACGAGATAGCAAAAAGCAATACGCACCATAAGGAAATTTTAATTGCCAGGGGAGAAGCGCCTGTTCCGGGCAAGGATGGTTACCTGGAGTACCATTTTAAAAATGAAATTGAAGAGCGGGCAGGAAAACTGCGGGAGGATGGAAGTGTTGATCATTTTAACCTGGACCTCATCCAAAATGTTAAAAAAGGTGAACCATTGGTTTCTGTAAAACCACCTGTTCCCGGAGAACCGGGCAGGAAAGTTACCGGGAAAGAGATTAAGCTGGAAAAACCAAAAGAAGCAAAGCTACCGGCTGGAAAAAATGTTGAACAGGATGAGAATGGGAAGGTGCTTCTGGCCGGTATTGAAGGGCAGGCAGTTCAGGAAAGCAATGGAAAAGTAAGTGTTTTCCCCGTGCACCATGTCCGGGGAGATGTTGACCTTTCGACTGGCCATATTGATTTCCTGGGGACGGTTATCGTTGACGGGAACGTTACAGAAGGTTTTAAGGTAGAAGCAACAGGTGATGTAGAGGTAAATGGTAACGTTTCGGCTGCTACAATTATCAGTGGAGGGAACGTAAAAATTCGCAAGGGGTACCTGGGAAAGCAAAAAAGCAGAGTTGAATGCAGGGAAAACTTCGAAGCCAAATTTATTGAAAACGGTAACGTAAAGGCCGGTGGGGATGTCCTGGTAGGTGAGGCAATTCTTCACAGCGATATATCTGCTGCTGGGAAAATTGTTGTGCAGGGAAAAGGGTTGATTGCCGGGGGCCGGATTCAGGCCGGGCAGGAAGTTGAAGTCAATGTTCTGGGGTCATCCCTGGCAACAAAGACCAGGGTAGAAGTCGGTGTTGCTCCGGAAGTTAGAACAGACCTGGAAGAAAAATTAAAAATTTCTGGGGAACTTTCCGATAACCTGAGTAAGGTGGAAAAAGCAATTCGGCTCCTGGAAAAACAAAAGGAAAAAGGAATTCTGGGAGAGGACAGAATTGCCCAGTTGAAAAAACTTGCAGAAACCTGGGAACAGCTTAAGAAAAGGAAGAATGAACTGGAAGCAGAAGTCCAGCAAATCCAGGAAAAAATCTATTCCTCGGAGGAGGGCCAGGTCAAGATCAATAAAGTCCTTTTTCCTGGAGTTACCGTGGTTATTGCTGGAGGGCAACATACTGTAAAGGACAGGAGGAGCAGAACAAGGCTGGTTTGCAGTAGAGGGGAGATCGCCTATACAACCCTTTAAGGGGTGAGATGCAATGAGCGGGCCGGTTGACAACTGGAATATTGTCCAGGCTTCCCTGGAGGCCAATCGGATCAAGGGGGTCCAGCACGCTGAGTTCCAGAATATTCAGGGCTTCCTCTGGATCCGCCTGAACAGGGAGGAAGCAAGGAAAAGAGCTCGGGTGGGTAAAACTGAAAGCCCGGAAACCAAAACAGCGGCAGAAGATTCTACGGGGAAAACTGGAAAACCATTGGGTAGAAGAAAGGTTGACCCAGAAGATCCCCGTGGAGGAATACTGGATACCGAGGCCTGAACTTTTCAGGGAGAAAATCAGCCCGGGATTTTAGGGTAACAAGACACAAAAATGTCGGCATAAGTATTCTTATGTTTTTGGGAAATGATCAAAAGTTTAAGGTGAAATAGGTTATTTCCAGAAGGAGGTGAAGACTTGATTAGAGGTTTATTTGCATCTGCAAGCGGTTTAATAGCTGCCCAGGATCTGCAGGACGTTGTTGCCAATAACCTTGCAAACCTTGAAACGGCGGGATTTAAAAAAGGCCGGGTGGTCACGGAATCCTTTTCCAACATGTATATGACCCGCCTTGAACAGGGGGAACGGCACCCAACAGGGCATCTCGGCCCGGGAGTAAGGGCCAGTCACAGCCATACGGTTTTCCAGGCAGGTCCTATTCAGCATACGGAAAACCCTTTTGATTTTGCCATTGATGGAGAGGGATTCTTCGTTCTGGAGACTCCTGCTGGCCTCAGATATTCCAGGGATGGAGCTTTTACTCTGGATGAAGGAGGGTTCCTGGTGAACCAGTCAGGTTACCGGGTCCTTGACCAGAATGGAGAACATATTTATGTTGATGAACAGGTCAGGCCAGAACAGCTACTGGTTGCCGGTTTCGATAATCCCCAGGAACTTACCAGAGAAGGGAATAATCTTTTTGTTGCCCCTCCCGAAGCAGGGGAATCGGAAGCGGGGAACGGGATGGTTCGCAGGGGTTACATTGAAAGGTCCAATGTAAATGCAGTTTCAGAAATGACCAGGATGATCAGTGCTGTGAGGTTATTTGAAGCGGGACAGAGTGCAATCCAGGCCCAGGACGAGACCCTGGAAAAAGCAGTTAATCATGTAGGAAGAACCTGAGCTTTTTAAGACTAAGGGCCCGACCCGGATGGGAGGCCCGGCCTGTGGAATGATAGAAGCAGGCCCAACGAAAAAAGGAGGCTTTCCCAATGCTAAGAGGATTATGGACTGCAGCTTCAGGGATGGAAGCCCAGCAGCTGCAAATTGACAATATTTCCAATAACCTGGCCAATGTTAACACGACGGGTTTTAAAAAAAGCAGGGTAAATTTTCAGGACCTCATGTATCAAACCCTTCGCCAGGCAGGAACCCCAACCGCTCTGGGCTCAGAGGTCCCAACAGGGATTGAGATAGGGCATGGTGTTCGGCCGGCTGCCACCCAGAAACTTTTTACCCAGGGTAGCATGCAGAGTACGGACAACCCTCTGGATCTGGTTATTGAAGGGGATGGATTCTTCCAGGTCTTGCGCCCTGACGGTTCCGTCGCTTATACCAGAGATGGTTCATTCAAAATTGATCGGGATGGCCGGGTAGTTACTTCAGACGGCCTTCCCCTGCTTCCAGAAATTTATGTGCCAGAAGACACTACAAGCATCTCTATTTCAGGGGACGGTATTGTTGCCGTGCAGATGGCGGGTGATACCGAAATGATGGAAATCGGGCAGATTGAACTGGCCCGTTTCTCCAATCCCAGCGGTCTGCATAGCACCGGGCGTAATCTTTATGAGCCAACTGTCGCTTCGGGCGAGCCAATAATAAGCTATCCTGGGCTGGACGGCCTGGGAACGGTGGGACAGGGTTATCTGGAGATGTCCAATGTAAAAGTTGTTGAAGAAATGGTTGATATGATAAGCGCCCAGAGGGCCTATGAGGTAAATTCCAAGAGTATTCAGGCTGCAGATGAAATTCTCCGCCTGGCTGCCCAGTTAAGGAGATAAGTAAAATGAGGATAGGAGCTGTAATACTGTTAATTTTGGTATTATTCTGTCCTGCCGGATTTGCCGCGTACACCCTGGAGGAAAGTATTACAGTTGCAGTAGCCCGGATTTCTTTTGTCGACCTTGTGCAGGTGGAGATGGATGAAGAAATGCGGGAAAAATTAGCTGGTATCGACCTGGGTCCTGCGCCGGGAAAAGAGGAGAACAGGCAGTTTTCCCGCCAGTACCTGGAATACCTTTTGCGGCGAGAAAAAGTCGAGGTTCAGGAGTGGGAAATACCCGGTCGGGTTACGGTCAAAACAGAGTTGGAGAAAATCCGGGGAGAGGACCTGCAGGAAAAAATCCAGCATCTCCTGATAAAAGAAATCCCGGGGGTAATTGTAGAATTCCCCAGAGGAGTTGACAGTATTTTTCATCCCCGGGGGGAAATACACCTGGATCTAGTTTTACCACGCCACATGCGGGTGCCTGGCAATAATTCCCTGACGGTCGGTTTTTCCGTAGGCGATGAAGAGTGGGAAAAGAAGAGGATTTCCGTTTTTCTTGACCGTGAGGTTCAGGTGTACCGTGTGGTGCAGGACCTGGAAAGTGGCGAGGAAATAACAACCCACTTCCTGGAAAAAGAATATGTCAGGGAAAGTGACCTGCCCCGCGGTTTTTTAACAGCCGGGGGAAAGCTCCAGGATTACAGGGTCAGAAGAACGGTGGAAATAGGAAGTATTCTCTGCAGTCACCACCTTGAAGAAGTCCCCCTTGTCGAAAGAGGAGAAGGGGTAACCATAAAAATGATTTTTCCGGGTTTTTCCATTTCTCTGGCGGGAGAAGCAATGGAAAGCGGTGGAGCAGGGGATAATATTCGGGTCAGGAACCTTTTTAGCGGAGAAGTAGTTTCTGGCGAGATTATCGGAGATAAATTAATCGAAATTGATATTTAGCTCCCAAGGGGGTTGAAAAAAATATGTCCAGAATTATGATTTGTTTTTTGGCAATTGTTCTTTTTACAACTCTGCCTCTGCAGGGTTCTTCGCTCTGGCAGTCGGATGGTTCAAGCCTTTTTTCGGACCCAATTGCCAGGGGAGAAGGCGACCTGCTGACGGTAGTAATCCGGGAAAATGCAGAAGCCTCCCACGAAGCGGATACAGAAACAGGACAGGGCCTTGGTTTTGAACTGAATCCCGGAGTTTTTCTTTCCACTTTATTTGCCGGGTTAAGCCCTAGTTACAGCGATAAGGCTGAAGCGGGTGGGAGAACCCAGCGAGCAGGGTCAATTGTTGGAGAAATAACAGTGGAAATTGTTGAAGTCCTAGATTCGGGTAACTTCCGGATCGAGGGGATTAAAGGAATAACAGTTGACGGAGAACACCAGGAAATAGAGCTTTCTGGAATGATCAGGCCGGAGGATATTGAAAAGGACAACACTATTGAATCGGCAAGGCTTGCGGATGTAAATATCAGTTATACAGGTTCAGGTGTAGTGGCAGACAAACAGCGTCCGAGCATTCTGGAATGGCTTCTAAACTGGATATTTTAAAACCGGGAGGCGAGAAAATGAAAAAATCTGGGTTAATTATTGTTGTTCTCCTCCTGGTCGCCTGTCTTCCAGTAGAAGCCCAGGAGGAGGCTACGGTCCAAATTGGTGATATTGCAGCTCTTTCTGGTGAAAGGGACAATCACCTGATTGGATATGGACTTGTTGTTGGTCTTGATGGAACTGGAGACAGCACCCGATCCCAGGGGACCATGCAGTCTATTGCCAATATGCTCAAGGCCTTTGGTGTCGATGTTCCCTCGGAAAGGGTTACCGCAAGGAATGCAGCAGCGGTAATGGTTACTGCAACCCTGCCCCCTTTTACCTATCCTGGAGATAAAATCGATGTAACCGTTTCCTCTCTTGGCGATGCCCGTTCCCTAGAAAGCGGGGTTCTCCTGATGACCCCCCTGCGGGCAGGGAATGACAGGGTTTATGCAGTGGCCCAGGGGCCGGTGTCAACGGGCACAGGTGGAGATAATTACCTGGGACGGAAAACAGAGCCCGAAAATGTCGGCAACATACCCAACGGTGCCCTCGTGGAAGAAGAGGTGGAATTTAACTGGCGGGGGGAGGAAAGCCTGACCTTTCAGATAAGAGGTGGGTCCTTTGCCAATGCCTCTCGAATTGCAGAAACCATAAACGAGCACATTCCCTCAGAACAGGATGAACAGATTGCCCTGGCAATTGACCCGGGTCGAGTTGAGGTCAGGATACCAGAGTATGCTGCTCAGGATGTTGTTGATTTTGTGGCAACAATAAAGGCCCTGGAAGTAAACGTGGAAATGCCCACCAGGGTAGTTATCAACGAAAGAACAGGAACTGTTGTTATAGGACACAATGTAAGAATTTCCACCGTTGCAATTGCCCACAGGGGGTTAAAAGTCCAGGTGGGGCAGGACCCGGAAGTAGAAGTTGATACAGGGGAAGAAAGCGATGTTTTTGCTTCTCTTTTCGGAGATCCCCCTGAAACAGATATTTCTGAAGAAGGAGAATCCCTTGTTTTAATGGAAAGCGGGCCAACAATCCTGGACCTGGTGGAAGCCCTTAATGCCATTGGTGCTGAACCAGATGATATAATAATAATTCTGCAGGCAATGAAAAGGGCCGGGGCTTTACATGCTGTCCTGGAGATTATGTAAGGAGGTGTGGGACCTTGGAGGTATTTCTCAGCAACAAGTACCCCGAACTGAAAATAAACGACCCGGACCAGGTAAAAACTCCGGATAAAGGAGAAGCAGAAGGAAAAAAGGATCCCCTCCTTCAGGCCTGTCAGGAATTTGAAAGTATCTTTATTTTTTACATGTTTAAAGCAATGCGGGGGACAGTCCCTGAGGGAGGGCTGCTCCCCAGGGGAATGGGAGAGGATATATTCCAGGGAATGATGGACGAGGAAATTGCCAAAAAAGCCTCTCGAAATGAGGATTACGGGCTGGCAAGGTTGATGTATGAGCAAATTAATAGGGTAAATGTCTTGCCTGGAGATTAGTCTCCAGGCTTTTTTTGGTTGCAGAAAAATAGCCTTGATTTTGGGTTGAGGGGACAATTCCGGCAGGAGATAGAGGGCTGGCAAAGAATAATCCAGAAGGAGGTGATTATAATATGCTGGATTTAATCGATGGATTTCCCGAGCAGTGGCAGGAAGGCTGGGAACTGGGAGAAAAGAAAAACTTTGCCCTCCCCGAGAGGCTTAATAATATTGTTATTCTCGGAATGGGTGGTTCAGCCATTGGCGGTGATATACTGCAGGCGCTTTTCAGCCAGAGGCTGGAGTATCCCGTATTTGTCAATCGTGATTATTCTCTCCCTCTCTGGGTGGGAGAAAATTCCCTTGTTATAGGGGTATCTTACTCTGGAAACACCGAGGAGACACTGGCAGGGTTGGATGAGGCCTGCCAGAAGAAGGGGACTGTTTGGGGGATTTCTTCTGGAGGAGATCTGAGCCGGCAGCTGGAAGAAAACTACCTTGAAATCCCCTCTGGTTTACCTCCCCGGGCTGCTCTGGGTTATACTCTGGCACCTCTCCTGGCAGCCTTTTCTAGGTTGGGACTTGTGGATTTCCCCCGGGAGGAAAGAGAGGAAGCCAGTCTTACTCTGAATGATTTAAAGCAGCAAAACGGGGGGGGAAATGGGCAGGAAGGCCCCGCGGCCCTCCTTGCTGAACAGCTAAAAGGAAGGCTTCCCCTGATTTATGGCCCGGGTCTTTTGGGTGGAGTTGCTGCCCGTCGGTGGAAATGCCAGATTAATGAAAACAGTAAAGCTCCCGCGTTTTGGGCTGAATATCCCGAACTCAACCACAACGAACTGGTGGGCTGGGAGGAACCCCCGGAAATTTTAGAAAGGCTGAGGGTAGTCCACCTCCAGGATTACGGCGCCCATCCCCGTAACCAGAAGAGAATGGAAATAACTGCAGAAATTTTGCAAAAAAAAGGATTTGGGGTCCACGTTGTCCCTTCAAGGGGAAAATTTCCCCTGGCAAGAGTTTTATCCCTTATCTATTTCGGGGACTATGTCAGCTATTACCTGGCCAGAATGTATGGGGTTGACCCAACTCCTGTCAGGGTAATTGAGGCCCTCAAGCAGGAATTGAAAAAGGTTGATTGACAGAAGTCCGATTAAGCGGATATAATTGGAGTTAACGGCTGAAGCCGGGAAACCTCCTATGAAAGGAGCCAATCCTTTGGAGGTGATCTTTTGTCAACAAAAAATATGACCAGGGGGGGACTTCTCCTGGCCCTGGCAATCATTCTCCCCCAGTTTCTCCACCTTACTGGAGGACCGCAGTTGGGGAGCATTATTCTTCCGATGCATTTCCCGGTTTATATTGCAGGGTTCCTTCTGGGACCGGCAATAGGGGGTATTATTGGTTTTCTTGCCCCTCTGATCAGCCACTTGCTGACGGGAATGCCCCCAGTAAGCCCGCCCGTTCTTTTTTTAATGCTTGTAGAGCTACCTCTTTTTGGTATTCTTTCAGGGTATTTGTTCCAGAAAAAGGAATGGGGTGTTTTTCCTGCTCTCCTCGTTTCAATGGTCGGGGGGAGAATAGGAATGGCCCTGGTTGCTCCCCTTGTATTCCACCTGCAGGCCTTTCCCCAGGCCCCCCTTGCTTATGTCTGGGGTTCGCTCCTTACCGGTCTTCCCGGAATAGTCCTGCAGCTAATCATTCTGCCCCTGCTTTTAAAAACTCGTTTTATGGAGGGAATATCCCGTGATCAGGCTGCAGGCTGAAGCCAAAAGAATCCTGGAAAAAGAAAATGCCAGCCTGGTTTTAATCAGGAATGGACAAGATCCCCATGTAGATTTCCGCACGGGTTTGCTGCCTCTCTGGCAGGCCTTTCGCCAGGAGAACTGGAAAGGTGGAGTTCTTGCTGATAGGGTTATTGGGCGAGGGGCGGCTTTTCTGGCAGTGGGAATGGAGCTTTCCTCTGTTTATTCTCCCCTGATGAGCAGGGGTGCAATTCAGGTTTTAGAGGATAAGGGACTGGATTTTTATTTTGACCGGGAGGTTGAGAGGATTAAAGACAGGAGCGGAAAGGGCCTTTGCCCGATGGAAGCCCTGCTGAATGGCGTTAACCAACCGGAAAAAGCTCTTGATCGATTGAATCGGTTTTTCCTGGAAAAAAGCTGCGGTTGAAACGGGGGCTTTTTTCTCGGGATTCTCTTTCAGGGAAAACCAAAAATACGGCAGGGAAGGGTTATTTTTTGGCGAAATGTAAATGAAAAGGAAGGAGGTTCTCCTTTTGAAAAAGGTAGTCCTGGTTTTAATACTTATTCTGTTAATGGGAAGCGCCTCTGCGGAGGCCTTTTCAACGGCTAATATCCGGCCGGGTTATACTGCTCTTCTGTACAATGTTATGGTGGGTTCTGTCACCGGGGACCTGGGAATAAAGGCCCTGAGAATCGGTGTTGATGCGGGCCTGACTCATACGGTCGGCCTGGAAGGAACCGTTTCCTACCGGGGGGAACTGGTTAACCTTGTGGACCTTGGGGCCAAATTCCGTATAACAGAAAGGGGCCCGACAGATATTGCCTTCCGCCTTGGCTTTCATGGTGCTCCCGTCAGTGATTGGAGGGTCAGTCTTGGCTTTCAGCTTGACCAGGAACTAGCAACGTTCCTGACCGGCCATGCAGGGGGTAGTATATCTTTTGGAGATGAAGGTCTTGGCTGGAAATATATCAGCTATTTCCTGGGAGTTGATTATTCAATTACCACCAGCGCTGGAATTCAACTGGGTGTTTTTAAGAATATAAGAGATTCCAATCTGGGAAGCGTAATGCTTGGTCTGCGAACCAGATTTTAGGGGGGAGCTATTGCTCCCCTCCCGTGTTAAAAGGAGGAAATAATGGGCCGTAAAAAAAAAGGTAAAAAACTGAAGAAGGAGGGTCCTTTAAAGGACTGGGGAATTCTTGAATACGGGTTGTTTTTAATTTTCAATCTTTTTTTGGTTTACCTCCTTTCCGGGATTATTAAAGGGGGACTGGAATGGCCCATATTTTGATTTTCAGGAGGTGCTTAAGTGGAATGAGGAGGATCCTAGTTTTTTTTATTTTGCTTATCCTTCTCTTTTCGGGGGGAGGCCAGGGCAGGGAAGAGCATGTTATGGAAACAACTCTGATTCCATTTGCTGAGGGAATGTACCTACCCCTGCGTCCTGTTGCAGATTTTTTTGAATTGCCCCTGCACTGGGATGCAATTGAAAAGAAAGCCTATATTGGGAACCAGGGGATAGAGGGTGTTCTTTTTGCAGGAACCTTCCACGTTCCACTGGTTGAGCTTGCTCTGGCGGTTCAGGGTGACCTGGACTGGTCATCAGAAAGAGGAGAGGGGCTTTTGTTTTTTGAGGATAGAACCCTTGAACTCCATCTGCCCCGCCCTCCCCAAGAAGAAAATCCCCCCACTGTTTACCTGACCTTTGATGATGGGCCAACTGAAGCTACTCCCTTTATCCTTGAGGTTCTGAATGCCTATAATGTGAAGGCGTCTTTTTTCCTGGTCGGGGAAAATATTTTAAAAAGACCCGAAATCGCCCGGGAAATTGTTGAAAGAGGGCACCAGGTCGGTAACCATTCATTTACCCATCCCCTGTTGCCCGAGCTTTCAACTGTAGCAATGAAGCATGAGCTGGAGTTAACTCAGAGGGCTTTTCGAGTGATAACGGGAGTTGAGCCTTTTCTTTTCCGACCTCCCTATGGGGGCTGGAGTCCTGAATTGAAAGATATTTATGAGGATATGGGAATGGAATTAACCTGGTGGCATATCAACCCCCAAGATTTTACCAATCCCGGCTCGAAAGCAATGGTAAACCAAATTCTTTCAGAACTGGAGCCAGGGGCCATTATTTTGTTTCACTGCAAGATGTCTACTGCAGTTGCCCTTCCCGCAATTATCAATGCCATCTGGGATAGGGGCTATGATTTCGACAGTCTTTGAGAAAATTGAGTTTTGACCTTAGTTAAGCTTTGTGGTATACTAAACATAATTAAAAAAGAGGTGGGGGTATGTCTATGAGGGGAAGCTTTGCGGGGCTACCAGAAGACCAAGTGATTTTGATGGCCCAGCAAGGAAATGGTGAAGCCATGGAGTACCTGCTCAAAAGGCATATTGACATCGTTTACTCCAAGGCGAAGGTTTTTTACATTAAAGGGCTGGACAAGGATGATGTTGTTCAGGAAGGACTGGTCGGCCTTTACAAGGCTATTCGGGACTTTCAGTTTGATCGGGAAGCTTCTTTCAGGGGATTTGCACATATCTGTGTTTACCGGCACCTGATCTCGGCTGTTAAAACAGCCAACCGGCAGAAACATATTCCACTCAACACTTTCACCTCAATCGACAAACAACTTAAATACGGCAGAGAAGAAAACAGTGGTCGAACTCTCCAGGAAGTAATTGCCGACGAGAGAATCGACCCGGAAAACGAAATAATCAACCAGGAATTAATAAAGGAAGTTTCAACTACCCTGAGGGAAATGCTTACCCCGCTGGAATGGAAGGTCTTCATTTCTTACCTAGATAACAAAACCTACCAGGAAATATCCCGGGAACTTAACAGCAGTATTAAAACAGTGGACAATGCCCTGCAGCGTTCCCGGCGGAAAATCAACCAGATTCGTTACAAGTTGAGTGGTGAGGACGTAAGGCAGCTTATGCAGTGGTGATTTTATGCTCGACATGTTTTTCCCAAAAACAAGCAGGTGCTTGTTTTGTGGACGCTCTGATAATTATTATGAAATAATACCTATCTGCCCCTCCTGTCTGGAGGGGCTTTCTTTTTCGGGGGAAGGTCCCGGTATTCTTCTCCCCGAAGGTATCCTGCCGGGGTTATTAAGAAGAGCAGAGCAGGGCGAGGAGGAGCTGCTTGACCCTTTCGTTTTCTTGTTGGCCCTGGATTATGGGGTTCGCGGGTTAAAGGGAAGGGCAATCCGTCCGGGTGTTAACCATGTTCTCGATGAAATCCTGGCAAAAAAAACCTCTTTTTTCCTGAGATTGCCTCTTGTTTCCAATCACCCTAACGCCCTGGTAGTGGGGGTTTACTGGAGCGGGGAGTTGCGAAATGAATATCCATCAGACCGGATCCTTGCTCTGGTTGAATAAAAAACATTTGACAGGTTTTGATAAGTATGTTATAGTTAGCCTTGATAAGCCTCCCGCTTATCGGAAACAATATTTAGGGGGAATGTAATAAAATGCTTTACAGAGGACAAGTTAAATGGTTTAATGCGGAGAAGGGTTTCGGATTTATCGAGCGGGAGGACGGGGACGACGTCTTTGTCCATTTCTCCGCTATCCAGGAAGAAGGGTTCAAAACTCTTGACGATGGCCAGGAAGTAGAATTTGAAATCGTTGAAGGTGACCGTGGCCCACAAGCGGCTAACGTAACCAAAGTATAATTGGCCAATAAACCTCGCTTGAGAGAGCGGGGTTTTTAATTTTAAGAAGGAATTTTTTTCCGGCAGGAATTGAACAGGAGTATGTTGAATTAATTAAAAAGAGTAATGAAGGGAGATGGTGGGATGAAAATTTCTACCCGAGGGAAGAACATAGAGCTGACAGATGCTTTGAAAGATTATGTTGAGGAGAAGGTGGGACGAATAGGGAAGTATTTTGACAATGCTTCGATTGATGCCCAGGTCTCCTTAGGGGTGGAAAAGGAACGCCATCAGGTAGAGGTAACTGCTTTTGTTGACGGACTGATTTTGCGAGGTGAAGAAGAAACCGGGGACATGTACGCCTCCATTGACGGGGTTGTTGAGAAAATCGAACGCCAGATCCGCAAATATAAAACCCGGATCAACCGGAACCTCCGCGACAAAGAAGAGTTTTCCCTTTCTTTTGAGGGTGATGAACAAGAAGAAGATGACATTGAAAACAAGATTGTAAAAGTTAAACGGTTTGCAGTAAAACCAATGAGTGTTGAAGAAGCAGTAATGCAGATGAATCTTCTTGGTCACGACTTTTTTGTTTTTTCCAATGCCGAAACTGATGACTTTAATGTCGTTTATCGAAGGAAGGACGGAAATTATGGGTTGATCGATCCCTACGCCTGATTTTTTGACTTAAAGGGCGGGGGGTGATATAATCATAAAAGCT
Source organism: Halobacteroidaceae bacterium (assembly GCA_003551665.1). Taxonomy (GTDB): domain Bacteria; phylum Bacillota; class Halanaerobiia; order B1SED10-174; family B1SED10-174; genus T1SED10-26. The sequence continues at coordinate 72,457 of PUNE01000129.1, forward strand.
TCTCGACTTTTTGGCGAAGTATAGTAAAGGTTTCCTTTACCAATATTTCGCTATTTTTTTCGGAGGTGAAAATATGGTCGAGATCAATGAAAAAAGACAGAAGGCCCTTGAGCGAAGCACAACATTGAAAAAGAGAATTGAAAAATACCTGGAAAACCGTTCTAGGATTCCTACTGGCCGGGAGAGAAGCGATACCATAAAAAAACAAAAAGAAAAGATTCTAAACATGCTGGAGGCCAGCCAAGAAGACTGGAACAGCTGGGAATGGCAGATGCAGAACAGGATCAACGATTCCCACACCCTGGCCCGGGTTCTGGACATTGACGAACAGGCTCAGGAAAAAATAAAAGAGATCGGGGAAAAGTACCGCTGGAGTATTTCCCCTTATTACCTGAGCCTGATTGATCCCGAACAGCGCTGGGACCCGATTAAACTTCAATCTGTCCCCAGTGCAATGGAACTCCTGGGACAAGGGACTCCGGATCCAATGGGAGAAGAGTTTACCTCTCCGGCATCTTCTATTACACGTCGTTATCCCGATCGCCTGATTATTAAGGTCACCAATCAATGTGGTATGTACTGTCGCCACTGCCAGAGGAGACGTTCCATCGGAGAAATAGATCGCCCAACTTCCGTGGAAGACCTGGAGAAAGCGATAGAGTATGTCCGGGATAATCCGGAAATCCGCGATGTCCTGTTAACAGGCGGAGATGCTTTTATGCTCAGCAACGACCGCATTGACTGGATTTTAAGAGAACTCCGCTCTATTGAGCATGTGGAAGTAATTCGGCTGGGTTCCCGTACCCTGGTTACTGTGCCACAGCGGGTTGACGATGAACTTGCCGAAATTTTATCCCGTTACCATCCTGTTTTTGTTAATACCCAGTTCAATCATCCCCAGGAAATAACCGAAGAATCAGCTGAGGCCTGCAATAAGCTGGCTAACGCGGGAGTTCCCCTTGGTAACCAGATGGTCCTGCTGAGGAAAATCAATGATGACCCGGATGTAGTAAAAAGGTTAAACCACGAACTTTTGAAAGTCAGGGTTTCTCCTTATTATATTTTTCATGCCAAGGGAGTTCAGGGGACAACACACTTCCGGACTCGCGTGGAAACGGGAATGGAAATTATGGAAAACCTGCGGGGCTTTACTTCCGGGCTGGCCATACCTACCTTTATTATCAATGCTCCCCAGGGTTACGGGAAAACCCCGGTTCTCCCGGAATATGTTGTTTCCTGGGCTGATGACCATATCCTTCTCCGAACCTGGGAAGGACGCGTTATGGAATATCCCAACAGTCTGGATGAATGGAAAGAAGGAGAAATTTTTTAATAAAAAGGAGGCCCCGCGCCTCCTCTTTTCTTTTCTGGGGCCGTGTTGTCATTGCCCATAATCAGTGGTATAATAATTTTGCAGTTGTTTTGGATGACCCTTATTTTTCCGGGAGGAATTTGAATGCTCGGTTTGTTTAAAAAATTGTTAAAAGATCCCAATGAAAAAGAGCTGCAGAAGCTCTGGCCCATAGTGGAAAAAGTTAATTGTCTTGAACCCGAAATGCAGGCTCTTTCGGACCAGGAACTCAGGGGTAAGACAGAAGAATTTCGGGAGAGGCTGGCAGGTGGAGAGAATCTTGATGAACTGCTACCCGAAGCCTTTGCCGTTGTAAGGGAAGCGGCTCAGCGCTCTACCGAAGAAAAGTTCAGGCATTTCGATGTCCAGATCCTGGGGGGTGTTGTACTCCACCAGGGAAAAATTGCCGAAATGAAAACAGGTGAGGGTAAAACACTTGTTGCAACGCTTCCCGCCTACCTCAACGCCCTCGGCGGAAAAAGCGTGCACATTATAACCGTCAACGAATACCTCGCCCGGCGTGATGCAGAGTGGATGGGAAGTATATATAAATTCCTGGGACTCAGTGTCGGCCTGACTCTGCACGGGATGGACTACAGGGAGAAGAAAGAGGCATATGCTTGCGACGTGGTTTATGGGACCAACAATGAATTTGGCTTTGATTACCTTCGTGATAATATGGCCCTCAGCCCTGACCAGGTTGTCCAGGGCGAATTAAGTTTTGCCATTCTGGACGAGGTTGACAGCATTCTAATCGACGAGGCCCGGACCCCGCTGATTATATCCGGTCCCAGTGAAGAATCGCCAGCCCTGTATTACCAGTTTGCCCGGCTGGTTCCCCAGTTGAAAAAAGAAGAACACTATGTTCTTGATGAGAAGGCCAACTCCGTTACCCTGACTGAGGAGGGAGTGGCCCGGGCAGAGAAGCTTTTGAATATTGAAAACCTTTATGATGACCAGAACGTTCGCCTTACTCACCACTTGAACCAGGCTTTGAAAGCCTGGGCTTTAATGCGCCGGGACCGGGATTACGTGGTTAAGGATAACCAGGTAATGATTGTCGATGAATTTACCGGGCGCATCATGGAAGGCCGACGCTACAGTGACGGCCTGCACCAGGCCATTGAGGCCAAAGAGGGAGTAAAGATCGAGCGAGAAAGCCAGACCCTTGCTTCAATAACCTACCAGAATTTATTCCGGATGTACGATAAGCTTTCGGGTATGACCGGGACTGCAGCAACTGAAGAGGAGGAATTTATCAAGATTTACGGGATGGAGGTCGTTGTTGTTCCAACCAATGAACCAATGATCCGCGAAGATCTCCCCGACCAGATTTATAAAACCCTACCTGGCAAAAAGAAGGCCATTATAGATGATATTGTTTCCCGTCACGAAAAAGGCCAGCCGGTTCTGGTGGGAACGATTTCCATCGAAGCCAGTGAAGAGTTAAGCAGCATGCTCAAAAAAGAGGGTGTTCCCCACGAGGTTCTAAATGCCAAGCACCACGAAAGGGAAGCCGAAATTATTAAGGATGCTGGACAGGAAGGTGCGGTTACAATAGCAACCAACATGGCCGGACGGGGAACAGATATTGTCCTTGGTGAAGGTATTACTGATCTGGGTGGACTGCATATCCTGGGCAGTGAGCGCCACGAGAGCCGCAGGATTGATAACCAGCTTCGGGGACGTTCCGGCCGGCAGGGGGACCCCGGTTCTTCCCAGTTTTTTATTTCCCTTCAGGATGACCTGATGCGCCTATTCGGATCGGAAAGGGTTTTTGCAGTAATGGACCGCCTGGGAATGGACGAGGATACCCCGGTGGAACATCCTTTAATCAACAGGGGTATTGAAAATGCCCAGAAGAAAGTTGAAGCCCGTAACTTTGAAATCAGAAAATACGTTCTGGAATACGACGATGTCCTGAATAAACAGCGGGAAATCATATATAATCAACGCCGGGAAATTTTAAATTCCGATAATGTTCGCGAAAGAATCATGGATATGATTAAGCAGGTTATTGAAGACCAGATTGAGCTTTACCTGCCAAAAGGTGTCCACCCCGAGGAGTGGGATCTATCCAGCTTAATTGGCGCTGCCGAGCGAATTTATCTGGGTGTTGGAGTTTTGACACCTGAAAAACTCAGCAGCATGGAGCGGGGAAAAATCGAGGAACTCCTCCTGGAGAAAGCCGGGGAAACCTATAGGAAGCGGGAAATGCAGTGGGGCGAGGAAATTATGCGTCGCCGGGAAAAGCTCCTTGCCCTGCAGATAATTGACCGCAAGTGGATGGATCACCTGGATGCCATGGATGACCTGCGTCAGGGAATCAGTCTCCGGGCTTATGGGCAGCGAGATCCGCTTGTAGAGTATAAATTTGAGTCTTTTGATCTCTTCAACAACATGACTGCCAGTATCAGGGAAGACCTGGTCCGGGTCCTCTGTAAATTTGCTCCGCGGCCTGAAGGAATAAGGCTGCAGGAAAGGCAGATGGAAATGGCTTCTCCGGAAGAACCTCAGCTCAACAGGTCCTTCCGGGAAATGCAGACCAACCAGGGGCCGCAGGACGGCGAGAAACCTGTAAAGAAGCCGGTTGTCAAGGAAAAAGAGGTTGGGCGCAATGATCCCTGTCCCTGCGGCAGTGGCAAAAAGTACAAGAAATGCTGTGGAAAATAAACAGGAGGTGGATTGGAGATGCTGGGTGAACTGCAAAAAGCCTTTGCGGAGCAAAGCAAATCTCTCCAGGATTTGAGGGAATCTCTTTGACACGGTTGAACTGGAAAAGAGGAAAGAACGGCTTGAAAAAGAGATGACCGAGGAAGGGTTCTGGGAAAAAGACCAGGACCGGGTCCAGAAAGCAAACCAGGAGTTAACCCGGATTAAGGAAAAACTTGCCCGGGTTTGCGAGATAGAAGAAAATCTTGAGGAACAGGAATTGATCTGGGATCTCTATGAGGAAGATGGGGAGGAAGAACTTCTGCAGCGGGCACAAAAGCTGCAGAAAAATGCGGAAAAACAAATACAGAAACTACGCCTGGAAACTCTTTTTTCTGCGGAACATGATACTGGGAATGCCATTTTAGCCCTTCACCCCGGGGCTGGAGGGACAGAATCCCAGGACTGGGTTGAAATGTTAATGAGGATGTACGTTCGCTTCTGTGAACAGCAGGGCTGGGAAGTGGAAGTTCTTGATCTCAACCCGGGAGATGAAGCCGGGATAAAAAGTGCAACGATCCTTGTGAAGGGTAATTATGTTTATGGCAACCTTAAGGGTGAACAGGGGGTTCACCGCCTGGTAAGGATTTCTCCTTTTGATTCTTCCGGGCGCCGCCATACTTCGTTTGCGTCTGTTGAAGTTCTTCCAGATGTGGGAGAAGATGTTGAAGTTGAAATTGACACAAGTGATCTTAGAATAGAAACCTATCGCGCCAGTGGAGCAGGAGGTCAGCACGTAAACAAGACCGATTCAGCCGTCCGAATTACCCACCAACCTACTGGAATTGTTGTCCAGTGCCAGAGCGAGCGGTCCCAACACAAGAACAAAGCGACTGCCATGCGCATTCTCAAGTCCAGACTGAAAGAACTGGAAGAGAGGGAACAGCAGAAAAAAATGGATGAACTGCGGGGTGAACAAAAAGAGATTGCCTGGGGCAGCCAGATCAGGTCTTATGTTTTTCACCCTTATTCCCTGGTAAAAGATCTGAGAACAGGTAAACAGGTAGGGAATATCCAGGGAGTTATGGACGGAAATCTGGAGCCTTTTATTTACGCATACCTGCAGTGGCAGGCTGGAGGTAATGGGAACAATGAATAAAAAAGCCTTAATTGCGGTTCTGGTAATCCTGATTATTGTCGCGGCAGCTTTTCTTGCCAGCCAGATTATTTTGCCCGAGTATGCAGAACGGGAAATCAGGGAAGCCTTAACAGAATATTTTGAGGACTATTCCCGCCTGGATCTCCAGGTCGAAGCCCGCCCTGCCCTGAAATTGCTCCAGGGAAAGGCGGATGTTTTGGAAATCAGCGGTAACAGGATCAGGGCAGAGGGCCTTTATTTTGATGCTTTTTATGCCTATTATACCGAACTTAAAATTGATGAGGGGCAGGTTACAGGGCATATGCAAACCCTGGAACTGGTTCTGCTCTCTTCTGATCTCAACGAGTACCTTGAACCCTACAGGATTGAGCTGTTTCTTGAACCTGGATCAGTGCGAGCCAGCACTCCTGTTGAAGTTTTCGGCACAGAGGTGGATATAATGGTCCGGGGTCGCTTGAGTATTGGGGAGGAAAGGTACCTTGTCTTCGCCCCTACAGGGGTTATCCTGGAGGGGATGGAATTACCCGGCAGCTGGATTGAAAATATCCTGGAGAACGTCAGGCTGGAAATAAACCTCGACCGTTTTCCCTTTCCATTTCGAGTTCAGGAAGTTAATGTTGGTCAGGATAAATTGATTCTGAAAACTGATTAAAACAGCAGACAGAAAAAAAGAGGTTGGTCGGGGGGTATCCGGGTTGCCTACTAATTCCAAAATATTCTGGGGTATTATCATAATTGCTTTTATTATAGCCCTTTTTCCTTATGCCGCCCGCTGGGAAGTTGAACAGGAGAGCAGAGGAATTAAGCTAATTTTTGATGATCACAGCATGTTTCGACTTGCCCGGAAGACAGGGGCCAGCCCCGAAGAAGTTTTTGACCGGTTGGATATTGGGGAGCCAGCGGTGGCAATCAGTCCCTGGACCCCAAGAAAAATGATGGATAGGGGTTATGTTTTCATCTGGCCTGTTCTTTTTCCCGACAGGCCTATTCCTATTCCCGAGGATTCTGGTTATGGAAGGGCCGCGGGATATACCGGTTATTACCTCTACTTTTTTTCTGATGAAATGAAAGAATTTATGACAACCCGCCTGCCTGAATTTTTCCAGCCAGCTCCCCTTCCAGGGGAACACCATTACTCAGTTCCCCCCCGGGATAAGAATACTCTTTTTCCGGGGATCCCACTGGGTTTTAAAGAAGATGATATTGAACATATTGCAGGGACAAACTGGCCGACTGTGGGCCGTCCCAATGTAAAACAGAACCGGGGAGAGGATGACCCTGAAGAACTACTTGCAGGGCTGCCCAGAGTGGAGGGCCTGATTTTTGACGGGGGTGAGGTCTGGGGATATCCCGATGACCTGGAGGGAACCATCAGGCTCCTGGAGGAGAAAGATCTCTATCTTGGTTTTGTTGAACCCTTTCTTGCTCAGCAGAAGGGGATGAGAGATTTGGGGTTGCTTGAAGAAGACAGGGTTTTGCGCCTGCATAGTGTGCAGCAGGGGGAGATGGACAGCCAGTCCCCCGAACGAATTATTTCCCGTTATATCCGAAGTGTGCGGGAAAGAAATGTTCGCCTCCTGTACTTCCGTCCGGTTCTGGCGGGAGAAAGCAGTGAACTTATTGAGCACAACGTTCTTTTGCTGCAGACCCTCATTGACAGATTGGAAAACCTTGGATACAGTATTGGAGAAGGGGGGTATTTTCAACCTCTGGAATTGCAGGGGTGGATAGCCCTTCTGATATGGGCGGGTATAGTTGCTTCCGGAATTGTGGGGCTGAATTTTTATTTCAGGATACCTGAAAAGTATCAACTTCTCTTTTTTGCCCTGGGTTTTCTGACCGGTGCTGCAGTTTATATTCTGGGTTTCAGGACTCTCTTTCTCCAGGGGGCACTGCTTGCAGGTGCGCTGGTTTTTCCTCTTCTTCCCCTGCTATGGGTGCTGGAGAAGAGGGATGGTCCCTACTGGCTGGACTGGATTCTTGCTTCCGTGGGGACATTACTGGGGACATTTTTCATGGGAGCTCTTGCGGCAGATAGGTCTTTCATCCTGGGACTGGAAGTTTTCCGGGGGGTTAAGGTTGCCCTCCTGCTTCCACTTATGGTTCTCGCCTATTACCTCTACAGGGAGAGATTTGCCGGGAAGTGGAGGCAAATGCTTCCTTCGAGGCCGGTTTTTATTACCATGGGACTTCTGGCAGTTGCCCTTTTCTTTTACATCAACCGCTCGGGAAATTTTCCGCTAATTCCTGTACCCCAATGGGAGATTGCCCTGCGGGAGTTCCTGGAACGGGTCCTGGTAATCAGGCCCCGATTCAAAGAATTTATGTGGGGTCACCCCTTCCTTCTTGCCGGTCTGTTTCTTTTTCGCCAGAAAAAGTGGCCCTGGATTGCCAGCTTCGGCATTCTTCTGGGCTGTATGGGCCTGATTACGATAATTAATTCATTTACCCACTTCCACACTCCCCTCTGGGTGAGTCTATGGCGCAGCATACTGGGGATGATTCTTGGAGCCGGGCTGGGCCTGGTCCTGGTTTTTGTAATTCGCTGGGTAGATGGAGTTCTGGGGAGGCGTTAACAGTGAAAAAATTAGTTATTTCCGGGTATTATGGATTTAACAATCTTGGAGACGAAGCCATTCTTCATTCCCTACTGGAAGAAATTAAATGCTGGGATGAGGATTTGGAGGTTACTGTTTTATCTGGTAATGAAGGTTTTACTTCCCAGACCCACAGTGTCCTTGCTGCTCCCCGCTGGCCCCTGCCCGAGGTAAAAAAGACCCTTGAAAACTGTGACATTTTTTTGACCGGAGGGGGGAGTCTTCTTCAGGATAAAACAGGTGTGAAGTCTATCCCCTATTACCTGGGGCTGAATCGAGTTGCCCGTAATGAAGGAGCTTTGACCACCCTTTTTTCCTGTGGAGTTGGACCGATTAATCGAGCTTACCTGAGGTGGCTCACCAGGCAGGAACTTGATAAAATAGATTTGTTAACAGTTAGGGATGAATATTCCCGGGATCTTTTAGAAGAACTGGGAGTGAAGAAAGAAATTGAAATAGTTCCCGACCCGGTTTTTCTCCTCTCACCCCCAGCCCAGGGGAATGGGAGGGCCTTGCTTGAAAGAGAGGGGATTTCTGGGCCGGGTCCCAGGATCCTTATAGCTCCCAGGACAAATCCCGGAGAAAAGGATATTAACCCCAGGCCCTGGGTAGAGCTCTGTAACAGACTTCAGTATGAACTGGGAGCAGGTATAGTTATCTGGCCGATGCACGCAGGGGAGGACATGAAATTGAGCAAGGCCATCAGTAAGAGCCTGAAGGGGGTTGCTGTCCTGGAAGGAAACTATTCGCTTCCCCGCTTTTTGGAGATATTAAAGGATACCGACCTTTTAATTGGAGTCCGCTTTCACAGCCTACTCCTGGGAGCTGTTTCAGGCTGTCCTCTTATTGGAATATCCTACGACCCCAAGGTCCGGTCCCTTTTAAATCAGCTGGGGCTTCCGGGGGATTTTGAGGTAAATGACTTTTCTCCATCTGCTGTTACGCTCAGGGCAGAACGAATTTTAGATGGGGGCTGTATCGAGCAGGATAAGTTGGGAGAAAATGTTGAAAAACTCCGGGAGAAAACCCGCAGGGGAATGAAGCTGCTCCGGGAATTTATCGGCGGTGAATATTATGGGTGAAAAAGTCGATGTTCTTGGTGTTCCGGTATTCCCGGGAACCCTTTCCCAGGCCCGGGAGAGGGTTTTTTATATGCTTGAAGAGGGGACCCGGGGGAATGCGGTTTTCAGCGTCAACCCGGAAATTGTTATGGCTGGAAGCAGGGACAGGGATTTCAAGGAAATCCTGAAGAGGGGGAATTTAAACCTCCCTGATGGGATAGGTATTGTCCTTGGTTCTCGCTTACTGGGGGAAAAAATACCCGAGAGGGTGGCAGGCTATGACCTGGTCCGGGAATTACTTCCCGAATGTGCCCGCAGGGGGTACAGGGTTTACCTTCTGGGAGGCAAACCCGGAGTTGCCAGGGAAGCTGCAAAGAGAATAGAAAAGGAGTATCCCGGCCTGGAGGTGGTGGGGAATCACCACGGCTATTTCTCTCCCGGAGATGAGGAAAAGGTAAAAAATGAAATATCAATCTCAGTTCCGGATGTTCTCCTGGTGGGCCTGGGTTTTCCCCGCCAGGAGCGCTTTATTGATGAAAATGCCAAAGAGCTGGAAATACCCGTGAGCCTGGCAGTTGGGGGGACCCTTGATGTCCTGGCGGGAAGGACCCGGCGGGCCCCTCGTTTTTGGCAGCGGCTTGGCCTGGAGTGGCTGTACAGGATTATAATGATGCGGCGCTGGGATAGATTTGTTTCCCTCCCCCGGTTTGTGCTGCTCGTGCTTTTTGCCAGGCTGAAGGGAGTTGATCGTGATGCGTAAAATATGGGGGGTATTGTTGGACCTGTTAATGATTACGGCCGGATGTCTGGTTACTGCCGGGGCGTTGCAGATATTTTTGATACCCAATAGAATTGCAGCCGGGGGAGCCAGCGGACTGGCAACAATAATATACCACGTATGGGGGCTTCCGGTAGGTGCAGTTATTTTATTGATTAACGTTCCCCTTTTTTTAATTGGACTTTTTCTCTGGGGCTGGCAGATGGGCTGGCGGACACTTTATGCTACCCTGTTTTTGAGTGTTTCCCTTGATGTAATGGCTCCCTACCTGGAACCTGTAACCCATGATCCCCTGTTGGCTTCTCTTTATGGAGGTATTGTTTCCGGAGTGGGTATGGGGCTTGTTTTCCGGGCAAGGGGAACAACGGGAGGAACTGACCTGGCTGCAAGGCTTTTTAATCACTTCACGGGAATGTCCATTGGCCAGGGGTTGATTTTTGTTGATGGGTTAATTGTTCTTGGAGCTGGCATTGTTTTCAGCCCGGAGCTGGCTCTTTATGCAGCGATTTCCATTTTTGCTTTAGGAAAATCCATTGACCTGGTCCAGGAAGGGATTGGATTTGCCAAAGCTGCTTTGATTGTGACCGACAGGAAAAAAGAAGTTCAGGACCAGATTATTGAACGCCTTGGCCGGGGCATAACAGGCCTGCGAGCAACCGGGGGTTATACAGGAAGAGAGAGAGATATGCTGGTCTGCGTAATTTCCAGAACCGAGGTGTCCAAGCTAAAAAAAATTGTCAGCACCGTGGATCCAAGAGCTTTTGTTATTATTACTGCAGCAAATGAGGTTCTGGGAGAGGGTTTCAAGGAAGACTGGAAAAATATTTAAACTCCTTTTTTGGAGGAGAAATTTTGTCCCTTAATACTGGTTGCCAAGCACTACAAAAATATAGTATTCTAGGAGATACAAAGCAAACTGGACTGCAAACAATTATTACCGTGGATTGAGGAAAAATATAATAAGAGGATAACCAAGTGGCTTATAGAAATTCTTTATTGAAACCAAAACTAAGGTTGGTGATGGTAATGCGTATGCGTTTGGTAATTGTTTTTCTGGCAGTAGCCCTAATTGGGGGCCTGCTTTCTACTGTGGAGGTTCAGGCATCAGAAAGGCGTATTTTTATGCTGGAGTACGCTTATCAATATATTCAGCATTATTACGTGGAAGAGGTTGAAGCGGAAAAACTTGCTTCAGGTGCAATTGAAGGAACCCGGGAAGCCCTGGAGGAATACAGGGAAGAACTGGGCGAGGAAGACTGGGAGCACTTAACTGGAAAACTGGATAATGCCCCACCCTCTCGTTCACCTTTCAAGGGAATAGAAAACCTTTTCCGCCTGGTGCTGGATGAATACCGGGACATTATTGACCCGGACGATGTTGTCGAAGGCGCCCTTGCCGGCATGATGGGGGAACTGGATCTTTATTCCACCTATATGAACCCCGAGCGCTATGAAGAAATGCAGAGGGAGATGGAAGGTGAATATGGTGGTATTGGCATCCTTATTACCCTCCGTGAAGAGAGGGCTACAGTTGTGGAAGCATTTGATAACACTCCGGGTTACAGGGCTGAGCTAAAACCTGGAGATGTAATTATGGAGGTTAATGGGGAATCAACAGAAGGCATGCTTCTGAATGATGTTTCCAGCAAAATCCGGGGTCCAAAGGGGACAGATGTGAATCTGACAATATACAGGCCCTCAACTGAAGAAGAATTTGATGTGGATATTACCAGGGAAACTATTGAAATTCCAAATGTAACCAGTGAAATGCTGGATAATAATATTGGATATATTTCGATAATGCAGTTCATGGAGCGAACAGGGCAGAAAGTTGCCGGAAAGATCTACGAGCTTAAAGAACAGGGCGCAGATAAATTTATTGTTGATCTGAGGGGAAATCCCGGAGGTCTGTTGAAGGAAGCCGTTAACGTGGCCAGCCTCTTTATGCCCCAGGGACCCGTTGTCCATGTTGCAGACAGGAGTGGTATCAGAGAAGTGCTGGAAACCAATCCTGACTATACTCCTCTTGACCTGCCCCTGGCTGTTCTTATTGATATGGGAAGCGCCAGCGGATCGGAAATAGTTGCTGCAGGGATCCAGGAGAAAGAAGTGGGAACCCTTATCGGCGAGAGGACATTTGGGAAGGCCACGGTTCAGTCCATTCTTCCTCTACCGGATGGTTCCGCCCTCAGGCTGACAACGGCCCGTTATTATACTGCTGAACAGGTTTTTATTGAGGAAGATGGCGTAGAACCCGATATTGTTGTGGAAAGAGGCGAGGATCTGGAAGAAGATGAGCAACTTGAAGAAGCAATCAGGTACCTTTTAGATAAATAACCGATAGACAGGGGGTAGACCGGTGAGGATCGGATTTTTTAGCGAGAGTTATTACCCCTATATCAGCGGGGTTGTGCGCTCCATCGATCTTTTTAGCCGGGAATTACGGCGGCTGGGGCATGAAGTTTATATTTTCGCCCCGGATTACTACGACAGCAAAGAGGAAGAATACGTTTACCGTTTTCCCTCGGTGCCTACTCCCAACGCACCCGGGTTTCGCCTGCCTATCCCCTATATGCCCAAATTGACGGAGACGATTGAAAATCTGGATCTGGATGTGATTCACACCCACTCTCCATTCTTAATGGGAAGGCTGGCCTCTGCCCTGTCTAAGAAACTTGATCTTCCCCTGGTATTTACCTACCATACGAAGTATGAACAGTATGTCCACTATGTTCCCTTTGCCCGCAAGGCGGCCCGCCGTGTAACAATCAAGCTAACAAGGGATTTCTGTCAACGCTGTGATGCTGTTGTAGCTCCAACCGAATATGTTAAAAAGATGCTGGAACGGGAGGGAATTACCACTCCCATTGAAATCATTCCCACCGGGGTAGACCTGGAAAAGTTTCGTGACGGGAGCAGGAACTGGCTACGCCGCCGCTACAGGTTTCGGCAGGAGGATGAAATCCTCCTCTATGTGGGGAGGCTGGGAGAGGAGAAAAATCTCCCATTTCTGCTCGAGGTTGTCCGGGAAATGATGAAAAAGAACCCCAAACTTTACCTTATACTGGTTGGCGGTGGTCCTGATGAGAAGGAATTTCGCCGGATGGTTAATGACTGGGACCTGGAACACAGGATAATATTTACTGGAGTTGTAGGGCCCCGGAAGGTTATTGACTATTACCTGGGCGCAGATGTATTCGTGTTCCCATCTGTAACCGAAACACAGGGGCTTGTCATTTTGGAGGCAATGGCGGCCGGGTTACCCGCTGTGGCCATGAACAGGGAAGGGCCGGCTACCGTAGTTAAATCTGGTGAAGACGGCATTCTTGTCCAGCCAAATAAAACCAGTTTTAAACAGGGGCTGCTTAAAATCCTGGAAAACCCCGAACTCCGGGAGGAAATGGGGGCCCGGGCCATGCAGAAAGCCCGCGGTCTTTCCTCTGTGGAAATGGCCGCCAGACTGGAAAAACTTTATCAGAAATTGCTGGAAAGAACGGAATTTCAAAAAGAAACCACCGGGAGCCAGAACTGATACTGGCTCTTTTTTTTCTAATATTGTGTTTGCAGGGATACCTTTTATGGGTTATAATAATATAGAACGTATGTCCGCATTTTAGAGGTGATGTAGTTGAGTATTTTTAACCTGAAAACGGAAATGGCCCCACAGGGGGACCAGCCCAGGGCCATAAAAGAGCTGGTGGAGGGTTTTCAGGCAGGGTCCCCAGGGCAAACCCTGCTCGGAGTAACCGGATCTGGCAAAACCTTTACCATGGCTCATACCATTACCCAGCTGGAGAAACCAACACTGGTTATTGCCCACAATAAAACTTTGGCTGCGCAGCTCTGCAGCGAATTTCGAGAATTTTTTCCAGATAACGCCGTGGAATTTTTTGTTTCCTACTATGATTATTACCAGCCAGAAGCCTATATTCCCCAGTCTGATACCTATATTGAAAAGGATGCGACGATTAACGAGGACATTGAAAGGTTGCGCCTGGCAGCCACTTCCTCCCTCCTGGAAAGACGGGATGTAGTAATTGTTGCTTCGGTGTCCTGTATTTACGGGCTGGGGTCGCCTGCAGATTACCTGGACCTTCGCTGCGAACTTTTCCGGGGAATGGAAAAGAGCAGGGAAGAAATTCTCCGCCAGCTTACAATAATGCAGTACTCCCGCAATGATTACGATTTAACTTTCGGAAGGTTTCGGGCCAGGGGAGATACCCTGGAGGTTTTTCCTGCCTATGACAGCAGGGCTCTCCGGGTGGAACTCTTCGGGGATGAAGTTGACCGAATTGTGAGGGTTGATACCCTGACGGGAGAAGTCCTGGAAGAACTTGACAGGATCACCATTTACCCGGCTTCCCATTTTGTTACCCCGGAATCCAAAATCAAGAGAGCCATTAAGACCATTGAGCAGGAACTAAAAGAGCGCCTGGCCGAGCTCCGGAGCCAGGATAAACTCCTGGAAGCCCAGCGCCTGGAACAGAGGACCCGCTATGACATGGAAATGCTGGAACAGATGGGTTTCTGCACGGGGATTGAAAATTATTCCCGTCACCTGGCAGGTCGGCCTCCCGGGAGCAGGCCTCACACCCTGCTGGATTACTTTCCAGAAAATGATTTTCTTGTTATAATAGATGAATCCCACATGACCATTCCCCAGATTGGTGGGATGTATGCGGGGGACCGTTCTCGTAAAGAAAAACTGGTGGAGTATGGTTTTCGGCTGCCATCGGCTCTGGATAACCGGCCCCTGAATTTTAAGGAGTTCTCAGAACTTGTTCCCCAGGCAATGTATGTTTCGGCAACTCCAGGGCCCTATGAGGAGAAAAACAGCACAAGGGTCGTGGAACAGATCATCCGACCAACTGGACTCGTGGACCCCCAGGTCGTGGTCCGCCCTGTCAGTGGGCAGGTTGAGGACCTTTACGGAGAAATCCAGGAAGTAACCGGAAGGGAAGAAAGGGTCCTGGTAACAACCCTGACCAAGAGGATGGCCGAAGACCTGACGGAGTACCTTGGGGAGATGGGGATCCGGGTTCGATACCTTCACTCGGAAATTGATACCCTGGAAAGGCTGGAAATAATCAGGGACCTGCGCCTGGGAGAATTTGACGTGCTGGTGGGGATAAACCTTCTCCGAGAAGGATTAGACCTGCCGGAAGTTTCCCTGGTTGCAATCCTGGACGCTGATAAAGAGGGTTACCTCCGTTCAGAAAGATCCCTGGTCCAGACCATTGGAAGGGCTGCCCGCAACGTCAGTGGCCGGGTCATAATGTATGCTGACCGAATAACCGCTTCCATGGAAGGGGCCATTAGCGAGACAGAAAGGCGCCGGAAAAAGCAAAAAGAATTCAATCAAAAGCATGGAATCGAACCCAGGACAATTGTAAAAGCCGTCCGGGATGTTATAAGGCCAGTTGATATGGTGGCGGATAAACTTCGTGACGACAGAACCCGGGTTGCTGATGAGGCCAAAAAACGCAGCCCCAGGGAAATCCGGGCTGTGCTTATCGAACTGGAAAAAGAAATGAAAGAGGCTGCTGATCGCCTTGAGTTTGAACTGGCCGCACAGATAAGGGATGAAATAAAAGAACTGGAACAGGAGTTGACCAGCCATGAAGTCGGGTAAAGACCGGATAATAATCAGGGGAGCTGCGGAGCATAACCTGAAAAATATAGATGTAGTAATTCCCCGCAATCAACTGGTTGTCATCACGGGGATAAGCGGTTCGGGAAAAACCACCCTGGCTTTTGATACAATTTATGCAGAGGGCCAGCGGCGGTACGTGGAATCTCTTTCTGCCTATGCCCGCCAGTTTCTGGGGCAGATGGAAAAACCAAAGGTGGATTATATTGAGGGGCTTTCTCCGGCCATTTCCATTGACCAGAAAACAACCCACCGGAATCCTCGGTCTACAGTGGGAACGGTAACGGAGATTTATGATTACCTTCGCCTTCTGTTTGCCCGGGTGGGTAAACCCCACTGCCCTGAATGCGGTGAACCCATCACCTCCCAGTCTCTGGATGAAATGGTCGATCGGGTTCTTGAAATGCCCCAGGGAACAAGGGTCCAGATTCTTGCTCCCCTGGTACGGGGGAGAAAAGGGGAGCACCAGCAGGTCCTTGACCAGGCTCGCCGGGATGGTTTTGTCCGGGTCAGGGTGGATGGAGAAGTACTGTCTCTTGACGATGAAATCAAGCTGGAAAAGAATATCAAACACAATATTGAGGTTGTTGTGGATCGGATAATAATCAAACAGGGGATCAGGGAAAGACTTGCCGATTCCCTGGAAACATCTCTTCAAATGGGAAGTGGTGTTGTTATTATTAATCGGGATGGCCAGGAAGATATTATTCTCAGTGAAAAATTTGCCTGTATTAAGTGTGAAATCAATATCGAAGAATTAACCCCCAGGCTATTTTCTTTCAACAGTCCTTTTGGGGCCTGCAATTACTGTGATGGTCTTGGAGAAATGCACGAATTTTCTCCCGACCTGATTCTGGATCTGGATTTATCCCTGTCTGAGGGTGCTATCAGACCCTGGCGAAATTCTTCGAGTCGGTACCTGGAACAACTCCAGGAAGCCGCTGCAAAGGCACTGGATATTTCCATGAAGACTCCCCTGGGGGAGGTTCCCGAAGAAAAAATTCAGGGGATCCTCTACGGAATTGAGGAGAAGGTATCCTTCCGCTACACCAACCGCTGGGGACGAACCCGGCAGCACAACACTTATTTCCGGGGGATTATCAATTACCTGCGGCGCAGGCTTGAAGATACCGGTTCAGATGGAGTCAAGGACTCCCTGGATCAGTTCATGGAAAAGAACCCCTGCCCCCGATGCAGGGGAAACCGCCTTCGCCCGGAAGCCCTTGCGGTTACCGTGGGAGAAAACTCAATTATTGATATTACCAGGATGGCAGTTGACAGGTCCTTTAAGTTCTTTGATTCCCTCCAGTTGAAAGCCCGGGATGAAATGATCGCCGGTGAGATAATCAAGGAAATAAAAACAAGGCTTTCTTTCCTGATCAATGTTGGCCTGGAATACCTTACCTTGAGCCGACAGGCGGGCACTCTCTCTGGAGGAGAAGCACAAAGGATCCGGCTTGCAACCCAGATTGGTTCCCAGCTTGTTGGGGTGCTTTATATCCTTGATGAACCTTCAATTGGCCTCCACCAGAGGGATAATAATCGGTTGATTAATATGCTACAGGAATTGAGGGATCTGGGGAATACTGTTATTATCGTGGAACATGACGAGGAAACAATTCGTTCTGCCGATCATGTAATTGACATGGGGCCTGGTGCCGGGCGCCACGGCGGAGATATTGTCGCCCAGGGGACACCTCCTCAGATTGCAGGTGCCAGGAAATCCATTACCGGGGATTACCTGGCAGGCCGGACGAAGATTGCAGTTCCCCGAGAAAGATACCTTCCCAATGGAAAGTTCCTTGTAGTTAAGGGTGCTCGCCAGCACAATCTCAAGAACATTGATGTTGCGATTCCCCTGGGTACCTTCACCTGCATTACGGGGGTTTCAGGTTCTGGAAAATCAACCCTGGTCAATGAAATAATCCACCGGGCTTTGATGCGCCACTTCTATAACTCCCTGGAAAGGCCAGGAGCCCACGATAGAATTGAAGGCTTAGAACACCTGGACAAAGTGGTTACCATAGACCAGTCCCCCATTGGCAGAACTCCTCGCTCCAATCCCGCTACCTATACCAAGGTATTTGACCATATCCGGGAACTCTTTGCCCAGACTGCTGAAGCCCGGCGCAGGGGTTACAATAAGGGGAGGTTCAGTTTTAACCTTAAAGGTGGCCGCTGCGAAGCATGCCGTGGTGACGGCATCATAAAAATAGAAATGCACTTTCTGCCGGATGTTTACGTTCCCTGCGAGGTATGCGGTGGAGACCGCTACAACCGGGAAACCCTTGAAATTAAGTACAAGGGTAAAACAATTGCCCAGGTGCTGGATATGATTGTGGAAGAAGCTCTGGAGTTTTTCGAAAATATTCCTCCCATCAAAAGGCGTTTGCAGACCATGTTTGACGTTGGCCTGGGTTACATTCGTTTAGGTCAGCCCGCAACAACACTTTCCGGAGGAGAAGCCCAGAGGGTGAAAATTTCCTCCGAACTCTGCAAAAAAAGTACCGGTCGAACACTCTATATTCTTGATGAACCGACAACAGGTCTCCACTTTGCCGATATTAAAAATCTCCTTGCGGTCCTCTCCCGCCTCAGGGAGGGAGGCAATACGGTTGTGGTGATAGAACACAATCTTGATGTGATCAAAAGTGCCGATTACCTGATTGACCTGGGGCCGGAGGGAGGAGAAAAGGGCGGTTATGTTATTGCTACCGGGACTCCCGAAGAGGTTGCCCGGGAAAAGAGATCATATACAGGGCGGTATTTGCGCCCAATGCTTGACCGGGACCAGTCCCGGGTTGAAGCTGGAAGTTAAAAAGGACCGACCGGTCCTTTTTTGCTGGGTCCCCTTGCAGTTGGCCAAACAAACTGGCGGGGAAAGAAGGAAAAAGTTTTTAAAAAACGAAGGGAAAGTAAGACTCTTAAAAAGCGGGTGGAAAAATGAAATTGGTGGACAAGTTTTCGGAAAAAGAAAAAAAGCGTTTTAACCGCTGGTTTGCCCAAAACCGAAAGGAAGCAGTAAAAACGGGATTTGTTATAGGGTTCCACTTTTTCCTGGGTTTTATCCTGGGGTGGTTTTTGTTTTTCGGTCCCCTCGAGGTTGATAATACCCTGGTTCAGTTCCTGGGGGGTATCCTTGTAGGGATTATCAACCTGTCCTTAACCACAAGGCAAAAACTCCTGGCCATAATCGGTCGGAAAAAGGAAGCGGCCCGGCAGGCTAAAAACCTGCGCCTTGGCCGCAGGGGTGTCATCGGAGTATTACTGGCTGTAATAATTGTTCAGCTGTTTATGCTGGGGATATTCCCTCCTGTCCGGCAGGATTCTGAGGTTAATTTTAACCGGATGCTGAGAATTTTAAGGTCACACTATGCCTATGAAGCAGACTGGGATGCCCTGGAGGAAGAGTACCGTCCCCTCTTTGCCGAGAGCAGTTTCCCCAACGAATTTTACCCCCTGGCAGAAAAATTCTTGGGAGAGCTGGGTGATCCTGGAGTTGGGGTTTTCAGTGATAACCTTCCGCCTGATGATCGGTGGCTTGGTCTGGTCAGGAAAATAGGTGGAGAACCCCTGGTTGTCTGGGTGAGGCCTGGTGCAGATTATGCAGGGTTGGAACCCGGAACCCGTATTCTTCAAAGAGAGGGGCGGGATGTTGAGGAGTTTATTGAAAATCTTCCTGCCTATGCCATAAATGCTTCTTCCCCTCAGTTGAGAGAATACAATGCTTACGCCAGGTTGTTAACCCTGGGGCCGGAAGAAGAAGTGGATATAGTTTATGAAACTCCCGAGGGGGAAGTTCTGGAAAAGACCATTCGTTGGGATGATAGTTACTACGGGGAAAACCAGAATGCATACTTCTCTGTTGAAGAACTGGGCCAAAATGCTGTTTTCATGGAGATAAACACCTTTTTTACTCAGCTTGCTCCTGATCTTCTTGCAGATTTTGATAACGCTCTGAATGAATACATGGATAGGGACCATGTTATCCTGGACCTGCGGGAAAACCGGGGTGGGAGTCTGTACCTTGCCGAACTAATCGCGGGGAGGTTTTTTGAAGAAGAGTGGAAATACGGTGAGGAAAGATATCCCTCTCGTCTTCCCCACAAAGCCTGGAGGTCAACTTTTTACTATGAAATTCAACCCCGGGAACCGATTTTTAAGGGAGAGGTTATCCTACTTGTAGATACAACCAACATGGGAAATTCCGAGCTTTTTATTGCGGCCTTCAAGGATAGCGAACGGGCCAGGATTGTTGGGTTGCCGACTGCAGGGTCAGCAGGAGAATCTCTATCCATGAGGCTATCTGACGGCCAGGTTAATTATTCTTTTGGTGATTTCTGGCGCACTGGTGATAAAAGGGTATTTGGGGAAGGAGTTATTCCCCACTATGAGGTAGAATGGCGCCGAGAACACCTTGTGGAAGGAATTGACCCTTACCGGGAAATTGTGGAAGAATTGATCGAAATCGAATAAAATGGGTTTTTCTTTGCTGGCTCCTCGAAGAACAGGTTTTTCAAAACGTGTTCACGGGGAGCTTTTTTTATTCGACCCAAAAAAATTGTCTGTAGATAGGGGTTTTTATGTTCTACCTATCTTCCAGGGGGTTTTGATTTGGGGACAAAAGGGCTCAGCTAAAATGAATTGTAGCCAGGAAGGTTTTTGCATTAATTTTTGGAGATTTGAGAAAAGCTGCAGGAATTTTTTAATTTATATTGAAGACTGATACTAAATATTAACTATAACTTTATATAGGGGGCCCAAAAGAAATGCAGGAAATAGCGAAAAAAATCAGGGAAAAGGCTAAAAGTTATGAGCCCGATATGGTCAGGTTTTTGCGGGATATAGTAGCTATTCCCAGTGAAAGCTGCCAGGAAAAGGAAGTGATTCAGAGGATCAAAAGGGAAATGGAAAATGTAGGGTTTGATGAAGTCAAAATTGATCCCATGGGAAACATCCTGGGAAGAGTTGGTTCCGGATCCAGGGTCATTGCCTACGATGCCCATATTGACTGTGTTGGAGTTGGAAATTCTGATGAGTGGCAGTGGGACCCCTTTACGGGGAAAATTGAGGACGGAATTATTTATGGGCGCGGGGCCTGTGACCAGAAGAGTGGAATGGCAGCAATGGTTTATGCGGGAAAGGTTATTAAAGAGCTGGGGATGCACGAAGATTTCAGCCTCTTTTTTGTGGGATCGGTTCAGGAAGAAGACTGCGATGGCCTGTGCTGGCAGTACATTGTGAAGGAAGGGGGATTAAAACCTGAGCTTGTTGTAATTACGGAACCTACTGACTTGAACATATACCGTGGACAGCGGGGACGCATGGAAATGAAGGTGATAACGGAAGGAATTTCCTGCCATGGAAGTGCTCCCGAGCGAGGAGTAAATTCTATATACAAGATGGCCCCCATAATCCAGGGCATCAAGGAATTAAACCCCCGGCTCCATGATGATGAGTTCCTGGGAAAAGGAACAATTGCCCTTACCCATATAACCAACGAAACCCCCAGCCTGAATGCCATTCCCAACAGGACTGTTGCTTACCTCGACCGGCGCCTGACTGACGGGGAGGATAAGGAACTGGCTATAAAACAGGTTAAAGATGTAATCGAACAAGCAGAGAGCGAGGCCAGGGTAGAAATGTTGCATTATGATACACCCAGTTACACCGGGCTTGTTTATCCCACAGAGAAATATTATCCTACCTGGGTTGTGCCGCCGGAGCACCCTGTAATCCAGAGCGCAACAACTGCTTTCCAGGAGTTATTTGCCAAACAACCCCGTGTAGATAAATGGAATTTCAGCACCAATGGAGTTGCCATAATGGGGATTTTGGATATTCCCTGCATTGGATTTGGGCCCGGTAATGAAATATATGCCCATACCGTAAATGACCAGGTTCCCATTGAGGACCTCTGGCAGGCAGCAGCTTTTTATGCACATCTACCCCACCAGGTCTAGGAAAAAATTATGGAGGTGTTTTAATGAATACTTTGTTAAGAGGAAAAGACTTTATTACCACCCAGGACTGGTCAAAGGACCAGCTGGAAACTGCTTTTGAACTATCAAGGGACTTAAAATTAAAGTTTGCCCAGGACGAATACACCGACCATATCCTGAGGGCAAAGACTCTCTTCATGATGTTTTTTGAACAATCTACCAGGACCAGGAACTCGATTGAAGCGGGGATGACCCAGCTTGGAGGTCACGCCCATGACTTGACCCCCGATAAACTTCAGATTTCTCACGGGGAAGTTGCCCGGGATACGGCAAAGGTTTTAACCAGGTTCGGCCACGGGATTGCAATTCGTTACTGTGATTATGGAATCGGAAATAAATACCTGCGGACAGTTGCTGAGAACTCTGATGTCCCCGTCATTAATATGCAGGATGATTACTACCACCCCCTGCAGGGGATGGCTGACCTGATGACTATCCGGGAAAAGCTCGGGGATCCCCGGGGGGTAAAAATAACCATTTCCTGGGCATATGCAACCAGCCATGCCAAACCCCTTTCGGTACCCCAGACTCAGGCTTTACTTTTTACCCGCTACGGTATGGACGTAACATTTGCTTATCCCAGAGAATTTCCTCTGATGGATTCCATAATGGGGCAGGCCAAAGAGAATGCGGAGCAAAATGGAGGCAGCCTCCGGGTTACCCACGACATGGATGAGGCTTTTGATGGTGCCAAGATTGTTATCCCCAAAAGCTGGGGTGGCTTCCTCGGAGTGGAAGACCCCTACAGTGAAGAGGGGAAAGCACAAATGAAGGAAAACCTGGAAAAAAACAGGGACTGGATCTGTGATGAAAGAAGAATGGGACTGGCTGATAGGGGTGCCTATTACATGCATGCCCTGCCTGCGGACCGGGGAAATGAAGTGACAGACCCCGTAATTGATGGACCCCAGTCCATAGTTTACGATGAAGCTGAAAACCGGCTGCACACTGCCAAGGCAATAATGGCGCTTACAATGGGGGGAAGACCATGAAAATAGATCTTACCATCAATACTGAGGGAAGAAAAAATGCAGTAGAAAGGGCCCGGGAGAGAAAAGTCCTAATTCCAACTATTGCCCAGCAGAAAAACCCCGAACTCATTCCGGATAAAATAAAAGAGCAACTGAAGGATATTGGCCTCTGGGATATTAATAATCTGAATCTATTTCGCATTACCTGGAAAAATGACCCTACTGCAGAAGGGGGTCTCTACGGAGGAGTTAATTACCTGGAAATTCCCCCGGAAATATCGGGGGTTCCGGCCAGGATTATAGGGCTTGTTGGAAAATGGTTCCCAACCGGAGCCCACAAGGTAGGTGCAACATTTGGTTGCCTGGTGCCCCGCCTGGTGACGGGCCAGTTTGACCCCACCCGGGAAAAAGCTGTCTGGCCTTCAACAGGCAATTACTGCCGGGGTGGTGCTTACGATGCCCAGCTTTTAGGCTGTGAATCAATTGCCATTCTTCCCGAAGGGATGAGCCAGGAGCGCTTCGACTGGCTGTCTAATGTCGCGGGTGAGGTAATTGGAACCCCGGGAACCGAGAGCAATGTAAAAGAGATTTTTGACAAGTGCTGGGAATTGCTGCGGACCCGGGACAACGTTGTTATCTTCAACCAGTTTGAAGAACTCGGTAATCATCTCTGGCATTACGAAGTAACCGGTAATGCCATGGCTGAAGTCCTCCGGCAGGAAATGGGGCCTGAAGGGCGCCTTGCCGGGACATTCCTGACTACAGGTTCAGCTGGAACAATGGGTGCTGGAGAATTCCTCAAGGAAATCTATCCCGAGAGTCGTCTTGCAGTTGGCGAAGCCCTGCAGTGTCCAACCCTATTGCAGAATGGCTACGGGGATCACCGTCTTGAAGGAATAGGGGACAAACACGTTCCCTGGATCCACAATGCCCGCAATACCGATATGGTTGTGGGGATTGATGATAACGATGTAATGGCGGCTGTTCGGCTTTTCAACGAAGAAGAAGGAAAGCGTTACCTGGAAAAACAGGGAGTTTCCCCGGAGGTAATTGCCAGCCTTGACCTGATGGGTGTTTCCAGTGTTGCCAACCTGGCAGGAGCAATAAAAATGGCCAGGTATTATGAACTTGGCAGCAAAGACATTATTATGACAGTTTTCACGGATTCCATGGAGCTTTATGGTTCCAGGCTCAAGGAAATGCGAGAAAAACAGGGAGAATTTGATCCTGAAGATGCTGCTGTTGCTTATAACAAGAACCTACATGGCCTGAAAACTGACTTTGTTGAGGAACTGACCTACCTGGGTAAGAAGAGAATACACCAGTTAAAATATTTTACCTGGGTAGAACAGCAGGGACGCGCACTGGAAGAATTAAATGCCCAGTGGTACGACCATGAAAATTACTGGACCGAATTCCGACAGCAGGCCGACGAAATAGATCGGGCCATCACTGAATTCAATAAGGACACCGGTCTGCTTTAAAGGATGGGATAATATGCAGTACATTAAGGATTTAGCCTGCATAAATTGTGGAAAAACCTTCTTTCCTGATCCAGACAAATACCTCTGCTCCGATTGTGGGGAAAAAGGACTTCTGGAGGTAGAGTATAATTATGGCCTTATCAGCAGGGACTGGAATCCGCGGATAATTTCCGAAAATCCGGATCCCAGCCACTGGCGTTATCTACCTCTTTTGCCGGTCAATCCGGATTCTCCCCGCCCGCCGTTACGGGTGGGGGGAACCCCTCTTTATCGAAATGTTTCTCTTGGGGAAGAACTTGGCCTTGAGGAAATTTGGATTAAGGATGATGGCCTCAATCCAACTGGTTCTCTGAAAGACAGGGCTTCTTCTCTTGCGGTGGTAAAGGCAGGAGAAGCCGGGATGAAAATTGTGGCCTGTTCTTCAACTGGGAATGCAGCCTCTTCCCTTGCAGGAAATGCTGCAGCAAGCGGGATGCAGGCGGTGATATTTGTTCCCAGGAGGGCTCCTGGAGGCAAAGTTGCCCAGTTAATGATTTTTGGTGCAGTTGTTATTTCTGTCCAGGGGAGTTACAGTGATGCCTATGATCTTTCTGCTTCTTCCATTGACCGCTGGGCTTGGTACAACCGCAATGCCGCAATAAACCCCTACCTGGTTGAGGGAAAAAAAACGGCTGTCCTTGAACTGGCGGAACAGTTCAACTGGGATCTCCCCGACTGGGTTGTGCTCACTGTAGGCGATGGCTGCACAATTGCCGGAGCTGGAAAAGCATTGCGTGACCTGCAGGAGCTCGAGTTCATAAAGAAAAAACCCCGCCTTTTGGGGGTCCAGGCTTCAGGCTGCTCTCCCATCACCCGGGCCTGGAAGGAAGGAAAACCTCTGGAAGTGTGTGAAGAAAATTCCCTTGCAGACAGTATCGCCGTTGGTAATCCCCGCAACTGGCAGAAAGCAATCCGGGCAGTCAGGGATAACAGTGGAGCAATGGTCAATGTTTCTGATGAAGAAATTCTGGAGATGATGGGTTTATTGGGAAGGAAAAGCGGAGTTTTTGGGGAACCGGCGGGGGTTGCTGGGCTTGCAGGAATTCGCCGGGCCGTGAGGGAAGGAATTATTGGGAAAAAAGAAAAGGTAGGGATAATAATCACCGGGAATGGACTTAAGGATATTGACAGTGCCCGCAAGGCAGCGGGAGAGCCCTACCGGTTGGCTCCGGACCTGGGCCGAATGGAGGAAGTAGTACTGAAGGAGGGTTTGGATGAATTATGAAAAATGAACAGCTGGGGGGGAAGATTAGGGAGAAAAGGCGAGAGAAGGGTATGAGTCTGCAGGACGTGAGTAAAAAGATTGGGAAGACCTCCAGCTTTTTGTCACAGGTAGAACGTAACCTGGTAGAGCCCTCGATTACCTCCCTCCGGGAAATATCACGGGTTCTGGAGGTTCCCATCTTCTATTTTCTGATTGATTCCTACGAATATGACCCCGTTGTACGCCGGAACAGGAGGAAAACACTGCGCTTTCCTGAGTATGAACTAACCTTTGAATTGTTGTCCCCGGACCTGAACAGAAAGATGGAAATCCTTGAGGGGAGGATCCCTCCTGGCTCCTTTACCTGTCCCCAACCCCTTGCTCACGATGGGGAAGAATGCACCCTTGTTATCCAGGGAAAAATGGAAATCCAGGTTGGGGACAAATTTTACCATCTGGAAGAAGGGGACAGTATTTACTATTATGCTTCAATTCCCCATAAAATAACCAATATTGGAGAGGAAGAACTGGTTTTTGTTTCCTCCATTACACCACCCCATTTTTAGGTAAAGGGAGGACCGCTATGCTATTGAAAAACGGCAGGATTGTAACGGGAAGGAGCGTTCAAAAAGGAGACCTGAGGGTTTCCGGGGAAAAAATTGCAGAAATGGCCCCCCACCTCCCGCCCCGAAAGGAGGAGGAGGAGATAATCGATCTTGAGGGTTGTTTCCTCCTGCCCGGTGTAATTGATAGCCATACTCATTTTTCTCTGGAAGCCCGGGGGGCTGTAAGTGACGATGACCCTCGCAACGGGGGGATCTCAGCTCTCTGGGGAGGAGTAACAACTGTAATAGATTACGCCGATTTTTTACCGGGCCTCCCGATTGGGGAAAGCATCGAAAAAAGAAAGCAGGTTTTTTCTGAATGCCCTGTTGATTACCACTTCCACCTTGTATTAAACGAACATTTTACAACTGACCGCCTCGGTGACCTAAAAGAACTTGCTGCTATGGGGATTTCTTCCCTGAAACTATTTACAACCTATCCTGAAGCTGGCTATATGCTGGAAGAAAAGCTCTGGCCCGATATCCTGACCAGATGTAAGGAAATTGGGCTTTTGGTAACTGTCCATGCTGAAGATAACGAAATTGTTAAAGAAAGAACCGATAATTACCGCAAGGCCGGCTTATTGGACTTCA
This sequence comes from Halobacteroidaceae bacterium, assembly GCA_003551665.1. Taxonomy (GTDB): domain Bacteria; phylum Bacillota; class Halanaerobiia; order B1SED10-174; family B1SED10-174; genus T1SED10-26. The sequence continues at coordinate 98,604 of PUNE01000129.1, forward strand.
AGTATCACTCCCGTCATCGCCCCGCCCAGGCGGAAATAGAAGCTGTCAGGTGGCTCAGGCAAATGGTGGAAAAAACAGGTTGCCCCCTTTACGTTGTTCATATTTCCACTGGAGGGGCCTGGGAAGTTCTGGCCTGTGCCCGGGAAGAAGGGCTTCCGATGCTGGGTGAAACAGCACCACATTATCTCCTCCTGGACGAAAATCTATTTTCTTACCCCCGGGCGGCCCGAAATATTATGACTCCCCCACTGCGGAGGGGTGCAGACCAGGAGTGCCTCTGGAAAGGTCTCAGCGAGGGAAGCATTGATGTTGTTGCAACTGACCACTGTGCTTTTACCGAAGAGCGAAAACTCCAGGCAAAAAACGTGCTTGAGGTGCTGCCTGGGATCCCGGGTGTGGAAACTCTCCTCCCCCTGGTTTATTCTTACGGAGTTGAGAGCAACAGGTTTTCCATGCAGAGACTGGTTCAGGTTTTGTGTGAAAATCCTGCCCGGATTTTCGGTCTTTATCCCCAGAAGGGAAGTTTGCAACCGGGTACCGACGCTGACCTGGTTGTTTACGATCCCCGCTCCAGCAGGGTTTTGCAGGACGAGGATCTTCACTCCAAAGCTGGTTATTCGCCCTTTTCGGGCCTGGAAATCAAGGGCCAGGTCAGGTTAACAATGCTACGGGGCGAGATAAAGGTCAGGGAAGGTACTTTTACTGGCAGGGAAACAGGGGGACAATTCGTTAAAGGAAGTCGCTGAAACAGGGAGGGAGACTTTTGAAAAAATTGCTGCTGCAGAATATTAATTACCTGGTCACAATGGATGAGAAAAGGCGCGAACTGGAAGGGTTCAGCCTGCTGATTGAAGATGGCGTGATTACCAGGGTTGAAAAAGATATTCAGGCTCAGCCGGAATGGGAAGTTATTGATGCCGGTGAATACTGGGTCTTTCCGGGGTTGGTAAATACCCATCACCATTTTTACCAGGTTCTTACCCGGAGCTGGGAGAATGTACAACAGGCGGAACTATTCCCCTGGCTCAAGAATCTCTATCCTGTCTGGGCCCGGCTTACCCCCCGGGGAGTTGTGGCCAGCACCAGGATAGCCCTGGCAGAATTATTAAAAAGCGGCTGCACGACAGCCAGCGACCATCACTATGTTTTTCCCAGGGGACAGGATTCCGGCCTGATTGATTACCAGATAGAAACAGCCCGGGAAATGGGAGTTCGGTTCCATCCCTCCCGGGGGAGTATGTCCCTAGGGGAGGATGAAGGAGGCTTACCACCGCGGGAGATTGTCCAGAAGGAAAGTGAAATCCTCGAAGATTCCCTGCGTTTGATAAATTCATACCACGACCCCAGCCCCTATTCCATGTGCCAGATAGTGCTTGCTCCCTGTTCTCCTTTTTCTGTAACTCCTGAACTCCTCAGGGAAACAGCAGTGCTGGCGAGGCAGTACGGAGTCAGGTGTCATACTCACCTGGCCGAAACCCGCGACGAGGATGACTTCTGCCAGAAAGAACTGGGGATGAGGCCCCTGGAATTCATGGAGAAAATGGGCTGGACGGGGGGAGATGTCTGGTATGCCCACGGTATCCATTTCCAGGACGAAGAACTGGAAGTTCTGGCCAGGACCGGGACAGGAGTTGCCCACTGCCCGGTTTCCAACCAGAAGCTTTCTTCAGGCGTTGCCCGTATTCCCGAAATGCTGGAAAAAGATATTCCCGTTGGCCTTGCAGTGGATGGGAGTGCTTCCAACGATGGGTCTAACATGCTGGTGGAAATGAAAAGTGCCCTGCTGCTGCATAAACTTTACTGGGGCATTGATTCCATGAGTGCTCGCAAGGTATTGGAAATGGCCACCCTTGGTGGAGCGAGGCTCCTGGGGCGGCCCGACCTGGGAAGTATTGCTCCGGGGCAGGCGGGAGACCTTTTCATGGTAGATCGCAGGCGTGTTGGCTATGCCGGAGCCCAGAGTGATCCGGTGACCGCCCTTTTAACCTGTGGAGACAGTTTTCAGTCAGACCTGACGATTGTAGCGGGGAAAATCCTGGTGCGGGAGGGCAAACTTGTGAAATTTGCAGAAGAAGATCTGCACCGGGAAGCAGAAAAAGAATCCCGAACCATGTTAGAGAAAGGGTGATTGTATGCTGATTATAGGTAACGGCACCGTCATTACCCAGGATCCAGAGCACCCCATCCTGGAAGATGGAGGCATCGCGGTCCGCGACGGAGTTATCCAGGAACTCGGTCCCACCCACGAATTGAAGCAGCGCTATCCCCAGGCTTCGTTTATTGAGGCCAAAAACAAAGTGGTAATGCCGGGGATGATTAATTCCCACATGCATTTTTATAGTTCTTTTGCCCTGGGCATGGACATAAAAACCAGTCCCCCCCAGCATTTTACCCAGATCCTGGAAAAGTTGTGGTGGCGCCTGGATAAAGCTCTGCAGGAGGAGGACATCTATTACAGCGCCCTGGTTGCGGCCATTGAGGGGATAAAAAATGGAACCACAACCTTTATGGACCATCATGCGGGGCCGAGCGCGGTTCCTGGTTCCCTGGACCTCATTGCCAGGGCCTGTACCGAACTTGGAGTTAGAGCAAGTCTTGCTTACGAGGTGTCTGATCGGGACGGGGAAGAGGTTACCAGGCAGGGAATCGAGGAGAATGTCCGTTTCTTTGACCGCTGCCAGGGGGAAAAAAATCCTCTACTTGCTTCATCCTTTGGTCTCCATGCTTCTTTTACCGTTTCCGATGCTACACTGGAGAAATGACGGGCTGCAATAGGGAGCAGGGAGATGGGTTTCCATGTCCATACGGCGGAAGGAAAAGCAGATCGGGAGGCCTCTATAGAAAAATATGGAGTTCCCGTTGTAAAAAGGCTTGACCAGTGGGGGATCTGGAATGATTTAAGCCTGGCCATTCACGGAGTTCATATTGATGAAGAAGAGATGGATCTCCTCAGAGAAAGAGAAGCTGCAGTTATCCATAACCCTGAATCGAATATGGGCAATGCTGTTGGTCGAGCCCAGGTTTTAAAGATGCTGGAAAAAGGCCTCCTGGTAGGAATGGGAACGGATGGCTATACAACGGATATGTTTGAAGGAATAAAGGTTGCCAATCTTCTGCACAAGCACGGTGAGGGGAATCCCTCGGTTGGATGGGGAGAAATCCAGAAGATAGCGTTCCCCAATAATATCGAGATTGCTGAAAGACAATTTAACCACAGGATTGGGGTAATTGAACCCGGTAACCGGGCAGATATAATAATTCTTGATTACAGGCCCCGGACGCCTCTTACCCCGGAAAATTATTACATGCACATTCTTATGGGAATGTCGGGGCGAATGGTTGAAACCGTTCTTGTTGATGGCCGGGTCCTCCTGGAAAACAGGGAACTTGTCGGTCTGGATGAAGAGAAAATATTCCGGCGGGCCCGGGAAAAAGCAGAAAGAGTCTGGAGGGATTTATAAAGAGGAAAAGGGGGAATTATTATAAATGGAGGATAGAAAAAAGCTTGAAGAAAAGGCCGTTGTTATTTATAAACTGGAGGACAGGCCACCCCTGGGGGAAACAATTCTCCTCGGGCTGCAGCATATGCTGGCCATGTTTGTGGGAATCATTACACCCCCACTGATTGTTGCGGGGGCTATTGGATTGGATACAGAAACTACCGCTTTCATTGTTTCCATGGCCCTGATTGCATCGGGTATTGCTACCTGGCTGCAGATAAAAACCCTGGGCCCAATTGGTTCAGGACTGCTTGGTGTCCACGGGACCAGTTTTACTTTTCTCCCCCCCGCAATTTCTGCTGGACTGGCCGGCGGCCTGCCCCTTATTCTGGGCATGGCCCTGATTACTTCCCCCGTGGAAATGGTACTTTCCAAGTTTGTTGAACAGGCCCGCCGGATATTCCCACCTGTTGTAACGGGATCGGTTGTTATGATGATAGGCCTCAGCCTGATTGGGTCTGGAATGAATGATTTCCTTGGTGGAGTTGGAGCTGAGGACTTTGCCAGTCCCAGAAATATTCTACTTGGTCTCTTTGTTCTTTCAATAATAATCTATTTCAACCGGTTTGGCCGGGGTCTGGCCCGAATTGGCGCAGTTGCTCTGGGTATCATCGTTGGTTACCTGGTAAGCCTTCCCCTGGGACTGGTAGATTTTGGCCCTGTTGTGGAATCGGGATGGATAACCCTGCCCCGGCCGGTTGCCTTTGGTTTGAGTTTCAGCTGGGTTGCAGTAATTCCCTGGGTTGTTGCTTACTTTATTACTTCAATTGAAACCATAGGCGACCTTACCGCTACTGCAGAAGCATCCGGGGAGCCTGTTACGGGGAAACTACATAGCAGGCGTTTAAGGGGAGGCATATTGGCAGATGGTGTCGGTTCAGCAATTGGAGCAATTTTTAATTCCATGCCCAACACCACCTTTTCTCAGAATATTGGGGTTATTCACCTGACCCGAATTGGAAGCAGGGTTGTTGGCCTTGCCTGCGGAACCATTCTCCTGGTGCTTGGGTTTTTACCCAAGATTGGAGCCCTGGTTAGCGTTATGCCCCGGCCCGTCCTTGGTGGTGCAACTGTGGCCATGTTTGGACTGGTGGCCACTTCAGGGATAAGGATTGTTTCCCGGGGAGGTCTCACCGAGAGGAACATGTTTATCCTGGCCATTGGACTGGCCCTGGGCATGGGAGTTCAGTATGTTCCGGAAGCCACAGAGCAACTGCCCGCTGTTGTTGCCAGCATCTTTGAACAACCAATTGCCACCACTGCTATTGTTACCTGCCTGCTCAACCTGATTATCCCCCGGGAAGAAAAGGAGGCTGATGCCAATGATAACTGAGCTGTGGTACAGTGCCCCGGGAAATCTTGAAGAAGCCCTGCAGTTATTGCAGGAAGATCCCCCGTATTTGATTTTAGCAGGTGGAACCGACTTAATGGTCCAGTATTATGATGCCAGGGAAAAGATGGGCAGAGTGCTTGATATATCCCGCCTCGAAGAACTGAAAGGGGTGGAGATTGGCCAGGAAAAAGTATTCCTTGGCTCTCTGACCACCCATGAGCAGATTTACCGTAACCGGGAACTGCAAAAGCTGACTCCCCTTTTGTCACGTGCTGCCGGGACTGTGGGAGCAACTCAGATAAGAAACCAGGGAACCCTGGGTGGAAATCTGGCCAATGCTTCCCCCGCAGCGGACCTTGCTCCTCCTCTGATTGCTCTGGAGGCAAAGGTGATGCTGGTAGGGCCCCGGGGAGAAAGATCCTTTAACCTGGACGAGTTTTTTTCCGGCCCCGGTGAAACAAGAAAAAATCCTGAAGAAATTATTAAAGGAGTAGAATTTCCCTCACCACGGGGGGATTTCCGCGGGGTATTCTTGAAGGTCGGTCAGCGCCGGGCAATGGCCATTGCAGTAGCCAGCCTGGCAATTGGCCTTACCTGCAAAAATGGAACCTGTGAGGAAATCCGCCTTGCCTGTGGGTCTGTGGCCCCGGTACCCCTGAGGGCTCGAAAAACGGAAGAAATATTAAGGGGAAAGAAACTGGAAGAACTGCCAGTTGAGGAAGCAGCAGGACAGCTGGAGAAGGAAGCAAATCCCATTGATGATATCCGGGGAACTGCAGAATACAGGTCCCGGGTCCTGGGTAATCTTCTCCGCAAGGGCTTGCAGGAAATTCTCTCCCAAAAAGGGGTGAGTGCAAATGGCTGAGGTCAGGGTGACCCTGAAGGTAAACGGAAAAGAGTATACGAGGGAAGTTGAAGCTGCCACCCGCCTAATTGACCTTTTAAGGGATGAACTCAGGCTCGTGGGAACCAAGGAGGGTTGCGGCAAGGGCGAATGCGGGACCTGTACCGTAATCATGGATGGAAAGACAGTTAATTCCTGCCTGGTCCTTGCTCCTCAGGCCAATGGGCGAGAAATTGTGACCATAGAAGGCCTTGCTCCAGAGGGCAAACTACATCCCCTGCAGGAAGCGTTCATAAAAAAGGGAGCAGTTCAGTGCGGTTACTGTACTCCAGGCATTCTTTTGTCCGCCCAGTCCCTCCTGGAAAAGAATCCCCACCCCAGTCGGGATGAAATCAAGGAAGGGATTGCCGGGAACATTTGCCGGTGTACAGGCTACAAGAAGATTGTTGAGGCCATTGAAACTGTCAGCGAAGGGAGGGAAGAGCATGCGGAATAAATTTGTTGGGAAAAGAGTTGACCGGGTTGATGCCCGGGACAAGGTGACGGGGAAGGCCCTTTACTCCGCTGACTATTACCTGGACGACATGGTACATCTAAAGGTCCTGCGTGCTCCTCACCCCCATGCCCGGATCAAATCCATTGATGTCAGTCAAGCCCGTAACATGCCCGGTGTGGTTATGGCCATCACCGCAGAAGACGTACCCTGGGTAAAAAATTTCGGCATGATTTTTAAAGACCAGGAAGTGCTGGTGCGCGAAAAAACCCGCTACATGGGGGATGCCCTGGCAATAGTGGCTGCCGAAACAGAAAGTATTGCCCGCCAGGCCCTGGAGCTTATCGAGGTCGATTATGAGCCCCTGCCGGTAATTTCTGATCCTCTCCAGGCAATGGAAAAGGATACCACCTATATCCACGAACCGCGGGAAGAAAACTGTGAACCGGGACTTAACCCCGGAAACCTGCTTTGTTCCCACCGGTTGGAAAGGGGGGACATGGAAAAAGGTTTTGCCGAAGCAGACCATGTAGTAGAAAATGAAATTCGAACACCTCACCTGGAACACGTTGCCCTGCAGCCGGAAGCCGGGGTGGCCAGGTATGATAAGGAGAGCGGGGTTTGCACCATGTGGGCTGCAACCCAATGGCTGCATGATATCCAGGCCGACGTGGCCCAGGCTCTTAACCTTAAGACTGAACAGGTTCAGATTATTCAGCCAGCCATCGGAGGAGCTTTTGGTAAGCGCGAGGATGTTTCCGTCCACATAATTATTGCCCTTATGGCCATATTAACGGGCAGGCCGGTCAAACTGGAAATGACCCGGGAAGAACTGATGATAACTCAGAATAAGCGCCATCCGATAATATTCCGCTACAGGACCGGGGTCAAAAACGATGGAACAATAACTGCCTGGGAGGCAGAAGTCATTGGAGATACAGGGGCCTATGCTTCAACGGGATCTGCGGTAGTCCACCAGGCTCTCTACATGTGCACAGGTCCTTACAATGTTCCCCACCTGAAGGGAGTTTCCTACACAGTTTATACCAATAATACCTATGCCGGTGCCATGAGGGGTTTTGGTGCTACCCAGGCTGCCTTTGCCTATGAAACCCAGATGGATTGTATTGCTGCTGAGCTGGGAATGGACCCCGTAGAATTACGCCGCAAGAATGCTTATGAACTGGGCTCAATTACTCCCAACGGCCAGGTTCTGACTACCAGCGTTGGCATCAGGGAAACATTAGAAAAAGCAGCCCAAGCCTTTGGCTACCAACCCGGGCAGACTTCCAGGGAGGTTGATGGAAAGCTTCGGGGAGTTGGTGTTGCCTCTTCCATGTTTGGCTGCGGTTACGGAGAAGGATTTCCCGATCATTCCATTGCTGACCTGGAGGTTACTGATGAGGGGAAAATCCTGGTCCGATCTGCTGCTGCAGATGTAGGGCAGGGGGTTTTAACCATTGTCTGCCAGATAGTGGCTGAGGTTCTGGATATTCCCCTGGACCTTGTGGAAATGGCTCCGGGTGATACCCACACTACCCGGAATGCAGGCTCGACTTCTGCAACACGCCAGACCATTTTCTCCGGAAATGCGGCCAAACTTGCTGCCGAGGAACTCCTGGGGAAAATTTACCACAGGGCTTCTTTGGAACTGGCCAAGCATCACCCCCAGTTTTTGGTAAGGGACGGGGAGGTGATCCTGCAGGGAACCGAAACCCGCATTTCTCTAGGTGAACTGGCCAGGATTGCCCGGGAAAAAGGAGACCCCCTCCAGGCTGAAGGGTGTTATTTCCCCAGGACTGATGTGCCCGATCCGGCTACGGGGCAGGGAGATCTTGTTTATGTTGCCTATACCTTCAATACCCATATCGCCGAGGTCGAAATCGACAAATATACAGGAGAAACCAGGGTTCTCAGGGTTGTTGCCGCTCCCGATGTGGGTAGAGTAATCAACCTTACGGGCCTGGAAGGACAGAGCGAGGGTGGAACGGTCATGGGTCTGGGTATGGCCCTGATGGAAAAGCAGGTAATTCAAGAAGGTATAACCATTAACGCCGATCTTTCAACCTACCTGGTTCCTACTTCAATGGATATGCCAGAAATGGAAACCGTGCCAGTAGAAAGCGGAGATGCAGCCGGTCCATATGGTGCCAAGGGGATCGGTGAACCTGCGCTCCTGCCCGCCGCTCCAGCGATTACAAATGCCATCTATAATGCAACGGGGATCAGGTTTTTCCAGATCCCGGTAACTCCTGACCGACTCCTATCTGCAATGCAGGCCCGGGATAAGAAAATTCCTAAAGAAGGTGATTGAATTGCCCGCTGAGAACCTGGTAAAAATTAACGGGACTGAATACCTAATACCCGAGGGGGATGATAGAACACTCCTGGAGTACCTGCGCGAGGAATTAAAACTCCTGGGCTGCAAGGACGGTTGCTCGGAAGGGCACTGTGGAGCCTGCACGGTTATTGTAGATGGTAAAGCCCGCCTGGCCTGCCGCTTGAAGGTTAAAACCCTGGGAAAAAGCAGCGTGGAAACCATTGAGGGCCTGGCTCGAAACGGGGAACTGCACCCCCTGCAGGTGGCTTTTGCAGAAGCAGGGGCCATTCAGTGTGGTTTCTGCACGCCGGGAATGATCATGTCCTCGAAAGCCCTACTTGACCGTGACCCCGATCCCGGCGAGGAGGAGATAAAAAAGGCCCTGCAGGGAAACCTCTGCCGCTGCACCGGGTATATTAAGATTGTTGATGCTGTCGGGCTTGCAGCCCGCTATCTACGGGAAAAAAGGAGAGAAGAAGAACAGGACATAATTGCCCGGGTCGGGGAGAATATCATAAAAAATGATGCCGTGGCCAAAGCCCGAGGGGAACCTTTCTTCGTTGACGACCTTTTTCGGGACAAAATGCTTTATGGAAAACTGCACTTAAGTTCAGAACCCCATGCCCGGGTTGTGCAGGTGGACACAGAAGAAGCCCTGCAGGTTCGTGGGGTTGTCCGGGTCCTAACTGCAAAAGATATTCCTGGGCGGAATGCTTTTGGCCTGAAAATTCCCCATCAGCCGGTACTGGCCGGTGACCGGGTCCGTTTTACCGGGGATCCCGTTGCTCTGGTCCTTGCGGAAAATGAAGAGGCTGCCCGGGAGGGTGCTTCCCGGGTGCGGGTGATATATGAAAAACTTCCCGCCTACTACAGTCCAGAAGATTCTCTGAAGGATGATGCAGAAAAAATCCACGACGAGGGTAATATCCTTACGGAGATGAAAATAAGGAAGGGCAATCCTGAAGAAGCAATGCGGAAAGCAGATATTGTAGTTGAGGGGGAATATTCGACACCCTTCGGTGAGCACGCCTACCTGGAACCTGACGGTGGGCTTGCCGAATACCGGGAGGGACTGCTTACCGTCTGGTGCCCCAACCAGGGAGCCCACCAGTTCCGGGAAATGATTGCTTCCAGTTTGAATCTTTCCCCGGAAGAAGTCAGAGTTATAACCACAAAAACCGGTGGTGCTTTTGGTGGCAGAGAGGAACCCACTGTCCAGATCCACTGTGCCCTGGGGGCCATGGTAACAGGGAGACCGGTTAAAATTATTCTTTCTCGAGAAGAAACCATAAGGATGTCCACCAAGCGCCACGCAACTCGTATGTTTTATCGAACAGGAGTAAACAGGGAAGGGGAAATTGTTGCTGGAGAGGTAAAAATTTATAGCGACACTGGAGCCTATGCCTCGTTGGGTGAGCCCGTGGCCCTAAGACATACTGCTTTTGCCCTGGGTCCCTATGTTGTTCCCAATGTCCTGGTCCAAACCTATTCCGTTTATACCAATAATACTCCGGGTGGTGCCTTCCGTGGGTTCGGCAGTCCTCAGGTAAACTTTGGTGCAGAACTGCAGATGGATCGCCTGGCCCGGGAGTTGAAGATGGATCCCCTGGAGTTCCGGCTTAAAAATGCTCTGCAGGAAGGAGAAGCAACTATTACCGGCCATATTCTGGGTGGGGGAGTTGGTTTCAGGGAATGTTTGAACAGGGTAAAAGATGCTCTGGAAAAGGAAAAACTTCCCGAACCGGTAATTGGGGGGAGAATCGGGATTGGTATTGCGGGAGGATATAAGAATGTGGGGATGGGAGCGGGTTTACCGGAAAAAACCGGTTCCGGGCTACAGCTTAATTCCGATGGAACCCTGACCCTTTTCGTCGGCTGTGTTGATTCCGGGCAGGGTTCGGATACGGCCATGGCCCAGATCGCCTCAGAGGTATTAAACTGCTATTACCGGGACATCAAGGTTGTGTCAGCAGATTCTGCCCTTACTCCAGATGTAGGGGTTACGACGGCCTCCCGGATGGTTTTTTTAAGTGGAAATTCTGTTGCGGGCTGTGCCAGGGAATACAGGGAAAAACTACTGCAAAAGGTTGGAGCCAACCGGGGAATTGAGCCCGGGGAACTGGAACTTGATGGCCGGAGATTCATTAAAAAGTCAAGCGGGGAGGAAGTAATGACCCTAAAGGAGCTGGGGGAGTTGATGCCCAATATGCGCCATGATTATTATTACCAGCCTCCCGAAACCCATCCCCTCTCCGAGGAGGATCTTCCGGCAAAGCCCGAAGCCCTTGATAAGAATCACCTCCATTTTGCCTACTGTTTTGGTGCCCATGGTGTAATTGTCGAGGTTAATGAGGAGAAAGGTAAGATAAAGGTGCACAAGATTTTTGCAGCTCATGATGTGGGGCGTCAGGTTAGCCCCCAGGGAGTGGAAAGCCAGATCCATGGAGGAGTTGCCATGGGCCTGGGCTATGTTCTTGGAGAAAACTATTTCCTAAAAGATGGGTTACCGGTCCAAAACAACCTGGCAAAATTGAAACTTTTGCGGGCCAGGGACATGCCCATTGTTGTTCCCCTGGTGGTAGAGGATAACCACCCGGAAGGGCCATTCGGAGCCAAGGGGATGGCTGAACTCCCCGGTGGCCCGGTTGCGCCGGCGGTGGTTAATGCCATCTATAATATTACAGGAAAGCTTGTAACCAGGCTTCCGGTGGAGAGCAGTGACATTAAGTCCGGGGGGAAATAGCCAAAAATTTGAGGAAGATAGGAGGATTATTAATGGCTGAAGAAAAGAAGCTGAGCAAAGAAGCCGCCCTATTTGAGGCGGCCGGCTGCCTGAAGTGCCACCAGGCTCCCTGCCAGGAGAACTGCCCTGCAGGAATAGATATTCCCGGTTTTATTTTCAAGATTAAAACAGGCGATATAAAGGGAGCCAAAAGGGTCCTTTACGATAAGAATATTTTTTCTGCTACCTGTGCAGCAGTTTGCCCGGTGGAAGAGCTCTGCCAGGAAAACTGCAATAAAAACCAGGTCAGTCGGTCTGTTTTCATCGGGCAGCTGCAGGGCTATGCAGTTGAAGAAGGCGGGGATATCGACTACCCGGAGGAGGAACTGACCGATGATCCCCGAAAAATTGCTGTAATCGGGGCGGGGCCGGCGGGAATGAGTGGTGCCTACCGCCTGGCTCGGGCCGGACACCGGGTTGATCTGTTTGAAGCAGGAGATCGCCCTGGCGGGACACCGTACTGGGGCATCCCCGAATGGCGCCTTTCCCGGGAAATCCTGGAAAAAGAAACAAAAGAGATAGAAAAACACCTCAACAGTGTAAATTTCAATACCCGGATAGGGGTGGATATTCAGGTAGAAGAACTGCTAAAAGATTACGATGCCCTCCTGGTCTGCTGCGGGCTCGGAGATGGTGCTTCTTTGAGAATTAAAGGGGCTGAACTGGAAGGAACTGTTGATGCAGTTAAATTCCTTAAAGCCCATAACACAGGGGAAAATGGAGTTCCCTCCCCCGAGGGAAAGGTTGTCCTGATAATTGGTGGTGGAAATACCGCCATGGATGCTGCCCTTGCTGCAAAAGAAGCCGGTGCTGAGAGGAGCATCGTTGTCTACCGCCGTTCCTGGGAAGAAATGCCCGCCTGGAAAGCCGAAATTCGGAAGGCCATCGATAGCGGGGTGGAATTCATGCTGCAGACAGCTCCCGTGGAAATAGTGGGCAGGGACAAAGTTGAAGCTATGAAAATGGTCCCAACCCGGCTGGTCCGGGAAAAAGAGGGCAGGCGGCCCAGGCCTGTTCCCCTTGAAGGAAGCGAATTTGTTTTCCCTGCCGGGTTGATAATTACTGCCCTGGGACAGATGGAGAATCCCCTCGTGGAAAAACTTCAGGACCAGGAGCAAGTCTTTTTTGCTGGCGACGCGGCCGGCGGAGATGCTACGGTAGTTCAGGCAGTAGCGGGGGGAAAAGAAGCCGCAGAAAAAATAATGGTTTTCTTCAGGGAACAGAAAGAAAGAGGGGTGTAAACCGTGACCGATCTATCTCTTGAATTTTGCGGAATAAGGTATCCGAATCCTTTCGTTCTTGCCGCTGCCCCCACAACTGATAAAGAAGAAATGGTTGCCCGGGCTTTTGAGGCGGGGTGGGGAGGGGCTGTTCTAAAGACCACCTCGGTGGAAACAGAAGATGTCAGCCTGGTCTACCCCATGATGACCGGTCTTGATTATGATGGGAAGCGTCTGGCAGCACTGCAAAATATTGACCTGATCTCTCACTACCACATAGATGTTGTGGAAAAAAGGGTCCGGGCATTGAAGAAGGAATTCCCGGATCGGGTTGTTGCAGCCAGCATTATGGGGCAGGCTAAAGAACACTGGCAGGAATTGGTTCAGCGCCTGGAGACAGCAGGAGTTGACCTGATTGAATGCAGTTTTTCTTGCCCCCATGGAATGCCGGAAAGGGGAATGGGCAGTACAATCGGGCAGAACCCTGACCTGGTTGAAAGAACTGCCCGCTGGGTCAAGGAAGCAGCCAGAAGGGTTCCTGTAGTAATCAAGCTTACTCCACAGATTGCTGATATTACTGTTGCTGCCCAGGCGGTCAAAAAGAGTGGAGCCGATGGGGTCTGTGCAATAAATACAGTCAAAGGGATTATTGGTGTTGATATTCACGACTTTGTTCCCCAGCCCAGGGTCCTGGATAAATCCACCATTGGGGGAGTTTCCGGGCTGGCCATTAAGCCTGTAGCCCTACGCTGTGTTGCTGAAATAGCCCGGGATGTTGGTATCCCAATTACTGCTTCCGGAGGCATAACCACCTGGCGGGACGCCGTTGAGTTTCTACTTTTGGGAGCAAGAAACCTCCAGGTCTGCACTGCCGCAATGCAGTACGGGTTTGAACTTGTTAAAGACCTGAAGGAAGGTCTGGGCAATTACATGGAAGAAATGAACTTTTCCTCGGTAGAGGAAATAGTGGGTAAGGCCCTGCCGAACCTTGTTGACCACAATTCTCTTTCCCGGAACCACAAGGTTGTTTCCAGGGTTGATGAGGACAGGTGTATTAATTGCGGGCGCTGTTATATTGCCTGTAATGACGGTGGGCACCAGGCCATTACCATGAGCGAGGACCGGGTACCCCAGATTGATGAGGAAGAATGTGTTGGCTGTGGTTTCTGTACAACCATCTGTCCAGTGTATTGTTTGCAGATGGAACGGGTAGAGGAAAAATCCTGAATTTTAAAAGCCTTCCCACTTTGAGCAGTGGGGAACCAGGAGGGAGGGTTCCATATGAAAGAAAAACTACTGGCCCAGGCCCGTGGGGATGAGAGAGCGGATTTGGTTTTTAAAAATGGAAAGGTGGCAGATGTATTCAATGGGGAACTGATCGAGGACAGGGTGGCAGTTTCCCGGGGAACAATTCTGGGGATCGGAGACTACCGGGGGAAAGAAGAAGTTGATCTAGAGGGAGGAATTCTGGTCCCCGGCTTTTTTGACGGCCACCTCCACGTGGAAAGTTCACTGGTAAGCGTGGGAGAATTTGCCAGGCGGGTGATCCCACTGGGAACGACTTCTCTTTATGCTGATCCCCACGAAATTGCCAATGTTGCCGGTAAAGAGGGGATACAGTACATGCTGGAAGAAGGGCGGCTCTACCCCTGGAATTTTAACCTGATGCTCCCTTCCTGTGTCCCGGCCTCACCCTTTGAAACCCCGGGTGCTGTCCTGGAAATGGAAGAACTCCTGGAGTTCAAGGGGAAAGAAAGTGTTTATGGCCTGGGGGAAGTAATGAATTATCCGGGCGTAATTAATGGCGATGAAAAAATCTGGGCAAAGTTGAATGCTTTTTCAGGTATTTTCAAGGACGGGCACGCCCCGGGAGTAACAGGAATGGAACTGAATGCCTATCTCCTCGGGGATATCAGGGCAGACCATGAAGTTCTAACCAGGGAAGAAGCTCGAAAAAAGGTCGCTGCTGGCATGTATGTTATGGTCCGCGAGGCGTCCGGAGCCCATAACCTGCGGGAAACTCTGCGGGCCCTTGATGCAAAAAACAGGGACAGGTTCATCCTTTCCACTGATGACCGGCATCCCGAAGATCTACTGCGGCAGGGGCACATCAATTATCTTCTGCAGCTTGCAGTAAAGGAGGGACTTGATCCCCTGCTTGCTCTCCGCCTGGCTACCCTTAACCCCGCCTGTGCTTTTGGGGCCCGGGACCTGGGAGCAATTGCCCCGGGTTACAGGGCAGACCTGGTTGTTCTAAAAGATTTGGAAAGATTCCAGGCCCGGAAGGTTTACAAAGATGGGAGGCTTGTTGCAAAAGACGGGAATGCCCTTTTCCCGGTTCATAAATCTTCCGGGGATGATAAAATCAGGAATTCGGTTAAAATTGCCCCCCTGGGGGAAGGTGTCTTTAAACTCCCTTCCGGAAAGAGGTTTCGGGTGATAGAGATGGTTCCTGGTCAGATAACTACCCGCCATTTAATTAAAGCGCTAGAGGTGAAAGAGGGACAGATTGCGAATATATTAGAGGAGGGACTGGTAAAACTTTCCGTTGTGGAAAGACACCATGCTTCCGGTAATATCGGTCTGGGTTTACTGGCCGGTCTTGGTCTCAGGAAGGGTGCTCTTGCTGCTTCAGTAGCCCATGATTCCCACCACATTATCGTTGCTGGAGTTGATGATTTTTCAATGTTGATGGCCGTCAGGGAAATTGAAAAAATGGGAGGAGGCATTGTACTGGTTGCCGATGGCCAGGTGAAAGCTTCTGTTCCCCTGCCCATTGCAGGGCTGATGAGCGATGAACCGATTGCTGAAGTTGCCCGCCGCATGGAAAGATTAAATCAGGAGGCAGAGGAAATGGGAATTGTGGTGGAAAATCCAACAATGGCCCTTAGTTTTCTGGCTCTTCCAGTTATCCCCGAGCTAAAGCTTACTGACCGCGGCCTCTTTGATAGCCTCAATTTTCAACCGGTAGAACTGGTAGTAGATTAAAGGGAGGTGGTAAGAGAGAAAAAGAGACAGTTTTTTCCATAGGTTAATTGCCACATTACTGTAAAAGGAGGTACTTATTTTATGGACTTTATTGAACGCCAGTTTCAGTTAAAGGCCAATAAAACCAACCTCAAGACGGAAATAATTGCCGGTATTACTACTTTTATGACTATGGCCTATATTATCTTTGTTAACCCCAGTATTTTAGCTGATGCCGGTATGCCCTGGGAAGGCGTTTTCATGGCTACAATTGCCGGTATAATCCTGGGAACGGTTGCCATGGCCTTTTTAACCAACTATCCCTTTGCCCTGGCTTCAGGGATGGGCCTGAACGCCTTTTTTGCCTATACGGTAGTTATTGGAATGGGTGTGCCCTGGCAGGTAGCCCTGGGTATTATCTTCCTGGAAGGTATCCTGTTTATAATCCTCAGCATAACACCTGTCCGGCAGATGATTGTCAACAGCATCCCCATGAGCCTGAAAGCAGCCATCAGTGCAGGTATTGGTCTTTTTATTGCTTTTATTGGTCTGCAGAATGCTGAGATTATCGTTGGCTATGAGGCGACAATGGTTACCATTGGAGATCTTGCTTCAGGGCCTCCCCTTGTTGCCATATTTGGGACCATTGTAATCGGAATTCTCTATGCCCTGAAGGTCAAGGGTTCACTGCTTTGGGGTATTCTTGCGGCAACGGTATTTGGAGCACTACCGGGAATTGGAGTTACTCCACCTTTTGAAGGCATTTTTGCTCCCCCTGACTTTTCCAGCTGGGGACTGGTTTTTGGCCAGCTGGATGTCCGGGGAGCCATTGATATTGGCTTGATCGGTGTAATCATTGCCTTCCTCTTTGTCGACCTCTTCGATACTGCAGGAACCCTGGTTGGAGTCAGCACCCAGGCCGGTTATCTGGACGAAGAAGGAAATCTGCCCAAGGCCAACCGGGCTCTCCTGGCTGACGCCATTGGAACCACCGGTGGTGCGATTTTCGGAACATCTACGGTTACTACCTATATTGAATCAGCTTCAGGTGTTGCTGAAGGTGGAAGGACGGGATTAACCGGGCTGGTAACGGCGTTCCTTTTCCTTCTATCAATTTTCTTCATGCCCCTGGTGGGGATTGTTCCTGGCGCTGCAACTGCTCCAGCCCTGGTCATAGTTGGGACAATGATGATGAGCAACATCCTGAAAATTGACTGGGACGATTATACCGAGGTATTGCCAGCATTTATCTGCATGATTACCATGCCGCTGGCCTACTCAATCTCCCATGGGATAGCTCTTGGCTTTATTTTCTTCCCGATTATCAAGCTTTTCACAGGCCGGAGCAAAGAGGTGCACCCCCTGGTCTACACCCTTGGTGCTCTCTTCATCCTTTATTTTATTTTCATCGAATAACAGGAAAAGGAGGGGGAAACCCCTCCTTTTTTTTCACCGGGGACAGGGGGTGGAAGAATGCTTGCAGCAATTTTACTTGCTGCTGGAGAAGCCCGTCGAATGAAAAAACTAAAACAGATCCTGCCCTGGAAAGAAGGTTTGACCCTGGTTCAGGCCAGCCTGGAAAATATTCTGGCCTGCAGAGAAATTGATGGACCAGTTAGGGTGGTGATAGGAGCAGGGGCAGAACTAGTTCGGGAAAACCTGGACAAATATTCTGACCCCCGCCTGGAGGTTCATGAAAATCCGGATTATTCCCGGGGGATGATCACTTCGGTAAAAACGGGACTCGCTGCTTTGCCTCCCGAGGTTGATGGGTTTTTTGTTGCTCTTGCTGATCAACCAATGATCTCCCCCCAAGTCTATGGTTGCCTGGCACGGGTTTTCCGGGAGGGTGAAAAGAACATCATCATTCCCGTTTACCAGAATCAGCGGGGGCATCCGGTTTTGCTGTCAACGGTTTTTCTGGACGAAATCTGGGAGATGCCTGACAGTCCCCAAGGTTTACGGCCCCTTATTGACCGACACAAGGAAAAGGTTTTATTTCTGGAATTGAACGATCCCGGTATTATAATTGACCTGGACTGTCCCGAAGAGTACTTCCGTTACAGGAGGGAAGGGGAATGAAAAAAAGACTGGTTTTAATCAAAGGAGCCGGTGAGATGGCCTCGGGAACGGCTCACAAGCTTTTCCGGGCAGGAATTTCTGTTGTGCTTAGTGACCTTCCTCAACCCCACGCTGTACGCCGGGGAGTTTCCTATGCCCAGGCTGTTTTTACGGGGGAACATACTGTTGAAGATGTTACAGCCCGGCGGGTTGAGGATCCCGAAAAATTTACGGATGTTCTGGAGCAGGGATATATTCCCGTGTATCCCCGGCCTTTCAGCGAGGAAAATATCAGGGAATTAAATCCCCGGGCCGTGGTTGATGCTACCCTGGCCAAAGAAAAAACTGAGACCTACTGGGGAGAAGCCCCTGTTGTAATTGCCCTTGGGCCGGGTTTCCGGGCTCCGGAGGATGTGCACGCCGTAATTGAAACCCAGCGGGGACATCACCTGGGAAGGATTTATTTTCAGGGCATTGCAACTCCCAATACAGGGGAACCCGGTGATATCCAGGGTTACACATGGGAAAGGGTTTTAAGGGCTCCTTCCGGGGGGGAATTTGTTCCTTTCTGGGAAATCGGGGATCGGGTCCAGGCAGGAGAGGAAATTGGGGCCATTGAAAAACAGGACATGGTTACCGCTCAAATTTCGGGTGTTATCAGGGGTTTAATTTATCCCGGTCTGAAGGTGGAAAAAGGAATGAAACTGGGAGATATTGATCCCCGGGGAGTAAGGGAGTACTGTTTCACCATTTCGGATAAAGCCCGGACCATTGCAGGAGGTGTGCTGGAAGCCCTGCTTTTCCTGGAGGAGAAAAGAAATGTTTAAAGATACTGTTGAGACCATCATTTCCTTCATTGGGTCCGGGGGAAAAACCTCCCTTTTAACTTATTTCGGGGAATGTATTTCCCGCTGGGGAGAAAAGGTGGTTTTTTCTACTACCACGAAGGTTTTCCCCCTGGCGTTAGAGGAAATTCCCCTCCTGGTGGAAGGGGACAGGGCAAAGAGGGCTGCAGAGGCCGAGAAGCTTTTGCAGGACCATTTCATGATCCAGGTGGCAGCAGGGTGGGAGGCAGGCAAGTTAGTTGGACTTGAACCTGAGGCCATTTCCGATCTTTTGCGTTCAGGGGCGGACCGGGTTCTGGTAGAAGCGGATGGGGCGCGGGGGCTGCCTTTTAAGTTTCCTGCAAGTTACGAGCCTGTTTTGCCTGAACCGCCCGGGATGATTTTCCTGGTAGTTGGAGCCTGGGCCCTGGGCCGGCCCTTTTCCGGGGAGGTTTTTCACCGGGCCGAACTTGCCCGTAAATACCTGGGTTGGAAGGAAGGTGAATTAATCGAGGGGGAGCATATTTCGAATTTACTGCTCCATGCTGAATCCTATTTGCCCCGGCTCAGGGGAAAGCGGGTTAATGTGGTTTTAAATGGAATCCGGGGTTTATGGCAGGAGAATGAGGCGCGAAGAATTGGAACGATCCTGATGCGTGAAGGCCTGGTGGAGAAGATTTTTATCACCAACTTAAAACATCAGCCGTTCCTCTGGAAATTGCTTGCGCGGAGGCAGGAATAGGGGAAATTTTGTCAAAATATATTATTGGTTAAAGTGATAAAAAAATATTAAGGAGGGGTTTTCTTGAGAAAGTTGTGGTATCTGGTTTTGGTTTTGGCCCTGGTAATTGGTTTTAGTGGACAGGTTTTTGCTCAGACTTATGTTGTGGGTACCAGTGCAGATTTTCCACCTTTTGAGTATATTGAAGATGGAGAATTTGTTGGCTTTGACATGGACCTGATGCGGGCTATTGCCGAAGAAATGGACTTTGAAATTGAATTCCGAGATATTAGCTTTGATTCCCTGATTCCTGGTCTCAGGACAGGAACTATTGATATAGTTATTGCTGCAATGACCATAACTGAAGAACGCAAGCAGGCCGTCAGCTTTTCCGATCCTTATTATGTAGCCAATCAGAGCGTTATTGTTAAGGAAGACCTGGGTTATGACCTGACAGTTTTATTTGGGGACAATAGAATTGGTGCCCAGACCGGGACAACGGGAGATCTCTGGGTAACTGAAAGGTTATATGACCGTGATATCCTAACCGGGCAGGTTGTAAGGTATGAAACCTTTGACCTGGCCATTGAAGATCTGGTTAATGAAAATGTAGAGGCCCTTGTTCTTGATCGACCGGTTGCGGAGAGGTTTGTCGAAGGTCGGCCCCTCGTGCTGGTAGGAGAAATAATAACCCACGAAGAATATGGGATTGCAGTTGATCGCGGCAACGAAGAACTCCTGGAAAAGTTAAATGAAGGCCTGCAGAGAGTAATTGATTCTGGGCGGATGGGTGAATTGATAGACAAGTATTTCCAGTAAAGCCAGGAATCCTGTAAAAAAATAGGAGAGGAAGGGATCGATCATCGAAAAACTCCAGTTAGTCTGGGATTCGCTCCCGGCTCTCTGGACGGGGACCAAGGTTACAATTCAACTCACGGTGTTGGGGTTGGGGCTGGGTCTGGCGGTTGCCATTCCGATTTCATTCCTCCAGATCTTCGCGCCCCAACCTTTCCGTTTTCTGGCCTCGGCCTATGAGAGGGTGCTGCGGAGTATCCCCCTTTTGGTTACGCTTTTTTTATTGTTTTATGGTCTTCCCACTATTGGGATTCGACTGCCTCCCTTTACTGCCGCTGTTCTGGGGGTTGGACTCCGGAGTTCGGCCTACCAGTCCCAGATATTCCGGGGGGCAATTCTTTCAATTTCGGAAAATCAGTTCAGGGCAGCCCTTTCCATGGGCATGAACCGGCTGAGGGCTTTCCGCCATATTATTATGCCCCAGGCTCTTCGCCTGGCAATTCCCCCCTGGACAAATGAGCTGACCATTGTTCTCAAGGATACCTCGATGGCTTTTGCCCTGGGGGTTGTTGAGCTTGTTCGCCAGGGAAGGTATATTATTGTAGCTACTCGAGAACCCCTGCTGATTTACCTTACCATTGCTGCTATTTACCTCATATTGACCCTGCTTAGCAACAATACCCTGGGAAGGCTGGAGAAAAAGCTCCGTGTTCCCGGTATTGGCGTAGAGGAGCGTGCCCGATGACCAAGGACAGAGATACTGTACTGCGAATGGAAGATGTTCACAAGAGTTTTGGCGACAACCACGTTTTGCGGGGTGTTTCCATGGGAATCCGCCGCGGGGAAACCAAAATTTTAATCGGGCCCAGCGGAACCGGGAAAAGCACCCTGCTTACCTGTATTAATATGCTTACCCCTCCTGAATCGGGGAAAATCTGGCTGCTGGAGGATGAAATCACTGCCAGCAAAAAGGTGAATCTACTTCGGCAAAAAATAGGGTTTGTTTTCCAGGACTTTAGCCTTTTCAATCACCTGACTGCCCTGGGTAATGTCAGTATTGGACTGACCAAGGTCAAGGGAATGGAAAGAAAAAAAGCCCGGGAAAAAGCCATGCAGGAGTTGAAACAGGTAGGGCTTGAAGATAAGGCTTCGTCCTACCCGGCCCAGCTATCCGGGGGTCAGAAGCAGAGAGTTGCCATTGCCCGGGCGCTGGCAATGGATCCCCAGCTAATTTTATTTGATGAGCCGACGTCTGCCCTCGACCCTGAACTGATCGGCGAGGTGCTCCAGGTCATGAAAAAACTTGCCAACCAGGGTATGACCATGCTGGTAGTAAGTCATGAAATGGGTTTTGCCCGTTCGGTGGCTGACGAGGTGATTTTCATGGAGGGTGGAGTTATTGTAGAACAGGGTCCACCCGCTCAGCTTTTCAGCAAACCCCGGGTTGAAAGAACAGGGGAATTCCTTTCCCGGCTTAGTGGCCTGTTCGGGGAGGAGGGGGAAAAATGACCTTCTGGGATGTAATTCAGCAGTCCTGGTCTCCAATGCTGGATGGCCTGCAGGTCACAATTCAGCTAACCCTTTTGTCCATTGTTTTTGGCCTGGCCCTGGGCCTAATTCTGGCCCTGGGAAAGGTTTATGGCTGGAAACCCGTTCGCTGGCTCTGCACTGCTTTTATCGAAATAATCAGGGGAACCCCTATGCTGGTCCAGATTTTTATCATCTACTTCGGTCTTCCCCCATATGGGATCCGGCTTTCTCCCCTGGAGGCGGCTGTTATTGCTTTTTCCGTTAACAGCGGAGCCTACCAGGCGGAATATCTCCGGGGTGCCATCCAGTCCATTCCCAGCGGGCAGATGCAGGCAGCTCTTTCCATGGGCATGAGTCGGTGGCAGGGGGTTATTTCAATAATTATGCCCCAGGCTCTGCGGCGAGTTATTCCTCCCTGGACCAATGAATTTATTTACCTCTTGAAATATACTTCCCTTGCCTATATTATTGGAACCCCCGAACTGATGGCCCAGGCCCGCTTCGTTGCCAGCCGCAATTATGAGTATTTCCAGACCTATCTCTTTGCTGCTTTGATTTACCTGGCAATTGTACTGGTTTTTTCCGAGTTATTCAGCTGGGTGGAACGCAAGGTGAGGATTCCGGGATTTGAGTTTCACAAATAAATCGCTCCACTTCTTTACCCGAAATCCCGCCGGTGCTATAATGAGCTCAAGAAGGGAGGTTTAACCCGTTATGCAGGAAAAATATCTCGGTATTGATATTGGTGGAACCAAGGTAATGCTGGCCCTGGTTAGCAGCGATGGTCTGACCCTGAAACGCGACCGTATAGAAACCCGGGCCGAAGAAGGTCCCCGCAAGGTAGTTGAAAGAATCGTTGAATCGATAAAAAAGACTGTCGGGGAAGTAGAGATTGCCGGAGTGGGGCTTGGTGTTCCCGGACCCATTGATTTCTCCCGTGGTGTTGTTACCCTTGCTCCCAATCTGGGCTGGAAAAATGTAGCTATTGTAGACCTTTTTTCCGAAAAACTTGATTTACCCATATACCTGGAAAATGATGCCCTTGTTGCAGCCTGGGGAGAGAAAACCCTCGGAGCCGGGAAGGGTTTTGAGAACTTCATTTATATGACTATCAGCACGGGAATTGGCGGTGGCCTGATCCTGGATGGAAAACTGTACCGTGGAGCTTTTGGAGCCGGGGGAGAAATCGGCCACATGATAATCGACCCAGCCGGGCCCACCTGTGGGTGCGGCAATCAGGGTTGCCTGGAGGCCCTTGCTTCGGGCAAGGCCCTGGCCAGGATGGGACGGGAAGCCCTGGAACAGGGGCGGTGGCCTGAAGGACCCAGTCCAGAAGGAATAACTGGCTCTACAATAACCAACTGGGCCAAGGCAGGTGACCAGCCTTCAATTGAGATTATTGACCGCCAGGCCCGTTTTCTGGGGCTGGGACTGACCAACCTGACTCATATTCTCGATCCCCAGGCTTTTGTTCTTGGTGGGGGCGTGATGACTGCCGCGGACCTGCTCCTGCCGCGGATTAAAGAGGCCATGGAAGATTATCTAATGCCGGGGTATGCCGAGAGGTTGCAGGTTTTACCTGCAAAACTGGGGGATATCGGAGGAGCCCTGGGAGCAGCCATGGTGGCCCGGGATTTTGGGTCGAAAAAATAAAAAGCCCCGCGGGGCTTCAGTCAATATCAATTCTTATCAATGCGCTTTGCCGGGGGTTGGGAAGGTAAAGCCCGTTGCCGTCAGGGCGGGCAATCCTTGCGGCGTGTTCTCTGGCTCTACGGTGAGAGATCCGCAGCTGCTGAGCGAGGAATGCTGTCGCTTCTTCCATGTCGGCCACGGGCTGACCGAAGTCAAAGGAAACCAATTCCGTGTGGAATTTAAGGTTTAATTCTTTTAAGAATGCTTCTGTATGCTCATAGGGTAGGGGAGGAGTTGCATTCTCCAGCCCCGCACCGAAATCTTTCGGACCCGCAGGAGCGATTAAAAAAATATAGCGGCGGGTTTTATCCACAATTTTAAGGAGACTTTCCCTATCCGCCATAACCACTGCTCCGGAAAAGGCTGAGATGGTAACGTCAACGATTAAACCGGGAAGTTCCTGGGGCCAGAAACCGGAGATGACTTCGATTTTCCTGCAGTTCTCCGCAATTTTTTCCAGATGTTTGCGGGGAAGAGGTGCTGGTTCCAGGTTGTAGATTTTTTTTACCGAGGAGGCCAGTTCTCTAGAAAAGAGTCCTGGTCCTGAACCAATATCCAGGAGAATATCTTCTTTTCGCAGGTATGGTTTTATTCTTTTTATGAAAACCTGAGGATATTCTGAGCGTTTTCCTGCTTCCAGGTACCAGCGCAGCCTGGATTCGGTCCATTTCATTCTTTTAAAAGCCCCCTTTCCCGGAGGAATCTTTCGAGGCGGAGAGTAGTTTCCGGGTTCCCGATCCTGTAGATATTTTCCCCGAGAATCCCCCGGACTCTGTCCAGAAAGGGACTGGATTTTTGTTTTATAACTCCCAGGACGGGTTGAGAAGAACCCAGACATTTCAGGACAGCCCGCTGAAAAGGCAGGGCTTCTTCTTCAAAAATACCCAGTTCATCCATAATAACCAGGGAGCAGTGCGCGGCATTCTGCAGGGCCCTGGTCCCTTTTTGGTTAAAAGTGCTCAAAACAGGGGTCCAGCGGGGATTGTTTTTTTCCTGGTAAATTACGGGGTCAGAAACCCTGCCCCGGAAGGGGAGGGTAAGAAGGTAGGGTTCCTGCTGGAGGTCGGCCAGCCTGAAAGCAACCGTTTCTCCCGAGAGGACCATGCGCTGGACAACGAAACCGCCAACAGGCCCGCTGATTGAAGGCAGGAAATCCAGGATTAAAGAAGATTTGCCCCGACGGGGAGGTCCTGTAAGGAAAAAGTTGTTTCCCATTTTTTGCTCCTGACCTGTTCCTAAATTTAAAGTCATTATTGCACAGGGGAGAAAGAAAGTCAACATTTGTGGAAAGGGGGATTAACCGTGGATGAGGTTTTTTCCTGCCTCGGGAAAATGGAAAAAGATCGGGGAAAGGGGCTCCTTTTTATTGACCTGGACTCAGAACCCGGCCGTATGGGTCTATACGATCTAAAAGGGCAGATCCTGGCTGGTTGTGATTTTGTTCCTCCCCAGTTACGAAAGGAAGTCTTAAAATCGGGAAAACCCGGGATAAGGGAACTGGAAAGAGGCAGGATTTACGGTGAATTGATTTTACCCGTTCCCGTGCTTGTAATCCTGGGAGGGGGGCATATTGCCAGGCCCCTGGCCGGTATTGGAGACATAATTGGGCTCCGGACCTGGGTTGTTGATGACAGGAAGGAGTTTGCCTCCCGAGAAAGATTCCCTGCAGCGGAAAAGGTACTGCCCCGGAATTTTATAGATTTTTTCCAGGAGTTCCAACCTGGAGAGGAGCATTTCCTGGTTATTGTAACACGGGGACACAGGCATGACCTGGAATGTGCCCGGGAAGCCCTGCAAACACCTGCCCCATATATCGGAATGATTGGAAGCAGGCGGAAGGTAAATGAGGTTCTGCAAAAACTAAAAGAAGAAGGCTTCTCTCCTAAGAATACTGGCAGAATCCATGCACCCATCGGCCTGGATATTGGTGCTGAAACCCCGGCAGAAATTGCCGTGAGCATTGCGGCTGAAATTATCCGGGAAATTCCCTGCAGAGAAAGGTCTGCGCCGTGGCAGGAAATTCTTCCTGCCCTGGAGAAAGGGGGCATCCTTGCAACTGTTGTTTCGGCCAGGGGTTCAACTCCCCGGGGAGCAGGCTCCCGCCTTTTTTTTAAACCGGACGGCAGGGTAGTGGGAACAGTTGGAGGAGGTGCCGGAGAAGCTCGGGTTATCGAAAAGGCCCGGGAATTAATGGGTACTAATAAAACTGAACTGATTGATTTTGAACTGGACCAGGACATTGCTGCAGAAGAAGGAATGATTTGCGGGGGAACTTTTTCTGTTTTCCTCCAACCCGTTGAATAGAGTTGAGTGCAGGGGTGAAAATTGTGTTAAAGGAAAAACTGGGGCGGCTGCCCGCCCAGAGTGGAGTATATATTTTAAAAGACCAGCTCGGAGAAGTTCTGTACGTAGGGAAGGCCAAGTCCCTTCGTAACAGGGTTCGTTCCTATTTCCAAAGGGGAGCAGATGCCCCCCGAACAAAAATGCTCCAGGAAAGAATTGGGGATTTCGAAGTCTACCTGACTTCCAATGAAGTAGAAGCGATGATCCTGGAAAGCAACCTGATCAAAAAACACCAGCCTCCCTTTAATATCAGGCTGAAAGATGACAAAACCTATCCCTACCTGAAGATAACCCTGCAAGAGGACTATCCCCGCATCCTAAAAACCCGCCAGTTTCAGCGGGATGGAGCACGCTATTTCGGTCCTTATACCAGCATCGAGGCTGTAAATCGGACTCTCAAGTGGCTGCTCAGGCTTTTCCCCCTTCGGACCTGCAAGCGGAAAATTGTGGCGGGGGAGACCTGGGACAGGGCATGTTTGAACTACCACATTGAGAGGTGCCTGGGGCCCTGCATTGGGGCTGTTAACCCCCAGGCATATCGGGAATGGGTGGAAAAGGTTATCCTCTTTCTCGAGGGCAGGCAGGAAGAACTATTAAAACAGGTGGAGAAAGGGATGAAGGAGGCAGCCCGTAGCCAGGATTATGAACAGGCCGCCGAGTACCGGGATGCTCTCCAGGCCATGGAAAAAGTCCGGGAAAAGCAGGAAGTGGTCTGGGAAGGTGACGAGGAAAAGGATATCCTTGGTCTGGCCCGTGAAGAAGAACGGGCCTGTATTCAGGTTTTCCAGGTCCGCCATGGAAGACTCCTGGGCCGGGAACATTTTTTCCTGGAAGGTACAGGTGAAAGGTTATCGGGAGCAATTATTACTGCATTCATGCAACAGTACTACCTGGGTTCCCGGTATGCCCCCCGGGAAATCATTTTGCCCCATGCCCCTGAAGAAAAGGACGTAGTTGGAAGCTGGTTAAGTGAAGAAGCGGGCCACCGGGTTATCCTTACCGTACCCCAGAGGGGGAAAAAAGCAAGGTTGCTGAAACTGGCCCGGGAAAATGCTGAACACCAGCTCCAGCAGGAGAACCTGCTGGAAGAAGAAAAAAGGAAAAAGGAAGAAAAGGATCTCCAGCAACTGCAAAAAGCCCTGGGGCTCAAAGAATTTCCCGAAATTATTGAGGGCTATGATATATCCAATATCGGGGGTAGGGAAGCAGTGGGGTCCATGGTGGTTTTTATTCACGGAAGACCAGCAGGGGAAAGGTACCGGCGGTTTAAAATCAAAACTTTAGAGGAAACTAATGACGTGGCCATGATGGGTGAGGTTCTCGAGCGCCGCCTGCTGCGGCTGAAAAAAGAGGGAGGGGATATTCCCAACCTGGTAATAATTGACGGAGGAAAAGGCCAGGTTAATCGAGCCCGGTTGATGCTGGAAAAGTATGGGTTTAAAAAGGTTCCCCTGGTTGGACTGGCTAAAAAAGAAGAGGAGATTGTTTTTCCGGGCAGGAGAGAATCTCTTCGGCTGGACCTGGGAAACCGGGGTTTACAGCTCCTGCAGCGGGTCCGGGATGAAGCCCACCGGTTTGCCCTTGGTTACCACCGCCGGCTGCGCCTGCGGAGTATGACCCACAGCCTGTTGGAAGAAATACCAGGCATTGGGCCCCAGAAAAGGAAGGCCCTGCTCGATCATTTCGGTTCTCTGGCCGCCCTTAGGCAGGCCAATATCTCCCAACTGAAAAAAGTTCCTGGGATTAATGAAAAAACAGCCTCAGCAATCCAGGACTGGCTCCAGGAAAATCTCCAGAATTAAAAAAATTATAGTTTAAATACAGAATTTTAATATAAATATTAAAAAATTTAATAAAAGTCCTTGACAGGGTTCCGAAAGGGCCCTATAATTATATTAAGAAAATTAAATATTTCCTTAATATAATTAAGGATGAAAGGAGGGGACGAAAAATGGCCAATCCGATTGTAGGAAAATGTCCGGTTTGTAATGAGGGAATGAACGTCACCAGGCTGGAGTGTCCCTACTGCCAGACTGCAGTGGAGGGGAAGTTCGAGATATGCCGTTTCTGTCGCCTGGGGAAGGAGCAACTGCGTTTTGTGGAAGTATTTATCAAGTCAAGAGGAAATATCAAGGAAGTGGAAAGGGAGCTGGGAATCTCCTATCCAACCGTCCGCTCAAAACTTGATAATGTTATCAAGGCAATGGGGTATGATGTTCAGGCGGCCCCCGAAGATGAAACCGGTGCCAAGCGCCGCGATATACTGGATATGCTGAATAAGGGTGAGATTACTTCAAAAGAAGCGGTTAAAATGCTTAAAGACCTTTAAATTATCAAAGGAGGTGTTTTTTGTGAGTGAAGAAAGAAAGAAAATCCTGGAAATGCTTGCCCAGGGCAAGGTAAGTCCTGAAGAGGCCGACGATTTATTATCAACACTGGAAAGAGGCGAGAGCCAATCTGTTCCCCAGAAAGCTCGCCGGCTCTTGAAAGTCCGTATCAGCGAGGGTGGAGTTGAAAAGGTAAATGTTAATCTCCCCCTTTCCCTGGCCAGAGTTGCTCTCAAGTTCGTTCCTGCTGATGCAAAAAGAGAACTGGAAGAACAGGGCGTTGATATCGAAGACCTTCTGAGTTCAGTTAGCAATGAACTACAGGAAGGAAAACTGGTGGACATTAAAGACGGTGACGATAGCGTTGAGATTTATGTAGAGTGAGAGGGGTGCTTTTATGGCACGGACTCCCTGGAAGTATAATTCTTTTTGTTTAGTAAGTTTTTCCGCGGGTAAACGTCGCATTACAATCCCCATTCCTTTATCACTAGTCCAGGATCTGGTGGAATCAGTTTGCTGGATTCTGTACTGGCTGGTTAAATTGAGTTCCGGTTCGAAAATTCAGGCCAGGATCAACGAAAAATTACCCTTTAACTTTAAATCCCGTGAATTAATGAGAATGCTGAAACTTCCCCACTGGTTTTTTACTGAACTCAGGTATTGCGGTTCCATGGTGCTGGTTCGGGTGAGGGATGACAATTTTTTTATGGAAATTCGCCTGGTTTAAGGAGGTAAATCATGAGTTCAAGGCAGGACGAAAAACTGATGATTTTAAAAATGCTGGACGAGGGGAAAATAACCCTGGAAGAAGCCAACGAGCTTCTGGAAGCCCTTTATGAAAGAACTGAAGGAGTCCAAGGTGAAACCGAAGACTGGTCTAAAGAGTTTAAAAAAGGTTTCCAGGGTTTTAAGGATGGAATGGAAAAAGGAATATCTGAAGCCCGGGAGGGTCTGCAGAAAGGGAAAAGTGAAATAGGGAGGGAAACCGAGGGACTGGGAACTTTCCTCAAAAGCCTTCTGGATTCTTTTTCGACAGGATCTATCGGAAGCGGATATTCTTTTACCGAAAAGAGAAGCGGGGCCTTTTCTTCGGAGAATGTGGAAATAGTTTTGGAACCACGGAACGGGAGCATAGACATTTCTCCTGCTGATGGGGATGAATATGAGATGGAGATTGAGGCCAGGGTTAGAGCGGAGAATGAAGAAAAAGCGGAAAATAAAAAGAACCGGGGCCTGGAGATTCAGGAGGAAGGCAACCGTCTTTTTTTCCGGGTTGGTGAAAAAGAAATTGTAGCCAATGTCCGGCTCCGTCTGCCCAGGAAAAACCTTTACACCCTGAACCTGGACACCAGCAATGGCAGGATTGAGGTTGCAGGCCTCAGGGCCGATAAGGTTGAAGGAGATACTTCCAATGGTCGGATTGTTTTCCGGGATATGGTCGGAAGAATTTTCCGGGGAGATACCTCCAATGGGCGTGTTGAAATGAAAAACCTCAAGGGCGATGAGTTCATTGCCGATACTTCCAACGGAAGTATTTTTATCCAGGGTGAAGGAAAGATTTTCAATGGGGATACTTCAAACGGCAGCATTACAATTGAGCCTCGCTTTAGGGAAAGTGGGGAAATTAAAGCAGACACCTCTAATGGAAGAATTAAGCTCCATCTTCCTGCAGCTGAAGACATTGGCTACAGTATAATGGCCAGTACTTCCATGGGCAGCCTAAATATTGATCTTCCGGAAGTGGAGTTCGGTGAGCGCAAGGAAACCTATTCCCGGAAGTCTGCTGCGGGGAAAACCAGGGGTTACGAAGGAAAACCCATTAAGGTCAGAGTTGAAGCCAGTACCTCCATGGGAAGTATCCACCTGGGTTGATTTAAAAATGGGAGGTCTGAAATGAAAAGGAAAAATTTATTTATTCTGATTTTGGTAGCAGCCCTGGCTTTGCTTTTTTCGGGTTGCTATGACTGGGGTTATGTTCTGAGTCAGAAGATTGAAGGAGAACTTGTTCCGGACTCCGCTGGCTGGGCAGAACTAGATTTTTTTAGCCGCAATGGGACAATAACCGTTAAACCGGTTGATGGTTCAGAATTCAGGGTTGAACTGGAAATGAGAGTCAGGACTTCCACCAGAGCTGAAGCAGAAAAAGCTGTTGAAGAAGCAGTGGTAATTGAAAACCTGACCGGGTTTTTGCGAGTTGGGGTGGATGATTCAAGAATAAGCGCCCGAATGGTAGCAGAAGTTCCCCGGGACCTATTTTATGATCTAAGGGCCCGGACTTCTAACGGCGGGATTACACTGGAAGAAATTGAACTGGGAGAGGTCAGTCTAAATTCCTCTAACGGTGCCCTTACCCTTACCAATATTAAATTTGATTTGCTTAAAGGGGTCACTTCCAACGGGGGTTTGAGGGTTGCAGGGGTTTATGGAGATAAACTGGAGCTGGAAACTTCCAATGGTCGTGTTGACCTGGAAGGAGCAGCAAGGGTATTCAATATTCGGACCTCTAATTCGAGAATTGAGCTTTCCCCGTCATTTATTTCTGACAGAGCTGAATTAACTGCCCGTACTTCCAATGGGAGCGTTAATCTGAAGCTTCCTGTGGAAAGGAATACCGGTTTTGAAATAGAGGGGATAACTTCCAACGGGACTTTCACCTACAGTGCTCTCTCTAACATGGTTTCTATAGGTAGTAATCGGATTCAAAGCCGTGATTTTTCGGCCATGACCCGGCAGGTAAAAATATACCTGGGGACTTCCAACGGAAATATTGAGGTTAAGGAACGGTAAAATAAACGAAGGGGGGTTATTAATGTTCTGGGATAGAAAAAGCTTTTTATTCAGGTGGGTTCTAAATGCTGTTTTGCTATATATTGTTGCCGGGATTTTGGGAGGTCTTTCCATTACGGGTTTCTGGGCTGTTATTGCCGCCGGGCTTGTCCTTGGGCTTGCCAACGCAATAATAAGACCCTTCCTGATTATTATTTCCCTTCCCTTAAATGTTCTTACCCTGGGCTTATTTACTTTTGTTGTTAACGCTCTGATGATCATGCTTACGGCGAGAATAGTGCAGAATTTTCAAGTTGCGGGGTTCTGGCCCGCTGTCTGGGCTGCTATTTTAATGGCTATATTTGGAGGGATCATCAGCGGCCTGGTTTACGATCGTCGAGAGTATCGAGCTTAATGTAATCTAGATTACGGTAATTATCCTTTATTTATATTATTTTAGGGGGAGAATAAACAGGGAGGTGAGGTCTTGACTCACGTAATTTCTGATGAATGTATTGTTTGCGGAGCATGTGTAGACGAATGTCCAGTTGATGCAATCAGCGAAGGAGAAGAAAAGTACACCATCGATCCAGAAACCTGTATTGATTGCGAGGCCTGTGTTGATTCCTGCCCCGTAGAGGCAATCAGCGCCGAATAAGTTGATTAAATACATCCCCGCCGGGGATGTATTTCTTTAGGGGAAAGCCCCGAGAAGAAAAAGAAAGGTCGAAAAAATTCTGGCCTTCTAAATTCAGTATTTGCTCCCTGTTAGAACTTGCAAAATTTCTGTTCCTGTGCTATATTTTATTCTTGTGGAAACAAGGAGGGAACAGAGAAATGGAACTTTCTAACTGGGATTTTTACTGGGCCGGAGACCAGGAAAAAGACTACTGGCAGAAACCCGACCCTGCTGTCCTGGAATTAATTGAAAACCATCCGGCGGGGCAATTCCCCCGGGTTTTAGATCTGGGCTGTGGGCCGGGAAGGCATGCCCTGGCTTTTGCCCGGGGAGGGTACCGTGTAACTGCAGTTGATGCTTCAAAAATGGCCCTGGTCCAGGTTGAAGAAAGAGCAAGAGAAAAAAGGCTTAAGCTTGAGACTATTCTGGGAGATTTTAGGACCACGCTTTTTGCCCCGGAAACATTTGATCTGGTAATCTGTTACAACGTTGTCTACCACGGACTCCGGGAAGAAATGGTTCGGGGGATAAACCAGTGCCAGCAGTACCTTCGCCCAGGAGGCCTTCTCTTTCTAACCTGTCCCACCAGGGACGACGGGAAATACGGTGACGGTGAAGAGGTAGCCCCCCACACCTTCCGGTCAGGAGAAAAATCCGTTCATCCGGGGGACCTCCATTATTTTTCCGATTGCCAGGATCTGGAATGCTTTTTTGCCGGCCTGGAAATTATGAGCAGGAAAAAAAAGGAACATTACTGGAAACAGGACGGGATTGTAAACTTCAGCTCCTACTGGCAGTTAATAGCAAAGAAAAAATAATAGTTGAGCAAAAAAAGCCAGCCCAAGAGGACTGGCTTTTTTCTATTCGGGTCAGGTTTTTCCCTTTTGGCTCAGTTCCGCGGCAAAAGAAGAGGCCAGGGAAGTCGGAAGGTTAAAATCTGCAAATGCCCTGTCCAGGGCGTTGAGGGCACGGAAAATCCTTCCAGGTTCAGCATTGAAGCCCATGTGGCCAAGGCGCCAGACTGATCCTTCAAGTGGGCCTAGACTGCCTCCGATCTGAACCCGGTATTTTTCCCAGAGGTGGTTTCGGAAGGTGATATCTTTGATTTTTTCGGGTATTAAGAAAGCGCTCAGGGTGCTGGCAAAATGGCTCAGGGGATAAAGCTGGAAACCGTTTTCCAGGAGGCTTGTCCGGACGGCTGCTGCAAGGATGCTGTGATTTTCCAGGGCCTGGGGCCAGTTTTCCAGGGCAATTGCACAGGCCCTGGAGAGTGCTGCTATATCCGGCGCAGGCTGGGTGTAGGGGAAGGTTCCGTGGTTTAACCAGGTGTCCTGCCATAATTTCAGGTTTAAATAGAACCCGCGGAAGGGTTCCTTTCTTTTTTCGATTTTGTTCCAGGCCCGGGGGCTCAAAGAAAGGAAAGATAAACCAGGAGGTGCAGAAAGGGCTTTTTGGCTCCCCCCAAGGACCACGTCCACCTGGCTCAGGTCTGCTGCTATGGGGTCTCCACCAATTGAAGCCACTGCATCGACAATGGATAAAATTCCCCTATTAGCAAGCAGGGGGCAGATCTCTTCAATTGGATTGAGGAGACCCGTGGGAGTTTCGCAGTGGACGATGGTGGCCAGGGAAACCCGGGGATTTTCCTGGAGGGCATTTTCCACGTCCTCAGCCAGGAAAGGTTGCTGCCAGTCTTTTTCAACCACGATGGCTTTTCCCCCATAATTCTGGACAAAATCTGCAAGGCCTTTTCCAAAAGGCCCGTTGGCCAGGCAGAGGACATTATCCCCCGGCTCAACCAGGCTGGCGATTGAGGCTTCCAGGCCCAGCATTCCCTCTCCGGCAAGAATAAGGACCGGGTTGGAGGTACCCATTATCCGGGCGAGGCTGGAAGCAGTTTCCCGGTAAAAACCGGGAAAGGAGGGGTCGGAATCAGGATTGATCTGGCATTCCGCCATCGCCTGGCGGACTCTGCTGTCGGTTCCCGTTGGGCCGGGTGTAAAAATTAAATCTTCGGGGTAATCCACAATATTCGCCTCCTTTTTATTCACCAGGAGCAATTTCAATTTTAATTTTTTTGTGGGGCTTGTAACCATCAAGAGTGGCCAGGTAACCCCTGATTATTCCTGCCAGGGCTTCCTGGACAAAGGGAACCATCGAAAGCTCTTCTTTTCCAATCTGGACCTTAACCCTGCTGTTCCAGAGGACACACTCTCCTACCTGCCCCTTGCCCTGGAGAATATCAACCAGGAGCTCCCGGCAGGACCTTCCACAGGCCTGACAGCACTCCGGGGGAAAATCGGGAAGAAGGGGAGGGGTCTTTTCCAGGATCAGGTCTGCCAGTTCCCCGGTTTTTTCTCGGGCATCAAAAAGGGGAGGGTGGGAAGGAAGAAGTCCTTTTTCTGGTTGGGAAGAGATTAGTCCAGCTAATGCAAGGGTCCGGGAAGTTTGGAGTTCTTTCACCTCATCAAGGTTGCGGGCGCATACAATCTGGGGAACGTTGATTTCCTGGTCCCCTTCTATTATTACAATATCGTGGTGGTAGAAAGAGAGGATCTGTTGTGTGGAAACCTGGTAGGGGAAAATAATGTCGGTCTCCGAAAGGCCACGTCCGGTTACCAGTTCTGCTCCGGCTTCCCGGTGGCGGTGGGTGTTGGAACCAGGGGTCTCCATGGTGAATTTCTCATAGTGAATATCTTTGATGGATCCGACACTGAAGCCGCGCTTTTTGAAATCCCGGATCAGGTGTTCAACCGTTGTGGTTTTGCCCGAACCGGATATTCCAATAACCGAAAAAACTTTCATCAAATCAACCCCCTAAAGTAGAGAAAAATTAAAGAAACCCCGGCAGAAAGACTTATTATCATGGTGGCGTAATCTGGAGTTTTAAGCTGGAGTGAATGTAAAAAGGTTCTACGGGGAAAAGCACGAAAGGCCCGAGCTTCCATGGAAAGGGCTATCTGCTTGGACCGGAGAATGGCCATGGTTACCAGGGGGAAAAAGAGGCTTCTGTAGATTCTTAATTGTTTTACCCAGGGCATCCTTTTAAGATCAACTCCCCTCAACTGAAGAGCAGTGAAAACGTCCCCGGCCTCCTCCCGCAGGAGAGGAAGAAACCTGATACCCAGGGATACCATGTAGGCAAGTTCATAGGGAAGGGCCCAGGCGACAAGCCCCTGGACAAATCGAGCAGGTGGTGAACTGGAAAGAATCAGGCCGCAGCCAAGGATAATAAACAGGCGGAGGACAAGGCTCAAACCCTGCAGCAGGCCTTCCAGGGTAGCCAGGGTCCAGGTCCCGATTTCAATCAGGGGTGTATCACCAGGATAAAAAACTGACTGAATTATCATTAAACCCAAAAGAATCATAATTAAACGGCGCATCCTCAGGATAAGCTGCAGGGGCCTGCAGTCAAAAAAGGGAAGAAGGACAAGGGTAAAAAGAAGAAGAGGCAAAAGGTAAAAGGGATGGTTGAAAAAAACTGCCAGCGTTGCAAGGACACCACTCAACACAACCTTACTCCGGGGATCCAGTTCTTTTAACATCTACCCACCCCTTCTGAAAAGCTTTGGTCTTTTAGTTCCATTTTTTTGCTGGATATTTCCTCGGCGAACTTCTGATCATGGGTTATCAGGAGAATTCCCCTGTTTTCCTGCAGCAGTTTCTGGAGGTAGTATAGGAGTTCCTTGCGGCGACGGACATCAAGACCTGTTGTGGGTTCATCGAGAATAAAAAAGGGAGGTTCCAGGGCCATAATTGCTGCAAGGGCCAGGCGCTGTCTTTCCCCCTGGCTCAGGGTAAAGGGAAATTTTCCCCGCAGGTGGTCCAGTCCAAAAAATCCCAGAAGATGATCCACCTTTTCCTTTCCAGTTTCGGATTTGGTTTCCCGAAACTGGAGGGCGAAAGAAACTTCTTCTTCCACTGTGGAACAGAAAAGCTGGCGGTTGGGATTTTGGAACAGGTAGCCAACCTGCTCCCCAATCTGGGCCAGGGATAGGTTTTTTAGGTTTTTCCCATTAACTGTTATTTCACCCTGCTCGGGCTTGAGAATCCCGATTAAAATTTTGCTCAGGGTGGTTTTTCCTGACCCATTGGGGCCTAGGAGGGCGAGACATTCCCCTCTCTCAATGGAAAAATTAATATTTTCCAGCAGCAGGGGCTGTTTTTTTTCATAGCGGAAATGAATATTTGTGGCTTTTAATCCCATAAAAATCAACTCCAGAAAACCTTTCCATTTTCCAGGTGTAAAAGCCTATCGGCTTTAGCAAGGTTTTCCACCTGGTGGTCAACAAGGATCAGGCTTTTCCCGGCCTCTTTTAGGGGTCGGATGATTTCCTGGACTCGCTGGCGTCCTTTCTGGTCCAGCTGGGACATGGCCTCGTCCAGGATCAGGGTGTGAGGACGGAGGGCCAGAACCGCTCCCAGGGCTATGAGCTGTTGTTCCCCTCCTGATAGCCGGGAGGGATTTGTATAGCGATAACGCGTCATCCCGGTAATTTCCAGGACTTCCTTAATCCTTGTTTCTATTTCGGCAGGAGCAAGGCAGATGTTTTCAGGTCCGAAGGCAATTTCTTCTTCAACTGTTGTACAGAAAAGCTGGGTCTCTGGATCCTGAAAGACAAGGCCAACCTTCTGGGCCAGCCTGGGAAGGGGAATTTCTGCAATGGGTTGTCCGTCAACCAGGATTTTTCCTCTGATATTTCCCGGAAGGTGTCGGGGAATAATTCCGCTCAGGCAGTAGCAGAGGGTGCTTTTTCCGCATCCGCTGGGGCCGGTAATTCCTATTATTTCCCCGGGGTTAAGAGCAAAATTAAGGTTGGACCAGACTGGAGCATCATCGTCGGGAAAACAAAAAGAGAAATCTTTGGCCAGAATCCGGGGTTCTGTCATTCTATGGTCACCCTGGTCAGGTATCTGCACCAGCGCATGGCAAATTCATCCTCCAGGACAATAGTCATGAAGGGACCATCTCCTCCGTCCTCCCTGGATTTAAGCCACTCTCCTTCCTCGGCATAGATAAGGTAAATATTGTTTTCCTCCAGGACTTCTTCTGCTTTGTAGGTTATGGTGTATCCATCAGCAGCCCTTGCAATAATTCGATCCGCTTCTTCCAGGGCCAGTGGGAAAAACCTTTCCAGCACTTCATAGAGTGCAACCCCGGAAAAAAAGACTTCCCTGTCAGGATCAGTACTGCTCCGCTTGATGGTTCGGATATTTGTTACATTTAAATCAAGGAGTTCATCCAGGCTAATATCCACTGCTTCCCCGGCATAACTGACTCTTAGAATCCTATCCCTGAGCAGTCCTCTTTCTTCTTCAACATCTCCAAGATTGGCAATAACCAGGGGGATAATAATAATTGCAAGTAAACCCATGATCCAGTAAATCTGTTTTGGTTTTAGCTCTTTCATTTTTAACTACCTCCTCGCAGGTGAAAAAAGGAATCAACCAGGACCGGGTAATAGAAAGGGCCTGGTTTTTCGCTCAAATGGTGGTTTTCGTGGTCGGGAATTTCTCCAGACTGGTAATTGATGAAGATCAGGTTGCAGGTTTCAGGATGTTTTTGAAAAGGGGGGTTTTGTCAAGCTGGCGAAGAATTTGATAACAGATCAAACCCCCTGCACCACCGGAAAAGGTGCCCAGGAAAAGAGATAAAAGAAGGGGTACCATGGGCAAACGGAAGAAAACGACATTTACAAGCAATGTACCGCTCAGGTTTGCAAGAATACCTCCCAGGAAACAGTGAAAAATTGTTGCTCTGCGTGGATTTCCTGCCAGAAAAAGGCCTAAATCTACTGCCACTCCGGGAAGAATATAGGTCATGAGACTTAAAACTCCGTGTGAACCTATTACCCCCAGGGCCATAACAAGGATAGCCTGAATTATGCAGGTTATTGTTGCCGCCCCAGTTTTATTTACCAGGAAGCGGGCCAGGATAATCCACATCATGTAAATTCCTCCTGCCAGCGCTCCGCCAGGGATAAATAGAGGGGCGGATACTATGTGGACCAGGGGAGTTATGATGGGCTTGGTGGCAATACCCAGAACTGCCATCATTGCCATGAGGGTCAGGTCGAACATGGAATATTGCAGTAGATACCGATGCAGCATTTTCTTCACCTCTCTATTCGGTGGCTTTTGTAAAAAAGGAGCGGGAAAAATTTCCCATAGCCACCAACAGCGATAAATTTGTTTTCCAGGACTTTTTCATTACCGGTCTACTTCCCGGGAGTTTTTGTATTCCATTACTGCTCCTTTTTTTTATTTCCATACAAAAGCCAAAATAAAAAACCTCCGGAAAGGGAGGTTGGGTACACGGCAAGTTACCACTCCTTTCCACACCGGGAGGCACAGCCGTTTCCAGCAGCACCCTATCGGCTTGAAGCCAGCCCAAAGTGGGTTAAGGCTTTCAAGCTCGGAGTTACTTTCTTATCCTATTCTTATTTCGCGAACATATGGGGAAATCCTTTAAGTTTTGCAGGAATTTTTATTAAACAGGGAGAAATTGTCCAAAAATACACAAGGAGGGAGGGGTCGTTCTGGAAAGTGGAAAAATAGTTAATTTTTTTGTGTTGTTTCTTTTTCTTTTCTTTTTTTGCCCAACTGTTAGTGCCGTTGCTATTCCAGATGTAACAGTTGAAGATGGAGTTTTCAGGGCTGGATCAGGGTGGAGGATTGATATTGAAGGTTTGCGGGTGGGGTTTTTAAGTGGGAGTCCGGAAGAAATTGGTATTCAGCACGGACTTTTAATGACCGAGGATCCCGAGGCTCTTCGAGAAAAAATGCTTGCCAAACAACCCTTTGCGCATCCAGAGAACCTGGGAGAGAGAATTGCGGGGTTTTTCCTGAATAATTATGCTCGCTTCCAGTTTTACCCGGCTTTTTTACGGCATACACCTCAGGAATATATTTCGGAAATGCGGGGCTTTGTCCTGGGAGCATCGGGGGGAGTTGATGAAGATATATTCGACGTTATGATGGGAAACGCTGCCCAGGACCTGGAAATTGCCGCATGTTCTGCTTTTGCCGCCTGGGGAAAGGCAACTGTAGATGGGGAACTTTACTTTGGGAGGAATCTTGACCACGGTGGAATGCTGGATTTGGCCAGTTATCAGCACCTGGCAATTTACGTTCCTGAAAAAGGGTACCGTTTTGCTGTTCATAATTACCCTGCCTTTGTGGGGACAATGAGCGGGATGAATGAACATGGACTGGTTATCACCTCCAATTATTCCATGGCCCGATCCGGGGAAATTACTGTAAATGGGCTTCCTTATATGTTCATGTTGCGCAATGTTCTTCAGAATGCCGCAACTATTGAGGAGGCACTGGAAATAATTAAAAAAACACCCCGAACTATTGGACTTACCCTGCTCCTGGCAGATGGCAAAAATCCGGAGGCTGTAGTTGTGGAAATTACAGCTAACCGGATGCAGGTGAGAACCCAGGAGGACTATATTTTTGCTGCCAACCGCTATTTACACCCCGAGATGAAAAAGTATCAGGCTTCTGGCTGGCTGTCTTCAGCCCTGAGGGAGAAACGTTTTCAGGAGCTGATAACTGAGGAATTCTGGGGCCAGATTGATGTTTCGGTCAGCAGGGATATCATGCGGGACAGATTTCCGCCAGAAGGTTATAACCAGGAGAATTTTGGGCAGAGTATCAACCATGAAGTGAATATGGCTTCCATGGTTATGGTTCCCTCCCGGGGAGAATTTTGGGTAGGGGCAGTAGACGATTCGGAAATTCCTTTTGCCGCAGATACTCACTTTGTGGGGATTGATGTCCGGGCAATCTGGGATACTGGAGAGCCCCCCCGGGAACCCATTGGAATACTGCCGGCAACCCCCCGGGAGGGTTACGAGGGTTACTGGTTCAAAGCCCGGGAAGCAAGCCTCCATTTTGGCCAGGGGAAAAATGAAAAAGCCCTTGAAATTCTGAAAGAAGTTTTATCTGTTTACCCCCGGGCTGAAATGCCCCTGCTACTAGCTGGGAGGGCTTTAATAAGAGAGGGAAAAATTGAAGAAGGAATAAAGTACCTTGAGGATTTTGCTGCCCTTGAAAAACACAGCGAACCATTTCACCAGATGGAGGGTTATTTCTGGCTGGCTGTGATTTACGACCAGGTTGGAGAGAGAGAAAGGGCGATAGAGTTTTATAGAAAAAGCCTGCAGGTGCAGATAGAGGATATGTACGCAGTTGAAGGGGGCTATCGTTATTTTGCGGAACAGGGAATTGAGACTCCGCTAAGCCTAACTCCTGAGGGGAGGGTGTATATCCCGTGAAATATTTGTTACTGATGATAATATTTTTTTCCCTTGTATGCTTAAATCCCCAGGAAGTGGAGGCTTCAGAAAATCAAAAAATTGAGGAAATTCTTGTGCTGGGGCTCACCCGGACCGAGGAAAAAATTGTTTTAAATCAACTCCCTTTTTCCGAAGGAGATGTCTGGGATGAAGAGTATCGGAAATGGACCCTGCGCAGGCTTATTTTGCTGGATATTTTTGCCTATGACCCCCTGCGGGTAATTGTTGAACCCCTTGACAGTGGAAACTACGGGGTTGTTGTGCGGGCTGCAGACCCTGCTTTTTTGTACAAGGATCCGGTAGAATTTCTTATAATGAATACTATCAACCTGTTTTACAGGCAGGTTAACCTGTCATTATATAACCCCCTGGGAACAGGAAATAATTTCTTTTTAACGGGAATCTGGGGAGCGAAGCGATATATTAAAAGTGGAGTTACAGGGCCCCTTGGGGCGGGGAAAGCTTCCTTTTCCGGCCAGTTGTTTGATCACGATCTACAGTTCTACCGGGATACGGGCGGGGAATTATCGCTGGATTATAGAAACTGGATTTCTCCTGCTTTACGCCTTACCGGGGGTCTGGATTACAGGACAGGAGAACTGGACGGGGAAAAACAGGTCCTCTTTTTTCCCCGGGGTGAATTGCTTTATGATAGTAACTATACTGGAGAGATTAGAGGAGGGTTGGGCCTGCCCATTGCAGGTGATGGTACCTTCTTCCGGTTGCAGGGTCGGGTTGTGGGTAAATTGGGGTCTTTAATTGGTGTGGCCCGGGGAGGAATTATCATTGGGGACGGTGCACCCCTGAATTATTATTTTCCCCTGGGAGGTTTTGGCAGACTTCCACTGCGGGGACAGCCTTTAACCCTGGTCCAGAATTACGTGACTGCAACGGTTGAATATCACTGGCAGGCGGGGGGGTTTATCCCAATCCTTTTTGCCGATGGAGGTTGGTACAGCCCCGGTGGAAATGAGGGCGTTCTAAATATAGGTCTTGGCCTGGCTACGGAAACCCCCCTCGGGGTTATCCGGGGAGACCTGGGTTGGAACCCCATCCTGGGAACAACCGGTTTCAACATAGGCCTGGGGCATAGCTACTAAATAATTGGAAATGGAAATAAAGTTTTAAAAAAGGGGCCCGGAAAGGGCCCTTTTTAATTTGCATATTGGGGGAAGTTATGTTAATATGAAAATAGCCATACCCCGTAGGGGTATATTGGGAGGTGAGGAAATGAAACACCGGGAGCGACCATCTGAATTTAAAAAACAATTAATGGACCGCATGGAGAGAATCAACGGGCAGACCCGGGGAATTCTTAAAATGATTGAGGAAGACCGCTATTGCATTGATATTTTAATTCAAATCGGGGCAGTGAAGGGAGCCCTTAATCAGGTTGCGCTGCAGCTCTTTGAAGACCACAGCCACCACTGTCTTGCTGATTCTCTGGCCAGTGGTGGACAGAAAGAAGAAGAGGCTGTCGGGGAACTACTTGCAGCCCTGAAGAGAATGCTTTAAGGAGGAAAAAACATGAAAAAAATAATTTACATTGAAGGAATGACCTGTGAAGGCTGCGTTTCCCGGGTAAAGAAAGCCCTGCATGATCTCCCGGGAGTTGAAAATGTAGATGTTAATCTGGATTCGGGGAGAGCAATAGTAACAGGTTCAGAAGATGGTCTCAAGGAGGATAAGTTGAAGGACCATGTTATGAAACTTGGTTACGAGGTAAAAGGGGTTGATTGAATTGGCAGTTGTTGCTCCAAAGCAGTTGGTATTTAAAATAGAAGGTATGTCCTGTACAGCCTGCGCTCAGAGCCTGGAAAAAGCACTCCAGAAGGCGAAAGGGGTTCAGAAGGCCAGGGTTAACTTTGCTGCAGGAAAAGCCTATGTAGACTATGATTCTGAGACCACAACCATTCAGGATCTGAAAGAAGTTATTTCTTCCGCAGGTTACACGGGTGTGGCTTCTGGGGACCGGGAGGAATTTTCCCAGAAAATCGAAGGTATGACCTGTACTTCCTGTGCTCAGGCAGTAGAAAAAAGTCTGCAGGGAAAGAAAGGGGTCGAAAGTGCCAGGGTCAATTTTGCCAGTGAAACTGCCCGGGTAATATTTGAACCAGGGATAATTGGCAGAGAAGAAATAATTGAGGCGATCAGGGAAGCTGGTTTTGAAATCTCACGAGAAAAAGAAGATAAAGATGGAGAAGAATTTGATCCGGACCTTGAGAACCTTGCCAGGGCTGCAAAAAGGATGTGGATTGCTGCGGGCTTTGCCATTCCCATAATGATCCTGATGATGGTTCACATGTTTATATTCCCAATACCCTATTATTTCCCCATAATATTTGCCCTGGGTTTTGTCCCCGTTTTTGTAGCCGGTTGGGAAACCCACAGGCACACATTAAGGGCGATCAGAAATTTAAGGCCCAACATGGATACCCTCGTTTCGCTGGGCTCTGTTGTGCCTTATTCCCTGAATTTCCTTGCTTTCTGGCTCCCTCTTGCTTCTTTT
The DNA here is from genome assembly GCA_003551665.1 of Halobacteroidaceae bacterium. Taxonomy (GTDB): domain Bacteria; phylum Bacillota; class Halanaerobiia; order B1SED10-174; family B1SED10-174; genus T1SED10-26. Next base: position 140,616 of record PUNE01000129.1, read on the forward strand.
GTGGAAATGGCAGCCAGTATTATGACCTTCCATCTGGTCGGGCGTTTTCTGGAGGCCAAGGCCAAGGGAAGGGCCTCCCAGGCTATAAAAAAATTACTCCAGATGGGGGCTAAAACTGCAAGGGTAATGACAGAAGAAGGGGAAACCGAAGTTCCCATTGAAGAATTAAAAATAGGAGATATTATGCTGATCAGGCCGGGAGAAAAAATCCCCACAGATGGCGTAGTCCACAGGGGTGTAAGTACCGTCGATGAATCCATGGCAACTGGAGAATCCATTCCCGTGGAGAGAACTGAAGGCCAGGAAGTTATCGGTGGGACGATCAACAAACAGGGTGTTCTGCAGGTTCGGGCTTCCAGGGTTGGTAAAGATACTTTTCTCTCCCAGGTAATAAAAATGGTTGAAGAAGCCCAGGGTTCCCGGGTTCCAATCCAGGAATTCGCGGACCGGGTAACCGGTTTCTTCGTACCCGGCGTTTTGTTACTGGCCATCGGATCCTTTATTTCCTGGAACCTGTTTCCGGAGTTCCACGTTGCTATTGTTGAGTTCTTTAACTTTCCCTGGAGTAATCCCAACCTGCCCACCTTTTCCCTGGCTTTGCTGGCCATGATTGCAGTCTTTGTTATTTCCTGTCCCTGTGCTCTTGGACTGGCAACCCCGACTGCAATAATGGTTGGCAGTGGAATTGGGGCAGAAAAAGGTGTTTTAATCCGCAGGGGTGAGGCAATTCAAACCATCAAGGAAGCACGGATAATTGCTTTTGATAAAACAGGACCCCTTACACAGGGAAAACCCGATGTTACTGATATCCTGCCCGTGGGCAATTGGTCTGCAGAGGAAATGTTGCACCTGGTAGGAAGCCTGGAAAAAGCTTCTGAGCACCCCCTGGGCCAGGCAATTGTTGAAAATGCAGAAAGAAAAGGTTTAAAACCCCTGGAAGTGGAAAATTTTGAAGCTCTGACCGGGCGGGGAGTAGTTGGGGAGGTTGGCGGAAGGAAAGTTCTCGTTGGTAACCGCCTCCTTATGCAGGAAGAAGGAATTTCTTTCAATCAAGAAGAAGATAGGATTGCAGGCCTTGAAGATGAAGGCAAGACTGCAATGTTGATCGGGATAGATGGGAAATTGGCCGGGATCATTGCAGTTGCAGATATACTGAAAGATGAAGCGGTTCAGGCTATATCCGAGCTGGGGAAAATGGGTCTTTCAACTGCCCTAATTTCCGGGGATAATCAGCGAACCGCAGATGCCATTGCCCGCCAGTTGGGAATCAGCAGAGTTCTGGCAGAGGTTCTTCCTGAGGGCAAGGTGGAGGAAATCCAAAGGCTGCAGGAAGAATATGGAGTAGTGGTAATGGTTGGGGACGGGATTAACGATGCACCTGCTTTGAAACAGGCCAATGTTGGAATTGCCATTGGGACCGGGACTGATATTGCCATTGAGGCGGCAGATATTACCCTGGTCCGGGGTGATCTTGATGGTGTCATCAGGGCTATCAGGCTAGCCGGGGCAACGTTTAATAAGATCAAGCAGAATTACTTCTGGGCCTGGTTCTATAACGGTGTTGCCATCCCGGCAGCTTTCTTTGGACTGATCCACCCCATAATTGGAGCAGCAGCAATGGCCGCAAGCTCCCTGAACGTTGTTTTAAATTCACTTCGCCTCCGCCGGGTTCCAATTGACCCTGGTTACCGGCAGGACAGGAGGGTTTGATCTTGGAAAGACTGGGCATTGTAATTGGTAAAGGAGAAACAGAAAATTCCGCTGTGGTCCAGTTCCGCCGCCATTCAATGTGCGGCAAGTGTGGGCAGTGTTTTGGACCCAATGAAGAAGAAATCCAGGTTAAAAACCCCATTGGGGCTGTTGAGGGCGATTGGGTACTGGTAACTACCGGTGAAAAAAATATTTTTGCTCTTGCTCTCGGAATGTACGGAGTCCCCCTGCTGACATTTGTTGGGGGGTTTGCCCTGGGGTACTTCCTCTGGTCTGAAATGGCCGGCGCAATCATTGCACTGGTTCTTACGGGCCTGTTTTTCCTGGGACTGCGAAACAGGGAAAAAAGGTTGAAGAATCGGGAAGAGTTTATGCCAAGAATTAAACGACTGGCCATGGCAAGGGAAATTGATGAATGTCAGGAGTCCTCCTCTTAAAGGGAGGACTTTTTTTGTTCTTAGAAAAGGATTTTACCGGGGAATAAGGAATTTTTTAAAGAGAATATATAATGGGGAGGGAAAAATGTGGAACATCTACAGAACTATGACCCGGAAATTTTCCAGCTTATTGGTGAAGAAAAGGCAAGGCAGAAACGAAACATTGAATTGATCGCCTCAGAAAACTTCGTGTCCCCTGCAATTTTAGAAGCTACAGGATCCTGTTTAACCAATAAATATGCTGAGGGATACCCGGGCCGGAGGTATTACGGTGGTTGTGAAGTGGTTGATAAGGTGGAAAATGTGGCCATAAAAAGGTTGAAAGAATTGTACGGGGCAGAACATGCCAACGTTCAACCTCATTCAGGTTCCCAGGCCAACCAGGCTGTTTATTTTGCCAAGATACCGGTTGGGGGAGCAATGCTGGCCATGGATCTTTCCCACGGCGGACACCTGACTCACGGAAGTCCGGTTAACCTATCAGGTACCTACTACAAAGTAGGGCATTACGGAGTTACCAAGCACAAGGAAGTAATTGATTACGACCTGGTTGAGAAAATGGCCCAGGATTTGAGACCGCGGATGATTATTGCCGGGGCCAGCGCTTACCCCCGTATTATTAATTTCCAGCGTTTTAAGGAAATAGCTGACAGGGTGGGGGCGCTGTTCATGGTTGATATGGCCCATATAGCCGGTCTTGTTGCAGCGGGGCTGCATCCCAACCCCGTTCCTCATGCTGATTTTGTAACATCTACTACTCACAAAACCCTGCGGGGAATCCGGGGTGGTTTTGTGCTCTGCAAGGAAGAGTATGCCAAGGCCGTTGACAAGGCCCTTTTCCCCGGAATACAGGGAGGCCCCTTGATGCACATTATCGCGGCAAAGGCTGTCGGCTTTAAAGAGGCGGCAACTGAGAGCTTTAAAGACTATCAGCAGCGGATTATTGATAATGCCCAGGCCCTGGCCAGGGCCCTGCAGGGTTACGGGCTGCGCCTGGTTTCTGATGGCACGGATACCCACCTGTTGCTGGTTGACCTGAACAATGTAAAAATTACCGGGAAAGAAGCTGAAGAACTCCTGGACCGAATTGGGATCACGGTTAATAAGAATACAATTCCTTTTGAAACCAAGAGCCCCTTTGTTACCAGTGGAATAAGGATCGGAACTCCTGCAGTGACCACGAGGGGGATGGGTCCGGATGAAATGCAGGAAATAGCGCGGTTTATCTTTGAAGCCCTTTCTCATAAGGACGATGAAGCCTACCTCGAAAAACTGGAAGGGCAAACTCGGGAATTCTCCGAGCAATTTGATGGTATTTAAACCTTTTTACAGCCAACTGGAAAAAGATTTTAAAAAAGATTTTTCCCGGGTTGAGGGTTTTTATGAATACCCTCCCCGGGGGGAATCTTTGCCGCGGCGAGGGGAAAAAATGCAACAGTTTCCGCGCCGGGACCTGCTGGTTCAGGTTTTAAGGGATTATAATACCCGCATTGGGGCTCCGGATCCTGTTTTTGAGAATATCGACCTGCTGGCAGACAAGGATACAACAGTGGTAATAGGTGGCCAGCAGGCGGGCCTTTTTACCGGTCCACTTCTAACGATTTACAAAGCACTGGATATAATAGCAAGGGCAGAACAGGCTTCTCGGGAAACCGGCAGGCCAGTGGTTCCGGTTTTCTGGGTTGCTGGCGAAGACCATGATTTCAGGGAAATTAACCACTTATGGTTGATCAACCAGGAAAACCAGGTGGAAAAAATAGCTCTTGATTCTTCATTTCGAACCCGTCCGGCCAGCCTTATTCCCCGCAAGGCTTCTTTCCTCGAGGCGATCAAGGACCTGGAAAAGAAAACCGCTCCTGGCCGTTTTAAAGATGAATATCTTAAACTACTTTATTCAACCGGGGAACAGGCTGAAACCTTTGGGGAATGGTTTTCCAGGATTCTGGTAAATCTCCTGGGTCACAGGGGTCTGATTATTTTCGACCCCCTGGCCCGGGGAACAGAGGAGTTAAAGAAGGATTTTATTTCCCTGTTTAAATCCTCGGCCGAGAATTTTTCCCAGGAGCTCATCAAAAAGGAAGAAGAACTGGAAATAGAGGGTTACCATGTTCAGGTAAAAAAAGATGCCCGGCACGCAAACTTCTTTTTGATCCTGAATGGAGAAAGGCGGCCTGTTTTTTTTGAAGAAGGTCGTTTTAAGAGCAGGGGCGGCGATCTTGACCTGGATGAGAAGACTTTATGGGAAATGCTGGAGAAGGATCCAGTTTCCTTCAGCCCCGATGCCCTTCTAAGGCCGGTTTTTCAGGATTTTGTATTCCCGGTTCTTGCATCTGTAAATGGTCCAGGGGAACTTGCCTACCAGGCCCAGCTGGCCTCGGGTTATAGAAGCCTTGGGCTGGAACAGCCTGTTCTTTTTCCCCGTCGGGAAATAACTCTTGTGGAGGAAGGATTGCTGCGGCATCTTGATAAATGGGGAGTCACTCCCCTGCAGGTAATTGAGGAACAGGAAGAGCTCAGGGACAGGCTGATTGCCCGGCAAACGGGGCTGGATATCGAGGAGGCTTTTTCCAGGACCCGGAGCGAAATAAGGGAAAATTACCGAGGGCTCATTGAGGATTTAAATAAAGTCCACCCCAACCTGGAAGATCTGGGCGAAAAAAATATGAAAAGGATTCTGCATGAAGTGGAATACCTGCAAAAGAGGGCCTTGGAATTCCAGAGGGAAAAAGAAAATAACCTTTGCCAGCAGTTTGCAAAGGTCCTTGTTGGTCTTTTTCCCAATGGGAAAAAACAGGAAAGGGTATTAAATGTCTTTCCTTTCCTGATGAAATATGGCCCCGAATTACTGGCTATTATGGAAAGAGGACTGGAAGAACTGGAAGAAGAACACGGTTTTCTGACTACCGGTGGAAAGTGGAGATGACTGGAGGTTAAAAAATGATTGATATTGCTGCATATGGAGCTCACCCTGACGATCTGGAACTTGCTATCGGTGGAACAATTGCCGCTCATGCTGATAAAGGCTGGAAGGTTGTTGGAATTGACCTGACCAGGGGGGAAAAGGGAAGCAATGGAACACCTGAGATCAGGGCAAGGGAGGCTGCAGCTGCAGCCGAAGTACTCGGTCTGCGGCAGAGGTTGAATTTAGGCCTCCCCGATTTAGGGGTTAAGGTTGAGGATGATCAGCTCAAGGTTGTTGTGGAATCCATTCGCAAGCTGCGTCCCCGTCTTATCCTTGCTCCGTACTGGTTTTCCCACCACCCCGACCACGAGAATGCCGGGAGCCTTTTGCGAAAGGCCTTTTTTATCTCGGGTTTAAAGAACTTTGTTACCAAAAGCCCCCCCTATAGGGCTGAAAGGATCTATTATTATGCCCTGCCCCAGCAGGTAAGTCCCTCTTTCATTGTGGACATTTCGGATTATTTTTCCCAAAAGATGGAAGCAATCGAAAAGTATGAATCCCAGTTCAACCGGGAGGGAAAAGCCTTCCCAACCAACATCAATTCCCGGAATTTCAGGCAGAGAATTGAAAGCGGGAGCATGTACTGGGGTCGTCAGGCCGGCACAACCTATGGAGAACCCTTTTATTCTTCAAGAGTTCCAGTGGTTAAGGACCTCTTCTGGGGCAACAGGGAGGATGAATAATGAAAATTGGAATAATCTGCTTTCCCTCCTACGGAGGAAGCGGTGTCCTGGCAACAGAACTGGGCTGGCATCTGGCACAACTGGGTAACCAGGTTCACTTTATCAGCTATGACCAGCCTTTCCGGCTAAAATTTCACGAAAATATTTTTTATCACAGGGTAAATACCCCTCACTATGACCTTTTCCCCTTTCCCCCTTATTACCTGGCCCTGGTGAATAAGATTGCCCAGGTTGTTGAGGAGCAGAATCTTGATGTGGTCCACGCCCATTATGCTGTTCCCCACGCCCTTGCAGCCCAGCAGGCACTGGCCATGGTTAATCGGGATGTTGGCCTGGTTACTACTCTGCATGGAACGGATATAACCCTGGTGGGAAATAATGAATCCTTCTTCAGAACCACGCGGCATGCCATAAAAAACAGCCCCGGTTTAACAGCCGTTTCCAATGACTTGATTAAATCTACCCGGGAAGTCTTTGCCACAGATCGTCCCATACGCTGTATTTATAACTTTGTTGATCCGCGGGAATATCGGAGGCTGGAACCGGAGAACATACCCTGTCGCCTGCGTTACAGGTCGAAGGGGGAAAAGTTGCTTATCCATATCTCCAATTTTCGTGAAGTCAAAAGGGTTGGAGACGTGGTAGAGGTATTTTACGAGGTCCAGCAAGAAATTTCCTCCCGCCTGCTTCTGGTAGGAGACGGGCCTACCCGGGACAGTGTTGCTGCCCTTGTCCGGGAGAGGGGTCTGGAGAAAAAAGTTGTTTTCCTGGGAGCCCAGGATAATGTGGTTTCCCTGCTTTCAATTTCTGACCTGCTTGTTCTGACCTCGGAAAAGGAGGCCTTTGGTCTGGTCAATATCGAGGCCATGGCCTGTGAGGTTCCTGTTCTTGCAGCTGAAGCCGGGGGTGTTCCGGAGGTGATTTCCAACGGTGAAACAGGGTTTCTTGCCCCAGTGGGGGACGTAGAAAAAATGGCGAAACTGGCGTTGAAAATACTGAAAAACCCTGAACTTCAAAAAGAAATGGGGTTAGCAGGCAGACAGAGAGTAATCGATAATTTTTCAAGTGATATAATTGTTCCTCAATACCTGGAGTACTATAGGGAAATAATGGGAAAGGGAGAAGGAAATTAGTTTCCTGGCCTTCCCGGGGGACTCCGATTGCGGGGGACCTGGTTGTGTTTCAAAAAAATAGGGTTGTGTTCTTAGAGGGGTGAACTTTGTGCCGTTTATTAATCGTCTCTTTTATGCCGCGGGAGGAGCTGGTTTTAATCTCCTGGAGAGGGTTCTTACAACCTGGTTAATGTTTTATTACGTTCCTCCCGGGGATGCTGCGCGTAGCCCCCTTGTGGCAGCAGGAATCTTTGGGTCCATCATGTTTTTTGGCAGAGTAGTAGATGCTATTGCCGACCCCTTAATCAGTAACTGGTCGGACAATTCTCGAGCTTCTCGAGGGAGGCGCTGGCCCTTTTTGTTCTGGGGGGCCATCCCACTTGTCGGGGTTACCGTGGCCATGTTTTATCCGCCTGTTGAGGGTGAGAGCACGGCCAATGTTTTTTTCCTGGCAGCAATGCTGGGGTTGTTTTTCTTCTTTTTCACCTTTTACGTCTGTCCCTATCTGGCCCTTCTCCCGGAAATAGCCCGCAGCAAGGGTGAAAGGGTTGACCTTACAACCCTCCAGGCAGTCTTTATGCTTGTGGGGACTGCCGTGGCTATGGTGGCTTCCGGTCCCCTGGTGGAGAGGTTTGGTTTCGTAGCCATGGTCTGGATTATGGGTATTATTGCTCTTATGTTTCTTTACATGCCGGTTTTTGCCGTAAACGAAAGAAAATTTTCCCGGTCAAAACCTGCTGGGATGAAACTGAGGGAGGCCCTGGTAAAAACCTTTCAAAACAAGGCTTTTCTGCTCTATCTTGTTGGTAATGCTCTTTTCTGGTTTGGTTTTAACAT
>PUNE01000100.1 GCA_003551665.1 Halobacteroidaceae bacterium
GCAATAAGTTTCGTTGCCCTCATGTTTTGGGGAAAGTTGATTGTCCTTTTGGGAGTAAATGGTGTTCCAGCTCTAATTATGGACATGTTGTAAAAACAAGGGTATCAAAGGATCCGCGCTACATATCATTACCACACCGTGGTTCTGAAAACTGGCAAAAACTCTACAATGAGAGGACCAGTGTGGAAAGATGCTTTTCTCGATTAAAAGAAAACCTTAACCTTGATAGGATAATGGTTGCGGGAAGAAAGAAGGTAACAACACACGTTTTATTATGCCTCATTGCATTGGTAGGGGCAAAGTTTGCTGTAGAAGCCTTGAATAGGCAGAAAATAGCTGCATAATAAAAGGGAAAAAATAGGAGAAGGGAGATCGGTTAAGCCCAAAATTCAAATAGCAACTAACTCTAAAGGACCTAAAAATCTTGGTTTAGGTGCTGATTATATACTGATCTCTTTTTTCTTGCTTAAGAAAGTTGAATTATGAAATTTCCTTAAATGGAAAAAATTTGCTCCAAAGGATTTACCTGCCCCGGGGTTTTGTATTGAAGTGAAAAGGGGAATAAGACCCGGGGAGCGGCTAAATTTACAACCTTGCTCCGGTGTGCTATAATACCATAATAAGGGCACGGGTCTCGGCAGAGCGGAACTGCTCTGCTTAAATTATTTTATCTGGAGAGGAGTTCGGCGATGTCGGAAAAAATCATTCCCTACGGGGGGCAGGCAGTTTTAGAAGGCGTAATGATGAGGGGACCCGACCGGATGGCTATGGCTGTACGGGGTCCAGACGGTGACATTTTACTTGAAAAATTCCCGCTGCGGTCAATTCGCAACAGGTACCCCTTCCTGAATTTGCCCCTGGTGCGGGGAGTGGTTACCCTGTTTGAGGCGCTTTTTTTTGGAGTCAAGGTCCTCTCCCGTTCGGCCAACCTGGCCCTGGGCGAGGAGGAAGAAATAAAACCCTGGGAAATGGTTCTGACCGTCCTGGCTGGAGTGGGTCTGGCCCTATTGCTGTTCGTGGTTATGCCGGCTGCATTAATCCGCTGGATGGATCCGCTTTTTGTTTCAGACTTCTGGTTAAATCTTACCGAGGGTCTGATCAAGGTAGCGGCTCTATTGGCCTACATTTCTGCCTTGAATTTATTCCCCGACACTCGCCGTTTTTTTGCCAATCACGGTGCTGAACACAAGACTTTGCACACCTATGAAGCGGGGAAGGAACTCACAGTAGAAAATGTCCGTGCTTTTTCACCCCGGCATCCCCGCTGTGGAACTTCATTTATCTTCCTGGTTATTTTGCTCAGCGTAATTTTCTTCACGGTCATTGCCGGGAGGCCCGGTTTCTTCATGCGGGTGGGAATTCACCTTTCCCTGCTACCCCTGGTTGCAGGATGTGCTTACGAGCTCCTGCGGCTTGCAGGAAAACCAAGGCCCAATATTATAATCAGGATTTTAAGCCTGCCGGGGGTTTTCCTCCAGTTCCTGACCACCCGGGAGCCGGATGATAACCAGATTGAAGTTGCTATTGCTGCCCTGCAGGGCGTTTTAAAGGATTAAATAAAAGGAGGTCCATATACATGGGCTGGAAAGAAAAAGCGGAGGAAATGGAAAAAAGGTACGAGGAATTAACCAGACTCCTCAGCGGCACGGAAATCTACGGAGATAAAAACAGGCTCCGGGAAATTACCAGGGAACATGCCGAACTGAAGGAACTGGTAACCCTTTTCCGCCGCTATACCGAAAAGAAAATGAGCCTGGAGGAAGCAAAGGAACTATTGTCCTCAGGGGATAAAGAGTTAAAAGAACTTGCCCAACTGGAAATAGAAGAACTTGAGCCGGAAGTGAATAAACTGGAAGAAAAGATTCCTCGCCTGCTTCTTCCCCGGGATCCCAACGATGAGAAAAATGTTATCATTGAAATCCGGGCTGGAACCGGTGGTGACGAAGCAGGTCTTTTTGCAGGGGATCTGCTGCGCATGTACACCCGTTATGCCGAAAAGAAGGGATGGCAGGTAGAGATATTGAGTGCCAACGAATCCGAGGTAGGCGGCTTTAAAGAGGTAGTTATGGCAGTAGATGGAAAAGGTGCCTACAGCCGCTTAAAATTTGAAAGTGGCGTTCACCGCGTGCAGCGGGTGCCTGAAACCGAATCCGGAGGCAGGATCCACACTTCTGCAGCTACTGTTGCCGTTCTTCCCGAGGTTGAGGAAGTTGAGATCGAGATTGATCCCAACGAGTTGAAGATTGATACTTTTCGTTCCAGCGGTCCCGGGGGCCAGAGTGTAAATACGACCGATTCTGCAGTCCGTGTTACCCACGAACCAACGGGGATTACTGTTTCCTGCCAGGACGAAAAATCCCAGCATAAAAACCGGGCCAAGGCATTGAAAATCCTGCGGGCCCGAATACAGGATAAAATGAAAGCAGAACAGCAGGCGGAACTGGATGAAGCAAGAAAGGTCCAGGTGGGGACGGGTGACAGGAGTGAAAGAATCCGCACCTACAACTTCCCGCAGGGGCGGGTTACCGATCACCGCATCGGACTTACCCTCCACCAGCTGGAAGAAATCCTGGCGGGGAACCTGGATCATGTGATCGAAGAATTAATGCTTGCCGACGAGAAAAAGCGGATGGAGAAGGTGGGAAGTGTTGGCTGAGCCTCACACTCTCAAAGAAATCCTCGAGCTTTCCGCAAACCACTTTGCCAAACACGGTCTTATCAGTCCCCGCCTGGAAGCAGAACTGTTAATGGGCCATATCCTGGGCCTGGAGAGGATCCACCTTTACGTCCAGTTTGACCGTCCTTTAGAAGAAAAGGAACTCGAGGAAATGCGACAGTTAATCAGGCGGCGTCTCCAGGGAGAGCCGCTTGCTTATATCCTGGGAGAAAAAGAGTTCATGTCGCTGCCCTTCTATGTTGATTCCCGGGTTCTGATTCCGCGGCCCGAAACCGAACACCTGGTTGAAAAAGCCCTGGATCTGTTTTCAGGGGATGGTGAGGTTACCCTTGTAGACCTGGGAGCGGGAAGTGGTGCCATAGCCGTTAGTCTGGCCTATTACCTTCCCCGGAGCAGTGTACTGGCCCTTGATATTAACCCCGAAATCCTGGAAATTGCCCGCAAAAATGCTCTGCGGAACGGGGTTGAAGGGCGGATAAGGTTTATTCTAGGCGACCTCCTGGAACCGATCAGGGAAGAAGGTCCGGTGGACGGAATTCTTTCCAATCCCCCCTATATTCCTACGGCCCAGCTGGAAGAAGTTTCTCCAGAAGTTAAAGCACAGCCCAGGGGAGCCCTTGATGGAGGTTCAGATGGGCTCCGTTATTACCACCGCATTGCCCGGGAAGCATATCCCCTTCTCCGGCAGGGAGGATACCTGGGGTTGGAAGTGGGGGCAGGGCAGGATGAAGCGGTAGGCAGTATTCTGCAAGACCAGGGGTTTATTGATGTTAATGTTGAAAAAGATTACAGCGGCCACAAGCGGTGCGTATGGGGGAAAAAGAAAAAAGCCTGATTACATCGCAGAGGGAAATATTTCAGGACCCTTTTATGGACCTGGATGACGGGTGCCCCCACCGGGAAAACGACAGGTTTTTTCCCCGCCAGGATCTTAATATGACAGTCCCGGTCCTTCCCGTTTTTAGAGTTGAGGATTAAGCGGGATAGCTTCGCAGCGGGATTGAAAAAAAGAGGAAGCCCTGAAGAGGGTAAACAGGGACCTGGTTTGGGATAATGAACTGAAGATTAAACTGGAAGCCGGATTATTGGGTCCGGAGGAAGCAGAAAAGGCTCTGCCGAACCGCTGATGACAATTACAGACATTGGAAATTAAAGGGAGGGTTTTCCTCTCTTTTTGATTGCAGGTTCAAAAAATATAGATCAGTTGTCAGGCCGGGGGAGGCAATTCGGTTAATGCGGCGAAATTGTATGGTAAAAGTAATTGTTTTTAAGAAGAAAGGAATTGGGAGCCTGTAGATAGAAAAGAGGGGATATTGCAATGGGGAGAAAAATTCCGGAGGTTTGGTCGGCACCGGGAGGTGTCCTGGGTAAAGAAGAACTGGAAAAAGCAGTTCAGCTGCTTCTCGAGGGGGAGCTGATTGCCTTTCCCACAGAAACGGTTTACGGGGTAGGCTGTGACGCCTATTCCCTGCGGGCAGTAGAAAGGCTGTCCCGGGCAAAAAACAGACCTTCTGGTATGCCGTTTTCCCTGCAGATTTCTCGCCCCGAGGATTTCGAGGATCTTTCAGTCAACGCTCCTCCTGCTGCGAGAGAACTTGTTGAGACTTTCTGGCCCGGCCCACTTACACTGGTCCTGCCTGCTTCGGAAAGGGTGCCTTCCTGGATGAGGGGACCCGCCGGGACTGTTGGACTGAGGCTTCCTGATGTTGAGGTTGCCCGGGATTTACCCCGGTTACTGGGGCGCCCCCTGGCTTCAACAAGTGCCAACCTTTCCGGCAGGCCTTCCCCGACCACGATCGATCACGTCCTTGCGGACCTGGGAGAAAAAGTAGCAGGGGTAATCGATAGCGGCGAGTCGGGCTGGGGTCTGGAATCAACTGTCCTGGATCTAACCAGGCCCCAGCAGCCAAGGATTTTACGCCAGGGAACACTCGAAGTTGAAGCCCTGGAAAAGATCCTCGGGCAGGATATTATTGTTCTTTCGTCCAGTCAGCGTCCCCATTATCGGCCCCGGGTACCCCTATATACCTGCGAGGATGAAGGGAAAGCCCTGGAGACACTGCTCCGGCGTGGTTTCAAGAAAGTTGGCCTGCTTTCACCCGGTGACCCCCCCGAAGGGGTGGGGGATTTCAGGAAAATAAGGGGGGACAGGCAGGGCATTAAAGAATTCTACAGGTTGCTCAGGGAGATTGAACTGCAGGCGGATGCCATCCTTGCTCGTCCTCCTACCGGGGGCCCCTATGCGGGGTTAATAGCCCAGCGCCTGGAAAAGGCAGCCATAGAACACATTTCAGGGAGTTGAGTAAATGGGCCTGGAAATTATGCTGGTAGCCGTTGCCCTGGGGATGGATTCCTTTTCCCTTTCCCTGGGCCTTGGTTGTCAGAAGGTGGAAAGGAAAACTATATGGGGGTTTACCTTCCTTGTGGGTTTATTCCACGTGCTTATGCCTCTTTTAGGTTTTTTCCTGGGGAGGGCAGCAGGTTTGTTTCTGGGAGAAATAGCAGCCTATATAGGAGCCGCAGTGCTATTTTTCCTGGGAGTGAAGATGCTCCGGGAAGCAATTAAAGGAAATAAAAAGGATGATTGTATCCTGGAGGGGTGGGTTCTCCTGGTGCTTCCCCTTAGTGTGAGCATTGATGCTCTTTCAGTGGGTTTTGGTATTGGGACCTTTGGGATCAACTCTTTTGCTGCAGCAGTTCTATTTGGCCTTACCGCTGCTCTGTTGACTCGGTTGGGATTTATGTTGGGGGATCGGGCAGGTCATTTAATAAAAAACTCTGAATACCTGGCTGGTTTTATTTTTATAGGTCTTGCCATAACAGCCTTTCTGTAGGGAGGAGGATAAAATGAAAAAAACCATTCTCTTTGTCTGCACGGGAAACACCTGTCGGAGTCCAATGGCGGAGGCCATTTTAAAAGAAATGGTTCGGGAAAAGGGAGAAGGATACGAGGTGATCTCGGCAGGAACTTCTGCTGGGGAAGGAGAACCAGCGGCAGGGGAAGCTGTCCGGGCTCTGGAAGAAGAAGGGATTGTCCTTTCAGGCCACCGGTCCCGACCTGTTACCGGTGAACTACTTGACAGGGCAGACCTGGTAATAACCATGACCCGGGGGCACAAGGAAAGGGTCCTGGAGATGAGACCCCAGGCAGGAGCAAAAACCTTTACGCTGAAGGAATTTTCTGCAAAAATGAAAGGCGATGAAAAGGTGGAGAGGATTCTTGAACTGGATCGGGAGGAAGCCCAACGAAGAAGGGATTTTCAGGCCCAAAAAGGCCAGGAAGAGCAAAGGCTCTTAGCCCGCCGGGAACAGCTCAAACGGGATCTTCGAGAAGTAGAGAGACATCTTTTTGAACTGCACGAGGAAAAAAATGCCCTGCTGGAAGATATCAGGACAGAACGGGATTTACTTGTGGAAGAGAGGGGAAGAAAACTTGATGTTTCAGATCCCTTCGGAGGTTCGCTCAAGACATATCAGGCAACAAGAGATGAAATCAGGAGTGAACTGGAAAACCTCTTACAGGGATTAAAGGAAGAGGAGGAATAAAAATCAGGGGGATGGTTGTTATGATAGCACTGGCTTCTGACCACGGGGGCTTCAGGTTAAAGGAAGAAATCAAGGAATATCTTCGGGAAAAGGGTTTCCAGGTGAAGGATTTCGGTACAGATGGGGAAGGATCAGTTGATTACCCGGATTTTGCCTGGAGGGCTACAAAGGCTGTTGCCGGGGGAGAGTGCCAGAAAGGAATTTTAATCTGTGGAACTGGAATTGGAATGTCAATTACTGCCAACAAGGTTAGGGGAATTCGGGCTGCCCTATGCCACGATTCGTTTTCGGCCAGGATGGCCCGGGAACATAACGATGCTCAGGTATTATGCCTGGGGCAGAGGGTAGTGGGAACTGGCCTTGCCCTGGATCTTGTAAGAATCTGGCTGGAAAGTAATTTTACAGGCGGTCGGCACTGCTCCAGGGTGGAAAAGATAGAACAGTATGAAAAAGAAAAATAAGGATGAAAATAAAAACAAAAGCACCCGGGGGAAGGAGAACTTGGGAAATCGACGAATAACAATAAAAAGTAGTGGAAAATCTGCTTATTAAACTCCCAACCCCGGAAAGATAGTAGCAAGGAGGCCTTAACCTTGGACAATACGGTTGTTATCGATCATCCACTTATCCAGCACAAACTTACTTATATCCGGGATAAAAAAACGGGAACCAAAGAATTTCGTGAACTGGTCAGAGAAGTTGGAACCCTGATGGCTTTTGAAGCAACCCGGAGTCTTCCTCTTCGGGAAAAGGAAATTGAAACGCCTCTCGGACCTACAAGGGGCCAGGTTGTAAGCGGAAAAAAGCTGGGAGTTGTCCCCATACTGCGGGCCGGCCTGGGCATGGTGGAAGGAATTGTAAGCCTGATTCCTGGAGCCAGGGTGGGCCATATCGGCCTGTACCGGGACCCGGAAACCCTACAGCCTGTTGAATATTACTGCAAGCTTCCTGCTGATTTGAATCAGCGGGATATTATCGTAATCGATCCCATGCTGGCTACCGGTGGTTCTGCTGCTGCCGCCATTGAAATAATTAAAAAGAAGGGCGGGAAAAGGGTTAGCCTCCTGGTTCTGCTCGCAGCCCCTGAAGGCATTGAGAGGGTTCACCGGGATTTTCCCGAAGTAACCATTTTTACAGCGGCCATAGATGAGAAATTAAATGACAAGGGCTACATAATTCCAGGCCTTGGCGATGCGGGGGACAGGCTATATGGGACTCGATAGACCTTCCTGGGACGAATATTTCATGGCCCTGGCCGAGGTTGTTTCCCGGCGGGCAACCTGCGTTCGCAGAGGAGTTGGAGCCCTCCTTGTTCGAGACAGGAGGATTCTTGCCACGGGATACAACGGAGCGCCAACGGGACTTCAGCACTGCGGGCAGGCTGGATGTATGCGGGAGCAAATGAACGTTCCCTCGGGACAGAGGCACGAGCTCTGCCGGGGATTGCATGCAGAGCAAAACGCAATTATCCAGGCAGCCCTCCACGGAACATCGGTGCGGGACTCTGTGCTTTATGTAACCCATCAGCCCTGTGTGGTCTGTGCAAAAATGCTGGTTAATGCTCAGATCAAGGAAATCGTATTCGCCGGGGATTACCCCGACGAATTATCCCGCTATATTCTTGAAGAAGCAGGTATAAACCTGCGGCGGGTACCAAACGAGGGAGGAAGGGAATAATGTCGGTATTGCTTATGGCGCTGGGCGTATCTTTCATAGTAACCTTCCTGGCTACGCCAGTTCTGCGTCGCGTTGCATTATCCTTTGGGGCCTGTGACCTTCCCTCTCCCCGGAGGATAAACAAAAAACCGGTACCCAATCTGGGCGGTGTTGCAATATATCTGGGTATTCTGGCGGGGATCCTGCTAAACCTCAACCAGGGCTACATGGTCCTGGGAATTCTTGTTGGAAGTACAATAATAATGCTGGTGGGTCTTCTGGATGACCTGGTCGGTCTTTCCCCTCCTGTTAAAATGGCCGGGCAGATCATGGCAGCTCTTTCTCTATTACCCTTCGGGGTGGAAATCCAGTTTATCACCAATCCCTTCGGGGGAATGTTTTTCCTGGGAGGCTGGAGTATTCCTCTAACAATCCTGTGGGTTGTGGGTATTACCAATACAGTCAACTTTATTGATGGGCTTGATGGGCTGGCTGCGGGTGTTGCAGCCATTGCTTCCGGGACACTGGCAATTGTCGCTCTGCAGGAAGGACAGCTGGGGGCGGCGATAATGGCCCTGATAATTGCGGGAAGCGCCCTGGCCTTTTTATTTTTTAATTTTCATCCCGCCAAGATTTTCATGGGAGATACCGGGGCGATGCTCCTGGGCTTTATTCTGGCCTCAACTTCAATAATAGGTGCTCTCAAGAGCGCCACTGCAATGACGATTCTGGTTCCGGTGCTGGCCCTGGGTGTTCCCATTGCAGACACCCTGCTGGCCATTGTCAGACGGAGCACTAACGGCCATTCTATTGCCCTGGCTGACAAGGACCATATCCACCACCGGCTTCTTCGGCTGGGCTTAAGCCACAGGGGAGCGGTGCTGGTAGTCTATGGAACAACCCTGTTTCTGGGATTGATGGCTGTTTTAATTAATTCCATGCGGGGGATGGAAGGATTTCTCCTGCTGGGCCTGGGCGCAGTTATTTTGGGCCTGGGTGGCTGGCGCCTGGGTCTTTTCCGGGTGAAAAATCGCCCTGGAGAAAACATTTACCCCCCCTTGTGATGGTTATTCCGGGGATCTGCCTTGCAGGTTGATCCCTTTTTTGTGTGGAGGTTGATTTATGGACCCAATCAGAGTGCTGACGGTTTTTGGAACCAGGCCCGAAGCAATAAAGATGGCACCGGTGCTTCGGGCCCTTGCAGATTCCGGAGCCTTCGATCCCCGCCTTGCTGTTACTGCCCAGCACCGGGAAATGATGGACCAGGTGCTGGATATTTTCCGCCTGAAGGCTGACTACGACCTGGACATAATGCGCCGGGGACAGAGCCTTTCCCAGATTATGGTTCGGGCCCTTTCCGGGCTGGAGGAGGTTATCAAGGACTTTCAGCCCCGGTTGCTGCTGGTCCATGGTGATACCGCCACAACTTTTGCCGGGGCCCTTGCAGCCTATTATCACCAGATAGATATAGGCCATGTTGAAGCGGGTCTGAGGACTTATGATAAATACCAACCCTTTCCCGAGGAAATGAACCGCCACCTGACAGGTGTTCTGGCAGACCACCACTTTGCTCCCACTGAAATGGCGGCGGAAAACCTCCGACAGGAAAAGATCCCAGCGGGAAGAATCCAGGTTACGGGTAATACGGTAATTGATGCCCTGCTGGAAGTGGTGGAAAGGCCTCATGCTTTTAACTCCCCTGAAATGCGGGAAATAGATTACGAAAAAGGCCCGGTTATCCTGATGACAGCTCACCGGCGGGAAAACTGGGGGACTCCCCTGGAGCAGATCTGCAGTGGGGTTCTCAGGCTGGTTGAGGAGATTCCTTTACTCCAGGTGGTTTATCCCCTCCATGCCAATCCCATGCTCCAGGAAATTGTTAGACCCCGTCTGGGCGGGCACCCCCGGGTTCACCTGGTCGATCCTTTGGATTACCTTGATTTTTGCCACCTGATGGCCAGATCTACCCTTGTTTTGACGGATTCGGGAGGTCTGCAGGAGGAAGCTCCTGCCCTGAATATTCCGGTCCTTGTAATGCGGGAAAAAACTGAAAGGCCCGAAGGCCTGGAAGCCGGAACTGTAAGGCTGGTGGGAACAGAGCACGACAGGATTTATTCAGAGGTCAAACACCTCCTGGAAAATGAAAAAGCCTACAGGGCGATGGCAACTGCCCCCAATCCCTTCGGGGACGGAAAAGCCGCCCGAAGAATCTGCAGGTATCTGGAAAGTTTTTACCTTTGCACTTGAGGCCTGCAGAGGTTATAATAGTTTAGGAGAAAAAGAAGGGAAACCCTCTAACAATGACGAATAGGTAAAATCGGCTTGATAGGAGGCATGGGTGTGGACCCTCAGTGGAGGAGTATTTTAAGGGGAATGTCCCTGATTACCCAGGTGGGCCTAACTGTTGTGGTCAGTGTTGGGTTAGGTCTTTTTCTGGGACGATGGATTGACGGACTCCTGGGGACCCGCCTGTTAATGACCATGATTGGGACAGTTCTTGGCCTGGCTGCAGGAGCAATAACCGCCTTCAGGATGATCCAGGTCATAACTAAGGATGATGAAGATGAATGAAGTCCAAAAAGAAACCCGTCGGATAATAACTCTGGTAATGGTTATTGCCATTATTCCTGTTTGCGGGCTTATCTGGTCGGGAAATTGGAGCGGCCTGCGCGGCTTTATTTTGGGCTTTGCAGTTAACATAGTTACTTTCTTGATGCTTGCCCGCAGTGCCTGGCAGATAACCGGAGCCGAAACACCTACCCAGGGCCAGGTTATGGCTGTGCTCAATTACCTGGTTCGACTTGTGTTTTATGGATTGACCCTGCTGGTGGCTTTTACCCGTCCGGATATCAATGAAATAGCAGTAGTTATCGGGATGGTCATGATTAAATATACCCTTATCGGAGAGGGGCTGGTAAAACACCTATCCAGAGTAGTTGGAAAAATCGGATCAGTTGAGGAGTGAGAATCTTGCATTATTTCTATCTGGCCCAGTTTGATATTGAAGCCCAGGCCGGGCCAAAGGCCTTATTTGAAATCTTCGGGATCCCAGTAAATGACACCACGGTAATAGGTTATGCCATTACAATAGGGTTGATAATTTTTGCTCGTATCGTGACCAGCAACCTGCAGGTTATACCCGGAAGGCTACAGAGCGCAGTGGAAATCCTGCTTGAAGCCATTGTTAATACCACAGAGGGCATGATGTCCGGTGGAGGGCGAAAATTACTTCCGTTTATCGGAACCATTGCCCTTTTTATCGGGATTTCCAATATTATCGGGATCCTTCCCCTGGTGAAAAATCCTACTGCCGACCTGAATATGACTCTGGCCTTTGGGCTTTCAGTTTTTGTTTTTAGCAATGCCTATGCGATAAAGGTTAAGGGATTCTGGCCTTACCTCAAGGGTTTTGCGGAACCCATGATTTTTATTTTGCCCATTAATATCCTGGGCGAGCTGGCGAAACCAATATCACATTCCTTCCGTTTATTCGGAAATGTTTTCGGAGGAAGCGTTTTAATCGCCCTGGCCGCTTATTTTGTACCGGGAATACTGCCGGTACCGCTTATGGCCTGGTTTGACATTTTTATTGGTTTGGTCCAGGCACTAATATTTACTATGCTGGCTATTGCCTATATTTCCATTGCCAGCGAATAAAAAGGAGGCGTTTTGGAAATGGTCGAATTCAGTCCAGAATTACTAGAAACTATTATCAGAGCTGCGGCCCTTATCGGTGCAGGACTCGCACTCATAGCCGGTATTGGCCCGGGTATCGGACAGGGTTTTGCTGCCGGTAAGGCGGTAGAATCAGTAGCCCGCCAGCCTGAGGCCAGAGGGCTGATCACAACAACCATGCTTGTTGGGCAGGCTGTATCCGAGTCCACAGGTATCTATGCTTTCGTGTTTGCCCTGATCCTGCTATTTTTCATCATTCTCTAAGCCAGATGGTTGAAATATTGTTAAGGAGAAGGGAGGTACCTGCCGTTGAGCCTTTTGGATTATAATATAATTTTTGATTTTATCAACTTCATGATCCTGATGTACCTCCTGCATCGTTTCCTGTATAAACCCGTACTGGGAATAATCGATGAACGCAGGGAGAAAATTCAGGATGACCTGGAAAGAGCTCGCAACGAGCGAAAACAGGCTGAAGAGTACCGCAGTGAGTATGAGAATAAACTTGCCGGAGCTGAAGAAGAAGCCCGGGGGATTATCGACCGGGCTACAAAGAAGGCCCGGGAACAGGCCGATGAAATAGTTAACCAGGCCCGGGAAGAAGGGCGCAGGGAGAAGCAAAGAGTTCAGGAAGAAATCAGGCGGGCCCAGAACGAGGCGCGGGCCCAGCTGCGAGATGAAGTGGCTGAACTTTCCCTGATGGCTGCCGGGCGCTTCCTGGAAGAAAAACTGAGCGAAGAAGACCACAAGGAACTGATGGAGCGGGTGGTTGCCGAACTCCCAGGCGAGGGGATGGGTGATCGCTCATGATAACTGTTTCTGCTGCAGGAAAAAGATACGGCCAGGCCTTTTTTTCTCTGGCTCTGGAGCAGGATGTAGTTGAAACCCTGCAGGCCGACCTGGAACGTTTGATTTCCCTCTGGGAAAATGACGAGGAACTACAGGCACTGCTTTTCCACCCCCGGATTGCCCGGGAGGCCAAGAAAAAGGTCCTGGGCCGCCTTGGAGAAGACAGCCATCCTCTAACGGCCAATTTACTTTTTCTTCTGGCAGACAAGGGAAGACTCCCGCTACTGCCGGAGATTGGCAATGTTTTTGCGGAATTGAAAGATGCTCACTACAATATTTTGCCGGTAGAGGTCCGGACTGCCCGACCCCTGCCGGAAGACCTGGAACGGAAACTCCTGGAAAAACTGCAAAAGACCACCGGGAAGGATATCCAGCTGGAGGTCCAGGTGGACCGCTCCATAATCGGAGGCCTGGTACTCAAGGTCGGAGATATCCTTATCGATGGAAGTTTGCAGCGGGGGCTGGAAAAGCTGCAGGAGAAATTAAGCCGAATCCAAGTCAGCCAGATTGGGGTGAATAACGGATGAAGTTGCGACCTGAAGAAATCAGTGCTGTTATCAAGGAACAGATTGAGCGATATGAACAGGAACTGGAGACCGTTGGTGTTGGGACTGTCCTGAATGTTGGGGACGGTATTGCCCGCCTTTACGGTCTTGAAGATTGTGTGGCCGGAGAGCTCCTTGAATTTCCTCACGGAGTCTATGGGATGGTTTTTAACCTGGAAGAGGAAAGTGTTGGAGCCATCCTCCTCGGTGAGGAAAAACTGATCAAGGAAGGGGACCGGGTCCGCAGGACTGGACGGGTAGTTGAAGTTCCCGTCGGAGAGGTTATGCTGGGCAGGACAGTCAACAGCCTTGGCCAGCCCATAGATGGAGGAGGGCCAATTGAAACAGAAAATTTCCGGCCAGTAGAACACAAGGCCCCGGGAGTTGTCAAGAGGAAAAAGGTTGAGGTTCCGCTTCAGACGGGTCTCAAGGCCATTGACTCCCTGGTACCAATAGGACGGGGGCAGCGGGAGCTGATAATTGGTGACCGGCAGACGGGGAAAACTGCGATTGCAATAGATACAATTATCAATCAACGGAATTTTAATGTAATTTGCGTTTACGTAGCAATCGGGCAGAAGAGATCCACTGTAGCCCAGCTGACGGAGCGGCTGCGCCAGGAAGGTGCCATGGATTATACCGTTGTTGTGTCGGCTACTGCTTCGGATTCTTCCCCCCTGCAGTTTCTGGCTCCCTATGCGGGGTGTGCCATAGCAGAAGAATTCATGCACCAGGGTAAAGATGTCCTGGTAGTTTACGATGACCTATCCAAGCATGCTGTTGCCTACCGGACAATGTCTTTGCTAATGCGGAGGCCTCCCGGCCGTGAAGCCTTCCCGGGAGATGTCTTTTACCTGCATTCCCGGCTGCTGGAAAGGGCCGCCAAACTTAATGACCAGGAAGGTGGAGGTTCGCTTACCGCCCTGCCAATAATTGAGACCAAGGCCGGGGATGTTTCCGCCTATATACCCACTAACGTTATTTCCATAACTGATGGCCAGATTTTTCTGGAGAGCGAACTTTTCTACAGTGGTGTCCGTCCAGCGATTAACGTGGGTATCTCCGTATCCCGTGTAGGAGGGGATGCCCAGATAAAGGCAATGAAAAAAGTAGCAGGAACACTTAAACTGGACCTATCCCAGTTCAGGGAGCTGGAAGCCTTTGCCCAGTTTGGTTCTGACCTGGATAAAGCCACCCAGCGCCGCCTGGCAAGGGGTTACCGCATCGTAGAAGTCTTAAAGCAGGACCAGTACGAACCCATGGCAGTAACTGACCAGGTTTTTGCCATCTATGCGGTTACCAAGGGCTACCTGGACGAGATCGAAGTAGAAGAAATCACCGAATTTGAAAAGGGAATGCTGGAGTTTATTAACAGCGAGTACCCGGAGCTGAAAGAAAAAATTCTCGAAAAGGGAGAGCTGGTTTCAGATATTGAAGAAAAGCTGAAAGAAGCAATCAATAGGTACCTCAAGATGAATAAAAAGAAGGCGTCCGCCGAGGAAGCTGCAGGGTAGGGTGATATAGCATGGCTACAATGCGCGATATCAAGAGGAGAATAAAAAGCGTTCAGAGTACGCAAAAGATTACCCGGGCTATGAAAATGGTTTCGGCCACCAAGCTCCGGCGGGCCCAGGAACGGGCAGAAAAAACCCGCCCATTTTTTGAGCGAACCCAGGATATACTGCGGGGAATTTCGGCATCCATTGATCCCGATTGCCATCCCCTGCTTGCCCACCGGGAAGTTAAGAAAATCACAGTGCTCTTATTTACTGCCGACCGGGGATTATGTGGGGGCTACAACCATCGGGTAATCAAGATGGTAGAACAGGAACTGGGCGATTTCCCCGACCTGAAACTGGTTACCGTGGGAAAAAAGGGAAGGGACGTGTTAAAGCCCCGGGGTTATAATATAATCCAGGAGTTTATTGATGTTCCGGATTACCCTTCTTTTGATATGGCCCGTGAACTGGCCGGGATACTTGTCGATGATTTTATCAAGGAAAAAACCGACCAGGTTCTCATGGCATACACCAGATTCCAGTCTGCCTTAAGTCAGCGGCCACTTTTAATACCTCTCCTGCCCCTGGAAAAGAGGGAAATGGATCCCCAGAAAGGGCGAAGAGAATATATAATGGAACCCGATCCCTATACCATTCTGGACCTGGTTCTGCCCCGTTCGGTAGAAAATATAATATTCGGGGCATTACTGGAATCAAAGGCCAGTGAATTCGGGGCGAGAATGACAGCGATGGATGCAGCAACGGAGAATGCAGAGGAAATGATTGAGGAACTCACCATTTCCTATAACCGGGCCCGGCAGGAAGAGATAACCACCGAAATATCTGAAATTGTTGGTGGGGCCGAGGCTCTGAAATGATGCGTGCGAGGAGGTCTGTAATATGACTGGTGAAAAGGAAAATATCGGGCGAGTCATCCAGGTAATAGGCCCGGTAGTTGATGTATATTTCTCCTCTGGAAAACTGCCCGAAATTTACGGGGCAATAAAAATAGAGGACGAAGAGAAGGGAATTGACCTGACAATTGAAACCATGCACCACCTGGGGGATAACCGGGTCCGGTGTGTCGCCATGGATGCTACCGAAGGCCTTACGAGGGGAATGCCAGCCCGGGACCTGGGAGGCCCTATTTCCGTACCTGTTGGAGAGGGTACCCTGGGTCGGATCTTTAACGTGCTGGGGGAACCAATAGATGAACTGGGAGAGGTAAAAGCGGAAGCCTACTATCCCATTCACGCCAGCCCCCCCAGTTTCGAAGAACAGGAGACAGCTACCGAGATTTTTGAAACCGGAATTAAGGTAATAGACCTGCTGGAACCGTACGTCCGGGGAGGAAAAATTGGTCTCTTCGGTGGGGCAGGGGTAGGAAAGACAGTTATTATCATGGAGTTGATTAATAATATTGCTACCCAGCACGGTGGGTTCTCCGTTTTTGGCGGCGTTGGGGAGCGAACCCGTGAAGGTAACGACCTGTGGATGGAAATGAAGGAATCCGGTGTAATTGACAAGGTTGCAATGGTTTTTGGGCAGATGAATGAACCCCCCGGAGCCCGGATGCGGGTGGGGCTAACTGCATTGACCCAGGCCGAGTATTTCCGTGATACCCAGGGTCAGGACGTTCTATTCTTTGTTGACAATATCTACAGGTTTATCCAGGCAGGTTCAGAGGTTTCGGCCCTCCTTGGCCGGATGCCTTCTGCCGTTGGATATCAGCCCACCCTTGCAAATGAACTGGGAGACCTGCAGGAGAGAATTACCTCGACAAAGAAGGGTTCGATAACATCCGTGCAGGCCATTTTCGTCCCTGCTGATGACTTTACCGACCCCGCTCCCGCCACCACCTTCTCTCACCTGGATGCAACTACCGTGCTCTCCCGCTCGATTGCGGAGAAGGGCCTTTATCCCGCAGTTGATCCCCTGGATTCAACTTCCCGGATTCTTGATCCCAATATTATCGGCGATGAACATTACAATACTGCACGGCGGGTTCAGGAAATACTTCAGCGTTACCGGGACCTGCAGGATATTATTGCCATCCTGGGAATGGATGAACTTTCCGAAGAGGATAAAGTCGTTGTAAACCGGGCCCGGCGAATTGAGCGCTTCCTATCCCAGCCCATGTTTGTTGCCGAACAGTTCACCGGGAGACCTGGTAAATATGTTCCTCTGGAAGAGTCCATTCGGGGTTTTAAGGAAATCTTAGAAGGCCGGCACGATGATCTGCCCGAAGAGGCATTTTACATGGTGGGAACTATTGAAGAAGCAGTGCAAAAGGCCAAGGAACTGAAGGAGGAGTAGGCCATGGCCTCCAAGGTTGAACTGGAAATAATAACCCCTGAAAGGACGCTGCTCCGGGAAGATGTTGAAATGGTTATTGCCCCGGCTGTTGACGGGGAAATCGGGATCCTACCCGAGCACTTTCCTCTGGTTACCAGCCTGAAAATTGGGGTTTTGAGAATCAAACGCTCTGAGGAAGAGGGATTTCTGCCCCTGGCCATAAGCCAGGGGGTTATGGAGGTCCTTCCCCAAAGAATTACAATCCTGGTTGCAACAGCCGAACTTCCCCAGGAAATTGACCTGGAGAGGGCCATGGAAGCCAAGAAACGCGCCGAGGAACGGCTGAAAAAAGAGGAATTTGATAAAACCAGGGCAGAGGCAGCGTTTCAGCGGGCCATGGCCCGCATCAAGGCTGCCAGGTTCAAGGAATAAAGAAGAGGCCACGGCTAACACTGATTTTAATTGCAGATAAACGAAGGAGGCTCGGGAGTGGGAGACAAGTTATTTATTACAGGGGGAAAACGATTACAGGGAGAAGTCAGGGCCAGCGGAGCAAAAAATGCTGCCCTACCAATAATAAATGCTTCCCTGCTGGCAGGAGGGGAAACCCAGCTGGACGATATTCCAGAACTCCGGGATGTTATCCACCTGCAGCAGATACTGGAGGCAATGGGTGTCGGGGTAACCTATGACCGGGGAACTATGACCATTAACCCCCAACAGGCGCACTTTAATGAACCCCCTTATGAACTGGTCCGCAAGCTCAGGGCTTCCTATTATCTCCTGGGAGTGCTCCTGGCCCGCAACGGGGAAGCCCGAATTGCACTGCCGGGGGGTTGTGCAATTGGGAACCGCCCAATTGACCTCCACCTGAAGGGCTTCAAGGCCCTGGGGGCCGAGGTAAAACTGGACCACGGAGTTGTTGAAGTAAAATCTCCCCGAAAATTAAAAGGAGCAAAAATCTACCTGGATTACCCCAGCGTTGGGGCAACTGTGAATATTATGCTGGCGGCAACCCGGGCCGAAGGGCAGACAGTAATTGAAAATGCTGCCCGGGAACCCGAGATAATTGACCTGGCCAACATGCTTACAGTAATGGGGGCCCGCATTAAGGGTGTTGGAACTGATATAGTTAAAATTGAGGGTGTTGACCGGCTGGGAGCCACCCAGCACCGGATTATCCCCGACCGGATTGAAAGTGGAAGTTACATGATTGCAGCTGCGGCGACAAGGGGAGACATTTACGTGCGTAATTCTCTTTGTGAACACCTCAAATCCTTACTGGCCAAGTTAAAAGAAATGGGAGTCCAGATTGAAGAGGATATTGAAGGAGTCCGGGTAACGGCCCCCAATTCTCTGAAGGGGGTTGACGTGAAAACCCTGCCCCATCCAGGCTTTCCCACTGACCTGCAGCCCCAGATGATGGCCCTTTTAACCCAGGCGGAGGAAGGAACCAGCCTGGTAATCGAAACGGTTTTTGAAAACCGCTTTATGCATGTGGATGAACTGAAAAGAATGGGGGCAGATATCAAACTGGACGGTCGGGGTGCCATAGTAAAACCATCCCAGCTTTCGGGAGCAAAGGTCTGGGCAACTGACCTGCGGGCGGGGGTTGCCCTGATTATTGCCGGGCTTGCAGCAGAAGGGGAAACCCAGATCAATGATTTCTTCCACGTAGAACGCGGGTATGAAAAGATTGAAGAAAAATTCAAGGGCCTGGGAGCTCAGCTCCACCTGAATTAAAGAGCGCCAGATTAAGGCGCTTTTTTATTGGCCATAAAAAAAACCCGGCAAAAGCCGGGCCAGGGGAAACCTTTGCTTTTTACTCTCCATATGGAAAGAGCTCAAAGTCTACATTGGAATAGGTATCTCCGTCCTCCAGGGTGATTCTTTTCGCTGATTCCCAATCCCCGGGGCTATTTACACCGTACATTCCCCGGTAATAGCTTTCTCCAAATAAGTCTCCTACTTCCGCAATAACATAAACAGTGTTGTTTTTTTCCCCGGTTTCATGGTCCTCCCTGATTTTTACCTCAATCGTAAATTCTTCTCCCGGGGCATTATCAAAAGCTCCATCATCTCTGCCAAGAGATTCAATCGTGTCCGGGTCATCATTTTCCGGGTGCCCATCAAGGGCTCGGACAGAGTATTCCAGTAATAAACCTTCGGGTTCAGAGATGGTTATTTCCCCCTCAATTTTTCCCCAGTGAAGGTGGTACTGGGCTTGGATGGTTATGGTTTGTCCCTCGTCATCAGGGGTTATGGTTTGGGCAGGAAAACCTGTTTCCCTTTCAGGATCGATTACCCTTACCTCCTGAGTGCCCCGCAGATCACTTAAAGAAACCCTGCCATCTTCATCGGTATTTCCGGATTCAGCTCCCCTTGAGGAAGTAACCTGCATTCCCTCCAGGGGGTCTCCCTCAAAATCCAGGACCTTGACCGTAAGGTGATAGGGGTCTTGGTTTAACCAGTCACAACCGCTAATTGAAAAGCCCAGCAGTAATGCGAGCAAAGCGAG
This sequence comes from Halobacteroidaceae bacterium, assembly GCA_003551665.1. Taxonomy (GTDB): domain Bacteria; phylum Bacillota; class Halanaerobiia; order B1SED10-174; family B1SED10-174; genus T1SED10-26. The sequence goes on from PUNE01000100.1 coordinate 19,261, forward strand.
AAGAGCTTTTTTAGTAAATGCTTTTTTCATTATTCTGCAGATCCTCCTTGAGAAATTATAGTGTAATGCCTTCTATACAAATAAAAAGAATTCCTCCCGGAAAGAGAAATTGAATTTTCTGGAGAACATAAAAGCGGGGGAAAACTAAAAAATCAGAGTTCCCAAAACGCTAAAAATTGTCCCCATTAACCAGAAGAAACCAAGAAGAAAAATAGTCTTTGTTCTGGAAATTCCTGCAATAATTATAAAACCCAGGCCCAGGAGAAAGAGGGAATAAAGGTTGAGCAGGTCAAAGCGCTCCAGAAATGCCCCGAGGGGTGTGAAAAGACGCTGCTGATAATCCATGAAAATGGCTGGACTGAAGGTAATCAGGTTTCCCGTGAAGGCCAGGACGGGAGTTATTATCAGGGTCCCCAGGAGGGGGATGAACTGCAAATAGCCGGCCAGGGATAGCATCTGGCGGTACCCTGCTGTTCCCCCCAGGATGCGGGAAAAAAGCAGATAAATTGCCCCAATAATAAGCCAGCCCAGGTAAGCCGAGGAAATCTGGACAAAAAAGAGAAAGGTTCTGGATGCGGGAATCTGGAACATTCTAGAAAAATCCTGAGTGGTTTCCTGGATGGGAAGGGCAAAGAGATTTACAAGGAAAATAATGATTACCGGCATCAGCAGATCCGGGTTTTTCCGGATATAAGTAAGGGTTTTCCGGGGCTCAAGGAGCAGCCCGATTACTCTCTCCAGAGGATTTAAGGGTTCTTGCATAGAAAGTCCTCCTTTCTCAGGAAGATTTCTCCCTCTGGTGAATTGGTTCCTTCTTTTCTTTGGCAGGAATGCAAACCCTTTTTATAGAAAAACCTATTCTGCATAGGAGTCAAGCCTAAATCGGCCCCCTTTTTTTAGAAACCACGTTCTTTGTTCCAAGAATCATTTGATAAATCCCGGGTCCAATGTTATTCTAATAACATCAAATAGATTAAGAATTCCTTTGACCTTGAATTTTTGCTGGCTGGAAAAAAATGTTTTTTAAAGGAGCGAGGTGCACAATTATATGAAGAAAATAGCCCTGGTTTTAATGCTGACACTTTTTTTGGGATTTAATGTTGCTGCAGAAGAAGAACTTCAAACTATTGAACTTCCTTCAGAAGTAAGCATTTCTTACCCCGAGAACTGGGATGTAATAGAAGAACCTGAAACCCAGGAGATTTTGCGCCTGGGGGATGAAAGAAACAACGCCATTTTTTCCATTTTCCTGTACGAGATTGAAGGAACCAGCCTGGAGGCCTTTGCTGAATATATGGTAGATTACTTCACCGAGGGAACCTGGGAAAAGACAGGAGAACTGGAGGAGCAATCCTGGGAGGGAATCGAAGAAGGCCTGGCCATTACCATGGAAACCGGCCTGGGAGAGGATGACGTCCTCAAAGGCCACTACATCTTTTTCCGGGTTGAAGACAGGTATTTCCTGGGCAGGATGGCTGTTGCGGGCCAGGTCTGGGAAGAATATGAAGATGACTGGGAATTAATCCGCAACAGTATTGCCAGAGCACAATAATTGTTTGCCGGCTGAGGAGTCCTTTTTCCAGATATTGTCCCGGAATGGTTGGGTTGAAAGGGAAGGAAAAAAGGAGCCATAAGCGAAGTATATACTAGTTAATCTAAATCGGGATATAGGAGGCCGCAGCATGTGGAATTTTTCAAGAAAAATTGGTATTGATTTAGGAACCGCCACGGTATTGGTATATGAAAAAGGAAAGGGAATTGTACTGCAGGAACCTTCGGTTGTTGCCCTCGATAAAAACACCAACAGGGTCCTTGCAGTGGGGAAAGAAGCCCAACGCATGCTGGGTCGAACTCCTGCCAATATTGTGGCAACTCGCCCCATGCGTGAAGGGGTGATTGCAGATTTTGATGTTACCGAAACCATGCTCAAGATGTTTCTAAATAAGATTCTGGGCAAGCATCGGGTTGTTAAGCCCATGGTTATGGTTTGTGTGCCTGCAGGTGTTACCGGGGTTGAAAAACGGGCGGTAATTGAAGCAGCAATGCAGGTGGGGGCCAGAAAGACCTTCCTTATTGAGGAGCCTCTCGCTGCAGCTCTGGGGGCAGGGCTTTCCATTGAAGAGCCTTCAGGAAACATGGTTGTTGATGTTGGCGGAGGAACCACCGATATAGCAGTATTATCCCTGGGGGGGATTGTGGTTCCCGAATCCCTGCGGATAGGGGGAGATAATTTTGACCAGTCCCTTATTCGTTATGTAAAGGAAGTTTATAACCTAAAAATTGGGGAAGGAACCGCGGAGAAAATTAAGACCGAGATAGGGACTGCTTTCCCGCAGGAGGATGAAGACCTTTCAATTGAAGTTCGTGGGCAGGATATTATGACCGGGCTCCCGGGGAGTATAAGTATTTCATCACATGAGGTTTTTGAAGCTCTCCAGGACCCTCTCCAGACCATACTTGCCGGGATCAGGCGAGTTCTGGAAAAAACTCCTCCCGAACTTTCTTCCGATATTAGCGAAAAGGGCCTGGTCATGACAGGAGGCGGATCTCTACTCCGCGGCCTGGATAAACTTATCAGTCAGGAAACAGGAGTTCCTGCAATCAGGGCCGAGAATACAATGTCTTGTGTTGCAATCGGGACAGGTCTTGCCCTGGAAAATATTGATAAACTGGGAAAAACCCTTAAAGCAAGCGGACGCAGTTAAGGGCAAAAAGTAAGCAAGAGTGGGGAAGGGGATTTCATGAAAAATAAAACGATTCCTATAACGTTTGTTCTGCTGGTTATGGCCCTGCTTTTTTCTCCCGGAGCGCAGGGCTGGTATATGCCCCTTGATGATGTCCAGGAGGGAATGACGGGTTATGGGAAAACGGTTTTTAAAGGAACTGAAGTTGAGTCTTTTCCCGTTGAAATTAAGGGCATCATCCAGGAAGGGTATAATCGACAGCTGATTTTAATCAAAGCTGGTGGAGATAAAATTGAGGAAATTGGGGGAGTTGCCTCAGGAATGAGCGGAAGCCCTGTCTATCTGGAAGACAGGATTATCGGGGCCATTGCCTACGGGTGGACTCTGAGTGACCATCGTCTGGCCCTGGTTACCCCCATTGAAGCAATGCAGAAAATCTGGTCTGAAAAAGAATACTGGGTCCAGGGGGAACCTGACTTATCTGATTACCCCGGTCTTGAGGCCACTCCTGTTCGAACTCCTCTTCTTGCTTCTGGGTTAAGCGGAAGAGCGGCTGAGCACCTCCAGGAGGCAATGGATGATTATGGGATAAAGGTCATGAGCGGCCCCGCTGCCCGAACGGACGGGGAAGCACCTCCACTTAAACCGGGTAGTGCAGTGGCAGTTGATCTCATGCGTGGAGACATGGGAGCGGCCTTTGTAGGCACTGTGACTTACCGCAATGAAAATAAGATTCTGGCGTTTGGGCATCCCATATTCCACCAGGGAGCAGTTGACTTTTTTCTAAGTGATGCCTATGTCCACGAAATCATTCCCTCCCTGAATTTTCCCTTCAAGCTGGCCTCATCCCAGCAATTAAAGGGAAGAATTGGTCAGGATCGGGATGCAGGAATTTCGGGGCAGGTAGGGGAATATCCCCGTTTGATACCGATTAATGTTTCCGTTAAAGATTCAGACCGGGAAGTTCACAACAGGGCATCTTTTCAGGTTGTTCAACATGAAGGTCTTTTAAACAACCTGGTTGGAAGTGCTGCCCTGCAGATTCTTGATGAGACCCTTGACAGGATAGGGATGGGCACTGCCCGGGCAACAATTGAAATAACGGGAAGGCCCCTTCCCGACAACAAACTGGTTCGGGAAAACCTGTACTTCAGCAGAAACGATATTGCCATTTTCGCCCTGCAGGAACTCCAGCAGTTGCTTTTTCTGCTGATTGGTAACCCTTACCAGGAAATCAGCCTTTACAACATCCGCCTGAATGTGGAAATTGAACAAACCAATAGTCTGGCCTATGTTCAGAGGGTTGAGCTTGATGACAACCCCATTTATCCCGGTGACGAGGTTACAGCAAGGGTTATCCTGCGGCCTTATCGGGATGAATTTGTGGAAAAAGAAATTACTTTTCAAATTCCCGAGGACATGCCTCCGGGAAGAGCCTCAATTGTAATTTCTGGTGGCCCGCCGTGGCAGCCACCTGTACCCGAAGAAGGAGAGGAAATGGACTATCCCTACGAAGATTTCCAGAATCTCCTGCAGAGCTTCATAGACAGGCCGCGCAATAATCAACTGGTGCTGGAGATCTACCCTGCTTACCGCTTTCCCAGGCATTATATGGAGCCCGAGGAGCAGGAAGAAGAAGCAGAAGCAGAAATGGAAGGAGAAGAGCCCGAGGAACCTCAAGTACCAGTCCCTCCCGAACCGGAAGAAGTCGAGATGCGGGAGGTAATTGATACAGAATATTACCTGGAAGGGATCTGGAGTGGAGACCTGGAAATCCAGGATCCTGCGGATACCCCAGACGGGGAATAGTATGAACCCCATCACCTTAATAGGATAAATTTCCGGGACCCGGCAGGCACTGGGTCCTTTTTGTCGAATTTTAGGAAAAAGGAGCAGGAGGGTTTACCCTTGTCCCGAGTTGTTTTAAAATCGATTAAAAACACAATAATTACCCTTTTGATTTTTGGGGTGCTGGGCCTTGGATTTTTCCTGGTTCTTTTTGGTGATTCAGTTTTAGAACAGGTACGGGAGACCATTATTGACCGGATTGAACAGGAAATTCCTTTCAGGTTTGGCTGGGAGCGCATGGCTATTTTTCCTATTAATAACCTTGTGTTAGAAGGGGTGGAGGTTTTTACCCTTGAGGATGAGGAGCCCTTTTTTACTGCGGAAAAAGTTGTCGTGGCCTACAGTTTTTGGGAATTAGTCCTGGGTGGGCCGGACCCCGTAGGAAGTATAAAAAGGATAAATATTGAAAAGTTTGCTATTTGGGCTGAGGACCCCCTGGCCCTGATCCCCGAGATTGAAGAAGAGGATTTCCGTGCCCATATAAATATCACCGGAGGGCATGGCCTTGTGGGCTGGGAAGGGGAAAGTGAAGAGGTTGAAAATATTTCCGGTCAGTTCTGGCCTGAAGGAGAAAGGGGTTGGAGAGGCAACCTCCGGTTTTCCCTGGGTCGCTTCCCGGAAAGCCCAATAGATGTTTCGGGTTACTGGGAACCGGGCGAGTGGGGCGGAAACCTGGAAGTTTCTGATTTTCCCGTCAACCTGGTCAGCGATTACCTGCCTCAGGACCAGTTAGAAATCAGGGAAGGCCGTGTTTCGGGGAAATTTCACCTGGAGTATGGCCAGGAACTTGATTACAGGGGCAACTTTAATATTGCAGGCGGCCAGGTCTGGGTTGCTTCCCTGGAGCAGAACTTCAGGGAAATTTATGGTGAGATTGAATTTTCTCCGTCAAGGCTGGAAATAAAAGACGGCCGGGCTTTTATGGAGGAAACGCAAATTGATCTTGCGGGTTATTTCCTTCCAGCTCAGGAAGAATTTGACCTTGGACTGGGCCTGCATAACCTGGATCTGTCAATGGTCCAGAGCCTTATGGAAAAAACCGGCAACTGGAATTCTGAATATCCTGACCTTTCAGGCCGGGGAGACTTTTCGGTCGAAGCAAGGGGGACTACTGATGATCCCTCTGCCAGGGGGAATTTTTCTCTTGGCAATCTTCAACTGGGGGACCTTGTGTTCAGGGATCTCGAAGGTTTTCTTTCTTACGAGGGAGAAACTCTCTGGAAGCAACCCAATATTGAACTGGAATTTACTGCAGCGGGGGGACAGGCTGATGGGCTTGTTTTTTCCAACCTGCAGGGTTTGCTGTCTTTTGAGGGGGAAACATTCGAGGAAAAACCATTTGTTGAGCTGGATTTTTCCCTGGAAGAAGGCCGGTATGATCAAATTGAAATATCTGGCTTCAAGGGGCATGTTTTATACAGTGGAGAAACACTGGTGAAAAAACCCTATGCCGAGATGGAATTTTCTCTGGCCGGAGGGCGTTATGATCAACTGGAGTTTTCTGACCTGGAGGGTTGGTTATCCTACCAGGATGACCTCCTCGGGGAGGACCCCTTTTTGGAGATGGAATTTGCCCTATCTAGAGGCTTATTTGATCACCTGGAACTTTCCAGCCTGGAAGGATTTCTGTCCTTCCAGGATGGGATTCTCAGCCTCCACCACTTAGAAGGTGACCTTGCCGGAGGGAGGTTTTCCCTGTTCGGTCAGGCAGCCCCTGAGGTCTTAATGACCCTTAATTTTTCCAGCCTGGATCCTTCATACTGGCCGGAACAGTACCCCTGGGCAGAGCAGCTGGGAAAACGGGGAAAAATTGATGGAACTATTATGCTGTCCGGTTATTTTGAGGACTGGCAGAATATAAGCCTGGCAGGAGATATCAGCTGGACTGATCCTGTTATTATGGATATGGAAATGCAGGATCTGGAAGGGATTTTCTGGGCGAGCGGCGAAGAAATCCTCTTCAGTCCACTCCTTATAAGGGATAAATTTGGAGGCATGGTGGAAATTCAGGGAACCACTGATATGGACCTGCAGGAATTAAATTTACAGGTTCTGGCTTCAGGGATTAAGCCAGAACATTACCCCCTCGATGAAAATATTTACGGGGAAATTGATGTTGATGGCAGGATTGTAGGCTCCCTGGAGTATCCGGATTTTCAGGGTTCTTTTTCCGCCCGGGGTCTTTCCTGGGAGGAGGAAAAACTGGGAGATGTTGAAGGAAAAATACGGGCTACCCAAAACCTTATTGAATTCTCCCAGGTTTCCCTTGTTCACCAGTGGGGTGGGGCTCAAGCCCGGGGTAGTATTGACCTGAGTGGAGAACGACCCCATACTGATCTGTATGTTGAGGCAACCGGCCCCTGTATTTCTCCGATTATTGATAGGTTTGATTTTCCCCTGGAGCTTTGCGGCGAAGTCCGCCTGAGCATGGCAGTAGAAGGGTGTTTTTCCGAGCCTGCTGTAACGGGAAACATTGAGCTGGCCGAGGGAGTTTTTAACGACCAGGTTTTTGACTTCCTCAGAACTGGCTTCGGGTGGAAGGAAGAAAGCTTAACCTTTTCTGATCTTAAAATCAATGCTGCAGGAGGAATGCTGACAGGAAAAGGTAGCTGGCAACCCCCTGGAGAAATGGAGATTGTCATTGAGGGTAGAGAGATTGCCCTGGGAGAAGTTAAAGAGTGGGAAAAACAATTTCCCTTTGCCCGGGGAGATGTCTCCTTTACCATTTCAGCCGGGGGTACCTGGCCTGAACTCCACGGAGAAGGATTTCTGCAGATTCAAAATATCTTCTTTGAAGATGAATATATAGGTGAAATTGAGGGGGATTTTGCTTATGAAGAAGGGGTGCTGGATTTAAAGAATATAGTCCTTTCGGGGCAGGAAGGAGTTTACTCAATTGATGGGCGAGCACAGGTTGTTCCTCTTGGAGACCTGGACCTTCGCCTTACCACCGAGGAAGCTCCCCTGGATCGCCTTCTGTCTCTTGCCGGGTGGGAAGATTTCTGGATTCCCCTGGTTCCTGTTATCCTGTCCGGAGAACTCAAGCTGGGAGGGGATTTTGACCGACCCCACCTGGAAATTGGGGGAAGTGCTATTTATCCTGCCGGAGAGCTAAAGGTTACGGGAGGAGGTTATCTTGAGGGCCCCTACGAAGCCCGAATTCAGGGTCCAGTTGACCTGGATCTGGTCGCCGAATTCCTGCCTGAAGAGTTTGAGATTCAGGGCAGGGGAACAGTCGAGGTTTTTGTTCATTATGATGACTCCTGGAAGGTTTCGGGGACAAATATGCTGGAAGAACTGGCCTTTAATGGGGTTCACTTCAGCCAGGTAGGGGGGGTTTTTTCCTGGGAAGGAGATCAACCGGTATTCCTGGAGCAAAGACTTCAACGAGAGAACGGTGAAGTTCTGGAAATAAAAGGGGATGTCCCTCTTGAACCTGATCGCCCGGACCTGAACCTTCATGTTTATACCGATGGATTTGATCTGGGGTTCCTGGCAGCCTTTAATCCTTTCCTCCTTTCCCTGGGAGGTAGGGGGCAGGTTGATGCAACCATGAGAGGCTCAATGGAAGAGCCGTTTATTGAAGGCAATGCCCGGGTTGAAGGCGGCTATTTCACCTATTTCAATTTACCCGGATGGGTGGAAGAAATAGAGGGTGGTATCGAGTTTAAAGAAAGTGAGATGGTAATGCAGGATGTGAGCGGCAGGTACAGTGAAGGGGGGAAGCTTGACCTGAAGGGCAGGATTGTTTTCAGGGGATGGGAACCCGATTATTACGATTTGCTCCTTTCTGCAGAAGAACTGCATATCAATCATGGAACAATTGATGGCTATGGCAATGGGGAAATGGCAATCACAGGCTCCTATTTTGAGCCCCAGATGGTGGGATACCTTGATGTTTATGATACAGTTATCGGGATTCCTTTTGATTGGCCCTTTGAAGAAGTTGAGGAGGAAACTCCTGTTGATCCCCACTTTGAGTTAACCTTCCGTCCGGCAGGAAATATTCGGGTCCAGGACGGTAACTTTGATGTTCAGGTTCAGAGCGGGGAACTGGTTCTCGACAACAGAACGGATGATATGGAACTGGTTGGAGAGGTTTTTTCCAGACAGGGGAACATGAATTTCTATAACACCAGCTTCCGCCTTGTAGAAGGAAGGGCACGTTTTCTCCGCTTCGGGGAATCAATTCCCAATATTTCCGCTACCGCCCAGACCACTGTTCGGGATACACAGGTGTTTGTGCACCTTGACGGACCTGCCCTGGATATGGATATGCGCCTGGTTTCCCAGCCCCCCCTGGAAGAACAGGAAATAATTGATCTCCTGGTTTACCGGGGAGGACTTGGCGATTTACTCAGGGGAGACCTGCCCGGAGCTTTCAGACAGGAATTATGGCGGATTATCGGTGAAACTTTCCGAACCAGCTTTCTGGTTGAACTGCAGACAACAATTGGTGATTTCCTTGAACTGGACGAGTTTTTAATAACCCCAATCTTTCTTGGAGCAGAAGAACGAATTGAGTTCTATGTTGGAAAAGCCATCACAGATCGGATATATATAACCTATACCCAGGATTTCAGGACTGACGGGAGCAGCAGGGAGTTTGCAATTGAATATCGTTTGAGGGATAATCTTTTCCTCAGTGGTAGCCTCCAGGATGAGGGGCATTTCCAGCTTGGAATTGAATACAACTATCCCTTTTAGGGGGAATTGTTTTGACCCTGGAACCAGCGAAAAACGGGACAAAAGAAAATGAAGAAAAGCTGTGGTCCGCCTACAAAAAAATGGGTTGTGAGGAGAGCCGCAACGCGCTAATAATTAAGTACCAGCCCCTTGTTTACAGAGAACTGGGGCGACTTTCCTTCCACTCCGAGCAGCGCCTGGACCTGATCCAGGAAGGCACCGTGGGTTTAATCGAGGCTGTTGATAGTTTTTGCCCCGAAAAAAGAGTTCTTTTTTCTACCTTTGCCCCTTACCGAATAAGGGGGCGGATGTTGAATTACCTGGAACGGAAAATGGAAAATCATCCCCTCGAGGAAAACTGGGAAGGGGGGGTGGCAGGTGATTCTGATCCCCAGGGAGAAGTAGAAGTAATGTTCCTGAAAGAACAACTGGCCCTGGGAATGGCCAGGCTTTCCTGCAGGGAAAGAGAGGTCCTGGAAGAAACCATGTTAAAAAACCTGCCTGCCGAAGTTGTGGCCTCGCGCCTTTCCATCACCACATCTTATTTATACAGACTGCGAAAAAAGGCCCTGCGCAGGCTCAGGGGGTTTTTGAGTCAGTTGATGCGTGAAATGAAGTAATTTGGTGATTTAAGGGTTTTATTTCCCCTCCAGGCATAATTAATGCCTTAAATGGAAAAAGATGAAGGGTTTTGACTTTCCGTTTTTTTTCTTTTAGCCGGATAATTTCGGCAGGAGGTGAAACAGGGTGAAGTCACTTCAAAGGCGGATTTTGGTCCGGATCCAGAGGGGACAAAACTGGCTGGACCAGGCAAAAACTGAGTTTGAACACAATAGACCCCGGGCCGGGGAAAGAAAACTGGAGCTTGCGCTGGCTGAACTCCGCCTTGCCCGTGAAAAAAGTGAATTCTGGGGCTGGCAGGAGCCCAGGCAAAAGAAAAGAATATTACCCCTGGTGGCCGGGCTTTGCTGTGCCTTTCTGCTGGTGGGGGGGTTGTTTGTTTTTTACACCGGCAATGGGGATTACCCACAGCAGGTAACAGGAGAAATTGCGGTGGAAAGAAAGCTTTCCCTGCCACGGGATTATGCCCTGCAGAGGAGAGAGCCGCGGATCCTGGAAGAAAGCCAGCTAAATTCCTTTGCATCCTACGGTTTGGAAAGAGAACTGGAAAACTTGATTATCCCCACTGATCTTTGAACAAAGGAGGAATTAGGTTGATAAAGAAAAGCGCACTGCTGGTGATTTTAATTTTACTCCTGGGGGGGATTTCCCAGGCGGAGGTTGGTCCAAATACTGTAACCGATATCCAGATTGAGGGAAATGAAAACATTCCAACTGAAGAAATAATGGAAGCTATTGAGATTGATATTGGAGACGAAGTTGACGGGAGAATACTCCGCGACAACATGGAAAAAATCTACGAAATGGGCTGGTTTTACGACATATACGTAGACTACGAACCCTATGAGGGTGGACTTCGCCTGGTTTTCCAGGTCATGGAAAATTTCGAGGTAAAGGGAATTGAATTTGAAGGAATAAGTGTTTACTCTGAGGAAGAAATAAAGGATAATTTACAGGTTGAAATCAGTAAAGTACTCAATACCCGGCATCTGAATAACGACCTGCGGGGCCTTGAGGAGAAGTACCAGGATGATGGGTATATTCTGGCAAGAATTACTGACGTGCAGTTAAGCGAGGAAGAGCAGGTTCTTTATGTGACCATAAACGAAGGATATTTAAATGAAATCCGGGTAACAGGAAATGAAAAAACCCGGGACTACGTAATTGAAAGGGAATTTGCTCTGAAAGAGGGAGAAGTTTTTAATGCCCGCAAGGCTCAGCAGACCCTTCATAACATTTATAACCTGGGTTTTTTCTCGGAAAATATCGGTTCCAGCCTGGATCCCGTTGACCCGGATAAGAATATTTTCGACCTGGTTATAGAACTAGAGGAAGTTGATACCGGAAATATTGGAGCGGGAGGAGGCTACAACACCAGGGACGGTTTTTACGGCTTTCTGGATATCCAGGAAAGAAACCTCTTTGGAAGGGGCCAGGAAATTGGAATCAGGACAGAAATAGGGCGAAACAGGACCTATGAACTATACTTTACCGAGCCCAGCCTAATGGGAACACCCTATTCAATCAGCATGAACCTGAGGCGGAGAGTTGAACACGATACCGTGGAGAGAACTATTGACGACGAACTGGTAAAGGTCGACTCCCGGGAAATCAGGCAGGGGGGTTCAATCACTTTGGGCCACCAGTATACTGATAATATTCGGCTTTCCACCAGGGGCAGGATTGATCACTCCAGGACAACGTATGAGGACGATATTCTGGATCCAAGGACAACCCAGTTAAGGGCCCTGAGCTTTACCGTCCGACATGATAACACTGATGCACCTTTTTCAGCCAGAATCAGCCCTTCCACTGGTGGAGTTGACATTGTGACCATGGAAAAGGCCGGTTATCTTTTTGGGGGAGATTTTGACTTTACCAAGCTCACCCTTGAATTCCGCCGTTATTACCCCGGCTTTCAGGATGACCACACCTGGGCCCTGAGGTACAAGGGAAGCATCATGGGAGGTCCCAACCTGGAAGACTTGCCAAGCAATGAAAAGCTCCTGGTTGGCGGACCTGATACCGTCCGGGGTTATCCCTTTGGAACTTTTCAGGGTAGCCGCATGCTGTTGTTCAATGCAGAGTACCGGTTTCCGATTTATGAGATTCTCCAGGGCGCTGCCTTTATTGACCTGGGTAAATCCTGGGAAAAAGGTGTAGCTCCAAGGCCAACTGATTTTGGTCTGGGTATCGGGGCTGGGGTTCGTCTTGATACCCCGCTGGGGAAACTCCGCCTGGACCTTGGATATCGACCTGATGCTGGACAGTTCAGGCCTCATTTCAGTATTGGTCAAACATTTTAATTAAGGAGTGAGGTTATGGCCTTGCGAAGGGTTTTACAGGGCTTTTTACTGATAGCCCTGGTCCTCGTTGTGGTGGGGGGATACACGCTTGTTACCCAGACGCCTTTCCTCCAGGCAGAAGGATCAGCCAACCGGGTTGCGATTGGTTATGTTGACATCCTGCTTTTATTTGAACAGCACCCTCAAAAGTTTAAAGCCGAGCAGCTTTTAAGTGAAGAGGCCCGGCGACTCCAGGCTTTGCTGGAAGAAGAAGCAGAAGACCTCGAACCCCAAAAACAACAGGAATTGCTGGAAAAATACCAGATGGAGCTAATGTTAAAGGAGCGAGAACTGGTCAGAGCGGTAGTAGAGGAAATTGAAAAAATTGTAGGAGAGGTTGCCGTTGAGGCGGGCATCGAAGTTGTTCTGGAAAGGCAGAACGTAATTTATGGAGGCCATGACCTTACCCAGGATGTACTGGAAAAGATCAGGGAGGCCGATAACCTTGATTAAAAAGGTTTTTGGGATTGGACTGCTGTCGTTTTTCATCCTGGGTTTTTCACTTTTCCCAGGCTTATCTGTGGGGGCAGAAGCAGAAAGTGCTTTTGTGGACCTGGGGCGTGCCCGCCCCTACCATCCCCTGGGTGGAGAACTCGAATTTCTGGAGAGGAAGAAGGCTGATTACCAGAAAACCCTGGATAACCTGTACCAGCAGCAGTCCTTTTTTGCTGAATTGATGGGAAAATACGAGCAACAGGTAGAAAAGAATATTCTGGAAGCAGAGCGAAAAATTGAAAGGGAATTCCAGGAAGAACTGGACCGGATTGAGCAAAAACTCCAGGAGAAATTCGGAGAAAAGGAAAAGGAGGTAAAGGAAAAAACCCGGGAGGAGATAGATGATTTTTACCAGGAATTACAGAGCAAGTACCAGCAGGATATAGCAGAGCACATCAGCCACTTAAACCGGGAATACCGGCAGTTTCGGGAGGAAATCAGGTCTGATTATTCCTTTGAAATTTTCAATCTGAAGCTCCAGCTGCAGATGGCTCAACTTTCTGATGAAGAGAGGGAGAAAAAGGAAGAAGAACTGGAAAAGCTGGAAGGAAAAAAAGAGGAGGCTCTTCGCCAGAGGGAACTGGAAATATCCTGGAGAATGAGGACAATTACTATTAACTTAAGGATAGAGCTGGAAAGGGAACTCGAGGAGTTTTCCAACCGGCAGGAGGAGCTTGCCCAGGAGAAAATTGAAGAAATTCAGGCCGAAAGGGACCAGGAGAGAGATTTGGTGGTCGGAGAATTAGAGGAAAAAAAACAAAAAGAATTTGAGGAAAAAAAGGCCGAAATCCGGGAGAAATCCCGTGACGAAATTGCCCGGACAAGTGGCAGATTAAATGAAGATTTAGCCGGGCAGGTGGAGGAGATCCAGGAGCGGATTGAAACCCTGCAACAGGAAATCGAACTTTTAAAATCCAAAATTGATCCTGACCTGGTTGAGCTTGCCCGCCAGCTGGAGAGAGAAGAGGGTATCCAGGTTGAGATGATTGAACCTGGTGAATTTGCCCCGGGAGTTGATTTGACCAGGAAGTTGATTGAGTTGATGGAGTAATTGAAGGAGGTTGGCCCATTGTTCCCCAGATTTTTCACCATTTTTTTATTTTGTACAATGGTTTTTTTCCTGGCCGGCTGTGAACGGGAGGTTGGCCTGGGTGTTGTTGACCTTGACCGGGTGCTGGAAGAATCACCACGGGCATTATACTACCAGGAACAACTGGATGAGGCCGGCAGGGAAATCGAGGAGCGATATGCCATTGATTCCGGTGATGTTAGCCAGGAAGAGCGACTTTCTTTGCAGGAGCAGGCCTACGAGGAGTACCAATCGGTTAAAGAAGAACTGGAAGACCGGCTAAACGAGGAAATAGAACAGGCAGTAGCAGAGGTAGCAGAAGAAGAGAATCTGGATATAATTTTTTACAGGAAGGCAGTCAGCTTTGGTGGACAGGATATTACAGAACAGGTGGTTGAAAAATTACAATGATGTTTAGAGAAATGAGTCTTATCAGACGAGAACGGAGCAAATGGCATCGCCCCATAATTCTGGGGTTAATCGTCCTGATTTTTGTTTTTGCAGGAACGGCAATATATTATCATAGCAGGATTGCAGCCCTGGAACAGGAAATAGAGCAGATGTCCGGGGGGGGAATACAAGTGGGGGCAGTTGATATGCAGAGGATACTGGAAGAAAGCCCCCGGGCTCGCTATTTCCAGGATAGACTGGATGAAAAAGGGCTGGAGATTGAAGAAGAATTTGAAACCCGGGCTAAGGAACTGGAAGACGAAGATAAGCTGCACGAATTCCAGCAGGAAGCCTACGACCAGTATCTGGAGGCCAGGGAAGAACTGGAAGGACAGTTAAACGAAGAAATTAACCAGGCCCTGCTTGAAGTCGCAGAGGAAATGGGCCTTAACCTGGTCATAGCCCGCCAGGGAATTCACCTGGGAGGAACGGACATTACCGACGAGGTGATGAAGAAACTGGAATGAGGTGGTAGCCATGACCCGTACTTTGGCCGAGCTGGCTGAATTTCTAAATGCCCGCCTGGAGGGAGATGGAAAACTGGAAATAAACGGTGTTGCCTCTGTTGACGGGGGTGGGCCCGGACATCTGGTTTTTGCGGAAAATGAAAAAGCCTGCCTTCTGGCAGAAGGATCCGGTGCTACTGCAGTTATCCTTCCCCAGGAGGGACCGGAAACCAAAAAACCAGCCCTCCGGGTAGAAAATCCCAGGCTGGCTTTTGCCAGGGTTGCGGGGCTTTTTGCTCCTGACCGGCTTTCCGGTGAAGGGATCCACCCTTCGGCTGTTCTCTCAGAGGATGTTCAGGTCGGTCCGGGGATCGTTATCCATCCCGGTGTCGTTATAGAGGAAGGTGTAACCCTGGGTAAAAACGTAAAAATTGGAGCCCAGGTTTTTATCGGGAAAAACTGTTCGGTGGGAGATGACACCCGGATTTATCCCGGTGCCAGGATTCTTGCAGATACAGTAATTGGCCGGGACTGTTTTATCCAGAGTGGAGCAGTCCTCGGGAGCGAAGGTTTTGGTTTTGTTGAAGCCGAAGGGGGGTACCTGCGGATGCCCCAGCTGGGAAGGGTTGTTATTGAGGATAACGTGGAGATTGGAGCCAACAGTGTTATTGACCGGGGAGCCCTGGGACCAACGGTGATTGGAGAAGGAAGCAAAATTGACAGCCAGGTTATTATCAGCCACAATGTCCGCCTGGGCAAAGACTGTCTAGTGGTCAGCCAGTCGGGCATTGCGGGGAGTTCAACCCTCGGGGACCGGGTCCGCCTGGGGGGGCAGGTAGGAATAACCGACCATGTTAACCTGGGAGATGACATAACTGTTGGGGCCAAAAGCGGGGTGAGCAAGGATCTTTCCGAGCCAGGCACCTACTTTGGTGCTCCGGCAATACCTGCCCGCAGGGCTTTCGAGAAAGAGGCGGGGATCCGGAATATAAATAAGATGCGGGAACAGTTGAAAATCCTGAAGGAACGGGTGGAGTTCCTGGAAAAAAAGAAAGAAGATAATTAAAGTTCCACCGGGAAAATTTCCGAAAAAAATATTTTCTTTCCTGCACAAAAGTTTGGTGCAGGGGTTTTTTATTTTATCTTGAAAGTTTTTTCACAAAGGGGTATAATGGATAGGGATTGAGGGGAGTTGAAAAGCATGGATGATTTTATAATCCGCAAAACCTTTCGCCTGGTTATAATTTTCCTGCTTCTATATGGGATTTATATAATCTTCCATGGCCATCTGTCGCCCGGAGGAGGTTTTTCAGGGGGAATGATTCTGGGCCTTGGTTTTATTATGTACTTACTTGTTTACGGAGGCAACCTGGGCAGAATTCCCATTAACATTGCAATCCTTCTGGTTTCTATCGGGGGGATTACCGAGGCCAGCAAGTTTCTGATAGGTAAAAACTTCCCGGCCACACAGACCCCGGGAAGCCTTTTCAGTATTGGCATAGGAAGCCTGGTCAACCTGGGGATAGGCCTCCTGGTTGCGGCGACTATTATTGGAATCTTCTATCTGGAGGAGAAGTGATGGTATGGAGTTTAATTTCCTATTAGCGAATTATCCCTATATTTTTTCCATACTGCTTTTTTCCCTGGGCTGGCTGATAATTTTTACCCAGGCCAATCTGATTAAAAAGGTTATTGGGATTAATATTATGGAGAGTGGGATCTTCCTCTTTTTCCTGGCAGTTGGAGATATTACCGGTGGAAAGCCTCCCATTTATGTAGAGGGTGTTGAACAGATTTATGTAAATCCCCTGCCCTCGGCCCTGATTTTAACTGGTATTGTTGTTTCTTTCAGCATTACAGCCCTGGCTTTAAGTATTATCATAAAGATTTACCAGAGTTACAGGACAATCTACATGCCAGAGCTCCTCAAAATAATGGAGTGAACAAAATGGTTATTGAATTTTTACCCTTTGCTCTTGTATTATTCACCCTTGTGGGTGCTTTTATAATGCCTTTTTTTGCCCGCTGGTTTCCCCGGGGTTGTATTCCCCTGACCCTGGGAGTTCTGGGGATGGATATTTTTATGGCCGTTACTCTCCTGACTTCAGTTATGACCCATGGACCCACTGCCTATTATATTGGCGGCTGGGCTGCACCCTGGGGTATTGAAGTCAGGGGGGACGGTATTGCAGCAATTATGGTGCTCTTGATTGCTTTCATCATGTTCTGGACCGTAGTTTACGGTGCCAGCTCCATAGGAAAAGAGCTTCCCCAGGGCCGAGGGGGATGGTATTGTGCCCTGCTGTTATTGATTTCAGCCGGGATGATGGGGCTCGTTGTCAGCGGGGATCTTTTTAATATGTACGTGATGATTGAGGTGGTTTCTCTGAGTTCCGTTGCCCTTGTGCTTGCCAAGGGGGGGCGAGAGGTGCTGCCCGCTGCCCTGAAGTACCTCCTTCTGGCAACTATTGGCTCGGGTTTTATCCTGTTCGGCATTGGTTTTACCTATATCCTGACGGGGCACCTCAATATTGGTTTTGCAGCTGCAGAACTGATGACAGCTGGGGGAGAATACCCCTACCTGAACTGGGTGGCCCTGACCTTCCTGGTTATCGGGCTGGGGGTTAAAGCAGGGCTCTTTCCCCTCCATGTCTGGCTGCCAGATGCTCACTCTACCGCTGCTTCGACTTCCAGCGCGATCCTTTCGGGCCTGGTAGTCAAGGTTTATGCTGTTGTTGTGATGAGGCTTTTTTTCCAGCTATACACCAGTGAAATGCTGCTGGCAACAGACATTGACAGGATCCTCCTTGTAATGAGCATAGCCGCTATTCTTGCAGGATCACTTTTTGCCCTGGTCCAGAAGGATTTAAAAAGGCTCCTGGCCTATTCCACTGTGGCCCAGATAGGATATATTTTTTTGGGGATCAGTGTTTTTTCCATAATGGGCCTGGAAGGAGCCATTTTTCATATCATTGCCCATGCTCTGATGAAAAGCATGTTATTTCTGGCCGCGGGAAGCCTGATTTTCCGCGCAGGAAGCCGCCAGATAGAAGACCTGCGGGGAATGGGGAAGGCAATGCCTTTTACAGCGGGAATGTTTACCCTGGGAGCATTTTCCATGATCGGGTTTCCCCTTTTAGCGGGTTTTATCAGTAAATACCTCCTTGCTATTGCGGGGTGGGATAGTGGTAACCTGCTCATACTTCCGCTGATGGTTTTGAGTGGGCTTTTAAATGCCGCCTATTATCTCCCTGTTATCAGGGTATTATTCTGGAGCAGTGGGGAGGAAACGCCCAGTAAGGTTGAAGGAGAACTGGGCCGTTCCCTGGCCCTTGGAGCTCTGGCAGCCGGCCTTTTAATTATGGGTGTAATTCCGGAAGCGGGGCGGGAATTTATCCAGCTTGCTGCTTCCTGGTTATGGGGTTAGGAGGAAGGATATGCTTATCTTTTTGCTCCTTTTATTATTCTGGTTTTTATTAAGTGGAATTGTTAATCTGGAGTATTTCCTGGTAGGTTTAATTATTGCCGGGATTTTAACCCTTTTGTACTATAGGATGGCTCCTGGGAAAAGGGAAATGGGTATTAATATTAACCTCCGCCGTGTCTGGCTGGGGGTAAAGATCATCGGGGTACTTTTTCTGGCAATTATCAGGGCGAATTTAACCCTCGCGGTCCGTTTATGGGGTAAGAAACCAGACCTGCAATCAGTGCTGTTCAGCCTTGATCTGCCCCTTCATACGCCCGGGGCCATAAATTTTGCTGCCAATGCCATAACCCTGACTCCGGGAACTATCTCTGCCAGCCTGCGTGAAAGAAGGTTGATTATCCACACTCTTTATCCGGAACAGGAACAGGAGCTGGGGGAGTGGAAACTTATAAAACTCCTCAAAGAGTGGGAAGGAGAGGCGTCCAATGTTTACAGCGACAGTTAACCTGGGAATCTGGCTTTTAATCGGTCTTACCGGCATAGTTCTGGCCAGGGCCTTTAAGGGGCCTGCCATGACCGACAGGCTGCTGGCCGTTAATATGATTACTACCAAACTCGTGGCGCTTTTTCTTCTCCTGGCACTACAGGAGGGCAACTGGGTTTATCTTGACGTTGCACTGGTTTTTGTTATGGCAGCAAGTGTTGCTACCGTTGCTATTGTGAAGTTCTTCCAGGAGGGAAGTCTGCTTTAGGGGGTTTAATCATGCTAGGCACAATATTCCTTGTATTAGGGCTGTTTTTCTTTATAAGTGGGACCCTGGGAATCTGGAGATTACCCGACCCCCTTTCCAGGCTTCATGCCGGGGGTATGGGTGATACCCTTGGGCTGGGTTTTCTTTTGCTGGCGTTGATTATTGACCAGCAGGATCTCGGGCTTACCGTCAAGTTTTTGTTTCTGGGGCTCATGGTTATAATAATAAACCCGGTTATAACTCACCTTGTTGCCAGCCTGGAATATAAAAATATCAGGGATGGAAAGGGGGAGACCTCCTGATGGATTTTATCTCTTTTGCCTTTTTCGGTTTGCTTTTACTTTCTGCCCTGGCAGTTTTCATTTTCGAGGATCTCCTCTACATTATCCTGATTTTTGGGGTCTACAGCATGGTTATGTCCCTGCTCTGGCAGCGCCTGAACAGTCCTGACCTGGCTATAACCGAAGCCGCAGTAGGCCTGGGGACAACCATACTTTTAATTGTGGTAATGGCAAAAATGGGGAGGGACCCCGGATGAGAAAGATATTTTACCTGGCCATGGTTGTTGTTTTTGTAGGGCTGGTAGGAGTTGCTCTCCTGGGGGCTGTCGCGGAAATGCCCCGGTATGGTTCTCCTGATAACCCTCCTCACAACGAGGTATACCAGCGTTACGTTGAAGATGGGCTTGCAGACTGTGGGGGATATAACCTGGTTGCCAATATAATTCTTGATTACCGGGCTTACGATACCCTGATGGAAACAACGGTACTTTTTACCGTCGTGGTAATAATAATTATGATGTGGGGCGTTGAGGGGAGAGAAAAAAAATGATCCTTGCTTTATGTTTTCTTCCCCTTCTGGGAGGGGCTGCCATATTAGGAGCCCCGGCAGAAAGGGCAGGCAGAGTTTCAGTTATTGCAACGGGTCTGTTGACCGCGATTATCGGTTTTTTCCTTTTTTTTGCCCGGGAAGGCATGGAAATATTGCTGTGGCCAGGGCTGGAGCTGTCCTGGCAGATTGACGATCTGGGCAGGGGTTTTTCCTTTCTGGTCCTTCCTCTCTGGTTTCTGGCCACCCTTTATGCCCGGGGGTACATGGAAAAAACCCCGGACAGGAGCTTTTTTTTCTTTTACCTGATAACCCTGGGAACGGTTTTGGGTCTTGCTCTGGCAGGGAACCTGCTTACCTATTATCTTTTCTACGAGTTATTGACCCTGACCACCTATCCCCTGGTTATCCAGACCGGAACTGCTGAAGCCCGCCAGGCGGGCAGGACCTACCTGTTATTCAGTTTCGCGGGCGCTGGGCTCGTCCTTTCGGGGTTGTTTTTACTGTACGGGCTGACAGGATCTGTTGATTTTGTTCCGGGTGGTTTTATCCGGCCCCATTTGATTGTTGAGAATCCTGTCGGGATTCGGACAGCCCTGTTTTTACTTGTTGCAGGTTTTGGAGTCAAGGGTGCCCTTATTCCTCTCCATTTCTGGCTCCCGGGAGCCATGGTAGCACCAACTCCTGTCAGTGCACTCCTGCATGCAGTGGCTGTGGTCAAGGCGGGGATTTTTGGATTGATCCGGGTCAGCTTATATATTTTTGGGCCGGAGACCCTTGAAGTTATGGGCATTGGGGGAATAAAGGTCTGGGCTGCGCTGACGATTTTACTGGGATCCTTGATTGCCCTGCAGCAGGATAAATTGAAAAAACGACTGGCCTACTCTACAATCGGCCAGCTGAGCTATATTTTTCTGGGGGTTTTGATTCTTAACCCCGCCGGGCTGCAGGCAGGGTTGTTCCATTTCCTGGCCCACGCTCTCCTTAAGATTACCCTGTTTTTCTGTGCGGGGATAATTACCCATGAAACAGGATGTACCCGGGTGAGTGAACTCGATGGAATTGGCCTCCGCCTGCCCAGGACCATGGCAGCCTTTGCCCTTGCTTCCATCGGGCTGGTAGGAATACCCTTTACCCTGGGCTTTATTTCCAAGTGGTATTTTTTGACTGCTGATCCTGCCCTGAGCTGGGTTTTCATTTTAAGCGCTCTTTTGAATGCAGTCTACCTGTTCCCTGTTGTTACAAGAGCTTTTTTCCGGGATGGGAACTTTGCTCCTCCCCTCGTGCGGGAAGCAAGTCCTTTCATGCTTTTACCAACAATGGTTCTGGCGGGAGGGGCCCTGCTTTTAGGTATTTTTTTCCGCTGGCCCCTTGAATTTATCAAAGCAATCCAGGTGACAATAACAGGCTGAGGAAGGTGGAACCAAATGGCAACTGTTTTCTTACTTTCCTGCGTCCTGCTCCCTGTTGCGGGGGCAATAGGGATGTACTGGGTGCCGGAGAGAATCCACAAGTTATATATGTCTGCCGTTGCAGGGTTTACTTTTTTTACAACCCTGGGACTATACCGCCTGGTAGAAGGAGGGGCAGAAATTGCCTACCGGGGTTTCTGGGGGAGCCCCCTGGGTCTGCACCTGGAAGCCGAAAGTTTCGGTCTTCTTTTTGCTGCCCTGTCTTCTTTCGTCTGGTTTGCAGTAACCATTTTCAGTACCTCCTATATGGATATGGAAACAGGAAAGCAGCGTTTTTATTTCTTTTTCCTCCTGACCCTTGCCGGAACCCTTGGTGTAACCCTCTCTGCTGATTTGCTGACACTGCTGTTGTTTTTTGAACTGGTTTCCCTGGCGGCCTATCCCCTCGTGGTTCACAAAAAAACCGGACCGGCCTATGAGGCGGGTAACCTGTACCTGTACATGGCTGTTGCAGGGGGAATGGCCCTGATTCTTGGGATGGCGCTTGTCTATACTGACATGGGAACTCTGAGTCTCTGGAGCGAAGGCCCGGGAGCGGGGGAAACCGGATTTCTAACCTATCTGGGCGTTGGTTTCATGGTAATTGGATTTGGAGTCAAGGCAGGGATGGTTCCTCTCCACATCTGGCTTCCCAAGGCTCACCCTGTGGCTCCCACTCCTGCTTCCGCCCTGCTCTCGGGAATTATGATCAAAACAGGGGTATTTGGGATCATCCGGGTTATTAACATGGTTTTTGCTCCGGACATGGAAGCCCTTTACTGGGGAGAACTGGAGGCTGTGGGTTTAATTATTACCTTCCTGGGAGTTGCCACCATGCTCCTGGGAGTTTTTATGGCCCTGCTCCAGGAAAACATGAAAAAAATGCTGGCCTGCCACAGCGTCAGCCAGATTGGCTATATCCTGATGGGAATCGGTGCTGCTGCATACCTGGGCCCCCTGGGGGCAGTTGGCCTGAGCGGTGCCATCTACCATACCATTAACCACGCCCTGTTTAAAGCTGCCCTTTTCCTGGTGGCCGGAGCTATTTATTTTCAGACCCGGGAGCTGAATCTCTACCGCCTGGGCGGGCTGTGGAAGGTAATGCCCTTTACGGCTGTAATTGGTCTGCTGGCTTCTTTCGGGATTGCAGGGGTGCCTTTATTTAACGGTTACATCAGCAAAACAATTCTGCACCACGCCATTGTTGAGGCGGCTGAATACGAAAACGTCCGGCTTCTTTTTACCGCTGAAAGAATTTTTATGCTCACCGGTGCAGGAACTGCGTGCTCTTTTATCAAATTCTATTATTTATTATTCCTGCGAAAGCCCCAGCGCTCGTACCAGAAAATCAGGGAAACCAGGCCCATGCAGCTGGGGATGGTGGTTCTCGCTGGGGCAATTTTGCTCTTTGGTCTGGGGCCGAATCTGGTCCTGGAAAGGTTTATTGAACCGGCACTGGATATTTTTGTGCTGGAGCGACACCATGTGGAAACCCATCTACTGGCCTTAAACTTTTTCAACCTGAAAGACCTGGGGCTGGTTTCTCTTTCTCTGGCAGGAGGCTTCATAATTTTTTTCCTGGGAATGCGCACCGGTGCCTTTCACCTGCACCTTCCTTCCTGGATGGGGGGAGAATACATTGGGCGCCGGTTTGGTGATATTTACCGGGCGGGATGGAACTTTGCCTCTAAAGGTTATTATGAGGGTCGGGAAGAACTTACAGAAATGAGGGAAAGAATCGGCAGCCGGGGAGGGGTTGTTCTCCAGAGCCTCGACAGAAAAGGCGGAGGCTGGGCCAATTTTGCCAACCTTGATTTCGACCTTTTACTATTGATATTTTTGCTTCTTTTCTTCCTGGTGGAGTACCTGGTTGCAGGTTAGAAAGGGGAGGCCAGAATATGAAAAAAACTATAATTTTCCTGCTGGGGCTTTTTTTGCTGCTTGCTGGCTGCGAACCATTTTTTGAGTTTGATGATTATGTAACAATAGAAGGCTGGGTTGTAACCTATCGGGAGGAAAACGAAGCCCCGGTAGAGGGAGCCTTTGCCAGGGCTATGGGTCGGGAGATAAGGACCGACAGCAAGGGCTACTTTGAACTGAGAAATGTTCCCGTTCCCCAGGACGGTTACCGGATTGAAGTTGAAATAAGGGCCAGGGGTTATGCTACAAAGAAATTTTCTGTTTCGGCTTTCCAGAGGGGAATAATCAACCTGGACCGGATTTACATTGAACTGATATACGAAGATATGGCTCGGGCCAGTGGAGAGGTCCGGGTTGGAGCAGTAGAAGGAACTTCTACCACCTCTGCTCTTAAAACCCAGGCAGTGGAAGAAGAATACGTTCCCGGTCAGGTCCTGATTTCCCGGAGAGAAAAAACAACGGAATTAAATGTCCTGAGGGAAGTGCAGGGAAAAAATATTGAAGTTGTTGAGGTTCCGGAGGGCATGACTGTAGAAGAAGCAATCGTTTATTTCCAGGACCAGCCGGATATTATTGCGGTTGAACCCAACCATTACGTCTATGCCCAGTCTCTACCCAATGATCCGGAGTTTAAAAACCAGTGGAATTTAAAAACCATCAATTATCCCGGGGCCTGGTTCGAGGTCTGGGAAAATGACTGGAATAAAATCAGGATTGCCGCCCAGGACGTCTGGATTGGAGTACTGGATACGGGGATTACTGAACACGAGGACCTGGATTTTCAGGGCAATATCCTCTTTCACCGGGGCGAAAACCTGCTTGATCCTGGAAAAGGGATTGAGCCCTATGATTATACGAGTGAGAATGAGAGAAGTCACGGCACCCACGTGACAGGGATAATGGCGGCTATGACCAATAATAGGCTGGGGATTGCGGCCGCAGCCCCCGGAGTGAGAATCGTCCCCTGGCGGGTCCTGGATCGCAGCAGTGGGCCCATTGACGTCTTGGTTGAGGGGATTTATGCGGCTGTGGATGAAGGTGTTGACATAATAAACATGAGCCTTGGAACTTCCAGGTATAATGAGTTTCTCCATGAAGCCATCCAGGATGCTTATGATGCAGGAATCCTGCTGGTGGCTGCTGCAGGAAACACTGGGACGGATAGGATCCTTTACCCTGCTGCATTTGAAGAGGTGATTGCAGTTGGAGCAATGGACCCCGACCGCAGGCGGGCAGAATATTCAAATTACGGACCTGAACTGGAACTGATGGCTCCTGGAACCGATGTAATCAGTCTTTTTGGTTATCATGAAGGCTCAAGGAAAGATTCTTACGGTGCCATGAGCGGAACCTCCATGGCTGCCCCCCATGTCAGCGCCCTTGCTGCGCTGATTATGGCAGAGGAGCCTGCCCTGGACCTGGAACAGGTTCGCTTCCGCATGCGAGAAACCGCGGGGAACTTTTATTTTCCCAACGAATACGTTGGGTACGGGGCAATAGATGTTTTCCGGGCCCTGGCCCCTGACCTGCCTCCCATCAGGGTTTTCGCTGGGGTGGAGTCAGATGGGAAGATCATCCTCAAGAGCGAGATTACCGAGGTTACCGGAGGAACCTATACCCTGTACAGGGTTGAACCGGGAAACCGCCGTATTTACGCCTGGATAGATGCAAAGGGGACTGGCAAGATTGATGAAGGAGACTATTTTGCCCGCAGCTCCACTTATTCATTTTCCGAGGGCAGGGAAACAAGTATTGAAACTCTAAACCTCCTCCACAGATGGGAAGATTACTTCTCAACCCTTGGAGTTAAAAGCCTGGAAATTGTGGAGGAAGAATAGGGGCTGGTTGTTTTAGAGATATGAACCTGTCCCTGAAAGCATCCGGTTGGGGCCAAAAAAGAAAAACCCTGTTTCCCGTTTGGGAGAACAGGGTTTTTTGCCAGAAATCCTGGAAAGGGAAGAGCAGTCAGGAAATCAGGAGGTGCAGGATCAAAGGAAGGGTAAATAAGCTTAAAGCCGTTGTGGAAAGGTTTAAAGAAGAGACCAGAGCGGGCTGGCTGTCGAATTCAGTGGCAATAATAACGATGGTAATTGAAGAGGGAGTGGCTGCCTGGAGGACCAGGGCGTTGCTGCTGAGGGGATCGAGAGGCAACAGCCCTACCAGTAGGAAAGCCATTAATGGTCCAACCAGAAGGCGGAGGATGGCATTAACTCCAATCTGCGGCCACTGCCTTATCAACCGGGTTTTGCTGAGCTGTATTCCCAGGATGAGGGCTCCGAGGGCAACAGCGCTTTCTCCGATGAAATTGGTGCCTTCCCAGATGAATGCCGGCAGGGGCAGGGAGGTTGCTTTTATAATTATTGCTGCCAGAGCGGCGTAAGGCATGGGGAGGCGAAATATGGACTGGAGAGCTCCCCGGTGGGCATTGTTGCGGGCGCAGAGGAAAATACCCAGTGAATAGTGGAGCAGAGAGTGGATTAACAGAAAGACCGCTCCAATATGGACTCCTTCGGGTCCCAAGGCGAAATATAGCAGGGGGAGACCGATGTTCCCGGCATTAATAAAGGTTGTTCCCAGCTGGACTGAGAGGATGTCGGAACTCTTCCAGCCCAGGGACCTGCCTACTAACCAGGAAATGGCCAGGAGTCCTGCTGCCATGGCCAGGGCAAATAGAACAATGAAGATATAATCCCGGCCGCCAATATCGGCCTGTAGAAGAGAGGTAAATATCAGGGCCGGTGAAAGAAGATACAAAAAAAGGCGGGTCAGGCTGCGAACATCAATGGGAGATAAACGGTTAAATAAATACCCCAGTGCAATAATTAAAAAAACCGGCCCGACAACTTCATTGGCTATATACATCAGATAAGTATCCTTTCTCGGGGTTTTGGTTATTTTTCGCATTTTTTACCCTCTTTTCCTGCCGCTAGGAAAAGAAAATAAAAAAAGAAGTTCGAAAGGCACCGGGTAGAAAGAAAAGGGGATGGATTTAAACGGCAGGAACCTTGCTTTATAGGGCGAATAGGTACAGAGGAAAGGTTGGGTGGAAACCATGGCATTTCATAAGCCGATTAGCGACTCTTATTTAGTTAAAGAAATGGCAAAACCCCTTGTTATAGGATGCCTAGGGATTTCGGTGATGATGGTCAGCGGGTTCCTTTTTGAGCTTGCAGACCTGATTATCATCAAACAGGTAGAAGTCTGGGCTGTAATTAAATTGCTGGTATATCGTCTTCCTTCTCTAATGGTGCAGACCTTTCCCCTGGCGGTTCTTTTTGCCACCCTATATTCTCTGGGCCGGCTGGTTAAAGATAACGAGTATACTGCTTTTCGGCTTGGGGGAATGAGTTTCCAGAGAATTATGGTTCCCTTCCTTTTTGTTGCTCTAATCATGGCCGGGGCAACCTATTTTATAAACGAATACGTTTCACCCTGGGCTACCCACCGTTCCCAGAATATTATCCGGGAGGTTGTCCTGCAGGAAACGCCCCCGGGGGTGGAGGAAAACGTGTTTTTTAGAGGTCCGGGGGACCGCTTTTTCTACGTGGGACAGGTGAACCCCCAGGCGGGAACCCTTGAAGATATCATGGTCTACGAACTGGAAGGTCAGAATAATCTTCCCCGCCTGATTACTGCTTCAGCGGGTAGATTTTACGATGACATCTGGTACCTCCACCAGGGCCTGGCGATTGATTTTGATGAGGAAGGCTATCCAACTTTCCAGGTCCGTTTTGACCGCTACGAGATAAATGTGGGACAGCAGATCGAGCGCTTTTTCGGCCGGCAGAGGACCCCCCAGGAAATGAGCAGGGCTGAATTGAGAGAGGAAATTCAATTGTTTTCCCGCAGTGGTCTTAATGTTAATTCTCTACTGGTTGATTACCATATCAAACTGGCCATCCCAATCTCGGCAATAATATTTGTCCTGGTTGGAGTCCCCCTGAGCATTAATTTTGGTAAGGGGAAGGGCCTGCCGGTAGTTCTGAGTATAGTTTTAATTTTCGGGTATTATGTTCTGCTTTCTCTGGCCCGGTCCCTGGGTCGAAACGACATCCTGGCCCCATTTCTGGCAGCATGGCTGCCCAATGGTCTTTTCCTATTCGTGGGGCTTTTGTTGATCCTTAGAGGCGAAGGGCGCCGGTTATAGGAGGAATAGATTGTGCCACGCATTTTATGGGCTGTTGGAATTATTATTTTGATATTCAGCTTTTCTGCCCAGGCAGCGACACGGGTCAATATTTCCGCGGAGCGCCTTGATTATTATATTGAAGATGAACAGGCCGAAGCCCGCAGTAATGTTGTGGTCTCCTGGGAAGACAACCGGCTGACCTGTGATGAACTTTTCATTGATTTTGGGGCAGGTTATCTGACTGCCCGGGGAAATGTCTACTTTGCCCAGGGGGATTCGGGCTTCAGCAGTGAGGAAATAACCTATTATTTTGAAGACGAAAAAGCGATAATCCTCACGGCCAGGGGAGAATTTGTAACCGAGGAAGTCGAGGGTTATGTTTACCTCCACAGCAAGAGGATAGAAGGTGAAAGAGAACAGATTTTTTTTGACGATGCCCTGGTTTCAACCTGTGAATTTGATGAACCCCACTATTTTTTGCGGTCTTCAGAGGTTGAAGTCTTTCCGGGGGATAAACTTATTGCCAGGCACGTTTCTTTCTGGGAACTATCGGGGAGACTCCCGCTTTTTTACTGGCCTTACCTTTACATTTCCCTCAAGGATAGGGAACAGCAGATAACTCCTGAGGTGGGATATTCAGCCAGGCGGGGCTTCTTTGTAAAATTTGGCTACAACTACTTCCTTGAAAATTCTTATGGTCAGATCCTGACAGATGTTTTTTCCCGGACCGGTCTGGCCTTCGGGATCAGGCACACCTATCTTGACAGGGGGGATGACCTGGGCCGGGTTTATTTTTATATCCAGCAGGACAGGGCTGAATTAGGGCTGCCTCTCTGGGAAGGGGAGTGGGAGCACCGCCAGGAAACACCTTTTGATGGCGACTGGTCCAGCAGACTGGCTCTTACCAATTACCAGGGGGAGCGAATTGACCTGAGAAGCAGGTTGAGCTGGCAGGGAGGAGAAAATCCCTGGGGCCTTCGCCTGCAGTCCGACATTGACGGCACCTATTTTTACGGGGGAGAAGATGAGGTCTGGACTGCACTGGAGGCTTCTCTGGACGGACGGCTTGACTACCAGTTTGCACCAAGGCACAGGTTGCGCCTCGACGGTGAATATGACAGTGAGATTGTGGACGAGGAATTTGAAGACCGCTGGGCGGGCTCCCTCCATTACCGGGGAGGCGACCCGGGACTGGCATATGAAGTCCTATTTGAACGCAAGGTGCCAACCCTGGGAGGAAGTGGAGACCATTTCTATACCATTCCCGAGGTCAAGGTATCAACAAGGCCTGTTTACTGGGACGAATCCCCGCCTTCCTACCTGCGGCCTTTTACCTTTGAAGTAATGGGTGGATATTACGATGACCGTGAGGTTGACCTGCAGGCAGGCCGGGTGGGAGCAAGTATTGATTTCAACAGGTTTTACCGGCCTTTTACATGGGCCAACCTGCAGCTGACCCAGCGGGGGAGGCTATTCGGCTATACAACCCGGGACCTTTATGCAGAACTTTACAGCCGCAACCGCCTGACCCTTCGGCCACTAAACTGGTTGAGTTCCACCTGGACCTATACCTACCGCCAGCCTTTCGGGGAAAGCCCCTTTGGATTTGACTACAGGGGGTTGCAGGACAACCTGAGGGCAGACCTGAGATTAAGTCACGGTTCTTGGTCGGCAACTGTTAGTTCCGGGCGGGATTTTGTTGATGAAAGGTTCTACGATGTTACGGGGCAGATCCGCTACAGGACACCCAGCACCAATCTCCGGCTGGCAACTGGATACAGTATTGAAAACCAGCGCTGGCGTGACGTTGTGGTCAGCGCAGGACTCGATTATGAACAGATAGAACTGGGCCTGGGTTACCGCTTTAATCCCAGTCCTTTTGAACACAAAAAGGTGGAGGGTCAAATAGCCTGGCAGGCCACTGATGATATAAAACTGGAAGGGATCATTTCCTTTGACATAGCCAAGAGTGAACTGGACAGGGGAGCTCTTCGGGTGGCCTGGGATTTTCACTGCCGGCAGCTGGTCTTTTCCTACGACCATGTGCGGACAGAATTCCTGGTTCAGTACCAGATCCTGGCCTTCCCGGGGCAGAGGGTTCAGGTCATAAGCACCCCGGAAGAACCCATGTTATTTGATCTGGATTTGGGGGACCTTTTTGATGACTTTATGGAATAAGAAGTGGATAATTATTCTGGTAGCCGTGGTTATAATTGCGGCGGGAGCGGGGATTGTCTGGTACTTTCAATCCCGCGATTTTATCCTGCCCATAGGCGAGGAAGAAGAAATCAGCTTTCACTTTCGCCTGGCAGGCAACGAGGTGGTGGGCTGGAGTCGGGGGGAGATGGTCTGGAGGATTAAGGTGGATACCATCCTCGACCCTGAAAGGGAAAGAAGCGGGGAAATGGGGGAAAAGTTGATTCTGAAGGATATTGAGGAAGGATATTTTTACCGGGAAGGGGAGGTTTTTTTCACCTTTACTGTTGATGAAGCCCATTACCATACCCGCAGCGAAGACCTGAACCTTTTCGGTTTCCGCATGGAAACCCCCGAGGGGGACTGGATGGAAACCGGGGAGATGATCTATACCAAGGCTGAAGAAATTCTTCGGTCTCCGGGGAAGGTAATTGGGAAGATGGGCAAAACAGATATTGAAGCGCAGAGGATGACGGTTCTCCTGGAACAAGAGGAAATAATTTTTGAAGGTGGAGTCGAGATGATCCATCGACTGGAGGGGGAATAAAATGCAGAGGAAAGCTATTTGTTTTTTTCTATTACTATTACTCCTTTTGGGGAGCAGCACCGGGGCGGAACGCCGGGTTTTCATTTCAGCTGAAACAACCCGTTACCTCAAAGACAATATAATCAGGTTTGAGAATGGAGTAGAAATCCGTTACGAAGATATGGTAGTAACGGCTATCACCGGGGAGTATTACGAGGACGAAGAAGAGCTCCTGTTAAAAGAGGACGTGGAAGCCACCCAGGAAAAAAATCGCATCAGGAGTCCCGAGATGTGGATGGACCTGGAAGAGGAACATATCATCTTCCGGGGGGGCAGAGTTGAATCCCTTTTCTATTTCCAGCAGGAGGAGGAAGGGGAGGAAGAGATGCCAGTAGAAATGTGGTCTGACACTCTGGAAATCTGGCAGCAACGGCGAGAAATGCTGGCCAAGGGAGAAGTTAAAGCCTATTACGATGATATGGACATGGAGGCAGATGAAGTTTTAATTGAAGAAGAAAAAGACCTCCTAACTGCAACGGGAAATGTTTATGTTTTGCGGGATGATGGTTCCTGGTTCCGGGCGGAAAAAGTTGAATATAACCTGGAGGACGGTACTTTTGTTGCCTACAAGATGGAAAGTGAATTTGAATTACAGGAAAGAGAGAGCCCTTAGAGCGGGGCTCTTTTTTTTAATAATAACAGGAGGAAGCTTTACTGGAATAAATAAGTTAATTGTTAAACAAAAAAATGGTGAAAAAACTTTTGCAAAGCAATTCCTGGAAACACCCCCCCGGAAAGAAAACTCAGGAAAAACAGCATAAAAAGGATAGATTTAAGGGCCATAGAATAACATATTAGCCCTGAAAAAGGAAAAGGAGGTGGCTCTGTCCAGATTTTAGGGCTTATATATTTCTTAGAGGAGGAGGTTGAAAATGAGGAAACTTTTAGCACTGGCCTTAGTTTTACTTATTGTATTTGCCCTAACCGGATGTGATATCTTTTTTGATACCCGGCCCAAGGGAACTATTGCTGGTTATGTGACTGACGGAAGAGGAGGCCCTGGTATAGAAGGGGCAACAGTCAAGGGCCTGGGTTTTGATACCACAACTGATGAAGAAGGTTATTTTGAAATGGAAGTGTGGGCAAATTATACTTTTGACCTGGTAATTGAAAAAGAAGATAGAGGCCAAACACGTGTTCAGGATGTTATTGTAGAAAAAGGGGAGTTTTTGGAATATGAGCTTCCCAACCGGAAAAACTTTAATCCGGAATGGCCTGATGCTGCCCCAAAGATTGAAGTGGAAGGAGTTTCCCGGGGAGAAGAAGTATCCGGGGATCTGGAAATTGAATTTGAGGTTGAGGGGGACAGGCCAACCTATGTTTATTATTTAAATTTTGGTGGCCTGCAAAGAGGTCCAAGGGAAGCCTTTGATATTGATGTTGATGAAGGGTCTGCAGTGATTGATACTACCAAGCATCCCAATGGAGATAGTTATATCAGGATTTTGGCTTATGACGACAACGAAAATGCAGTAATGAAGTTTATACCTGTTGTTGTAGATAATGAGGTCGGAGATGGAGATCCTCCAGGAGACCTTGCCTGGCTTGACCTATATTCAATGACAATGGGCAGAAACGTAGGATATTTTTCCGACCAGCTTGAGATCCTTGTTGAAGAATATGGAAAGGACCTGGATCCAGACTATTACGAAACTCCCGAGGGACATATGATAGACCTTACCCAAATTCCCGATGACAGCACCCTTTTTATTGAAGTAATGTGGTCCCGGATTCCTGAAGCTGATGGATATTCTGTATACAGGAGCTTTGACGGAGAAACCTTTGAACATATTGGAAATATTACCCAGTACACTGATGTGAGTGAAGAAGACCAAGATCCCATTATTGTTGGGTTGTATAATGATTTCAGCCCTCAGCTGGGAATTAAAGAAACTTACTACAAAGTTGTTCCTTACAATGCCTTTGGAGAAGGCGAACCTCTTGTAAGGGCCATTACTCCTCTTGCGCCCTACAATGTTGTTCTGGAAACGCCTGAACATGAAGCGACAGACGTTGAGTTAATGCCAACCTTTACCTGGGACCTGGATATAAAAGGAGAATTTGAAGAAGACCGGGATATTATTGAGTTACATCTGATTAGGCTTTTTGATGCAACGGATTGGATCGTTGTTGAGGATGTGGTTCAAGATGAAAGGGAATATTCACTGCCCTTTGAACTCGATCCCAACACCGTGTATAGCTGGGATATTGCTATAAGTCAAGCCTACCACACAGAGGGTGATGCAGAAGGGTATTCACAGGCCTTAAGCATTTCGGGCCATATAGGTCAACCAGGTTCGATTATTGGCGAATTTATGTTTACAACGGTAACAGAATAAAAAAGAAAGGAGTGAACTTAATTGGCAAAATATATAAAATTGGTCTTTGTTTTAACAGTTGTGCTTGCTCTCGCAGGCTGTAATACCCTGTTTTCAGAGCACGAGGTTCCTGCTGGAGAAAAAGAAACTCCGGAGTTTACCGAGTTCAAGGAAATATTTGCTTACGACGAACTTTTAAACGATGCTGACCAGAATAGTATCCTTGTGAAGACCAAGGACATGGGTAATCTGGAAACGGTTCTTGCTGACCTGGGAAGCACCCTGATTAACAGGTGGGATGCCATTGACTGGGCCAAGGTAAGTGTGCCTCCCGGAAAGGATCTTCCCCAGTTCCTGGAAATAATTCAGAAGGAAGAAGAAATAATATTGGCTCAGCCCAACCTCCAGTATGAGCTGCCTTTCTATGAAAAGATGTCAGAAAGAGATGTTCTGGATTTTGAAGAACGGATTCTTGAAGCTCCGGACATCGGTGCAGATGATTTTGAAGATGAACTCTGGGGAATGAAGAATATAAATGCTGAAGAAGCCTGGGAAATTACAACAGGAAATGACCATGTAGTAGTTGCCATTGTCGATACCGGGGTTAATATGGATCATCCAGAATTTGAAAACAACGAGTTTGTTGCACCCTTTAATGCGACAGGGGATGCTTACCCCTCGGCTCTGGATATTCAGGGG
Organism: Halobacteroidaceae bacterium; assembly: GCA_003551665.1. Taxonomy (GTDB): domain Bacteria; phylum Bacillota; class Halanaerobiia; order B1SED10-174; family B1SED10-174; genus T1SED10-26. The sequence goes on from PUNE01000100.1 coordinate 52,211, forward strand.
CATGGAACCCATGTAGCAGGAACAGCAGTTGCAGATGGAAGGACTGGAAAAATTGCCGGGGTCTCATGGGACAACCCCATAATGCCCATAAGGGTTATGGATATTGAGGGTTTGATTTATTCAGCCTACACAATTGAAGGTATTTTCCATATTATCGATTACATGCAGGAAAACGATGTAAGGGTCGTAGCTAACTATAGTATTGGCGGCCGGGGTTATGATGCTGCGATGAAGGATGCCCTTGATTATGGTATGGAAGAGGGAATGATCTGGGTAACCTCAGCTGGCAATGACGGGAAAAGAGTTCCCAACCTTCCCGCTACCTATAACGGCCTGATCAGTGTCGCTGCCTCAACGCCCTGGGATGAAAAGGCGGAATTTTCCACCACTGGCTTCTGGAATTCTGTTGCTGCCCCAGGAGTCCACATCTGGTCAACGCATCTGGGAGAAGACTATGTTCATATGCAGGGGACCTCGATGGCCTCACCCCACGTCACGGGAGCAGTTGCCCTTCTCCTTTCCGAAAACCCCGATCTAACAGCTGTTGAAGTTTTAAACCAGGTTGAACAAACCGCTCGGGGTGATGGTTTTACTGAAGAACTTGGTTATGGAATTCTTGATGTTCCTGCTCTACTTGGGGAACTGGCACCAGTAAATTATGGTTCTCTTGAAGTAACAACCAATGCTCCTGGTGCAAGGATGACCATTTTTGATGCAGATGGAAATATGGCTGGCTTTGCTGCAATTGGCCTTGAATTGGTTAGGACAATTCATGCCCTTGATCAGGGTGATTATACAGTAAGCCTCACCAATTGGGATCCTGATACTGAAGAATGGGAAACCATCCAGGAAGAAGTAACCATAGCTGCTGAAGATGTCGTTGAAGTGGAAATGGAATTCTAATTGGAGAAGCAAAATAAACGGGCAAAAAACCCTGAGGCTGCCGGGAGAACCCGGCAGCCTCTTTTTCCTTTTCGTTTTACTAAAGAAAATGATTTTGGTTAATAAGTAATTAGAGAACCTGGTTTTTTGTTCTGAGGAAAGCAGGGTAAGGTTGTACCCATTCTTATTTTGTTGAATTCTTTCTGAAGGTTTTTCCAAACCCATAAAGAATATTAGTATATTATCCAGTAATTTAGCCCGGGAGGAGTGATTTCCATGGAACGCCCATTCAAGCAGTCCAAGTTTGTAACCTTTGACCTCTTACTGGTGTTAGTTTTACTCATTGTAGGAGGGGCGGTTCTCATTCCATGGGGTTTTGCCGACCGGGACGATCCTGAAGATAAAATTGAAATTTATCACCCCAAAAGGATCCTGGTTGAATTTCAAACCGAAAGAAAGCCAGAGGATATTATTAAAGCCTGGGGAGGAAGTATCGAAACTGCCTGGCCCGATATTGACCTTTACCTGGTCCGGATGCCAGTTGGAATAGCCACCTCCCAGGCCCTGGAATCACTTCTGGCTATGGGAGGTATCCGGGAGGTTGAACCTGATTTTCTGGGAGCCTCTGCTCCTACACCTTCCCCTGCCCGTACCGGGGGACGGTGGGGGCTGGAAAAAATCAGGGCAGCTGAGGCCTGGGAAGTTACCCGGGGTACTTCTGATGTGGTCATAGCTGTCATGGATACCGGCCTTGATACCCAGCATCCCAAAATTATTAACAGGGTTCTCGAGGGGTTTTCTCCATTGGTTGACGAGGAAGAGGTTCCCATTCCCTATCATGATGATCACGGCCGGGGAACACATATCGCTGCCATTTCGGCAGCCGGAGACATTGAGAGAATGAGAGGAGTTGCGCCTGAAGCCAGTTTGGTGGGAATAAAAACCCACGATGGTGAAGCCCGCCACTACAGGGCAGATTTAATTGGGGGTCTGGTCTGGCTGGGCAAGTGGGCCAAGGCAAACCCTGATAAAAGAGTAATCGCCCTCATGGATGGAGGCTGGCGCTTCCAGAGCCCGTTTTTAGAGAGGGCAGTCAAATTTGCCCAGGATGCGGGGATCCTCTTAATTGCCGGTAGTGGAGATATGGGTTCGGAAGAAAAGTTTTTCCCCGCTGCCTATCCAGGGGTCCTGACCGTTGCTGCTATTAACCCCCAGGATCGGCTAACCGACTTTAGTAATTTTGGCCAGTGGGTTGACATTGCTGCCCCCGGCGAGGATATTTTTTCTGCAGTTACCGGGGGGGGTTACGGGTACTGGGATGGAACCGCTGTTGCTGCAGCCTATGCTGCTGGGGTGGCGGCCCTCCTCTGGTCGGAAAAACCGGATCTATCCCCCCAGGAAATAAGTGATATTATTAAGACAACCTCAAGAAGCGCAGCAGGATTGGAAGATAAAATAAGTGCGGGTATTCTCGATGCCCAGAGGGCAATGGAAAAGCTGAAGGAAAATTAAAGCACTGAATTACACCGGAACCCTATGGGGTCCGGTTTTTTTGACCCAGATGTGTATTTTTATACATTTCTGGGTTTTTTTGGAGGCGGATTTTTTTGAAAGCAGGGAACTTTTTGTTAATAGCCCGAGAAAATAAAACAAGAAGTAAATTAAGGACTTGAAGGGAATTAATTTTAGAAAAAAACTTATATTTTGCTTTTGATGCTTATTAGACTTTTTGAAGTCAGATCAATAGAACTTAAATACCTCATACTTAAAATAATTCTGACAATATGAGAATAGTTTTGTTTTTAAATATATTGACAAATTGACGAACCTAAAAATCTTTTTTTGCAAATAGGAAGTTTAGAGCGAACAAATACCCCTATCAGAAAGAAAATTGCCATTTTTGTTAACTTAATGAAAATAACCTTCCCCTGTAAAGGGGAAAATTTTTATTTATGTAGAAGAATAAAAATAAATATACTTGCTGCGAGGGGGTGAGGGGAGAAGGGCAATTTTTTTTGGCTGCGGATGGAAAAATATTACAAAAAAAGGAGGGCGAGTTATGAGCAAGTGGCTTGGAATTGGGAGTCTTGTTCTGTTGCTTTTACTAACAACTGGATGCGGCCTGTTGCAGGTAGAGCGTTCGCTTACCGGTGTGATTACAGATCAGGACATAGGGGTCCCTCTGGAAGGGGTTTCGGTTAATCTTGATAATTATTCCACAACAACAGATGCCTCGGGAGCTTATTATTTCAAAAATCTTTCCAGAGGAGATTTTGTCGTCAGAGCAGTAAAATCCGGTTATGAAAACAAAGAAAAAGAAATTGCGGTAACCGGGGAAGAGCTTTTAAACTTAACTATGGAAGCAACAAAAAAAGGCAGTGTTGCTGGAGTAGTAGTAGATGAGCATGACGGAGAGTTTATTGAGAACGCAGTTGCATCTATTGGAACCAAGGAGACTTCAAGCGATGATCAGGGGGCATTCCTTTTAGAAGGGATACCCGTTGGTGAGAGAAGCTTGAAAATTCATGTTAATGGTTTTGCTTCTCAAACCAAAACCGTACTGGTTAAAGAAGATGAGGAAGCCCAGGTTGAAGTTAAAATGGTTCCAACTGAAGCAGGGGGAGTTCAGGGAATTATTACAGATCAAATAACAGGTGATCCTGTTGGGGGAGCAGAGATTACTATTGGAGAAGACAGTGCTTTAACTGCTGAAGATGGGAGTTACAAATTAACCGGAATTTTAAGCGGAGACTGGGATATTACCATTGAAAAGGTAGGTTATGGCGAAAAAGAAGAAGCAATTGTTCTTGAACCCGGAATAATTATTACCAAAGACCTTGCCATTTCTCCCAACATTGTTAGCGGGAAGGTCATCGACAGTTTCGGGCAGTATGCCCTGGAAGGTGTTACGGTAAAAATTGAGGGAATAGCCACTGCAACAACTACAGCGGCAGGATACTTCCAGTTGCATCCCGTCCCACTCGGGGAACATATTATTGAAATTTCCAAAGAAAATTATTCTTCATTAATGGGAGCGTTTGAACTTCAGGAGCATACAATGAACCTGGGGGATATTCCGCTAACCTCTTCCAAAATGGGCGCAATAACCGGGGAAATCCATGAGGGAGGCGAAGGGATTCCCAGTGTAAGGGTATACGTCTTTAATGATGGACAACTTAAGGGATTGGGGCAAAGCAACCAGGAAGGGGTTTACACAATTTATGACCTGTCCAAGGGTCCTTATGAAATAGTTATCAGCAAAAATGGTTATAAAGCTGCTGAAGGTTTTGAAAGTGTCCTGGTCATGGTGTCACCTGGTGAAATGAGGACTTACGACATTGAACTGGAGGAAATTGTTATTGAACATCCTCTTTCAGGTTATGTAACCGATACCAGAGGTGGGCCGCCGGTAGCTGAGGCCGATGTAAGTATTGTTGATGGAGAAACTGTTACCACCGATATTGCTGGATATTTTGAGTTTGGTTGGGAAGATATTCCCCTGGAACCTTTCGATTTAATCGTGGTTAAAGAAGGCCTGAGCGCAATAAAAGTGCAGGATATCCAGTTTGAAAATTCCCTTCACCTTGAAATACCCACTCGGAAGGTTTTCAATCCTGATTGGCCAATGGTAGCTCCTACAATAAATGTTGAGGGTGTTTCTGCTTTTGATGATGTATCAGGGGAGCTGGAAATTGATATTGCGATTACGGGAGAAGAGTACCTGGCGCCTTTTGTTTTCTATGTTTATTTTGGCGGAATGCAGCGGATGCCAGTTGAAGGAGAAATTTTTATCGGGACTGACGAGGCCCAGGTTACGATAAATACGGAGAAACATCCTGATGGGCCAAGTTTTATCCGAATTCTGGCCTACGATGATAATCAGAACAGCACCCAGAAAATTATCCCGGTAAATGTAATTAATGACCAGATTGCAGATGCTCTTCCTGGAAATATCCCTGTTATGAATGCCTTCAGTGTTACAATGGGACAAACCTTCGGATGGTACTCTGACCAACGGGAAAAACTTTTTGCAGAAAGAAACCTAACTGGAGACCCCGGTGTTATCGAACTCCGCAATGGTGACATAATAGTCCTGAATGAGCTAGATCCGGGAGCGACCCTCTATGCCCGGGTTGAATGGGCTCCTGCTCCAGGGGCAGATGGGTATGCGGTTTACAGGGGTGATAAACACCTGGGGAATATAGTCGGGAACAGGTATGACGATTTCAGCCTGAGCCATGATAATTTTGATAGTGAAGTTACTTACAGCGTTATTCCCTACAATGATTACGGTTATGGCAAAGCAAAATCGAGGGTTGTTCCTGTTCTCAATCCCTTTAATGTGAACCTTTTAAGCCCTGCAAACGAGGCAACCGAAGTGGGGTTAAGTCCAACCTTTGAATGGGATATTACCGGGACCTTTCCCGAGGATACCGAACTCCTCTATAGTATCCACCTATTCGAGGCAACCTGGTGGAAAATCTGGGAAGTGGATGTAATTGATTTTAAATATATTGATTTTCCCGATGTTCTCGAACCCGGTCTTGTTTACAGCTGGGACATATTCTACGCAGATGCTTTTCTCATTGGAGAGTTGGAAAATACCGGTTTCTCATACGGACTTAGTATTGCCAGTGATGGGCTGGGTTCTTTAAATGGAGAATTCATTTTTACAACAACCACCGAGGTTCAATAAAACCTGAAGGAAGGAGTGAGATTAATGAAAAGGGTTGTCCTTTTTTCAATACTGCTGGTTATTACCCTGTTACTTGCGGGTTGTTCGACACTGATGCCTTTTGATATTATTGAAAATGAACCGCCGGGAGTTCCTGCCCCGAAGCTTGGCGAGACATATTACCAGGATTTAACCTACCAGGAAGAATATCTTATGGTAAGACCTGAATCCCTGGATAAACTGGGTTCAATTCTGGCCGATATGGGGAGCGCTGAAGTGTATTCCTGGGAACAAATAGGCTGGGCAAAAATAACTGTGCCCGAGGATGAAACTGTCCTTTCATTTCTGGAAAAAATGATCGAGCGGGAAGATATTCTATTTTCTGAACCCGTCCTGGAATATGAACTGCCAGAATTTTCGGTGGAAGAGGATCCCAGGATTGGAGACCCTCCCCCTCCCCGAATACTGGAAGAAAATGACCAAATTGGAGCTGAATACTATCCATTGCTGTGGGGAATGCAGCAAATCAATGTGGAAGAAGCCTGGGATTTGACCACTGGACATGAGGATGTAATTGTTGCAATTGTTGATACAGGAGTGGAAACAGACCATCCGGAATTTGAAGGGATAAACTTTGTGGGCCACTTTGATGCTACAACAGGTGGGACGGATGTTACTGATGAGCATGGGCACGGGACGCATGTTGCTGGCACAGCGGTTGCAAATGGAAGGGAAGGAAAAATAGCGGGAGTTGCCTGGGATACATCTGTAATGCCCATCAAGGTAATGGACGTTGAGGGTCTGATCTGGACAGACTACCTTATTTATGCCATGCTGCACATGGGTGATTATGCAAAGGAACACGACAAATCAATAGTAGCAAATATGAGTATCGGTGGTCGAGGTTATAGTATTGCATTTAAAGATGCTATTGATTATGCTGCAGAAGAGGGAGTCCTCCTGGTTACCTCCGCTGGAAATGCCTACAAGCGAGTTTTAAGCTATCCCAGTGCATATAATGGGGTGCTTTCAGTTGCTGCGACAAATGCACGGGGAGAGAAAGCTGAGTTTTCCACCGAGGGCTGGTGGAATTCTGTCGCTGCTCCTGGAGAAAAAATTCTCTCCACCTATCCTGGTGGTGAATACGTCTTTATGCAGGGGACGTCAATGGCTTCGCCGCATGTTGCCGGAGCTGTTGGTCTGCTTCTAACCCATTTAGGCCCCATGGATACTGTGGAAATCATCAATCGAGTGCAGCAAACCGCTTATGGAGAAGAGTTTACCGAGGAATTCGGCTACGGGATTCTGGATGTTCATGCCCTGCTTACCGGCGAGGTTGAGCCGCGCTATGGCAAAATCTTGGTTGAGAGCGATGTTCAATACGGCCTGGTAACAGTGTTTGACGATGAGGAATATATGGTGCATTTTGGGGCAACTGGAATTGGAAAAACCCACATTTTCCATACCGTTGACCCGGGAGAATACGAAGTTACCCTTTCTTATAACTACCAGATCCGGGACAGGAAGATCGTTACGGTAGCTGTGGGTGAAATCACTGAGGTAGAACTATTAGTCTATCCAGAGAATTAAGGAATTGGCCTGCGCAAGCAGGCCTTTTTCTTTTCCTTTGTTTAGCAGCTGCCGGGAAACAGGAAAAAACTTCGGGACAAGGAGAAAGCAGAAACCATAAAAAGCAGGAAAAATAAAAAGAGAGAATCTGGATAAGCTTTATAAATTAATCTTCCCTGCAGGGGAAACCCCGATTATCGAGAAATAAAAATAAATCAATTGTTCTCAACATTAAAAAGGGTTATAATATCCTTACTGGGAGGTGTTGCAAATGGGCAAAAAGGTTTTAATGGGCCTGATTGTTATTGCCCTGGTAGTCGGATTATCCTCAAGTCTTCTGGCTGCTGATCTTTATCTAGATGGAAGAAGGATATCTCCTGAGGTTAAACCCCTGGAGATTGATGGCCGGATGTTCGTTCCACTGGAGGAAGTAACGGACTATTTTGATATTGACCTTAGGTGGAATATTACGGGAAAACAGGTTCGCGGCCAGGTTGCAGGCAATAACTTTGTTATTGATAGACCAATAATTATCCACGGTTACCTGATGGTTTCCCTGGCTTTCCTAGAAGATTACGTTGACCTTTACACCAACTGGGATCAGAGGAGGGATATTATCGACATCGAAAGAAAAGAGATAACTCCCCCATCCAGAGAACCAGGGGGAGTTCGAGTTACCATTGATACCGACCGTTCCAGCTACAAATACGGAGATGCCATCGCAGTTTCCCTGGTAATATTCAATAAGTCTGACCGTTCGGTTGAACTGGAGTTCAGCACCGGGCAGACTCATGATCTGGTTATGAGGAGGGGAGGCCGGGTTGTATGGCAGTGGTCGCAGGATAAGGCTTTTACCCAGGCTTTCCAGACCAAGCGGATGGAGCCATATGAAATCTGGCAAAAAACTTTCCTGATTCCCACCAACCAGATCCGGACCTTTGTTACCGGCAACTATACCCTCGAAGGCAGGCTAACCACCCATAGAGAAGAGGTTAAAAGCGAGGAGTTAACCATCAGTATCAGTCGGTAAACCAGTATCTTTATCTGGAAAGCCTCCCTGCCCCGGGATGGGGATGGGAGGCTTTTTCTTTAATGAACCGGTTAAAGGGGGAATAGGGGGACAAATGTAAGGGAAGCAGGGGGTTCTTTTCCCCTTATGCAGGAAATATAAAGGTTCTTCTTGAAATATAACATAGTTTGACAAGGACTGGGGTGAGGGAATGCTTGTTAGCCGGGGTCAGCAGTCTACCCTGTTGAACAGGGTGAAAATAGAGGGCCGGGGGCTCCATACCGGGGCCCCGGTTGCAGTTACCGTAAACCCTGCCCCTCCTGATAGCGGTTTTGTTTTTTCCAGAACCGATCTTCCGGGAAAACCTTCCCTGAAAGCATGCCCGGAGCGAGTTTCAGAAACAAGCCGCTCCACGACGCTGGAAGATGCAAACTGCAGGATTGGGACAGTAGAACATTTTCTGGCAGCAGCAGCTGTGGCCGAACTGGACAACCTGTATATTGAAGTCCAGGGGCCCGAAATGCCCATCATGGACGGAAGTTCCCAGCCCATTTTCAGTGAACTGGAAAAAGGGGGAAGAAAAAAGCAGGAAGCACCCCGCCTCTGGCGCAAGATCGAGGAACCTGTATTTGTCCGGGAGGGCTTTGCTTCTCTCGTTGTCCTGCCTGAGGAAAGATTTCGGGTTACCTTTGTTTTCATAGGCCCTCCACCCATTGGGCACCAGGTTGTTGACAGGGAAAGGGACTGGGAAGAGCTTCTCCCTGCGCGGACCTTTGGCTGGCTGGAAGAAGCCCGGGAATTGAGAGAAAAGGGCCTGGCCAGGGGAGGTGGGGAGGATTGTGCCCTCATCTTCAGCAGCGGCGAGGCCGCTCCACCCTACAGGCTGCCAGACGAACCAGTTAGCCACAAGGTCCTCGACCTCCTGGGTGACCTGGCCCTGTACAGGCCCATCCTCGGGCATTTTATAGCAGTTCGCTCCGGGCACAGCCTGAACAATAAAATGGCAAGGAAATTGAAGGAAGGGGAGGCCGGGAGCAATGCAAGAAAAATGTTTGCGGATAATTAAAGGAAAAGAAGGTTGCTGTCAGGTCCATTTTTCCAAGAATGAACCGGTTTTTTCCGGCCACTTTCCCCGGCTGCCTGTTGTCCCGGGTGTTTTGCTTTTGCAGCTACTGATTGAGCTGGGCTCCAGGGCCTGGGGAGTGGAAAGAGAAACCATGGTTTTAAAAGAATTAAATAATGTCCGTTTCCGCCAGCAGGTCCAACCGGGAGATGTTATAGAACTGGAAGTAAGGGTTTTTGAATCCTCCCTGATAAAAGGATGGGGAATTAAAGAAGGCCGGGTAGTGCTGGAAGCGGAATTTTACTTACAGGAGGGGGAAAATGAGCCAGAAAATTCATCCTACCTCGATAATTGAAGAAGGAGCGGTTCTGGGAAAAGGGGTTGAAATAGGTCCCTTTTCGGTTATTGGTTCCGAGGTGGAAATTGGAGAAAATTGTCTGATCGGGAACAATGTTACCATTACCGGGAAGGTGAAAATGGGCCCGGAAAACCGGGTTTTTTGCGGGGGTGTAATCGGAACCCCTCCCCAGGACCAGGGAGTGAACCTGGACATTCCAACTTCGGTAGAAATTGGCCGGGGAAATATTATCCGGGAATATGTTACCATTCACAGGGCTTCAGAAGAGGGTGGGACAACCAGGATTGGTGACTTTAATATGCTCATGGCATTTGTTCACGTGGCTCACGATTGTGTCCTGGGAGATGAAATCAATATTGCCAATATGACTGCCCTGGGGGGTTATGTCCAGGTTGAAGATAAAGTATTTCTCTCGGGTTACTGCACCTTCCACCAGTTTGTCCGGGTGGGGGAAATGGCCATGGTTGGCCTGCAGAGCTCGATAACCCAGGATGTACCGCCCTTTCTGCTGGTAGCGGGGCAGCCGGCAACGGTTCATAACGTTAATGCAGTAGGCCTCAAGCGTAACAGGGTGTCTCCAGAGGGGAGAAAAGCCCTCCGCAGGGCCTATAAATACCTTTACAGGTCTGGTTTTAACACCGCCCAGGCCCTGGAGAGGATAAATGCAGAACTGGATTATAGCCCGGAGTGCATGAAACTGGTATCCTTTATCCAGAATTCCAGGAGGGGGATAATAAAAAAGGAAGCGGGAGAGCAGAACCGATGAAAAAAATTGGCCTTCTTGCCGGCAGAGGGGAAATGCCCCGGCTCTTGCTGAATTCCGCCCGATCCAGGGGTTATCATGTTGTGGCCATTGCCCTGCCCGGGGCAGAGGACCTGCACGAAGAAGCAGATGTTTTTTACCGCCTGGAGAGAATTGACTGGCAGTATTTCCTGGAACTACTGGCAAAGGAAAAACTCGAGGAAATAACTGCAGCAGGGCGTTTTGATAAAAAACTTTTGTTTAAAGTTCTGGGAGAGGGGAGGAGTATGATCAGGCTTTTGGGGGCTGTCCGCAACCGCAGCGAAGAAGAAATCATAAACATTCTGGTTGGTGACCTGGAGAAAAAGGGAATCAGGGTTGTGCCCCAGAAGGAATTCCTCCGGGAGTTAATACCCTCCCCGGGGCTTCTCACCGGGACTCCCCCAGAAGGAGAGCTAAAGGCAGATCTGGCCCTGGCATTCGAGAGGGCTTTGCAGGTCAGCCGACTGGGAATCGGCCAGACTGTAGTCGTGAAAAAAGGAGTGGTAGTTGCTGTTGAAGCCCTGGAAGGAACCGACGAGGCCCTGAAGAGGGGTCGGGATGTGGCTGGTGAAGGCCTGGTTGTAGCCAAGGTTGGCTGGCGGGATGATTTCCGACGGATAGAACAACCCGTAATTGGTTCGGACACCCTGGATTTACTGATAGATATTGGTGCCCGGGCCCTGATTCTGGAAGCAGGGCGGGTGATGCTCCTTGATGGGCCGGAATTAATCCAGAGGGCCCGGGAAAACGGACTGTTGATTATGGCTGAGGAGGTAGGGGAGTGTCGGGATACCTGATTGTTGCAGGTGAGGCTTCCGGGGATTATTACGCTGCCCGGGTTGCAGAAAGATTGCAGGATTTCAACCCGGAATTTCTCTGCGGTCTGGGGGGAGAGGCCCTTGCTGCAGCAGGGGTTTCCATCTGGGAAAACCCACTGGACCGGAGCACCTTTGGTGTGCAGGGGGCCCTTACCAATATGTTCTCCCTCATTTCCCTGGCCCGGCGGACAGCCAGGCGGGCAGGGGAAGAAGGAATAAAAAAAGCACTCCTTGTTGATACAAGTGGTTTTAATATGTACCTGGGTTCTCTTCTGCGGCGGCGGGGAATAGATGTGCTGCACTATATTCCTCCAGGGGTCTGGTTTTGGGGCCGCTGGCGGGCCCGGTTTCTGGCCCGCAGGGGAATAAGGGTTGCCACAATTTTCCCCCGGGAAGCGGATATTTACCGGGATTACGGGGTAGAAACCCATTACGTTGGTCACCCCCTGGCCGGGGAACTTTCTCCCCCGGAAAATAAGGAAGAAAACCTGGTTGCTGTCCTTCCGGGAAGCAGAAAGCAGGAGTTAAAGGACATTTTGCCGATAATGGCCGCAGCTGTGAAGATTCTCAGGAAGAAAAGGCCGGAATTGCGCTTTGTCCTGGCCCGGGCTCCAGGGCTTGATGATGCTTTATTTCAACCGGCCCGGGAGGCGGAAATAGATATTGTCCCGGGAAAAACAAGGGAAATTACCGGCCGGGCTTTTCTGGCCCTTGCTGCATCGGGAACCGTAACCCTGGAAGCAGCTCTCCTGGGAACGCCGGCAGTAATAGTTTACCGCACCGACAGCCTCACCTACTGGCTGGGCAGGCGGATGGCCAGGGTGGATGCAATTGGGCTCCCCAACCTGGTCCTGGGGGAACGTTTTTTGCCCGAACTAATACAAAAAGATTTGACTGCTGAAAGCCTTTCTGAGGCTGCGATTGATATACTTGAACCGGCCAGGTATAATGAGGTCAGGCAGAAACTTGCCCGTGTCCAGGCAATGCTGGACCGGGAAGATACGCCAGGCCGGGTGGCTGAACTTGTAGCCACTGGCAGGGGGGAACAGTAATGGAAACAGGTAGAAGGCTCCTGGCCTATATAAATCCCTACAAAGGACGCCTTTTTATTGGTATTGTTGCCATGGGCCTGCATGCTCTCTGCATGGTCCTTGTTGTCAGGTTTTTCGGGAGCTTTGTGGATACCCTTGTCTATGCCATAAATGACGAAGGCCTTGGCATGTTGAACCTTGTAGCCCTTTTGATCCTGGGCCTTTTTATCCTCAAAGGCATCTTTTATTACCTGCAGGGTTACCTTACCGCCCAGGTGGGGCAGAGGGCGGTCCGGGATCTGCGGCAGGATACCTACACCCGGATGCAGAATCTGAGTATGAGCTTTTTCCAAACCCATAATACAGGGCAGCTGGTTGCAAGGCTGACCAATGATATTAACCTGATCCAGAATGTAATCGTCAGCGGAACAGTCAGCATTTTCAACCAGGGTATAACCCTGGTTGCCATAGTGGGTTACCTTTTTTACCTGCACTGGCAGCTGACCCTGTTTACAATGGTAGTTCTTCCGCCGATTGTCTGGGCTTTTAACCATTTTTCCCGTCGTATCCGGGGGATAAGCAGGAGGGCCCAGGCCAAGATGGGAGATATTACTTCCGTCCTGCAGGAAACTATCAGCGGGGTTCGGGTTGTTAAATCCTTCGGCATGGAAAAAGAAGAAGTGGAGAGGTTTTCCCGGGAGAACGAATCCAATTACCGTTTCCACATGAAAAATGCCCAGCTTGGGGCGCTGTTATCACCCCTGGTGGAAACCATGACTGCCCTCGGTTTTATTGCAGTTCTCTGGTTCGGAGGGCTGGAGGTAATGCGGGGGAACCTGACCCCGGGTGAACTTGTGGCTTTCTTTGGGTATCTGACCATTATTGGAACGCCCATAAAATCTCTGAGCAGACTGGTTCAGAAGGTCCAGCAGGCCCTGGCTGCTGGGGAGAGGGTCTTTGAACTCCAGGACGCTGTTGTCCAGATTAAGGATACTCCCGGGGCGGTAGAAATGAATAATGTCAGGGGAGAGGTAACTTTCCAGGAGGTTAGTTTTTCCTATCCAGGGGGGGAATTTTCCCTGGAGAATATTAATTTTCGAGCCGAGCCGGGGGAGGTTCTGGCCATTGTAGGTCCCAGCGGGGCAGGAAAATCCACCCTCGTGGATCTTATTCCCCGCTTTTATGATCCTGATTCCGGGAGGGTCCTGCTTGACGCTCGGGACATCCAGGAGATAAAAATTGCTTCGCTGCGAGAAAAACTGGCCATTGTTCCCCAGGATATAATCCTGTTTTCGGGGACTGTGGAAGAAAACATCAGTTACGGCAGGCGGACCGCAACCAGTGAAGAAATCGAACAGGCCGCCCGGGCGGCCAATGCCCACCAGTTTATTCAAAGGCTGCCCGATGGGTATGCAACCCTGGTCGGAGAGCGGGGAAGCAGGCTTTCCGGAGGAGAAAAACAGCGGATTGCCATTGCCCGGGCTCTTTTGCGAAACCCCACTCTTTTAATCCTGGACGAAGCCACTTCCAGCCTGGACGTGGAATCTGAGGCCCTGGTCCAGGAAGCCCTGGATAGGTTAATGGAAAACAGGACCACTTTTGTAATTGCGCACAGGCTTTCCACCGTCCGCCGGGCGGACCAGATTCTTTACCTGGAAGAAGGACAGATAAAAGAACGGGGAACCCATGAAGAATTAATGGCCCGCAGGGGTAGGTATTATCACCTCTGCCAGGTTCAGCTGGTGGATAGTAATGAAAGAGGGAGGTGGAGGGCTTAAACCGGCCCGGCCTATGCAGAAAAAACAGAACTGGAAAAATAGTTACCTTCGGCTGGTCCAGGGGAAGAAGAAGGGACCCTTTGTACCCATTGCTCTTTTTTTCCTCCTGCTGGCATCGTATGTTTATGGATTGTTGATCCTGCTCCGAAATGCCCTTTACCGGGCCAGAATCCTGCCCCGCCTGGGCCTGGAAGTCCCGGTGATCAGCGTGGGAAATATTACAATTGGAGGAACAGGTAAAACACCCCTGGTGAGACTGGTAGCAGACATGATAAAGAAAAAAGGAAAGGAACCAGCAATTTTAATCAGGGGCTATAAAGGTTCTTTTCAGGGTGATGTTGGGGTTGTATCCGATGGGCATTCCATCCTGATGGAACCAGAAGCAGCGGGAGAAGAAGCGTTGATGCTGGCAACACAGCTGCCAGGAGTCCCGGTCATTATTGGGACCAGTCGCTATAAGACTGGACTCTATGCCGTCAATGAACTGGGGGTAGACGCGATTATTCTCGATGACGGGTTTCAGCACCGCCACCTGAAAAGAAACCTGGATATAGTGGCAATTGATGCCACCAACCCCTTTGGCTATGGGTACCTCTTTCCCAGGGGACTTTTGCGGGAACCGCGCATGTCACTTCGCCGTGGAGACATTATTGTCCTGACCAAAGCCGATTATTTGCCCCTGCGGCGGCGAGAAAAGTTGCTGAAGAGGCTGGATCGGCTTGTTGGTAAAAATGGGCAGGTTATTCAGGCCAGGCACCGGCCGGTTTGGCTTCGAGATTTCACGGGAGAAAAAGAGAGGGGCCTTGGCCTGAACAAGAAAAAGGTAATTGCCTTTTCGGGAATCGGTGACCCGGCATCTTTTGAGCGGACCCTGGAAGAAATGGGCGCAGAACTTGTGCTGCGCCTGCGTTTTCCCGACCACCACCGCTATACCCAGGAGGAACTCCTGGAAATATTCTCAATGGCCTTTATGCGGGGGGCGGAGATGATCATAACCACCGAAAAAGATATAGTGGGTCTGCCGGAGAACCTTAAGGAACTTATTGCCGGCCAGGAGATGGGCCTCTGGGTTCTGGGAATTGAAATAGAGATAAGCACAGCCAGAGAAATACTGGAAGAAAAGGTTAACCAAATTTTTCCCGAGGAGAGAAGTATTGATGAGTAAAAACGTTGTAGCGGTAATTCCAGCTCGTTACGGTTCCACTCGCTTCCCAGGCAAACCCCTTGCACCACTATTGGACAGGACAATGATAGAGTGGGTTTACCGCAGGACAGCCAGGTGCAAACTCCTGGACCGGGTCCTGGTGGCCACCGATGACCCGCGGATAAAAAAGGCCGTGGAAGAGTTCGGGGGAGAGGTTGTAATGACGGCATCAGAACACCCCACCGGAACTGACCGACTGGCAGAAGTTGCCCGGGAACTGGATGCAGATTACATTATCAACGTCCAGGGCGATGAACCCCTTGTCCGGCCGGAAATGCTGGAAAACCTTCTGGCACCGCTTTTTAACGATGATAACGTGGATATGACCACCCTGGCCACGGACATCCAGGGCAGGGACCTGGAGGATCCTCACCGGGTTAAAGTTGTCACGGATATCCGGGGATATGCCCTTTATTTTTCCCGGGCTCCAATTCCATTTCCCTGGAACAGTGAAGGAGCGGGTTCACTGCTCCACCTGGGGTTTTACGGGTTCCGCCGCGAATTTCTGCTCCGCTTCCCTCTTTTGCCCAGGACTCCCCTCGAGCAGAGGGAAAGCCTGGAACAGCTCAGGGTGCTCGAACACGGTTACTGTATGGGCGTAGTTTATTCAGAACACAGGACAGTTGGAGTTGACAGGCCCAGTGATCTTGATGTTGTTGCGGGAATTCTCAGGGAGGAAGAAAAGATATGAGGAAGGTTGATATTTCTAAAGGAGTCAGGGTGGGCGGTGGCTCTCCCCTGGTATTAATCGGGGGCCCCTGCGTAATCGAAAGCCGGAAAAAAGCCCTATCCCTGGCTCTATCCATCCGGGGGATTGCTGAAAAACTGGGGATCCCATATGTTTTTAAAGCTTCTTACGACAAGGCCAACCGCACTTCAATCTCTTCTTTCCGCGGACCTGGACTGGAAGAGGGACTGGACGTACTGCGGGAAATCCAGGTAGAAGCGGGGGTACCGGTTTTAACGGATGTGCACTCACCGGGGGAAGCCCTCCGGGCCGGGGAGGTTGTTGATATTATTCAGATTCCTGCCTTTTTGTGCCGCCAGACGGATTTACTGCTGGCCGCAGCAGAGACAGGCAGGCCGGTAAATATTAAAAAAGGACAGTTTCTTGCACCTGGTGATATGGCTCATGCGGTAGGTAAGCTGGAAAATAGGGGCTGTCAGGATATCCTGCTCACCGAGAGGGGAACAACCTTCGGTTACCATAACCTGGTGGTTGATATGCGCTCCCTCGTAATCATGAGAGAAACGGGGTACCCCGTTGTATTTGATGCCACCCACAGCGTACAGATGCCAGGTGGGGCCAGGGGTGCCTCGGGTGGGGACTGGACCATGGCTCCTCACCTGGCCCGGGCTGCTGCAGGCGTGGGAATTGACGCTCTTTTCATGGAAATCCACGACTGCCCCGAAAATGCAAAAAGCGATGGGCCCAACATGGTTCCCCTGGGAGAACTGGAAAGGATTTTAAAAGAAATCAAGGCCATTGATAATGCCCGGCGGGAGGTGGGAAAATGATTCTGGAAGAAGCCCGGCGAGTTCTCACAATTGAAGGTGAAGCAGTCCTTGCCCTGCGGGAAAAACTGGGAGAGGATTTTGTAAAGATTGTGGAAATGATCCTAAAAAGCCCGGGCCGGGTGGTAATCAGCGGCGTTGGGAAGAGTGGATTGATTGGCAGGAAAATAGCTGCTACCCTTGCCAGCACCGGGACACCTGCTTTTTTCCTGCACCCAAATGATGCCCTGCACGGTGATGTTGGAGCTGTCACGAGAGACGATATTTTCATAGCCCTGTCTCATTCAGGAGAAACAGAAGAACTGCTGGACCTTGTCCCGGTAGTAAAGAGGCTGGGGGCCAGTCTGGTCTCTTTTTGCAGCCGCAATGACTCCCGCCTGGGGATGGAAAGTGATATTGCCCTTCTGGTTCCAGTTAGGGAAGAGGCCTGCCCCCTTGGACTTGCTCCCACGGCTTCCAGCACGGCAGCTCTGGCCCTTGGTGATGCCCTGGCCATGGCCCTACTCAAGGCCAGGAATTTCAGTGAGGAAGATTTTGCCCGGTTCCATCCTTCTGGCAGGCTGGGGCGAAGGCTATTGGTGCGGGTGGAGGATGTATTGAAGGTAAGGGCCAAAAACCCGGTAATCGGTCCTCAATCCACCATAGACGAGGCGCTGCTGGCAATGACGTCGAGCCGCATGGGAGCAGTCAGTGTTGTGGGCGGAGACGGTAGATTAATCGGCATTATAACAGATGGAGATATCCGCAGGAGCCTTTCCCGGGAGGGAAGGGAAATAATGGCCAGGACTGCAGGAGAAATAATGACAGAAAACCCCACGAGTATCGGGGATAAAAAGCTGGCTGCAGAAGCAGTCCGGATTATGGAAGACAGGGAGATTGGACACCTGCCGGTTGTGGATAGAGATGGGTGCCCTCTGGGCCTGGTAAATTACCAGGACCTTTTCCAGGCGGGAATAGTTTGAGGTGAGGTAAATGGAAAAGGATCTTTTGGAACGGATAAAAAAAATTAAGCTTCTGGGGTGTGATGTAGACGGAGTTCTTACAGACGGTCTCCTCTACGTGGATGGTAAGGGGGAGGAGATGAAAGCCTTCCACGTCCACGACGGACTGGGATTAAAACTGGCGAAAAAACAGGGTATCCTGGTTTCGATTATCACCGGCAAGGTTTCCAGTGCAGTCAACCACCGCGCCGAGGAACTGGGCCTGGAGGATATCCACCTCGGCATTCGCGATAAACTGGAACGGATGAAGAGTATCCTGGAGAAGGAAGGTCTTTCTCTGGAACAGGCTGCCTTTGTCGGGGATGATCTCAATGACCTGTACCTCCTGGAGAAAGTTGGACTGGCCATAACGGTTCCCAACGGGGCTCCCGAACTCAAGGCAATTGCCCACTATATTACCGGGCGAAGCGGGGGCCGGGGAGCAGTAAGGGAGGTTGTTGAGCTGATCCTCAAGGGACAGGGGAGGTGGCCTTATTGAAACCCGGAGATTCCCTGACCTATTTTTCCCTCCGTGTTTTTCTGGGTCTTTCTCGGGTTTTGCCTGATTCTGTATCCTACGGCCTGGGAGAGGTTTTAGGCTGGTCAATTTTTCGATTCAGCCACCGCAAGCGGAAGGTAGTATCAGATAATTTAAAGCAGGCCCTGGGGAAAAACGGGTTTGACCCCGAAATGACCCGGGCCAACTTACTGCGGCTGGGCAGGACCATGGGAGAGTTTTTTCTCCTGCCGGGCTGGCCGGAAGAAAAGTTTGAAGAGCGGGTGGAATTTTCAGGCCTTGATATTCTTGAGCGGGCCTATGCTGAAAAAAAAGGGGTTGTTTTGGCTGGGGGGCATATCGGCAACTGGGAATTAAAATTGATTTCCATTGGCAAAAAAGGTTACCCGGTGCATTCAATAATAAAAGAACAGAGACTCCCTCGAACAGACCAACTGATTAACAGGTTGCGCACCAACCTTGGCCTGGGGTTGATCCCCCAAAAAGGGCCCGCCCTGCGAGGGGCTTTGGAGGTTCTCAGGCGGGGCGAGGTTCTCCTGGTTATGATGGATGAGTTTGCAGGAGACCGGGGGGTAGAGGTGGATTTTTGCGGCCGGAAGACCCCCACTTTCAGCGGAGCAGCAGTTTTAGCCAGGAAATTTTCCTGCCCGCTCCTGCCGGTTGCCATCCGCTACCTTCCCGGGAACAGGCACCGGGTAGTGATAAAGGATCGGGTTGCTACCGATGGCAGGACGGTCTCGGCCATCCTGGAAGAGCTTAACGAACACCTTGCAGAAGAAATAAGGTTGGATCCAACTGCCTGGCTGGCCCTCCGACCCCGCTGGAGGGACAGGCGAAAAAAGGTGGTGACCTCTTGAAAAGATGGATGCTACCTGGAGTGATTGTGTTGGCTCTGGTTCTTGCGGCGGGAATTTTCCTTTTATTCCGCCCCGTTGAACTGGAAAGAGAAGAACCTGAAGAGGAAAGAGAACTTCCCCGTCGGGAGGTAGAGGAGTTCCAGATTTCCCTCCCTCCCCAGGAGGATGGCTTTGGTCTGGAACTGGAGGGGGACCTTCTTGTGGAAAGCCCGGATGGCTCCCACATGGATTTAACCCGGGTCTGGGGGGAAATAATGGGCCCTGACTCTGAGAAAGCTTACGAAGTTGAGGCCAGGTATGGCTACCTGGAAATGGACCCGGAATATTTGCGCCTGGAAGAGGAAGTCAGGCTGAAGGGTCCCTTTTATACTCTGGAGATGGGCATCCTGGAATGGTACGGGGGCGACCCGACCCTTTACGGTAGCGGAGGAGTTTTTATCGAGGGAGAAGGTTTTTCGGGTCGGGGGGAGAAAGTTGAATTACAGGAGGATATGGGGTTTCTATCCCTAAAGGGAGATGCCCGGCTTTATATAAAGGGAGAGGGTGATGGAGTTGAAACTCCGTAGCTGGTTTCTGGTCCTTGCTGTCTGCCTTCTGGCCATGCCCGCCACCGCAGCCGAGGATTTTATTATTGACGGAGATGAGATCGACTGGGATGTTGTTAACGAGATAGTAGAAGCCCGGGGCAATGTTGTTATAACCGGGCCGGATTTGCAAATTACCGCCGATTATGCTAAATTTAAAATAATAAAAGAGGAGCTTTTTGTTGAAGGTTCCTGCCGCCTGGAGCAGCAGGGTCTTTTAATCAAGGGCGATAAAATGGAAATCAACCTGGAAGAAGAAAGTCTCTGGGTTCAGGGTTCAGTAGAAGGTTCTTATGAAAAATGGGAAATGCAGGGAGAAGAACTCTTCCTTGCAGAATATCGGACCGGCGAGCTGGAAGGTCCCGGCTGGATAAAGAGAGAAGGTTTTTACCTGGAGGGGAAACATTTTTCCCTGGACCTGGACGGAGACACACTTACGGCAGAAGAAGATGCCTATCTGGAATATGTTGACCTGAAGATCTGGGCTGACCGGATTGAATTCAAGGAAGACCAATACGCTTTATTCGTGGGTAATGTCCACGGAAATTACAAGCGGATGAGAATTGAAGGAGAACAGGTTCGATACCTGCTACCTGCGGAAGAGGAGCGGGTTATCCTGGATAAGGGACGCATTTTTCTGCCGGCAGGAGAGGATTAAATGTCAATTGTTGCCGAAAACCTGGTTAAGAGCTACCGGGGAAAACGGGTAGTTGATGGAGTCAGCTTTGAGGTTTCCCCCGGAGAAATTGTTGGGCTTTTGGGCCCCAATGGAGCGGGGAAAACTACATCTTTTTATATGGTTGTTGGCTTGATTCGGGCTGAGCAGGGCCGGGTTTTTCTCAATGGTGCCAATATTACTACCCTGCCCATGCATGTCCGGGCCCGCAGGGGTATCGGGTACCTGGCCCAGGAAGCCTCGATTTTCCGGGGCTTAACCGTTGAACAGAACCTGCTGGCAATATTTGAGGCCAATAATTTTCCCCAGGCAGAAGCCCGGGAACGGAGCGAACAGCTGATGAAGGAGTTTGGTGTGATCCAGCTCCGCAACCAAAAAGGGTCATCACTATCAGGGGGAGAAAGGCGCCGGGTGGAAATTGTCCGGGCGCTTGCTACCGAACCATCCTTCCTTCTCCTGGACGAACCGTTCTCGGGGGTAGACCCTATTGGTGTAGGGGATGTCCAGGAAATGCTGACCTACCTTAAGGGAAAAGGTTTCGGCATCCTTATTACCGACCACAGTGTTCGAGATACCCTGTCGGTTACCGACCGGGCCTATATTATCCACCAGGGGCAGATTTTAACCGCCGGCTCCTCGGACGAAATTGCGACCAGCGAAATTGCCCGGAAAATATACCTGGGTGAAAGGTTCCGGATGTGAGGTGTTGAGGATGACCATATTTGACCGCTACATCCTGCGCCAGCACCTCCCCTCTTTCCTTTTCGGGATTGCTACCTTCACTGCTATCTTCGTGGGGACCGATGTCCTCTATTCCCTGGCCAACCTAATGGTGGATTACAATGCCCCCCTGCACCTCGTTGTGAGGATTTTCTTCCTCAGTCTGCCCGAGATCCTGGTTTTAACCCTGCCCATGGGGGTTCTCATAAGTGTTGTGATGACATTTGGGCGCTTGAGCCGGGAAGGCGAGATTACCGCCTTTCGGGCCGGTGGTGTAAGTATCAAGCGCCTTGCCTACCCGGTTCTTGTTGCCGCCCTGGTTCTGGGTGGGGTAAATATTCTTTTCAATGAAACCGTGACTCCCCTTGCCCAGGAAAGGGTCCGGGAGCTCAGGTACTATGCCCGCTACGACCGGGAAATGCCCCTTTCCCAGGAAAATATCTACATGGCCCCCGTGGACAGGTCAACGGGCAAGGTTGATTTTATGTTCTACGCTCATTTCTTTGATGGCAAAGAGCAATTAAAGGATGTTATATTCCAGGATTACGAAGATGGTCGCCTGGTTGCGGTTATCGAGGCCGAGGAGGCCCTCTGGCGTGAACAGCAGTGGGTATTTATTAACGGCCGCTCCTACCAGTTTGTGGCCGGGGAAAGAGTGCTGCAGGGGACATTTTCCCAGTACCGAATTCCGGAACTTCAGCGTACTCCTTCCCAGATTGCCCTGGGGCGCAAACCCACCCGGGAAATGAGTATGTCCGAACTCCGGGAAGTTATTCTTTCCCGCAGGGAAGAAAACCGGGAAGCCCTGGAATATGAAGTTTTTTACCACCAGCGCTGGGCAGTACCTCTTGCTTCTTTTATTATCGTTTTGCTGGCTGCTCCTCTGGGAATTCAGCCCACCCGATCGGGAACTTCAATTGGTATGGGGGTCAGTGTCTGCCTGATCTTTGCTTATTACATGCTGATGACTGTTGGCTCTGCCCTTGCTGAAGCGGGACATATCTCTCCCGTCCTTGGAGGTTGGCTGCAGAATTTCGTTTTTGGGTTTATAGGTTTTGTAATGCTGGTTTTTACTGATCGTTAAGAAGGGAGGTGGGCGGGATGGTCTACCCGGGACTTTTAATTGCTGGACTGATAATTATTAGCGGGTTGATTGCTTTTTTTGGCGACCGTGTTGGACGCAGGGTTGGCAAAAAAAGACTTTCCCTTTTCGGACTTCGCCCCCGCCATACCTCTGTAATAATTACCATTGTTACCGGGGTTTTAATTGCTTCCCTTTCCATAACAATCCTCCTGGCAACCTCTGCTAATGTGCGGACGGCCATTTTTAACCTGCAGGGTGTTCTCTCTGACCTTGCTGCCCTTTCTCTCCAGGTCGAACAACGTGATGCCCAGCTCCAGGAGCGGGACGCAAGGCTCCAGGAAATGGAAGCAGAAATCATGGATACAGAGGAGGAACTGGAGAAAATCCGCCAGGACAGGACTAATTTAGAAGAAGAACTGGATGAAATAACGCGAGAATATTTGCAGGCAACCCGGGAACTGGAGGGGGTTTCAGAAGAACTGGAAAAGGTAACGGGAGAGTATAATAAAGTTTCCGAGGAACTGGAAATGGTAAAAGTTGAACTTGACGAAGTTTCCGAAGAACTGGAAAACGCCAGGGGGGAAATTGTCCAGCTGGAGGAAGATAAAGCCTACTTGACCCGGATTTTTGATGAACAGACCGAAGAACTGGAGGCGCTTCTCAGACAGCGGCGGGAACTGGAAACCAAGGTTGCGGACCTGGAGGAACAGACGAAAAACCTGGAAACTGCTTATCAAATAATGGAAGAGGAGTACGAAGAGCGCTTCCAGGAACTGGGACGTCTCTACCAGGCCCTGGGAGAAAGGTACCAGGAGTACGCCGAGGGAGATATAATATACCTGCGGGGAGATGAAATTCACTGGGCTCTGATTGAAGGGGGCCAGGAGGAAGAGGCTATCTGGGATAAGATTGAGAACTTTATCCAGGAAGCCAATGAAATTGCCCAGGCAAGGGGAGTTGAACTCCATGACCCTGAAACCGGCAGGAGCATTGTATTTTACGCCAATGAACTTCTGGCTGTTGCCCGAGAACTCAGGCAGCGAGAGGGAAGATTTATAATGCGGCTTGTTGCCGAAAACAATGCCACTCCAGGGGAGCACCTCCGGGCAAGATTCCAGTTGATTCCTGACTATATTGTTTTTGAAGAAGGGGAAATTATCATGGTCAAGGAAGTCAAGCCTCAACTTTCTCCCTTTGAACTGGAAAGGGAACTGGAGGGAATTTTCAACGAGTTGCGGATGACCGCCCTGGAAAGCGGTATTTTACCTGATGTCCACGGCCACCTGGGGACTATTGATTTTGTTGTTTTTTATGAACTACTCGATGACCTGAAAGGAAGGGAAGGGCCCACCAAGGTAGCTGTGGTTGCTTCTGAAAATATCTGGAGGAGCGATAACCTCAATGACAATATTGGATTTGAAGTCTCGGAGGCGGGTGGAGATAATTGATCCTGGTAATTGACCCCGGCCGGGATAAGCTGGGAACAGTAATATATGACGCGGGAGAGGGAATTATGGAACGGAAGGTCCTGCCCCGGGACGATTTTTCCCGGTACTTGGGCTGGGCCGAAAATCGTTATGAAATTGACCTGGTCCTGATTGGAGATGGAACGGGCTCAGATTTTTTTAAAGACCTCGTGGAAAAGAGAGAAAAGAAGGTTATTCTGGTTCCCGAAGGAAAAAGTTCCCAGGAAGCCCGCCGCCTTTATTTTGAGGATAATCCTCCCACGGGGTGGAAAAAACTTGTTCCCAGGGGGCTTTTAAGCCCGTCAAGGGCAATAGATGATTTTGCTGCAGAAGTTCTTTTGCTGAGGTTTTTAAAAAAATATGCGGAGAAAGAGGGTTTTTAGGGGGTTTTATCGAATCTAAGAAAAGGGTGAATAACCTGAGTTAGAAAAAACTGGTTTTCATCTGCATTTTCGTTGCAGGATTATGAAAAGTAGTGTAGAATGGTTATTGATGGCAAGAACTTACCATCCCGGGTTATACTGCGGAGAAAGGAGGTGCCCTTGATTGCCGCGGGACCCTAATATGGGATGTGTAAGATATACCTTTTTGGTACCTACATATTTGGGAAGCAGGCTGAGGAAACAAGGCGACTCATGTTTGCGACCCAGCCAGGTAGGGGCCAAAAAGGAATAACGAAAACAATCAAGGAGGAATTAAGGAATGAAGAAACTAAGTGTAATTCTGGCCGTGGCTTTAATGTTAAGCCTGGCTACCCCCGCTTTTGCCTTTGTGGATGTTCCTGAAGGACACTGGGCAGAAGAATACCTGGCAAAAATCGCTGACGTGGGTATTATTATCGGCTTCCCCGATGGAACCTTCCGCGGAGCCGAGAACCTTACCCGTTACCAGGCTGCTACAATTACCGCTCGGTTGATGGACTGGGTGGACGAGACCATTGAAGCAGCCGTCGCTGACGTGGATTTTGATGATGAGGACCTGAAACTGGACATCAGAAATCTCCGCAGCGATCTCATGACCCTCATGGGTGAGCATTTTGACCTCGAATTCATGGTTCTCCAGATGCAGGACGATGTTGACGCTCTGGATGCAAAGATTGCCGAGGTTGCAGCCAAGATTGATGCAAGTGAAGACGAACTCAGAACCTATGTTGATCGCACAGTCCGTGCCCTGAGGTCTGAGCTTCAGAGGCAGGGTCTTACCGACCAGCAGGCTGAAGAAGTAATGATCATGATTCGTGCCCTGACTCGCGAATTCAGAGATGAAATCGATGAAATCTGGGCCGAACTGGAAAAAGAACCTACCCTTTCTTTCAGCGTAGATACCGATGTTGATTATACTCTGATTGACACCAAAGGGCCTGGAACTCCTTACATCGATCCCTTCCAGCACCGGACCTCTGGCCTATACTGGTTCCCCAACACATTCCCGAACCTTTGGGCATCTGATGGAGCATACCTTGACTATGAACTGGGATTGAATATTCATGGCCGCACCGACCTTGTTGACATGGATCTTACCCTTACCGTTGACAAGGATGCCCTTGATGCTCACTGGCTGGCCGATGGAGCTGCTGTTACCAATTTCCTTACCGGAACCGTCAGCACTCCTGACTTTGATGTAACCCTTACCGACAGCTATGCCCTTAACCTTACCAGCTACCTCTTCAACCGTCCCTTCAGAGGCGACCGGGCCACTCCTGGTGACCGTATGGGACAGGGCGCTGTTGTAGACTTTGACGCTGGAATGTTTGCCCTTCTGCAGGAAAGAGCTTCTGATGCTGATTCAGGTCCACACTGGTTTGCCGGTAGCTACACCTTCTCTCTGATCGATGCTGCCGAGCATACCCTGTATCTTGGTTTTGAAGATGCAGTAGACCTGCTCGACGACCAGTATCTTGTTGCTATGGCCAACAAACTGGATCTGGGAATTCTGGATCTGGGAGTTGAGACTGCCTTCAGTGATTTCATGGAAATGGAATACTTCGTCAAAGCAGATGCTGAAGTTGATCTCGGTATGGTCCGGATTGGTGGAGACTACACCCTGGTTACTGAGGATGCTGAAGCAGGAGTA
The DNA here is from genome assembly GCA_003551665.1 of Halobacteroidaceae bacterium. Lineage (GTDB taxonomy): Bacteria > Bacillota > Halanaerobiia > B1SED10-174 > B1SED10-174 > T1SED10-26. The sequence continues at coordinate 77,854 of PUNE01000100.1, forward strand.
TTCACCTTCACTCCGCTCCGTGGTAGCACTCCTCGCGGTGGATACAATGCTCACCTGACCATTCCCATTGCCTTCCTGGAGATCGGTGCTCGTTATGAAGACACCTATACCTGGTCCGCAGGCGACAAGAGCGAGCGGAACGTAGCTGGTGGGTCACTGGCCTTTGTTGACCCCCTCGAGCTCGGTCCTCTGGCCTTTGATGTTGACGCTGCTTACGAATTTAATCTTGATCCCGATGTAGATGATCCATATCTTGACAAGCGTTTTGTAGAAGGTTCTCTAGGTAACGACTTCTATAGCTTCGCTGCTGGTTATGATTACCTCCAGGGACCCGGTCGGGGATGGGCATTTAGCCGTCTGACCCGCTCCTGGTGGCAGCCAAGCTCCAACAAACTCTTTGCCGACCTGTCACTGACTCCCATTGACATGCTAAGTATCGACCTGGGTGCAAATTACTACCTTGGTACCGAGGATGAAATGCCAGTTGACATGAGCGCAGCTCTCGAAGTAACCCCCATGGAATGGTTGACTTTTGGCGCCGATGTATATTATGACATGGCTCTGGAAGAAGACCAGCTGGCAGCTTCTGTAAATGCTAAATTTGCTCCCGAACTGAGCCTTGCTGGTTTCAATGTAACCCCAAGCGTAAGTGGAACCTACTTCATTACTGAAGACTACTGGAGCTATGGACGCTTTGATGTTGAAACAGCAGGTAAGTACAACTACGCTCTGGATCTGACTGTTGACCGCAACATTACTGATAACCTCGTCTGGTCAGTAAGTGGTCTCTATGACTACCGCCAGGTTAACCCCACCTTCCGCTGGGGTGCAACCACTGATGATAGAGGTTATACCGACGGTTTATTCTACAAGCTAAGGACCGGATTCGATTACGCTGAAATGTTCAACATCAGCTACGAATACGGAAGCTTCAGCCGTCTTAACGGTGAAGACGTTGTGCCAACTGAAGAAAACGGAGAGGATTTCAGCTACAACGCTCTCGAAGCTGGTCTGAGCATTAGCTTCTAAAGAGTTATAAAAAAAGCCTCCCTTTAACAGGGGGGCTTTTTTTTGTTTAGTTTGCAGGAAGGGACCTGGAAAAAAAAGAAGAAAGTAAAAAACAGTTGGGGTGTAGTTCCTTGATGAAATTAAAGTCATTTTTTTTAATAATAATCTTCATCCTAATAACCGGGAGTCCAGTTGTATATGGAGAATCAGGGAGAGACATTGAGCTGGAAGCCCTGGATATAGAATTTGACCTGGCGGAAAATATTATGTATGGCCGAGGCGAGGTTTTTTTCAGGTATGGGGACCTGATTCTTTCCTGTCAGGAAATATTTATTGACCTAAATAGGGGTTTTCTAAAAGCAAGTGGCGAGGTTTTGTTAAGAGAAGATGGGGAGGAAATTAAGGGAGAGGAGCTCTCTTTTTATTACCAGGAAGAAAGAGGAGAAATAACTCTACCCCGAACTGAATATGATAACCTTTCCCTCTGGGGAGAACTTTTGAGACTATCTCCTGCTTTCTCGGAAATTTCGCGTGCTAATTTAACTCCCTGCATAAAACCAGACCCCCACTATAGGGTTAGTTCCAGGCGGGTAGTGATATCTCCCGAAGGCCTGATTGAAGCCTATCACGTTACAGTTCGCTGGGGGGATGTACCATTTTTTTACCTGCCGTATTATGTGGCTCGATACGAAGACGGAACTATTTCCAGCCCCTTTCCCACGCCATCAATTGGTTACGATAGCGAGAGAGGAGCTTTTTTGGGTTTAACTTTTGCTCACCATGTAACCGATAAGCTTAAAGGGGAGTATTATTTTGAGACAACAAGCAGGGATTACCTCTATTTCGGGGAATTTTCCTTTAAGCACAATCCCCGGGA
>PUNE01000118.1 GCA_003551665.1 Halobacteroidaceae bacterium
GGAGGTTTTTCTTCTTTTTCCGGGTTCAAAACACTTATTGGACAACCTTTTATTTCTTCCAGACTGTACCCGAAAAGGTCTTCTGTCTTTTTATTGATAAATGAAATGTTATGCCTGCTGTCGGTTACTACGAGAGAATCAGATATATTTTCTAAAATAGCGTCTAAAAACCGCCTCTGCTCTTCAGCCTTTTTCAATTCAGTTATATCCCGGGTAATTGCCAGAAGCGCTTCTATGTTGCCCTCTCCATCAATTTCAGGAAGGATTGTAATAGAAAAATGTTTCCTCCCAGAGGCCAAACCAAGACTCTGCTCGAAAACCTGCTTTTCTCCTGTTTCCAGGCATTTTTCCAATTTTCTTTGCATAGCTGAAAAGAATTTCCCCAGATCACCTTCCTTCTTTAAGTCCAGAAAGGTTTTACCCAGGAAATAATCTGGTGGCTCGCCCAAGTGGCTCTCTACGGCCTGGTTACAAAAAGTATGTTTTAAGTCCAGGTTATAACGGGCCAGCATGTCCGGGAAGTCTCTTTCCTTTTCCCTACCCATTTCCCCAGCTTTTTTATGTTCTGTTATGTCCTGAAAAAGGGTGGCAAAAAAACCTTCCTCATCACTGAAAGCCTGGACCCTGTACCAGCGCTGAAGTGGACCAAAAAACTTTTCAAAACTTGCAGTTTCACCGCTGGTTGCTACCCTGCCGTATGCCTTAATCCAATTAAATTCATCATCTTTAATCCCCGGAAAAACTTCTGTAATCTGCCGTCCAATAATTTCTTGTCTCGGGATTCCGGTAAGTTTCTCAAAGGCTTTATTTACCTTTTTAAAAATACAGTCTACAGGTTTTTGGTGTTTATCAAAAACCATTCTATGGTAAGCAAATGCAACAGGGGAGGATTCAAGAATTTGATTTAATTTTTCTTTCTCTAAATCCATTTTGACCACCTCAGGTGTAATAATATTGGATATATTGCAGAGAAAAGGGCAACTGATATTTTTCCCCCTCTTTTTCTTCTCTCCCTGTTATTTAATTCGGATAAAAATATTTTTAACTTAAATGTCTTCAGAAAAAACCGTTCCCTTATAGCTTTAAGCAACAAAAATCTCCAGGCAGCAGATCAAAAAATAATCCTGCACTCTTACGGACACTGCTATAATTTCCCTTACTCAACCTTTTCAGTAGGGTAAATGTCCCCGTCCTTCATAACAAAATCACACTCCAGGAGCGCTTCATGGTCATTTAATAAATCCTTTTTCCAACCGGCAATATCGGCAAGTTTTCCGGGTTCAATTGTTCCGATATCCTCTCTTCCCAGGATCTCTGCATTTACTGAAGTTGCGGCCTTCAAAGCCCGGAAGGGGTCCATCCCACTTAAAAGCCAGGATGAATACTCATAAGCCCCGTCGTACGGGTTATGGACGGCAACAAAATCGCTCCCATAGCCCAGCTTTATTTTACTGTTTACTATTGTTTCCCTTCCGGCCTTAAGCCTCTTTTCATATTGCCTTAATTTAGCCTGGAATTCAGGGGATTTTTTGGCAAGGTTTTCCTCGTCCAGCCTGATTATTTCATCGTAAGGGCAGAAAGTGGGAACCAGGTAAACCCCTCTTTCTTCCATCAATTCAGCAACTTCCTCATTAATCATGGCCCCATGTTCCATGCAGTCTATTCCCATTTCAATTAATTTTTTCATCAGGTCCGCCCCGTAAACATGGGCAGTAACTTTTTTGTTTAGCTGGTGAGCAGTTTCAATAATGGCCAGCATTTCTTCATCGCTGAGCTGCTGGTCGTCCGGAGAATCGTTGGGAGTTGAAAAACCACCTGTAGCCATAATTTTAATAAAATCTGCCCCGTATTTTACCTGTTCCCTTACCGAATCCCGGAAAAAATCAACTCCGCTTCCCTGGCAGGGAAACATCTCGTAAAAGGCTTTAGAAAGGGGAGGATTTGAAGCCAGAAGCTGGCTGTCATCGCCGTGGCTTCCCACAGAAGCATGGTAGTAGGGAAGAACAACAAGTCTTGAGCCTTCAAAATAACCGGCATCAATCAGCTTTTTCGCACTAATTCCCCCGTAGGCATCAAAAGTTGCGCTACCGGTATGCCGGACAGTAGTAAAGCCGCGCTGCAGAGATTTTTTGGCATTGTAAAGAAAAGCCATTGCTTTCCAGGAAGGAGAGCCATAAAGAGTCTCTTCTGTCCGTTTCCTCCAGTCAAAATGCTGGAAATGTACATGGGCATCAATCAAACCTGGAGTTACCGTTGCCTCGGTAAGGTCAATAATTTCTGTCTCAGGAGAAGTTTTGAGGCTTTTCCCAACTTCAACAATCCTGTTCCCCCGGATAAGGATTTCCATTTTTTCCTGCAGCTCTTCTTTTATTCCGTCAAACATTTTTCCGCATCTGAGCAAATAGCTTTTCTGGGGCAAATCAAACCCTCCCAACTTTTTAAATGATTGATACTTAAACTATACTCCATTTTCTCCCTTATGCCTTCTTTTTCAAAAAAATCCTGCCTGTTTGTTTTTGCAGGTTGTTCTGGTAAAATGGTACTGCCTGAAAGGGTTTATCTCAGCAAATTAAAACTGATAACTCCGGGGGGATCGGCTTGAAAAAATTTTTAATTCCCACACTGATTTTCCTTATTTTTCTGGTTCCGGGAACCATCCAGGGGGGAAATAATCTGGAGGAGTTTTTCTGCATCGATTTCCTCGGATATCCCCTGGCCGGATCTTCGGGCCGGCAGGAGAGCAGGGAAAAATTACCCCTCCATCACGAGGTTAATATTTTCTCTGAAGATCCCAGCAGGGCCTGGATTGCCGGGAAACCCGGCAATGGAATCGGCGAAAAAATCTGGTTCGAAATTGAACCTGGAATCCGAGAGCTTCTAATAATTAACGGTCATACAATGGAAAGTTCTTCTTTTGAAGCAAATAACCGGATAAAAACGGCAGAACTACAAATCTGGGCTGCCATATATAAACCGGGAATGGCATCGGAAATTGGCAGGCTTTTCCATGGTTATCCCGCATCACAGGCTTTTAAAATCGAGTTAGAGGATACCTCCCGGAAACAAATCATTGAAATTGAAGAGAACTGGGACGATGTTAAAAACGCAATGGACGAATTACTGGACAGGGTCAAGGAAGTTTCCGGGTATGCCTACCTGATGACGCTCGAAATAAGGGAAATTTACCACGGGACTGAATCGGGCAATACTGGGATTACTGAAATTTCCTGGAACCTCCTCCCTGAATATGCCGGTCCCGGGGGTCTGGGAATTATGGACCTCAGAGGGAAATGGCAAAATAAAAACGGCTCCCCCTGGGAGAGCCTTGAACTGGAATGGTATCCCTATTACCAGGGCTGGACCGCTTACACTGATGGCAACCCTTATGACGCGGGTATCTGGGAAATAGGTAACGGCAAAATCTCCCTTTATTCTGACAGTAAAAGGGACCAGTTTTTCTTTTATGGGTGGCCCCTTGGCCCGGATCGAATTATCCTGATCGACGAGAGTGGAAAGGCCTCCACATGGAAAAAAGACCGTTGAATTGAAATCCCAGCAAAAAATTTCTTCCCATTTTCGTTTCTCCATTCTATCCATAACAATAATTCCACACTCGAGTAAGGGTTTTCGTGCCTGGAAACCAGAAATGGTTAAAAACTTTCCCCCGCTTGGCAGTTTTCCTGGCCCCAACCTGAAATACGCTTTGGGAAAAATAAATCCAGATATCCAAAAGGCTGCTAAAAAATTTCAGCAGCCTTGGGTTTTTCTTCTTAATTCTTAATTATTGACGAGAAAAAGAAAACCTCCTGGCCATTTCTTTCAACTCCTGTCTGGAAGCTGAAATTTCTTCGCTGGCCGAGGCATTCTGGAGAGAAAACTGCAGAAAACAAACCAAAAATTTTCTGTTTCTTGGCCTTTTCTTCCTGGGCATTTAAAACAGACTGCGGAGTTACAGAACTAAACCCTTAAAAAGAAAATTCGAATTATCCTGGCCCCTATAACCTCCTCTCCGTACCGAGTTTTATTCCTGTTTCTGCCCCGGAACCTGTTTAAGGATAAAACAAAAAAATATTACCCTTGAGGATAATATTTTCTTAAACCTTTTTTCTTTGGAAAACTTAATTATAAAAGGGCAACCTGCCGGTCTCTAATGCCCCTTAACTTCTTCCCCAACTTTACTTACAACAGGAAGGTTAATGGTTGTCCTGGTCCCTACATCCAGTCGACTAATTACTTCAAAATAACCCCCGTGTCTTTCCACTATCCACCTGGCAATAGAAAGACCCAGCCCAGAACCACCGGTCTTGCGTGCCCTGGATTCGTCTGAGCGATAAAAACGATCAAAAATATTGGGAACATCTTCAGGGGCGATTCCGATCCCGTTATCCTGAACCTGGATTTTTACTGTCTCCCCTTCTTTGAACACCCTGATAGTTATCTCTTCCCCGGCCGGGGTATATTTTATACTGTTATCAACCAGTATCCGGACCGCCTGCTTGATCAGCTGCTGGTCTGCTTCGACATAAGCAGGTGCATCGAGTTCTGTGGAAAAAACATGCCCGGTATCAATAAGGCGGGTTTCTTTTATAATCTCTTCAACCACAGCACACCCGTCAAAAATTTCCCGGTGGAGCTGAATGGTTTCGTTATCCCCCCGGGCCAAAAAGAGGAGTTGTTCTACAAGGGTTTTCATGCTTTCAGTTTCACTTTTGATAGCATTGATGGATTCCTGCAGCGTTTTTTCATCGTTTTTCCCCCAGCGGTCAAGCAGGCTAATATATCCCTGGATAACGGAAATTGGTGTCCGCAGCTCGTGGGAAGCATCAGAAACAAAGCGTACCTGGGATTCATAGGACTGGTTGATCCTGTTTAACATTTCGTTAATGGCCTGGGCCAGCTCCTTGAGTTCGTTCTGGGAAGAATCAACAGAAATCCTCTTGTTGAGTTTGCCAGCATCAATGGTTTTTATCGCACCCGCCAGGTTGTTTAGCTCGGCCCCGGCAGAGGTTGAACGCAGTTTGGCTACATCCTCCTGGAGGGTTCTGGCTGCTTCTGTCATTTCTGCAAGGGGACGCAGGGTTCTCCTGATTGCCCGGGTATTTTCCCCCACCCGACCGACCATAAAAAGGGCCTGGCCGATAAATATTACCAGCATAAAAACTGAAAAAACCCTCAGGTCCTCTTCCAGAGGATAATTAACCTGGTAGGATTCTTCTTCGAGAGGAAACACCAGGTGATATGAGGTCTTTTCAATTCTTTCCCCCCAGGAAATCCATGGAGTCAGGCCGGGAGTTGATATTCTTCTTCTGGGGGTCAGAAAACCAAGAGGGGTCCTGTCCTGAAGGAAAGAGGGCAACCCCACCCCCCCTTCTCTATCCTCTCCCGGAACAATCTCGTAGTTTTGAGCGGAAAAAAAACCCTGTTCTTTTCCCTCAAAAAATCCATGATTCTCAATAATATTCTGGGCTCCTCTTTCTGTTTGCCAGAGGATAATTCCAAAAAACATCAGGGAAATTATAATGTTCATTCCAATAAATCCAGCAAGAAGAATTCCCAGGATCCGCAGGTTCAATTTTAAGACCAGGGAAGACCTGATTCGGTCCGACAAACCCTTACCGCCTGGATTTTGACTGGCTTTTTCATTCATCTCGGATCACATACCCCACTCCACGCACAGTGTGGATAAATTTTTGGTTAAAAGGCTCTTCAATTTTTGACCGCAGGTAGCGGATATAGACATCAACAGCATTCGTGCCTCCATCAAAGTCATAACCCCAGATCCTTTCCAGGAGAACCTCCCGCCTCATGACTATATTCTTGTTCTCCAAAAGGCACTGCAGAAGATCAAATTCCCTCTTGGTGAGGTCAATTAATTGAGAATCAATCCGGGCTTCCCTGGCCTGCAGGTCAAGTTTTAGCCTTCCTGCTTCTAAAATATTCCCTGAAGTTGAAAGCTCCCTTTTTTTTCTGAGGGCTACCCTGATTCTGGCCAGCAGTTCCTCGATGGCAAAAGGCTTGGTAATATAATCGTCAGCCCCCGTATCGAGCCCCGTTACCTTGTCCACAACCGTATCCCTGGCAGTGAGTAAAATAATGGGGACATCCGAAAACTGGCGGATCCTCCTTAAGACTTCAATCCCATTTAAACCCGGAAGCATAATATCCAGGAGAATCAGGTCGAAGGGTTGGGCTTTTACAAGCTCCAACCCTTCCCTGCCTTCAAGGGCTTTCTCCACCTTGTAGCCCTCGTAACCAAGTTCGAGTTCTACAAAGCGAGCTAATTTTTCTTCATCCTCAATAATCAGTATCCGCTCCATTTTTTTCACCCTTGTTTTTCCTGGAGTCCCCGGAAAGGTCTTCAGAAGCATCAACTACCCTGTCGACAGCCCTGAGAGTTGCGTCGGAAACCTTGTTCATGGCCTGGTTGGCACCGGTTTTATCTAAATCCGGGCCGCTGAACTGAAACCTGTAACCAAAGATCAGTCCGATTACAACCAGTGGGATTACCACCCAGAAGGCGAAGAGCAGCAGAATGACCAGTGCTGTCAGAGGGAGCATCATAATCCTCTGGCCGTCTTTAATAACCTCAAAGTTATTAATGTTGCCCTTGTGGATTATGCTTCCCAGCCACTTGAAGAAACTGGTAATGTTATCTCCCAGAGAAGATTTTTCTTTTCGGGAAGTGGTTTTTTCCGAAGAAAAAACTTCTTTTTCCCGGGCTACTTCTTCCTTGGAATTATAGTAACCACCGGTTTTTGGGGGGGTGATGCGGTTCTGTCTTTCCAGGTTAATTACCGCCTCAAGCAAATCCCCGTTTGTTTCTTCCAGGGCCTTTTTGGCCTCCTCGTAAGAAATATTTGTTTTTTGACGCAGTTTTTCTACCTGTTCAAAGGTAACCATTATGATAACCTCCCTTTCTTTTTACTGTGGTCATCATAACAAGAAATAATTTAAAACCAATTCAGGGAAAATTAAAATTCGATTAGAAATATATAAAATTTTTTTTAATTATCCCATTCAAAAACAAAATTAATTCTCCCTGCAGGTTCTTTCTCTCAATTCAGTCTATTTCCTGCAAAAAGGAGGTTAAAGAAACTGCCTTTTTTGGTTTTATTCTTTTTATCTACCCGAAAACCTTCCCCCCTGCGAAAATAACGGTGGCATAAAGCTCCAAAAGGTTTTTTCAAATTCTCCTGTCCGAATTTTGGTATAAAACACTATCCCTCTTCTTTCAAAAAAGAGGCACCAGGAAGTCTATTATTGATTCGGGGTCTTCCATTCCCCTGAACCGGTGATCATAGACCTGGACTTCAAATTGTTTGTGGGCTTCCGAACCCGGAGGAATATTTTCTTTAAGCCACTCATTCATCTGTTCGTAAGCTTTTTTATACCCGCAACTGGCAATTTTAAAAGAAAAAACTGCGTATTCCCCCGGTGGGATCGTCTTCACAAAACAGTTCAGGGGTAAGCTCTTAACCTCTTCCACCTCTATTCCCGTCAGGCAGTAATGCAGATTTTTTTCCAATTCAATATGCATTTCATATCCAGTATCGGATTTTTTACAGGCAATATCCTCCTGTATTTTTTCCAGGCTGGCCCACAGGCGCTTAATGGTATCGGAATCTGCAGTTTTTGTTACCGCCAGAGGGCCTGCTATTTTTAATTCGGGTTTTTGCTCAATCCTGACTTCCATTTTTTTCACCTCCCAATCAAATTCAGGGCAAAGGCCTCCCTTTTAATCGGTTCCCAAATCAACGGGAAGGCCCTTGCCCTGTATTATTATTAAAATTCTGGCTCTATTAAATTCTGCTGATTTCCTTCCCTATTTTTCTCCAATCCAATCAATAATTTCCTGGAGGACTTCCCATTCTACGTGCCCAACCATTAAATATTCTCCGGGGACAGCCATGCCCTCACCGTAATGGAAAATATGGTTTAAATCCGGGAAAAAAGTAAACAGCACATCATCCCTGTTTCCCAGGACCTCTTTCCACATAGTAAAATCTTCCTCTGTAACCTGGTAATCCCGACCTCCCTGGATAAACAGCATTGGTTGGGTTAAACCTGCTGCAGTTTCCAGTTGATCATAAGCCCTCAGGTCAAGCCAGTAAGGGGCAGCAATACCCATTAACTGGGACGCCGGAGTTTCGGGACTTAAGTCCGGGTCTTTGATTTTATCTATGTGCCCGGCTATCATATCCAGCTGAGCCTGAATCTCGGAAGTTATTTCCTCTTCCAGTTCTGCCAGGTAGTTGTACTGTTCCCACATCAAATCTTCCAGTCCCCTTGCTGGAGCGGCAAGATAAATTAAGCCCTTTACATTTTCTGCTTCTACGGCAACTCGGGGCAAAATCATTCCACCCTGGCTGTGCCCGGCAAGATAAATCTGGTCCTGGTCAATTGTATCAAGGCCCCGGACAAATTCCAGGGCAAACAGGGTATCCTCAATATATTCCTCGTGGACTGTAAAATCCGTTGCAGTGGCAAGCTTTTCCTGATAAATCCTGGTTCTTTTGTCAAATCGCAAGGAAGCAATTCCTTCGGTGGCCAGCCCCCAGGCGATATCGCGGTAGGGTTTGTTGGCCGCCATGGTTCCATCGGCATCGGTTGGCCCGGACCCTCCCATCAAAATAATCACCGGCCAGGGCCCATCTCCCCGGGGAAGAGTTAATTTCCCCGAAATAACCCAGGGGTCCTGTCCAAACTCAACCTTTTCCTCTGTTATTTTTTCTTCTTCAACGTAAGGAGGAACAAGGTATTCTCCCTGGAATTCGCTCATGGTAAACACTAACCCGGCCAATTCTCCCTCAGTATTAAATGAAATATTGATATCAATATTTACTGCTGGAAACATTGCGGTTAATACAACCACCTGGAAAGCCTGAACCTGCTCCACCTGGATGGCAATTATTTCCTCCAGCTGGCCAATCTGTTCCAGGGACTTCCAGGCTTCTTCCAGTGCACCCACAGAGAGCTGTTCCTGTAACTGGGAGGTGAATTTGGCATGAACCTCCTCGTAATTTCCCGCCTGTAAATCTTCCAAAACACCCTGGGCTTCCATAACCAGGTCCTGATCTGTTAACCCCCCCTGAACCGGTAAAACAAAAATAAAGCATAGCAATAACCCCACAACAATTGATTTTTTCATTTTCCTTGCTCCTTTCCTGAAAAAAACGACCCCTCCCTCATCACAATAAAATCTCATTGTCTCCTGGGATAAAACCCTTTTATAAGCATAATTTCCTGAATTCTTCAAAATAAGCTAAAAGAGGATACCCCGAAAGCTTTACCCAAAAACCTAAAAACTACTTTTTTTGCAGGGCAACTTTCATGGTTACAGGCCTTCCCGTCAGGTCCTCTTCGGTGAAGACTCCTTTGGGGGAAAAGAGACCGGTTAGCTCTGCTATTGCCTTTAGTTCCTGGATGAAAAACAACCGGTAATTATATTTCATCTTCAGGTCCAAATTATCTTCTCCATCGGTGACCTTTATTTTTGCCAGGCC
>PUNE01000014.1 GCA_003551665.1 Halobacteroidaceae bacterium
GACAAGCTTATGCAGGAACTTGTAGATTTGGAAAAAGAAAACCCGGAGCTGGCCGCCCCGCACTCTCCGACACAGAAAGTGGGCGGCCCGCCCCTGGAGAAGTTCAACCAGGTCGAGCACAGCAAGCCCATGCTGAGCCTGGACAACGCCTTCTCCGAAGAGGATATAAGAAAGTACTATGAACGCACCAAGTCGACCCTGGCCGAGGAACCCGTCTTTGTCGGCGAGCCTAAAATCGACGGCCTGGCGGTCTCCCTGCGCTACGAAAACGGCGTCTTCGTCCAGGGTATTACCCGCGGTAACGGCCTGGCCGGCGAAGACGTCACAGAAAACCTAAAGACCATTAAAGCACTGCCGCTTCGGCTCTTCTCTGAAGAGACCATCGAAGTGCGCGGCGAGGTCTACATGACCAAAGAAGACTTTGAAAGTCTCAACCAGAGACGACAAAAACAGGAGCTGCAGCCTTTCGCCAACCCGAGAAACGCCGCCGCCGGGTCTATCAGACAGTTGGATCCGAAGCTGGCCGCTTCCCGCCCCTTGCATATTTTCATCTATAGCGCTGTAAACCCCAGAGAAGACAGCTACTGGCAGACAAGGCAAAAGCTAAAGGGCCTGGGGCTGCCCACGGTTCCTCTGGCGCAGCAGCTCAAATTCAGCCAGGTGAAACCCTATTACGAGCACGTCGCTTCTCAGAGATCCTCTCTGCCCTACGAGATAGACGGTGTCGTCCTGAAAGTAGATTCTTACCGGTACCAGAGCAAACTGGGGTCGACCAGCAGGGCGCCGCGCTGGGCCATCGCCTGGAAGCTTAAGACCGAGAAGAAAATGTCCCGCATCGAAGACATTTTCGTGCAGGTCGGCCGCACCGGGACGGTCACTCCCGTGGCCAAGATCACCCCGGTCAGCGTTGCCGGCTCTACAGTGCACAGAGCGACGCTGCACAACGAGGATCACATCAAGAGCCTGGACGCCAAAATCGGGGATGTCGTTTCTGTGCATAAAGCCGGTGATGTCGTCCCAGAAATCACCGAAGTCCTGCATGACCGGCGAAATGGCCGGGAGAAGGCTTTTTCCATGCCCAGTGTCTGCCCCTCCTGCGGGCAGAAAATCGAAAGGCTGCCCGGTGAAGCCTTCCATCGCTGCCAGAACCTGTCCTGCCCGGCCCAGCTCAAAGAGCGGATCAAGCACTTCGCCTCCCGTGATGCGATGGACATTGACGGGCTCGGCGACACCCTGGCCCAGCAGCTCTGCGACCAGGGCCTGGTCCAGGACGTGGGTGATCTGTATTACCTGACTGAGAAACAGCTCGTCACCCTGGACAGAGTCGGGAAGAAGACAGCCCAGAATCTTCTCCAGGCCATCGAAGACAGCAAGCAAAGGCCCCTGGAAAGTCTCCTGTACGGCCTGGGCATCAGCCTGGCCGGCAAGGGTACCGCCAGACGGCTGGTAAGTCACTATAACAGCCTCAGCGCAATCGCTTCGGCGCCACAGCAGGACCTCGAAAAGATCGAAGACATCGGCCCCAAAGTCGCCGGGTCTATCAGGCAGTTCTTTTCCAGGCTCTCCACGCACCAGATTATTAAAAAGCTCGAAGACGCCGGTGTCTCCACGGAACAGAGACAAAAACAAAAGGCCGGCCAGTCTTCCCTGGAAGGATTCTCTATTGTCCTGACCGGCACGCTGTCTGTCTCCCGGGAGGAAGCCAAGTCTCTCATAGAGGCCAACGGCGGTGAGGTCAAAAGCAGTGTCTCCTCGAAGACAGACTACGTCGTGGCCGGAGACAACCCCGGCTCGAAGAGCAAAAAAGCGGTCGACCTGGGTGTCCCTGTTATCGACGAAAGGACACTCTGGGTCCTGTTGGAGGAGGATGTCCTTTGAACCTGACAGAAAGATGGGTTACTCCCAGAAGCCGTGTCGACTCAATCGAAGAAAAGATATCCCGCGGCGAAGAGATTCCCGAAGAAGACCTAAAGTGGATGGCCGGCTATATCAAGACCTTAATGACGCTGGTCGACGAACGGGACAGAGAAATCGAGCGCAGGCGCGAAAAGTCGGACTTATTAAGAGAAGCTTTCCGAGAAATCCAGCGCGAGCTTCTCTGAAAGGAGGTACTAAAGACTTGGACGAAAAAGCTACACGGAAAATCGAACGCCTTGTGCTTATCTACAAGCAGTTCAAAGATCCGCAGGCATTCACGGAGCTGCTTTTTCTCTTAAAGCCGATTACAAAGACATACGAGAAGATTCTTATCGAACAGAAGATATGCTACCATTCCAAGAGCGCCCTGCAGTTCTATGCGACTCTGCTGGGGCCCGAAGTCCTAAATTACAAAGAGTCGCAGGAGTCGGCGATCCAGAATCGTATGGGCACTTTCCTGAAGACCTACGGGGCACAGGATCCGGAAGATATCAGGCAGGATATCTACTCCGCCATTATGATTATGATAAATCGTTACAAGTCGGAAGGCCGCTCTTTCTTGACCTATCTCTCCCGGTGTTTGCACTTCGAGATCGCCAGAAAGGTTAAAGCCCATGCTAAATCTTTGACCCTGTGGCACAGCAACGTAACGCATTACGGCGACGGGTTCGGAGACCTGGTCGGAGGCGAAACCAAGTCCGAGGATCCGTTTTTCGACGAGTCTGGTGACGAGTTCGGCTATTTGAAAGAAGAGTGGATCGAACAAGGTGGCGACGAAGTCTTCGCAGACCTGTCTTCTTTCGAGCGGCGCATCCTCTTCCTGTATTACCAGGAAGAACTAAACGACAGACAGATCTCTAAGCTGCTAGGAATGCATATTAATACAGTCAATCAGCGGCGAAGAGAAGCTGCAGAAAAACTGTCTCAAAAGACTGGCCTGCCAGTCAGGCGAGAAAGAAAATCAGGAAAAAAGGCCCGCGTGGCCTAGGAGGGTAAAAAACAATGGATAAGCCTAACAAAAGAAGAGACAGCGCGGACTTTCCTTTTCTGGACTGCTGTGACCGCTGCGGAGACAAAACCACGAATTTCACTATGAGCTGGTTCAACACGGAGTGGCTCTGTCCGCTTTGTGACCGAGCAGAGCTGCAGCACCCGAAGATACACGAAGCCAAACAGGCCGAGCTTGACGCCGTCCGCAGCGGAGACTACAACTTTCCAGGTATCGGCAAGCCCGAAGACTTATAAGGAGGTGCAGTTATGCCCAACTGGTGCTATAACGTATTGCACGTGGAAGGAAGGCAAGAAGACCTAGAAGACTTTGACGAGAAATTCAAGGGGAAGCCCGCCAACTTCCCGCCCCAGCTATTCACTAGGGATATGACCGAAGAAGAAGTCAAAGAAGCCTACGAAAAAAAACAACAGTCTTGGGAGCAGCTGGAGCCCAATTACTGTTTTAACGCACTCTACCCGGTACCGCCGGAAATCGAGAAAGTAGGCTACTCCTGCGACAAAAATGCCCCCGAGTCATTTAACGAACGCCTACAGGGTCTCTTTAATCCGGAAGTATCCTGGGACGGCCACTCCTGGTGTGTAGCCCATTGGGGCACAAAATGGGACATATACTCAGAAGAAGACGTTTGTGCAGAGAAAAACGAAGGAAGATACTCCTACCGTTTCGATACCGCCTGGTCGCCGCCCACCCACTGGCTGGACAAAGTAGCCTCGGACTTTCCCCACTTGAGATTCGTCTTAGCCTTCACTGAAGAGATGGCCCATTACGCAGGAGAAATCTATGCCCACGGCGAGGATCGAAACATTGTAGAAAGAGATCCTGAGCTGTTCGATCCAGAGTAGACAGACTATATCTTAGAGGGAGCCAAAGAGGATAAAGAACATATCACTCACTACCTGGAAAGGGAGTACGATTCTTAAAAGACAAGGAGGTGCTGATCATGCTAGACGAAGACAGACTGATCAGAAGATCGATGTTTCCCCTGGAGCACCGTATAGGGCTGTCCCTTTGCGAAGTCTTGGACGGAATTGCCGGGCTTTTATTATCCCCCTTCAGGCTCTACACGAACTTCGCATGCAGGTACTCGCGTCTCGCTGTCGAAGACATTGCCTATCGCTATAGTCGCAAAGAAGTCGTAGAGGCGGAACGAAGATCGAAAAAACCATTGTACTAAAAAAGGAGGTATCAGGATGCAGCCGGACAGACTGCTGGAGGACGAACGGCTCCGACAGCAGCACATTGATAAAATCGAAGTCTTGGAGCGAATCAAAAATCTTTTCTTCCTGCCGAAGACAGAAGCGATGACGACAACCATGGCCGCCAGGTTCTACGAGGTAGACAGAAAGACTGTCCAGAAGGTCATCGAAAGACACGGCCAGGAGCTGGCCGACAACGGCGCCTATATAGAAGACTATTCCAGTCTAAAGGAAAAATTTGGTGGCGACAAGCTGTCGCCTGCTCTAAGAAAGGAATACGGCATAAATACGAAGGGCACAGTCCTTTTCCCTAAAAGAGCTCTTCTTAACTTGGGAATGCTCATTCAGACTAGCGAAATCGCCCAGAGAGTCCGCACCGCCCTGCTGGACATCGAAGAGGGCGCCGACGACGAGCTGCGGGTCAGGGAGCTGACCCGGGAGCAGGAGCTCCAGCTGGATGTCTTAAACGCCAAAGAAGGAGTCGAGCACACCCTCGCCCTGAAAAGGCTTACGGAATACTACGACCGCTACAAGCAGTCCTATGAGCAGTTCCTGGGCTTCAAGGGCAGCATGACCATGGCCAAGTACGCCAAGATGCTAAACATAAGAGGACTGGGACGCAACAAGCTCTTTGAGCTATTGCGAAACCTGGGCTACCTTAGGGAGAACAACGAGCCCTACCAGCAGTATGTCGACCAGGGTCTCTTCGAGGTCAGGGCGACCAAGTTCTACAAGGGCACAGAAGAAGTGATGCACTCCCAGACCCTGGTCACGCCCAAAGGGGCCGACCGGATTTTCGACAGGCTCAGGGAAGAAGGGCTGGGCTGATGGAAAGGAGAGGCTACATGCAGTTTTATCAGCGTATAGACTACAAGCAGAGACACTATCACCACGAGTATCGCGGACAGGACGGGTATGGATCCATGCAGGGGCTCTACGTCATCGGCGAGACCGGCACGAACGACATTGCCCTGATGCCAATCGACTCAAGGGGGTTTGTCGGGTCGTGCCGCATCGAAGTCCCCCGCGACAAGCTCGACGAAATCATCGATACCCTGCAGATGATTCGGGAAGACATCGAACTGGAAGAGCAGTTGGAAAGACAAAAGACAGGTTAGACAAGAAGGCCCCTTCTGGGGGGTCTTTTTTTATTACGACAAATACCACTAAGGAGGATCTATCGATGAGAGTAGAAAGGGATATATCAACCTACACACCGGAGAAAATTAAAGTCGCGAAGAAGATCGACGAGATCGGAGCCAAAGGATTTGAAACCGTGGAAGAGGTCGCCGAAGGGCTGGATATGGACAAAGAAGACGTCAGGATCTATATCCAGGAGCTACACGAGGAAGAGATAATCACAGAGCATCCCAGCGGTGGAACCAGGCTCAGGGCACATAAGAAAAGACACAAGCGCTGGGATGAGATCAGGGAGAAAAAAATAATAGAAGTACCGGAACAGCAAGATAAGGAGCCTCAGCCGGGTCCTCAAGTCATAAGCTTGGCCAACGGGCGTCCCAAAGAAGAAATGGACGCCATTCTCGAGGCGTACAATCGCGGTTTCGTCCGAGTCCTAAAAATGCTAAGTGCGTAAGGAAATCTATTAGGGGATCTCTATACCGGAGGTCCCCTAATAGATTTTTTAAAACCTCATCGCGTGCGAGCGCCCCATTTTGGGGCCTTTTCCCCGGTAATATACATAGTATGGAGGGATGTTTTTTATGCTGCACTTAAAGCGAGTCCAGTATTTCAACGAGTGGGTTAGGTGCAAAGTCTCCGGGCGTATTCTGTCCTGGGGCGACTGGTACTATGAAGACGACGAAGACGGCCTGATTGTCTGCGCCCTGGAGTACAAAAAAATGCAGCAGGAGCGCAAAGAAGAGCAGTGGGACTACTCCCGGATCCAGATGGCCGAAAACGAAAGAGAATACAAGCAAAGACTAAAAGAACTGGAGCGAGAGCATATCAAAAAGACGCTTCTGGACAGGCAGATGGCCGCGGACAAGGCCAGGGGAGGAGATAAATAGCCATGCAAAGGACTTTTCGCTTCCCGCATTCTTTTCCCGTGATCGATGTAATTGTCCGTTCCTGTGTCTGCCAATGCGGCTGCGACGATCCCGATGTCTCCTGTATAGATCTGATCGACAGAAGATACCGGCCGCACTGGGAGACACCTGCCGAGCCTATTTATCCCGACCTGTACGAGGAGCCGCTTCTCCCTGAATACACCGGAGAGCTGGCAGACGCCTACGATCTGGATGAAGACGAGCCGGAAAAGAAAAGCCGGGGCGGCCCCGCCAATAAGCACCCCTATCCGGTAGACGAGAAAGTCGAACAGCTGCAAAGCCGCGATCCGCTGGTGAAATTCCACCAGTATTCCTACTGCGAGGGCAGCCCGCCGTCCACTATCGAAGTGATGGACACGGTGATGGACCAGTCGGACCGGATCGAGAAAAGACTGACTCGCATAGAAAATATCCTGGCGGCGACCATGCGCTACATGTACAGGACGGCTTCGCGTATTCAGGTCAACTGCGTGTACTACGGCGGCCAGGAGGTCCTGGAGAAGTATTCTTCTATCCGGTGTCTGCACGACGACCGTGTGGATGACGGCCAGCTGGTCTCCCTGGACCAGTGCCTGAACTGTACGCGCTACGAGCCGGTCTACGGGCAGGTTTACGAGATCCTGAACGAACAGGGCGAAGTCCTGGAGCAGGTCCTGGACGACATGCAGGCCGCCTACAAGACCAGAGAAGAGCAGGCGGTCTTTTCCCGGACGGACAAGATGCACGAGCAGGCACCCCTGGCGGACTGTACAGAAGAGAGGCTGCCTACTGAAGAGCGCCCGCCGGGCGAGTTCCAAATGGACTGGGATAAAGTTCCCATAGAGGATCAGTAGGTATTTTTCCAAAACTTTTTGACCCCGGACAAACTCAGAAACCCGTTTTTGATAATCGTCCGGGGCACACCCTTAAAAAACAACCCCGCTCGGGTAATATATTAGAGAAGTAAAACAACGTAAGAAGGAGGTAGCAATATATGAGCGTGGAAGTAAAATGGTTAGATGCAGATGAGCAGCCGATGGACAAGCTGGACTTCGGGACTATCTATGTATACCCCGGCAAGGAAGACGACGGTGAAGCTATCAAGGAGTTCTTCATCCAGAACGATGGCGCAGCTAAGATGGAAGAGGTTGAGGTCACCTTCGTAGGTGAAGAGCCAGCAGTCGGCTGGAAGGGCATCTCTAAGGAACAGGATGGAGACGTCTGGGTCGATTTTAGCGACAGCGTGAATATCGGCGATATTGAGTCTGGAGAGCAGAGCGACAAACTCGCTGCCCGTACTGTCGTTCCCTACGATGTAACACCGGGCAACTACGAAACTAAACTGGCAGTCAACTACATTTACAGCTAAGGTATTTCTCCAAAATTTTTTCGGTGAAGGCTAGATAGAAAAAGGAGGTCAATACCATGGCCCAGCTTTACCACTGGACAGCCGTCTACGAAGACGGTGAAAGGCTGACCGAACAGGAAGCCAAAAGTTTTTACGATATCGACCGCAGTAGGTTATCGCGGTTCGAGCTACAGGGGCCGACTAGTGTAGAGGTCTGTATGCATACAGGCCGTATTTACATTGGCGGCCACCTTTTTTTGGTGGACAAAGTCAAGCCGTATTATAACCAGGACGTGGACTACGAGCTGATCCAGTACAAAAGAGCAAGGGCATATGTCGGAGGAAAAGGGCATTCTATACTGTCCTATAATGTAGGTTGGAAGTTTACCAAGGATGATTTGCACGCCCAGGTTATTGTGACTCTACAACCTGGCGGTGACTCTTTTGTGGAGCTCAAAGAGACTGATTTAAAGACCCAAAAGAGCAACAAATGTAAGTTTTACACGAAAGTAGGTGAAGGAAATGGCTAAGACCTTAAAGGACCTGCCTGTCGGCGCCCGGGTGCGGGACAAAATAGGCGATCCGCCCCACGGCGATCTGGTCTGGACCGTTGCGGCCCATGACCATTTCAAAAAGGGCGCGACGCTGCTGGTGACCGAGGACACCCACCCGTCTTATAAAGGCTGGGACGGCTATTCCTGGGAGTACACGTTTATGCGCTTTAGTAGCCATAATATTTCCGCTCCCTGGGAGACCAAAGATATCAGGCGCTGGCTGCGCGGCGACACTGTAGGCTTAGACCCTGAAGAGTATCCCGAGCCGTCCTTTTGGGACGGATTAACCAAATATTTCAAAGACGCTGTCGAAGAGGTTACTACATATACGGCGCCCGCTTACGGCTGGGAACCGCAGGAGACCAAAGATACTATCTTTCTGCTCTCCAGCACCGAGCTGGGACGCAATGCCGGCGAAAAAGACGGCGAACCCATCCCCTATTTCCTAGATAAGGAAAACAGAAGGGTCTGCCGACGCTACTGGACCCGCTCGCCGGATATTGATTATCTGGGCTATGTGGCCGCAGTAGACTGTTCCGGCGATTTTATCGACCGGTATGCCGCCAACCCCTCCCCGGGAATCCGACCGGCGATTAATCTGAATTCCAATGCGCTGGTTCTGGACGTTCCTGACAGTGATGGAGTTTATATTCTAGACCATGGCTTTGCCTATGCCAGGCTACCCGCCCAGGAAAAGATCATAGCCGACAAGACATCCTGTGTCGATGTTCTGGAAAAGGTTCTCTATAAGGGTACAGAAAAGCTGGATGTTGAAGAAATAGTTGGGCGCTCATACGAGCTTCCAGTTCAGGAAGATATATTTATCGAAGAGACAAAAGAACTGCCTATATCCGAAGACGTCATAGCGCGCAGTGACCTGGAGGTCCAGGAGGAGATTAAGCACAAAAAGGAATTGCCAGCCAATGAAGATATTATTGCCCGGCAGACAGTAGACACTGTTGTCAAAGTGCGCCATGCAATCTTCCTCGATGTCCAGGAAAAGGTTGAGTCTATAAGAGAGGTCTACAAGGACATTGAGTTGAAAGTGAAAGCCAAAGAGCTTCTTGCAGCCGAAGAAGAGGTTGAGCGCAGATTCTTCCTGGATCTTGAAGGCACAGTCGAAGTTCCCGACGACGGTTCTTATGAGACAGTAATCGGCACAGGGACACAGTTTACCGAGCAGATCGAGCCAGGTGACCTGATAGCCTTGGATGAAAAGGTTGTTAACGACAACTTAAGAGAAGTGGCCGAGATTATCAGCGATACAGAGCTGCAAGTCACACAA
>PUNE01000037.1 GCA_003551665.1 Halobacteroidaceae bacterium
CAGCAGTTAAGCCCTCCAGCGCCCATGGTACTGCGGGAGAAATCCTGTGGGAGAGTAGGTCGCTGCCGGATACTTTCTTTACTCCCCCGGACCTTTTAAGGACGGGGAGTTTTTATTTTCCGGGTTAAAAAGGGTTTGTAATTTTTCCCTCGAATTTCGTTATATCTAATGGTAATTCGCTTTTTGGAAACTGCCGAAGAAAAACTGAATAAAAAAGAAGGATAGGTTTTAAGGAATAAAAGGTGTTTCTATCAGAATTAACCCCTGCTCTGTTGCTATGATCAGGTTCATGGTGGACGAGCATCAACTCCAGGGAGCACATTTTTCCAGTCAAAATGCTTTCTTAGTAACCAGAAAAATTCGGGGGTTGAAGTGTTTTTGGTTTTCAGTCTGAATATCCTGCTCAGGGACTGGTTGTTGTCAGGTCCCCGGAAACTTGATTGGTTTGTTGCACTGGGAAAACCAGGTTCTTTCCGTAAGCCTGGGGACTTTCAACTAAACCCGGGAGGAGGGAAGAAAAATGATCAATATCCGGGAAGGGCAGCGAGTTGATATCAGGGAAATTGCCCGGGTTCACGTGAATAGCTGGAAGAGTTCTTTCAGGGGTTTGATTGATGAAGACTTCCTACAAAAATTATCCCTGGAAAAAGCCATCCAGTCCTGGGAAAAAATCTTTGCCAAGAAGGAAGTTGGCCACTTTATTTTTGTAGCTGAGGTTTTTGGAAAAGACCTGGTGGGGTTCATAAGCGGAGGGGTCCCCCGGGATGAAGAACTGGATTATGAACGAGAGATTTATGCTATTTACGTTGATCCTAACTGGGAGGGAAAAGGGATAGGGAGAAAAATGCTGGAAACGGTCCGGGAAGCTTTCCAGACAGGAGGAGTGGATTCTTTTTATCTTTGGACCCTGGTTGGGAGTAAAAGCCGCCGTTTTTATGAAGCCTGTGGTGGGAAATGGGAACATCAAAAAACAGAAATTATAGGTGGCAAAAGGTATGAACTGGCGGGCTACGTCTGGAAAATTGAAGAATAAAATTGGAGGTATTTGGTGGAAAAACTACTCGAACATGGCATAGAAATTGGAGCATTTCCCGGGGCTGTTTTGCTGGCAGGGTCCCTGGAAAAAGATCTAATCTCAATCTCCAGGGGTTGGGCAGAAATCGAGCCCCGGGAACGGAAAATGACCATGGAAACCATTTTTGATCTGGCTTCCCTGACCAAAGTCCTTGTGACAACACCTGTTGTATTTCACCTTCTGGAACAGGGGGAGTTGCGGCTCGATGATTCGGTCTGCAGATTTACTAATGCTTTCAGGCATAACAATGTTACAATAAGGCACCTGCTGACACATTCCTCTGGGTTACCGCCTCACTGCCTTTTTACCGACCAGGAGGATCCACTGCAAGACCTTTGGAACCTGGAACTGGAAAATGAACCGGGAGAAAAAGTAAATTATAGTTGCATGGGGTTCATATTGCTGGGGAAAATCGTGGAAATGATTACCGGGAAAACCCTTGCTCAAACAGCACAGGACGTTGTATTTGAACCCCTGGGAATGGATAAAACCGGCTTTAACCCGAAGGAAGGTTTTTTTGCCGCTACTGAACTGGGCAATGAATTTGAACAAAAAAAAGGAGCACATCCCCGGAAAGGAATTATGCGGGGAGTGGTCCATGATGGAAATGCTTTTTCTCTTGGTGGAGTTGCAGGGAATGCAGGCCTTTTTGGACCGGCAAAAGATGTGGCCCGTTTTGCCAGGATGGTCCTGGCGGGGGGCGAGGGCATCCTAGCCCCGGCAACAATAGAAGCAATGCTGACCCCTCAAACTCCTCCTGGCCAGGAAAAACGTAGTTTTGGGTGGTGTATGCCCGGCAACTATTCATCGGGTGGGGATTTATTGTCAGAGCGCTCCATTGGACATACGGGCTTTACAGGCACTTCCCTCTGGATAGACAGGGGAAAAGACCTTTATGTGGTTCTTTTGACTAACCGGGTTCACCCCCGGGTTGATTCGACTGAACACATAAGGCTGCGTCCTCTCATCCATAACCGGGCCTGGAGTATAATGGAAAGAAATTTTGGATAAAGGGAATACCTGTTTTTAGGAGAAAGGATTGAAGGAGAGGAGGTAGGGACCATTGTTCTTTATTGTAATCGGACTTATGTTGGGAAGTTACTTACTGGGAGCAATACCCAATGGCTACATAATCTGCCGGTTGAAAAAAGTTGATATCAGGAAAATCGGTAGTGGCAACATTGGAGCAACCAACGTATACCGCGCACTTGGTTTCAGGTGGGCTGTTGTAGCGGGTGTCCTGGATGTTTTAAAAGGGGTTATACCCACCCTGGTTGCAATGCAGATTTTTGAAAGTGAAATCCTATTTCTTGTTATTGGACTTGCCGCTGTGATTGGACATAACTGGTCCATATTTATGGGATTTAAGGGGGGAAGGGGTGTAGCAACAACCGGTGGGGTTGTCCTGGTCCTGATGCCCTGGATTTCCCTTGTCGTGGTCCTGATCTGGGCGGTGATAGTAAAACTAACCCGTTACGTATCCCTGGGCTCAATTTCAGCAGCCATAGTTTACCCCATCCTCGCAGCAATTTTTGCTCCCCTCCCTTATTTTATCTTTACCCTGATCCTGGCAGGGGCAATAATCTTCCAGCACCGCCCAAATATAAAGAGGTTGCTGGCGGGAGAAGAAAACAGGGTTTAGAGAAAGATAGGGTGGAAATAGGTTCGTCCTTCAGGCTTTTTGATTTTTTTTAAGGGGAAAAAGCAGATATCATAGGCGAATTTTCCCCAACAATTTTCTTCGATAACAGGTGGGACTTCCTCTTTGGAGTCAAAACAGGCGGTGATAAAAGAAACACCACTTTTTCTAGCCCGGCGACGAATTCCCTCCAGGAGACCAACCAGCTCTTCATCTTCAACATCATCAAGCTCGTAGACGAACCACCCTTTAGCGGCTCTCCCTGGTCTCGGTCTTTTGAAAAGGGGGAGGTCTTTATTTAGAATAAAAGAAAAAACCTGCGAAAAATGGGCTGGATAATCAAAAGAAAAGGAAAAATCAGAATTTGGATCCCAGACTTTTGCAGCGTGGGAGGGTCCCTGGACTTCACCCATGTAGTTTTCCAGGAAGGAATCTGTAGGTGAAGTTAGGAAAAGGTCAAATTTTCCGGATTGGGAAGGACTAACAGTGTGTTCTTTTTTTGTTCCCTCATTCCTGGGGGAAAAATGACCGACCTTTCCCGATGTAGCAAGCTGCTTGTGAACGGGAAGCAAATAAAGGTTTTTCCCCCCGATTATCCGGGGTTTTACTGGTGGACTAATTTTGGATAAAGGGTTCAGGTTTTGGGGGAAGTAGCAAAAGAGGAATGAGAGCTCGCTTTCTTCAGCGTGGACTTTCATTGCTGACCATAGCCGGGAAAAGACATTTGGTTCCTGGCTTTGCAGCTGCAGGTCGTAAATGTATCCCCCTTTTAATGTTTCTCCTCCCAACCGGAACTCGGTATTGCCAAGTCCGATTTTTGCCAGGACTGCCTTTTTCTCGGCATCCTGGGCAAGCAAATCCAGGTTTTCGGGGAAATATTTGGGCCCCCAGGATTGGGGAGATTTTTCTGCATGGATCCGGATAACATTCCCTGGGTTCCAGGCAAGCTCGATTTTTTGATTTTTTTCTTGACCCCCGGGATGGGGTTCTCTTATTATCATTTACAGTCCTCCTCGGGGGAATTGTCGATAGGGATTACTTTGTATAAATTCTTTCAATGTTTGGAAAAACCTTCAATAAAGGGAGTGGTTTTGTGAATGAGTTGCTCAGGCAGGGGAAACCTCTGGGGGAGTACCTGGAGGAGGCAGAGGATGGGATAAAGAGAAAAATCCACCGACTTAACAAAAGAGCGAGGGAAGTGAGTCTGGATCCTTTTGAACCCAGGTATAAGAAAGGTGTTCTTTTTTCGGAATTCTGGTGTCCTGACTGCCTTGTTCTGGCTGCTGCCCTGAGATATTTTCAGGGAGTAATTCCTCAACTGGAGATAAAGGTTTTAAAAAAAGAAGGGTTTTCTGATTTTCTTTCAAAAAATTCCGCAGATGGGAAGGCAAGAATTCCCCTGTTAATTATTTTAGATGAAGAAGGAAATAAGGTTGATCATCTTTCGGAGGCACCCTCATCTTTGCGAGAAGTAACAAGTGAAGAAATAGGGCACCGGGATTATCGAGCTGGAAAATATATGGCTCCTTTACTGGAGGAACTGCGGGGCATGTTAACCCGATAGGTATTGACACCCCGCAGAATGGTGGTTATAATATTAAAGGAACAATGATCCCCGATAGCTCAGTCGGTAGAGCAGGTGGCTGTTAACCACCGAGTCGCAGGTTCGAGTCCTGCTCGGGGAGCCAAATGACTGCAAACGCCATCGCAATTTTTCGGTGGCGTTTTTTTAAGGGGCGGAAAAAATGCCGGGGTGGGGAACTTTTTACAATGTAATGCTTATTATTTTGGGGGTTCTGCTGGGTTTAAGGTTTAAAAAGTTCTTACCTGACAGGTTCTCCGAGATTCTGCTGCAGGTAGTTGGCCTTTTTATTATTTTTGTTGGTTTTTCCCTGCTGCGGGAAGGGCAGGAAGAGATTCTTCTGCTGCTGAGTTTGATTGGTGGAGTTTTGATTGGGGAAACACTTGATATAACTGGCCGGCTGAATCATTTGGGAGCAAGATTTAGTCGAAAGGGGACCTCTCCTCTCAGCCGTGGTTTTGTTACCGCTTCTCTTTTGTTCTGCGTTGGTCCAATGGCAATAATAGGCAGCCTGGCTGATGGTCTGACGGGAGATAGCCATATCCTTCTAACCAAAGCAGTTATTGATGGGATTGCCTCGGTTCCCCTGGCTGCAACTCTGGGTATTGGTGTGGTTTTTTCCATATTTCCTCTTATGGTTTACCAGGGAGGAATAACTTTGCTGGCGTTTTTCCTGGAAGGTTTTTTCAGCCCCGGGGCCATCGCTGAAATCTCCGCCCTGGGGGGAATAATAATGCTGGCAATGGGAATTGAATTAATGGGAATTAAGAAGATCAGGGTAGCCAACCTCCTCCCGGCAATTCCACTTTTGATGATTGCAATTTATTTTCTGGGTATTTAGGGGGCATAAAGTTGGATAAATTAAAAGAGATGATTGCAGAACAGATGGAGAAGTTTCCTGGGCGCGCGGGGTTTGAGCTATATTGTCTGGAAACCCAGGAAAAGATTGGTTTTAACAGAGATGAACGTTTCCACGCTGCAAGTATTATAAAAGTTCCCCTTCTGTATGAAGGCCTGTGTCAAATCAGAGAAGGTCGTCTGGCGCTGGAGACGGAATATGAACTTCCTGAAGAAGAAATAGTAGGTGGTGCCGGAGTCCTACAGTTGCTCCACCCCGGGTTGAACCCTTCTCTGCAGGACCTTTTGTATTTAATGATTTGTGTCAGTGACAATACTGCAACCAATATGGTTATTGATATCCTGGGCAAGGATGCTGTAAACGGGAAACTTGAGGAGATAGGGTGCAGGGATACCCTTCTGGCTCGTAAATTAATGAAAGTGGTTCCAGGTGTTTACAGCTACACTTCAGCAAAGGATACAGTATCAATACTGGGAAAAATTTATTCCGAGTTTTATGAAGAGGGGATGCCTTTTTTAAGGAAGCAGCAGTTTAATGATTGCCTTTCCCGGGATATCAGGTTCTGTAAAAAATGCAAAGAGTTGATTGGTTCATCCTCCAGGTGTCCTGGATGCAATGAAGAAATTAATAAACTTGAGATTGAGGAGCCGGGATTTGCCCACAAGACCGGTGAGGTTACCGGGGTAGTCCATGACGCAGGCATCTGGGAATTACCGGGAAAAACCCTTTTTGTAACTCTATTAACAGACAAACTTCCGGACAACAGAATTGGCAAAGAATTCCAGGCCCAATTAGGAAAAATTATTATTAAAAACTTTAAATAAAAGAAGGAATACCATAGTTCTTGTAGAATTTAGTATTCTGGTAAAAAAATAACACAATATATTTTATTAGAAAAGGAGTGGAGTACGGATGAAGAAAGGTTTAATTGCTGTTCTGGTTTTAACCCTTGCTTTTGGTATCGCTTTTTTCAACCAGAGTACCGAAGCAGGAGGTAATGTTTATCAGGATGGAACTTTTATGGGTTATTCTAATGCCACCGATCGCGGTTACGTTGATGCCGAGGTTACAATAGAGAACGATCAAATCGTTGACGTTGTTATTCGCGGCTATGGTGATCTGGGGACTGAAAAGCCCGACGATTACCCCTGGGACGAGTACCATGAAGCCCTGGAAGTTCTTCCCCAGCTTTATGTTGAGAGAGATCACTGGGATGTCGACATCATCACCGAAGCAACTGGAACCTCTAACCAGGCCAACCAGGCTGTTTATCGCGCTCTTGCACGGGCACGGGTAGAGCCTACCAACCAGACCAACGAATATTTTGATGGAACTTTCATGGCCATTTCTGAAAAAACTGAAAGAGGATGGGTAATTGTTTGGGTTACCATTTCCAACGATCAAATTACCGACTTCAGGCTTGTAGAAACCCAGCAGTCCAATGACAGATGGCAGCGCAAGGGCGATGATTATCCGTGGGATGAGTACCACGAACTTCTCGAGGTTCTCCCGGAGCAAATTATTGAAGCCCAGAGCCTTGATGTTGACGGTTTAAGCGGTGCAACTGGAACCTTTGATAGGGCCATTGATGCTGCTGAAAAAGCACTGGAAAAAGCCCGCAGGTAAATAGAAAAACACCGGGAGTTAAAAACTCCCGGGTTTTTTTTTGAAAAAAACAGGTGAATGGGAAGGGAGGTGGTATTACAAAAGAGGGTGAGAAAAACATGAACCAGAAAAAGGAATTAAACAGAAGAATCCTACAACTCAGTATTCCCATTATGCTGGGGAATTTATCTCAAACCCTGATGAGTACTGCCGATACCATTATGGTGGGTAGATTGAGCCGGGAAGCCCTGGCAGCAGCGGGCTTGGGCAATATTTTCACCTTTACCTTTATTATACCCATGGGGCTTCTGGCAATGGGAACAAGGATTAAAGTCGCCCGCAGGGTAGGAGAAAAAAACCTCCACAGTGTAGGAACAGTTGTCGATAATTCACTGGTTATTGCTGCCATATTGGGGACCTTTGCCACCCTGATTTTAAGTTTTGGGGCGCCACTAATCATGAGGAACATTAATCCTGATCCCGTTGTTGCAGACCTGGCAGGTGAATTTGTCCGGATCCGGTTTTTGTCTGTGCCTTTTTTTATTCTTGTAATGGCCGGGCAGGCCTTTTTTGAGGCCACAAGCCGGACTCAGATTACTCTTTATTCCTCAGTGCTGATTAATGGTCTTAATATTGTATTTAATGCGGTTTTAATTTTTGGTCTTTTAGGGTTTCCGGCGCTGGGATTAATGGGTGCAGCCTGGGGGAGTGTTCTGGCTACTTTTTGTGGCCTTTTATTTATTGGTCTTTTAATGTATAACCCCAGGGAAAAAATTACTTACGGAATTTTTTCGGGTCCTCTGAGCTTGAAAGAAATCCGCTCAATCCTTGACCTTTCTATCCCTACCATGCTGGAAGGCTTTGGCAGCATTTTTTCTTATTTTATTTTTGTCTGGGTTCACTCTCTGATAGGAACTGTGGAACTTGCTGCAGCTTCGGTTTTGAATTCCGTTTACAGCCTTATGTTTTTACCGGCAATGGGGCTTGGTAAGGCAACGGGTATTCTTGTTGGGCAGTTTTTGGGTGCCAAAGATAGAGTCCTGGCAAGGTTGACAACTGTTCAGGCCATGAAGTTAGGAGCGGTTTTTTCGATTTTTATTGCGCTTCTGGGAATAATTTTTGCCCGTCCCCTTCTTCTTCTCTACACCCCGGATATTGAAGTTGTGAGTACGGCAATTTTGCCGCTGGTTATTATCCTAATTGGATCCAGTGTTAATTCCATGGGCATGGTTACAAGACATACCATTATTGGAGCCGGGATGACCCGCTGGACCTTTAAAATGCAGATGATAATTTGCTACATTATATATCTTCCCGTGGTTTACTTCCTGGGAATATTTCTGGGGCTGGGTATTCAGGGAACCTATCTGGGAGAGGCTCTCTATTTTATCCTGGTTTTTGTAACCCACTACTGGAAATTCCAAAAGGGAGACTGGCAGTATCACCAGGTGTAAGAGAACAGAG
>PUNE01000096.1 GCA_003551665.1 Halobacteroidaceae bacterium
AATCAAATTTCTGGCTTTGATCCGAAACGACGATCCATCATTAAGTCAGGATAACCCTGGACCAAAGAAAAAACAATAACCAGGAAAGTGCAAACTCAAAAACGTAAAACCAGAAAGGCAAATAACTAAGAGAATAGAGCGCCGAGAAAAATTGAATTTACGGCCAGGTTTTTCCCTGGATTTTATTTCTTCCCCAATTCCTTTTTCCTGAAAAAAGCCCCGGCAATATGCCAGGGGTTTGGACCAAATAATATTTTTTGCAAGGATTTCCGCCAACAGCTGTCTTTTCACCCTTACATTTAGAAGTGATTTTTCTTCCCGGGAAAATAACTAGCCCCCTTTAAGCATAAACACCCTGCAAATACTTCTAAGTTTTCAACTCCAGGCGAAGTCATATTTTTTTTGCTTCCGGGCTC
Source organism: Halobacteroidaceae bacterium (assembly GCA_003551665.1). Lineage (GTDB taxonomy): Bacteria > Bacillota > Halanaerobiia > B1SED10-174 > B1SED10-174 > T1SED10-26. Next base: position 417 of record PUNE01000096.1, read on the forward strand.
ACTGGGCAATCTGTTCCATCAGGATGTTATTCATCATGTAAACACGAGCGCTGGTAATAAGGTGAGGGGGCCTTTTATCCAATTCATATACCGCAATCATGGGTACCCTTATTAAATTACCCGTTGCGGGAACACCCGCAAATTCACCAATATGTGTCCCCACAATTGTCCATTCCAGCACGGCACACCCGTTCCCAATAGTAATGTTAAAGTCTTCTCCAATAGCTTCAAAAGCCATGGTGTAAATGTAGTTCATGGACTGGATCAACATTTCCTTTCCTTCGGCCAGAATTGCATTACTGGCAACATCAAAAAAGATTACATTATCACAAACGAAGTCATAGTTATGAAACTCTGCAGGATCTTTGGGGGACAGGTAACCCATGATTATCTCCTCGGTAATCTCCAGACCGGGTAATGCTATTGCAGAACCATAAGTTGCTGCAAATCTACAATGACCGTCTGCATTAACTCCATTAACAGTCAAAAGCAACATGAAAAAAATGCAAACCCCGAGAAACCAGCAAAGCCTCTTTTTTCCCATAATTTTTCCACCTCCTTTCTTTCAGAATACTTTCTCTATTCTAAATATTCTTACTATTTGTTATTTAATAATAATCCATCTTTTATTCTTTGCCAATATTTATCAGAAACTGTTTTCTTTTGTTAAATGGGGGTTTCTGTAAGAGCGAAATAGCTATTCTTTTGGAAGAAACCTCCTTAGTATAAAGAGGTCCTCTCCCTAAAACAAATTTATTTTTTTGTTCTCCTTAATCTACCGGAGTTTCTCCAGGACAAAACAACCAGAGAATTGCAATAACAGTAAGGTTAAATCTTCCAGGAAGATCTCCCTAACCCTCCCGCCATTTAATTCCTCGAGTAACAATTGCCAAACTGACCGTTGCCATTGCCAGTAAAATGACAAGATCCACCAGGTAGTAAGAAATCGGCAGACCTGCAATTGCAGCCCTTATTGCATTTGCTCCATAGGTTACCGGCTGGATTACTCCCCACCATTGCAGGGCAAGTGGAAGAGTTTCAATCTGGTAATAAACCGGAGCAAGAAAAATAAAAACAAACATTGCAACCAGAGAAATGTGGTTGGCCTGCTGTCCTGTTTTTGATGTAACTCCTATCATGGTCCCAATTGAAGCCATGGTTGCTGCTGTGAGTATTACTGCCAGGAAAAACCCAGGCCCAATACTAATTTGGATACCCAGAATAAGCCATCCCAGGATGCCCACGGCAATAAAGCCGGGAAGGCTCAGCATAATATTCGAGCCCATGAGCGCAAATACAAGAGAAAGTTTGCTCACCGGAAGTGTTGCATAAAAATCAAATCCCCTTGCTTCCTTCATGTTCCCAATGTACTGACCCAGACTTGTGATACATGTATTCACAAGGGATACCACTATATTCCCGGCAAGGAGAAGATAGGCATGCTCCTCTGTAGCAGTTCCGGAAGTAAAAAGAATTAGAAACAGTGTTCCCAGGGGAACCAGAATCGCAACAATTGCAGTAAAAAGTCCCAGAAATCTGTATAAAGCTACCTGCATCTTGAATAATATCCACGTATTTAGAAAAAACTTACGCAGTGCCAAGAATTCCACCTCCCAGTTTAAGGTAAACATCTTCCAGGCTGGTTGTTCCAATCCGAAAATCGTCGATGTAATCAAATCCGTATTGTTCCACCAGGCCAACCGCATTCTGCAGGGTTCCCCTCGAAGTCAGGACCACAATTCGGTTATTGGCCTCAAATACCTCGCCAAACTGGCCTAAATCCCGCGTAAATCCAGAGGGGAGCCCGCCATTATGGGGGATAATTTCCAACCTGAGCCGGTTATCAACCTTTTGTTTTAATTCCCCGGGGCTTCCCTGGGCCCTCAATTTCCCATCCTGGATTATGGCCAGGCGATCCAGGAGGTGTTCTGCTTCGACAACGCTGTGAGTAACAAGAAGTACCGTTACATTCTCTTTTTGGTTTAATTCTCTGACCTTGTCCCAGAGTTTTCGTCTGCGGGCTACATCAAGTGACGAAGTTGGTTCATCAAGAACTAATAACCTGGGTTTGCCAATAAAAGCTGCACCAAACCCCGCCAGCTGTCTCAAACCACCAGAAAGGTGAAAAATTGCTTTTTCTCCGTGCTGTTCTATTCCCAGTTCTTCTAAAAGGTTCTGGGTTTGTTTTTTTGCTTCTCCTGCACTTAAACCCCTCAGTCTTCCGCTGTTTTCGATTACTTCCCTGACTTTCAGGTGCCAGACAGCAAAAATATTCTGGGACATGTAATTTAACTGATTCCGGACTGCATCAGGGTTAGTTATTACATCTTCACCCATAACCTTAAGCTTTCCCGTCGAAGGTTTAAGCAGTCCTACCACCTGCTTTACAAATGTCGTCTTCCCAGCCCCATTGGGGCCAAGCAGTCCAAATATTTCTCCTTGCTGGACCTGGAGATTAATTTCCACATTTGCCCGCACATTATTTTTTTTGTAGGTTTTGCCAAGACCAACAGCCTCAATAGCCAGATGCAAGGTAATTCCCCCTTTTTTCCTGTTTCCTACTTACTTCAGCAAGAACCGTGCCAGGCCGAAATTGGCCTTATTTCAGGCCTAAAAAAACCCGATGGGAAAATTATTTCCCATCGGGCGGGTAAAACAGGTTACACCTTTATTCCAGGCCCAGGTTCTGCATCCGGTTATAAAGAGTCTTTCTGGTGATTCCCAGAAACTCCGCTGTTTTTGTCCTGTTGCCCTCATACCGGGCCAGGGCTTCCAGTATATACTCTCGTTCAACCCTGCGCAATTTTTCTTCTAACGAAAGTTTTCCTTCAAATTTATCTTTTTCCCTCTGTCCGGGGCCCATAAAATCAGAGGGCAACAACCTCTCCCGGTTACAGAGAATTACAGCCTGGTGAATGGCATTTTTTAACTGGCGGATATTTCCCGGCCACTCCTGCTGCTTCAGCCACTCCATTGCTGAATGATCAATGGCAATGTTCCGTTTGTAGGCAGTATTGTAATCATCAAGGAACCTGCCAACAAGCAGTGGGATGTCCGCTTTTCTTTCCCTCAGGGGAGGCAGTTTTAAGTTTATTACAGCCAGGCGATAATAAAGGTCTTCCCGGAAATTTCCCTGCTCAACTTCTTTTTCCAGTTTTTCATTGGTTGCAGCCACCACCCGGAAATCCGACCTTATTTCCCTCTGCCCTCCCACCGGGAAAAAACTTTTTTCCTGGATTGCTCTGAGTAATTTGGCCTGGACTTCCAGAGGCATGGCTCCAATCTCATCCAAAAAAAGCGTCCCCTTATCTGCTCTTTGCAGGTGCCCTTCCCTGGACTCTTCCGCACCTGTAAATGCTCCTTTCAAATGGCCAAAGAGCTCGCTTTCTAAAAGATTTGCTGGTAAGGCGGCACAGTTTACCGCAACAAAATCACCATTGCGGTTGCTTTTGTTGTGAATTGCCCGGGCCGCAAGTTCTTTTCCGGTCCCGCTTTCTCCAGTAATCAGGATATCGGCAGGGGTTGGTGCTGCCTGGAGAATAACCTTAAATACATTTTCCATGGCAGGAGAATTCCCCTCCATGCCTTCTATTCCGCCTTTTTCTAAAAGTTTGTTTTTAAGGAGGGTAACCTGGTTATTTAATTCCCATTCCCTGACCGCCCGCTTTACAACATGCTCTACCTCATCCAGGTCAAATGGTTTGGCCAGGTAGTGGTAGGCGCCCCTGGTCATTGTATCAACTGCAATCCGGATATTCCCATGGGCCGTAAGCATTATTACCTTGCAGTTGGGATCATGGGAAAGCACCTTATCCAGTACCTCGATGCCATCAATTCCCGGCATCCTGATGTCCAGGAGGATAACCCCGGGTTGAAATTCCAGGGCCAATTCAATTCCCTTTTCTCCGTCAGGTGCGGTTTTTACTTCGTACCCTTCCTGTTTAAGGGTGTCGGCCAGAACCTGGCGGATTGTTTTTTCATCGTCGACAATCAAACAACGTGGCTTCATTAATTTTCAACCCCTCTTGGTAATTCAATACAAAACCTGGCCCCTCCCTCAACATTATCAGCATTAATCTTCCCGCCGTGAGCGGATATTATGCTGTGAACAACTGAAAGGCCAAGTCCAGTCCCTTTTTCCTTGCTGGAATGAAAGGGGTGCCAGATCCTTTCCAATAAATCTGCAGGAATACCTCCACCTGTATCCTGTATTGTAAGCAAGGTGGTTTTATGTTTCTCTTCAACCATTAAAGCTATTTCTCCTCCAACCGGGCCAATGGCTTCAAGGGCATTGAGCAGGATGTTTAAAACTGCCTGTTTGAATTGTTCGGGGTCTACTTTAACCCGTTGAACCCCCCCATAATCCCGAATCACCCTAATATTATTTTTCTCCAGCTGGCTTTTGAGAAGAAGCAAAACGGAATCCAATAGTTCTTCCAGGCTCACCATCTGCCTCTCAGGAGACCGGGGAAGGGCAAAGGCCTGGAGGTTTTCTACTATTTCGTCAATCCTGTCAATTTCCGATTCCAAAAGTTCCAGATAGTTTCCTCTTTCTTCTCTCAAGCGGGGGTCCCTCCCCAGATATTGAACCGCCCCTTTTAAACCAGAAAGGGGATTACGGATTTCATGGGCGGCACCCGAAACAAGGCCACTCAACGCCTTCAAGCGGTCAGCCCTTTCCAGGGCTTTTTCTCTCTGTCGTCGGGCAGTAATATCTTCAATGGTCAGGGTAGCAAGGTAAAAATGCCCCTCCTTATGACTAACTGAAACCTTGAAAAGAAGGTCCATCTTCCTGCCGCGGTTATTATTCCAGGTTAATTCAATTTCCTTTACCTTTTGATCCTGAATTGCCAGATCAATTGTCTGTTTTAATGGTTTCCAGAGTTCCTTGTTAAAAGGCATATCAGTGGGGATATCACCAAGAATATCCCGGGCAACAGGATTGGCCGCAAGAACTGTTCCACTCCAGGTGAGGACAATAACTCCAACGGGGACATGTTCGGCAGTCATTCCCGTTGAAGTTCGCCACAATTCCATTGATTGTGCATTGACCTGGATCAGGGCGGCCTGGACAGCTATTAAATAAAAGGACAGAATCTGTTCTTCATTTGGGAGCCTGTTAAAGGGGAAATACATCACCCCAATTCGAGCCATTCCTTCTCCAGGTTGCGGGATCATAACTTTCCGGCTCAGAGAAATGGGGATCCAAATATGGTGGGAAAAATTTTTATCTAGAGCCAGGGGATTTTCAGGATCATCGCAAACCAGGATATCTTCTTCGATTTGATCCAACAGTTCTTCTCCCTTTTTTATTTCTTTCTCCCCTGCATTTTCTGAAACAATTGTATGAAGATCTCCTGTTTCGGAATTTTGAGAATAAAAAATAAAACCCGGGATACTGGTTATTTTCTGCATCACCCTGAAGGTATTATTTACCGCCTCGTAAAAATCCGGTCCGTAGTTAACCAGTGGCTGCAGTTGGTCAACTTTTAAGCGTTTTACCCCAAACAAATCACCTCCAGCAATTGCAGGTATAAATTAAAAAAAGCGTTATTTCATTGGCCGTGATCCTTCCTTTAGCCCCAGAAATTTTTCCAATTATCTTTTTTATTTCGCTACCAGCTATTTATTGCCTTCTTTCTCTTCTCCATCTTTACCCTCCAACCTTTTTTCAATATTAAACTGTGGAATAAGAACTGGATATGTTCCCTCCAAAAAATAACCCGTCTTCAGGCAGGCTTTTCAGCCTGATTATAATAAAAACCCGGAGTAGAGGAGAATTAGACGGTCAAAAATAATTAATTAATAACCGCTTTTTGGTTTTCCTTAACTTAAGCCACAGGCCAGTTTGTTGATCATCAAAAATTTCCAATGCAGGTTGATCTTTAATATCATTTGCCTAAATTTGACCCCCGAAGAATTTTAAAATATAATGATGAAAGAGATAATTCTGAAACTCTGGTCATTATTTCCTCAGGGAAGAAAATAAAGGAAACTTAGTTTTTCCCTGGGCTTTTGGTTTTAGGCGGAGGTGCAAAAAACGTTATGGATGTTGTTACAAACATTAAAGATAAATACCCCACAATGACAAGAAAACAAAGAAAAATTTCCGACTTTATGCTGGAACATCCTGAAGAGATGTCATTTATAACCTTAAAAGATTTAAGCCAGGAAACAGGGGTGTCGGAAATGACAATCCTGAATACCTGTAACGCCCTGGGGTATAAAAATTTTAATGAATTGAAATACGAGTTTCGAAAATATCTAAGCATACTGTGCAAGGTAAATGTCCAGATAGAAGGTATGTATGCCTCTCCGGGTGTTCCCGACAGGGAGCTTGAAGATAAGCATAATTTGCTTCTACAGGTTTGCCAGGAAGAGTTCGATATGATAAAACACTTTTTTTCTTCCCTTAATCTGGAAGAAATTTCTAAAGCTGCTCAGATGATTCTGGAAGCCAAAAATGTTGTAATCTGTGGTTTTGGGGTTTCAAGAAACATTGCCGACTATTTTTCTATGCGCCTGGCCCTCCTTGGAATACCCTCTATTATTGTAAATACTGAATCCAACGACAGCATTCATTCCACACTCCCCTTGTTTGATGAGAATACCCTGGTAATCCCCATTGTTTTCCCCGATTATTATGTAATGACAGTTAAGGTTGCTGAATATGCCAAACACAAAAAAGCTCCCATTTTAGCCCTGACAGATTCCCTGAAATCCCCCATCGTAGAATTTAGCGACCTAACCCTGCTCACCCAGACTACTACGAGACTGTTTTTGAATACCATAACCCTGCCCGTGATGATGGTTAATTTTATCACTACGGCTGTAAACATCGAAAAAAGTACCAATCCCTTAAAGAAGCCTTCTGCACCAGATGAATTTGCACAGTTTTTTTCCCAGGAAAACTCCGAATAAAATATTTGTACAGAATAAAAAAAAGGCCCCCGGGGGTCTTCTTTTTTTCGGGGGTAAAATTATTCTCCTGATGCAGGGACAGGTGGGCTCCTTTATACGATCTTACCTGATAGAAAATAACTTCCCTTCCTGATATAAAAAGGAGGGTAAGGCAATTCCCACCTTTTTTCCACAAAATTTAGTATCGGAAATCGATTGATAAAGATATTTTTTTTATTCACGGGCTTAGGCAAATTCAGGCCTTTTCTTGGAGTCAGGGTTTAAAACATTTCAACAAAAAATCTACGAGTTCTCCTCTATTATCTTTGCAGCTTCTTTAAGGTTATCAGCCTGAAACTTTACATCATCCCTTCTTTCTCTTCGCACCAGAATAGCAGGTATTTTTAACTGGCCTGCTCCTCTAATATCCGCTTTTATATTATCCCCCACCATCCATGCCTTTTGGGGGTTATTTGCCTTGATAAGACCTATCCGGAAAATTTCGGGATGGGGTTTTTCATACCCAACGTTTGCCGAAGATATGCATTGGGTGATATATTTGTCCAATCCCAGCCCCCCGACAATCTCTTCCAATTCCGGAACATGGTTGGAAAGAATTATATTATTCCATTTATTGTCCTTCATCTTTTGTAGGGTTTCAATTGTATCATCATAAAGTTTGAAGTTTTCTGGTTTAATAAAAAACCTTTGGGCAAGTTCTGCCAGTTCTTCTGCTTTTTCCCGATTAATCCCCAGGCTGGTGTAGGTTTCAATAAATATTTTTATTATCCCACTCCACCATTCTTCAGCAGTTGATAAATGTAAATGGTCCTCTTCGGGATTATGCCAGGGGAAGCCACTACTTAAATGAGGACGGAAATCTTCTCTGTTAAAATTATGCTCAATTCCCTTTTCTTCAAGAGCCTGCAAAAGGGCGCCGCTCCACCCTCCCTTTCTATAGCCAAGAGTCCCATCAAAATCCCAGAAAATCGTTTGATTATTTCTCATCTAATTTTTCCTCCTTCCTCTGGTAAAAACCCAGACAGGGTGGTTTTTCTCTGTTTCATGGACCTTCAAGTAAAGTTTATTGATCCTTTTTTGCCATGGAAGCAAGCATTTCCCTGGCAAGGTTTTCTGTTCTTTTATCTTCGTGCAAAACACCATAAACAACTCCATTTAAGCCAGCTTTTACACAGGCAACCCTTATTTGCAGGGCCTTCTCTTCCAGAATTTCTCTCCCATATCCCCGGAAAAAGGCCTCTTTCCCCTGGGGAAAATCAGGGAAATATCTTTCCATCACCATATAAAAATTATCAACATCAAAACCCCAGACCATATTTTCAAAATCAATCATCCCCAAAAATTCACCGTTTTCCGGATCAACAATCCAGTTATTGGGACTGGAATCCCAGCTAACGGCCCGGGGAGTGCTGTCTTTAAATATTTCTGCCCTTTCCAGTGCCCATTCTGCCAGGTTTTCCTCTTTTCTATCGAAGCAATCCAGTTTTTCTCCCTGCTCTATTGGCCCTAAAATTGATTGCTGCATGTAACAAACCGGGTCAGTATGGTAAAAAATTTCTATGGGATTACCTCTGCAGTCGGGTCGGCCAAAATAACTTCCTTTAAAACTTCTGTGGAGCTTTTTGGTTAGCTCTCCTGCTTTTTTATAGGCTTCTTTGACCTTTTTTTCGGGGAGATGAGAGGCCTGTTTTAAAGTAATTCCCTTGAGGGAAGTTATTATTATTGCCTGATAATTTTCTCCTTGAAGAGTCTTTATTAATTCCGGGGCGTAGGGATGAATTGCCGGGATCCAGTTTTTATATGCAAAAACTTCTGGATGCCACCTTGTTTTTCGGTTATAGGATTTTACAATGAAAGTTTCGCTATCTTTTATTTTTGGCCTTATTTCCCATACTCCTGTCCTTTTACTGCCCCTGCGATAGTTTTGGATGATTTCATATTCTCCCCATATTTTAACAATTTCCTGATGTAATTCGGGAGGAGTTAGCAAATCCATCACAACCTCCTGTTTTCTGATTACCGTAACATTTCACAACATTAAACTAATATTATTAACCCGACCAAAAGCCCCGGTAAATAATGGTGTTTGGAATATAACTGAAAAGGTTGTATTTAAAAGGTAATTTTTGAATCGAAAAACCCGGTCCTCAATATTTTTTTGAGAACGGGGTTTATTATTTTCTTAGAAAACCAGCCCAAAAATTGCTAACCCTCTATATAAAAAGAAAAAATTCTTGTTCTTTAAAAACCTGAACACCAGTACTCTTTCTCCCGACAGGGGATTTTCCCTTCTTTATTAAATCATTTTTTTAAATTGTTGTTATAGAATACAATTTCATCAATGTCTTTCTTTTTTGTGGGCTTCATCTCAGCCTTTGGATAGCCAAAGGCAATTATTTCCGAGGGGATATGACCTTCTGGTAAACCAAGTAAACTCTTCAACTCATCAACTTTAAAATAAGAAACCCAGGTTGAACCGATGCCATGTTCTAAGGCTGCTAAAACCATATGCGTACCAGGAATCTTGGTTTGATGTTCCTCCTGATTTAATTTACCATAAAGGTCTTTCTCCATGGTTTCAATTTCCATTTCATACTCAGGAAATCTTGCCTTCTGAATATCTCTCCCACCTTTCTCGTCAGCAACAATAATGGTTATTAAGACAATTAAGAAATCCGCATTTTCTATCCATTTTTGGTTGTAAGCTATTTTGGAAACCTGCTTTATCAAATCTCGCTCTTTTATAACCCCAAACTTCCAGGACTGTTCATTCCCACCTGATGGAGCTAATCTACCGGCCTCAATGATATAATCAATGATTTCCCGGGAAACCTCTTTATCGGAAAATTTGCGGACACTGCATCTTTTTTTCAGTAAATCCAGTAGCATAGCTATCTTCCTTTCTATTGATTTAATAAACTGCCGATAATAAAAAAATTATCCTACTTATTCAATTATTGCTGGCTATTACAAAAGCCTTCACCTAAAACTCCTCATTGAGGGAAATTTTGGCACTTTTTGATTTTGGGTGTTTTTGTCTACTAAAATTCAAGATCATATTCACTGATTTCTCCGCCAAGTAATTCTAAAACTTCATCACGAATAACAGTCAGGTTTTTCAACCTATTTTCCAAACTGCTTCCAATAAGAACCCTTTCTGCAAGACTTCCTATCTTTTGATCCCGTTTCTTTAAATCTTCAACAAGGTGTTTATTCTCTGGCCGCCACCAGCTATGAATGTCATAGTAAATGTCCAGGGCCTGGATTAATAGCTCCTGCATAAGAATTACGCCCCCAGAATAAATTCCCTTCTCCAGCAACCCTTTAATCGAATTAATTTCCTGGGTTAGAGCAATTTGGCCCATTTTAATTTCTTCCTTAGGCATTTTTTGGGGGCCCTCTGCTAGGGCTTTTTCCCTGGCCAGTTCGAAATTTTCCTTAACCAGCCCTGTGGGGTCATAAAGTATAACCCCCGTTAAACAAAGGGGTTTTGATCTGGTTTGCTTTTTGGTTTTTTCCTGGAAATCCTCTATGGACCTGTACTGAACCTGGACAGGCACCCCATCTATAACCCTGCAGGTTGCACGGTCCCTTTCTTTTTGACCAATGACATAAAGGTCGATATCGCTATAAAAATGGGGGTTACCCTCGGCCAGGGAACCGAAAAGGATAATTCCCTTTATATCCGGACTTTTCTTGTACTCGCTCACTACTTTGTCTATGATTTGTTTCCAATTTTTTTCCAAAGGATACCTCCTCTGCAGAATATGGTTTTCTAACCAGTACTTCCGGAACAAAAACCCGGTGGTTTTTCCCTCTTTCCAGGTTTTATTACTGAATGCTCTTCATACTTCTCCGTTACCATATTGGAAAAAAGTGTTGCAATATAATGGCCCCGGTTAGCTTTTGTATTCAGGTTTTTTAGCCAAAAAACTAAGGCTCCACTCCAAAAGAACTTGGATGCACCTCTATTCCAACTGCCCGGCCAAAAGCTATTGCCCACTTAATGAAATTATAGGATACTGATGTGATGATATTTCCTTCCCAAATATACCCCTCAGTTACAGGATTTTTAATATTATCATTCCAGCCAACCATTTGCTTCAAATCTTCTTCCGTAAAGCCTTCTTCCAAAACCTGGTCTTTATTTACACCTGCCATAAACCTTTTCCCATCCAAGATCCCCGCTCTTACCAAAAGGAGGGGAGCAATTGATATTGCTCCGATAATAAAGCTATCCCCAGAAAATTTTTTTATAAACCCTATAATATCTTCATCCTCTATCGCCTCTCTTATATCCCCTGAGCCGGTCAATAAAAGGGAATCATATTCTTCTAGATTAATCTCAAAAATGGTTTTATCGGGGATTAGGGTTAACCCCTCTTCACTTTTTACAGGAGCTAATGTTTTTGCATATACGGTAATGGGTTTACCAGCCATGGCCAGCATTTCAAGGGCAACACTGAATTCAAAATTACAAAACTTATTGTAGATTAAAACAGCGGTTTTTTTCATTGGCTTACCTCCAAAAAACATAATATCCAGGCCAGAGAATTCCTGCCCTGTTATAATGCAGCAAGCCATTCCGAACAAAATTCCTGGACCGAAGAGTACCTTTCTTTTTTATTATCTTGTATTGCTTTGAAGGCCACATTTAACTGAGATTTGTTCCCCCTAAAACCTTTATCAGCTTCTTTTTTCCCGTGCCCTAAAAACTCAAAAACTGTTGCCCCCATGTGATAGACCGTTGTCCGCTTATCTATAATTTCTCCTGGCTCAACCTCTTCAGGAGCCATAAAACGACTTGAGCCATACATTCTACCCATGGAATTGGTAAAAGGCCCTTTATTATAGAGATCTAAATCAATAATGTGGACCTTTTCCTCCGCAAAATTATAGATGATACAACCATCATACCAGTCGCAGGAGACATAACCCTGTTTCTCAAGGACAACATGTAAATCAAAGATCTGATTTAAAACCTTAACTATTTCTTCTACCGGCAAAGACTTAAATCTTCTATAAGGAGAATCAGGCGCTTCCCTGATGTCCATGATTACAGGTTTATTAGTGGTTGTTACTTCATTTAAATCTTCTCCTTCAACCCAATCATAAACTAAAGCCAAACCATCCCGGCAATTCACACCCAACTTTAATTCAACCAGGATGGGATGGCTTATATTTTCCCCCAGTATATATGCATTTTCCAAAAACTTTATAGCAGTCATGTTGTGGTGGGGAGCGAATTTAATAAAATGCCTTTTCGATTCTTTATTTTTAACACCATAAGAAATATTTCCACTATCATGATCTCCAAATTTTTTGAACACCTGGCCATATTCTTCAAGCCAGGTTGCAAAATATGAGGGGTGATTTATTCGGGGCATTTTAGGTCCCTCTCCACAATATTTCTAAAGGATTAAAAACCGATTGACAAAGGCAGCAATTTATTTTCTCTCCATATTCTCTTACAATCCCTTATTTTTTTATTGCAACAATTTTATTAACGGGATGAGTATGCTTTATCCCCTCTCCATGTTCATCATCAAAAACATAGGATTGGAAAAGCTTTATTTCCCAGTCCGAATATAGTTCGGCCAGTTCTCCTTCTTTAAAGAGCCCCTTGGTAAAGGGGGCTAAATCCTCAGGTGGTTCTATTTCATCGGTGAAAACCGCAACCACATTCACCCCACCTGGAGTAGTGTAGGTTTTCATTTCAGGGATTAATTTTGCCCAGACTTCTCTTTCAAGCAGGTGCAAAACCCCGTGGGCTATGATAAGATCATAAGTTTTGGAGAACTTAAATCCCACAAGATTTTCAACCCAGGCATCAATATTCATTTTCTTTTCTTCAGACATTTCCTTCAGTCGGTTAATCCCGGTTTCAGAAATATCGAAAGCTTCGACAATAAAGCCTTTTTCTGCCAGGAAACCCGAGTTCCTCCCATCCCCGCACCCCATATCTAAAACCAGGCTGCCTTCTGGAATCATTTCAGCTAGGTCAATTATTTCAGAACTGGGCTCTCCGAATGTTTTCATATTCTTATTGCCATAGGTTTCTTCCCAAAAAGGTTTTTTCACTGCATCACCTTCAAAGAAATTGATCTTTCCATTACGGGGATAGAAAAAGGTATTTCCAAAAACCCCAGCAAATCCTGTTCCTGCATCCTGGCTTTTGTAATTCTTTCTAAAGTCCATAACTTAACCAGCTTATTGCGGGAAAAATTAATTTCCTATCTCCTATTAATTGGTTTATTAAACACCTGGACTGGATGTGGATACCTTGCACTGGTAAATGTTTCTCCTTCCATAAATCCATGTTTTTTATAAAAACCTCTGGCAGCCTTTCCATGTATGTCATCATCGCGGAAGGTTTTAACCTTTATGTTTTCTTTATTGTTTAACTCCCCAAGAGCGGTTTCCATAAGTGATGAAGCTACACCCTGCCTCCTGTAAACTGGGTGAACCGCCAGCCAGGTAATCTGGTTCTTATCAGGGGAAAAGGACATAGCTCCAATAATAGGACAATTTGTTTTTGAAGCATCTTCCACATATATTGCATTACCTCGATTAATATTTTCCATCACACCGGATCGATGTTTTTCATCTTTGGATAAATCCAAACCACAAAAATCATCTTTTACAGCAGTAAGCAGATCAAACCATCTGCCTGTATCTTCAGGTAGAGCTTTTTTTACTACCCATTTCCTCTTCTCCATTTCACACCTCGCCACCCGGGGGAATTTTTATAACCTAAACTTTCAGCTTTTTTCCCCCTGTTCCTTCAATAAAATTTAATTTCCTGTGAATTTGCTTTGTTTTTTTTAGTCTCTTATATTTCAGTTCCCCACCAATAATACCGCTTTAAGCTAAAAAGGTGTTACCCTTTTTTCCAGAGGATAGACTTTGCTAACCGTTAATATCTCAATCAAATTCTTTAGACCCAGGAATTTTTTCTGTCAGCATATGAACATAATCCCCTTAAAACGTATGGCCGAAAGAGGTTAGACAGCACACCTTGAAAAGCCTCCCTTTTCCGGGGAGGCTTTTCGTCAGTATCTTCTTTACATTCTCTCTTTCTAATTTGTTTTTGTATGCCCAGTTGGATCAGAGTTTAACCATTTCCTTGTAATACTTTTGAGGTTTTGTTCCTCTTTTTTATCTAATTTGTAACTCCTTCCATTCTTCCTCGGAAAGATCCAGGTGCTCTTCAAACCAGGAAAATATATTTACAAACATTTCTTCTGTATGGCCAGAAAGGTTATGATCACCCTCGGGGAAAATCACCTTTTTGTGAGAAAGGTCCAGGTTTTCAAGTTTTTCCGCCAGGCGAATGGTGTGATCTACATTAACCCGCCAGTCTGCATCTCCATGCAACATTAATAAGGGAACTTCCAGCTTTTCTGGCCAGTAAACCGCTGAACGTTTTTGATACTCTTCAGGCTTTTCTTCAGGTGTACCACCAATTAATTCTTCCATAACTATTTCCATACCACGTTCCCGGTATTCATAGTTAGCTTTCAGGTCCGCAGGTGCAGCAAGCACCGCAGCAGCCCTTAAGGGTGCCCCGTGCTTTATTGCCAGATAGGTCATCATTCCTCCCCTTGAAAAGCCTAACATCACCACCTGATCGTCTTTTGTATAAGGAAGTTCTCGACCGATTTCCAGGATATTAAGAACATCCTGAACGTCCTCTCCTCCAAATTCTTCGCGGCCCTCCCCTCCTTCAACTCCGCGGTATTGGCTGGCCATGACAGTATAGCCCTGCATTACTAACGGGCCAATAAAACTCCCTAATTGTTGCTTGTCAATCATGCCAAAATCTCGATTTCCACCACGATTAAAAATAAGTAAAGGGAATTCTCCCTCTTGAGCAGGACGTACAAGGTAACCCCTGACTTTCAAACCATCACTATCGTAAAAAATACGATAGCCTTTAATATGGTCAGGAAAGAATTCCATTTCTTCTTTTTCTAAAATCCGGGGATTAAGCTCTGCAGAACCCCCCTCAACTCCCGAAAAAAGCAGGATTATTAACACCAGGAAAAATAAAACTGACCTTTTCAACATTTTTCTTCACCCCTTTTGTTTAAGGTATTTCTGTCTACACTAGAGCACCCCCATAAGGGTTAGCCATTCTTAAATCCACCTTAAACTCCCCTTCATCTTTTCCAGGGTTATGGCTTTTTTCACCAATCTTTACCACTTCCAAATAGTCGTTACATTAAAAAGAACCTGAACAAAATTCGGTACAAGGACTAAATTGTTCCAATCACAATAAAAAATAAGCAAGTCCCTATAATATTTCTACAGGTTATTTTTCTACCCCTTCCTTTTTTGAAAATTTTGGGTTTTTATAAATTATTTTTGGTTTTTGTATGAAATGATCTTTTCTTTTTTTACTGGGGGTACGTTTTGCTAATGATTAATACCTCAATTGAATTCTGTTGACAGGGGATAATATTTCTGTTAACATATGAACATAATCGCATTTATTCATATGAAAGAAAGGGGTTAGATACCAATGGAAACCCAATTAATAAAAATCTTAAAAGCACTTGGAAATGAAACTCGCCTCCGAATCCTGAATTTATTACAAAATGGCGATTTATGCGTTTGTGAGCTGCAGGTTTTGCTCAACCAAAGTCAATCCAATATTTCTAAACACCTGAACAGGTTGACCAGTATAGGAATCTTGAACTATTACCAATCAGCAAAATATATTTATTACCAGATTGACCAGGAAATGATGAAAAGTTTTCCCTTTCTGGAGCAGATATTGGTTTCCGAAACAAAAAAACTGGAGCAATTCCAGGATGATAGGGCACGTTTAGCTGAATACAAAGGGCAGGGTTATACCTGCGATGATTTAAAAAAAGGGAAGGTAGATTTTACAACTCAATAGCTATAAACCAAGCGACTTTTTCAAGGGAAAAAGAAATGGCTTTAGAATTTTTTCCAGGTTTTGCAAAGACCCTTTTTAATAATTAATTCTCTAAGGGTAATTCCACCCTTAGAGAATGGCAATTATCCACTAGCCGCTTTCCTGTTTTTTAACTTCAAATTAAGGAGGATCCAAACATGGAAGAAAAACAGAAACAGGTAATGGGATTATGGGAAAAATACCTCACTTTGTGGGTAGCTTTGGGAATGGTTGCAGGAATCTTAATTGGTTTTACCTTCCCGGGAATGGCTGATTTTATTGATTCCCTTTCCATTCAGCAGGTTAATTTACCCATTGGTATTCTGCTATTCTTAATGATCTACCCCATTATGATCCAGATTGATTTTCAACAGGTATATGAAGCAATAAAAACTCCCAGACCGGTTCTTACAACCCTGGTAGTGAACTGGGGCATCAAACCCTTTACCATGACCTTTTTTGCCTGGCTTTTCATGACGGTCATCTGGGCTCCATTTATTACTTCCGAAATGGCTGCAGAATATACTGCCGGTATGATTCTGTTAGGAATCGCCCCCTGTACGGCCATGGTTTTTGTCTGGAGTTATCTGTCCAAGGGCAATATGGGGCATACCCTGGTTATGGTAGCAATAAATTCTTTATCCATGCTTGTCCTCTATGCCCCTCTGGGAAATCTCCTTCTGGGAGTTGCCCTGCCGATACCTCTTATTACCCTCTCCTTAACCGTGGGGCTTTATGTTGGTGTTCCCCTAATTGCGGGATATTTTTCCCGTATTCGGTTAATAAAGAAAAGGGGGAAAGAGTGGTTCGACGAGGTTTATGTGAAAAAATGGGGAAGTGTCTCCAAGATAGCTCTTTTAGTTACTCTTGTTGCTCTGTTTATGCTGCAGGGTGAAGTGATCGTCTCGCAACCATTTGTCATCCTGATGATTGCCATCCCCCTAATTATTCAAACCTTTTTTATCTTTGGTTTGGGTTACGGCGCGGCAAAATTTCTCGGGATTTCCTATGAAGACGCTGCTCCTACTGCACAGATTGGTGCTTCCAATCACTTTGAAGTTGCTATAGCGGTGGCGCTGACTCTTTTTGGAACGGGTTCAGGAGCAGCCCTTGCTACAGTTGTAGGAGTACTTATTGAAGTGCCCATAATGCTTGCTCTGGTCAGGATTTGCCTGCGGACAAGACACTGGTTCCCAAGAGAAGCTGCCAAAGCAGCTCAGATAGAATGATCTGGCAAGAAAAAACCTGATCATATTTTTCCCCGGGGCAAACTTTTCCCCGAAACGATCAGGATTATGGACCTATCTTGCTCTCTGGATAAAGTTTTTACTTAACAAATTTATCCATTATATTTTGGAACCAGGGATTTCATTTTATGCTGCAAACATTATCCCATTTTAATTACTGTCTTCTTCGGATTTTGAAAAATAAATTTTCTTGTTCGAAGCTTCATTGGCTGGATTATACGCAAATTAGGTCCACCCTTTTTTTTACAAATTATTCCCATTGGCTAAATATATTTTTTAGGCTTCATTTTCCCATGCTGTAAAAGTATTTGTATATTTCCTGATTTTGCCCTTTGTAGTCCTCCAGGGATTTATGTACCAAAACAAATGAACATTTTTCTAAAACCTTTTGCGAAGCAATATTGTCTCCACGGCAAATTCCCCAGATGCTTTCAATCCCCAGTTTTTTCATTATAACCGGAACAAAAGCCCTTAATGCTTCTGTTGCATAACCTTTTCCTGTATTATCTGCGGCAATATGGTATCCGACTTCCCATCCTTCATCTATTTTTACCGCCTGCACATAACCAATATTCTCACCGTTTTTCAACAGAATTGGATACACGAAGGGACCTTCCAGACTTTTGTAACGCTCAATCAGGAATCTAACTGCCACCCGTGCCTCCTCCACCGTTTCAAAAACCTCGTCAGGAACAAACCTACGATTATCTTCATTCAGAGAATTTAGATGGACACTTTCAGCCATGCTTTCCTCAAATTCGGTTATTATTAACCTGTCCGTTACAATTTTAAATTTTTCCATAGCCCCTGTCCCCCAATCAAAATTAAACCCCTGGCTGCGAAAACCAAAAGAAAAACAACCAGGGGTTATATAATCTGCAAAAAAAGCTCCAATTAAACTAATTGCCCAGAGAAACTGATTTAAGCAATATCCTCGAGAAAATTAAAAGTAATCTTTAAGATATGTCCTGTATAAGGGGAAAAGATTTTCTAAGAGATCTAATTTTTCCTGGCTCATTACTTTTAATCTGCCCAGTTTAATTGCTGTAGAAGGCTTTAGATAACCCGTATACATCTGGGCCAGAGAATTAATATTTATTTGAGCATCGGCTTCTGAGCTTACATCTTTGCTGACTTTAACCTTGCCATCTTCAATTTCTAAAATGAAATTTCCCTTATTCCAGGCCAGGAATGAATCGTCAATATTAAGGGTAACCCTGCCTTTTAAATTTTCATCAACAGGGAAATTCTCCAAAGCCTGGCAAACATCAACTATTCGGACCATGGCCCCTGGGGTTTTTTCTTTTCGTACCGATTCGGGCTCACTGATTCGATCCAGGAGAAGGTCGTCCGTGGAAGCATATAGATAAACTTTTTCGGCCTGGATTGCATGGTTAAAGATAAAATTTAGGAGCTGCAGGTAATGCGAATCATCGGAATAAACCAATTCCCGGACGTGGAGTTCCCGCAGCCCTTTCTGGAAAGGATCAGGGACAAGGGAGTAGAGAATATATCCCTTTATTTCTCCTTCTTCTTCCAGAACGTAACTGTAGGCAGGAGTTCCAGCAGAAAGCTGGGTTTGTTTAAGGACAAAGGCCTTCCACCATTCGGGGTTTCTTTTTAAGGGAAGATTATAGTTGCTTACAAACTCGTGGTAGAGCTTTTCTGTGGCCGGGAAATCCTCAAGAGAAAACTCCCGGAAATTATCCGGCCGGGGGGTATTGGGGAAGTTGAGCAAACGAATGGGCATTGTATAGTGGGTTAATTCCGTAACAAGGGAAAACCCAAACCGCCGATAAAGGGGGAAGGCAGCAGCCCACAGGGCAGAAAGGTAAATCCCTGATTCTTTTTGTTCTTTAAGGAGATTGAAAAGTAAGCTCTTAACCAGGCCCTTTCTTCTCTGTTCGGGAGGTGTTGCTATCTCGGTTATACCCCCCAAGGGCTTAAATTCTCCCCGGATTCTGGTCTGTATGGGGAAAAAACAGCCCACCGTAACTGGCTTGCCCCGGGAAAACATTCCTCTTCTCTCTCCAATACGGGGAGCATCAAGTTTGTAGGAGTAATCAGGTCCTTTTTCGGGCAAAAAAGCATAATGCTGCATTCTGTTGTAATCCTGTTCCAGGCTTTCGGGAACTTTCTTATAATCAGCCACTTGAATTTCGACCTCCTTTTCAGCTCCAGCTTGGTTGTCTTATCTATTGGTTTAGTTCTTAAATTTTGGTATAACTAATAATTCACCTATCACTTTCCTGCTCCTTCTTAATTATTTTTCCTGTCTCCTAAAAAGGCCCAGGGCTTAACTGTTCATTTCTTTTCCAGGTTGACTATTCTTCCAAGAAGCCATTAGCATTTACCTTTCTATTTTCTTCCTCCTGTTTGAACGCGGTGGACTTCTTTCAATCCGCCGGGTGGAAAGACAAGCCTGGCAGACAAAATCCCGGCTCAAAAGAACCGGGATTACTTTTTTATCTTCCTTTTCTTTTCCAAATCCACCTAAATCGCAGAGGAATTAATTATCCTCAACTGTTACCCACAGGATAATTTCAACTATTTTTCCATTTTTATCTTTTAGCTCTGCTTTGGCTTTATATTCTCCAGGTTCCTCTGTGGGTAATTTCTGTTCCATTAACCAGCCCCTACGCTCCTCTTCTTCAATCCTTTCTAATTTGCCAATAGGTTCTCCATCAATAAATAAATTAACAGCTTCTCCACAAATAAACTTACCCATACCCATACTTCTATGAACAAAAAGTTCCTCAACTTCTTCGCCTTTGGAAAACTCCAGCTCATACTCATATTTTTCAGATTCTTTTTTGGAGGTGGGTTCAATTTCATAACCTGAGCAAAGCTCAACTTTTTCAAGGGCAAATGCAGCTCGGGTATATTTTTTCTGCAAACTCAGTTTTTCTTCTCCCTTATCGAACTTAATAAGTATTGACGATTCTGTTTCGGGATTTTCCAAAAAGTCATAATTAAAACGGATTAAAAGCATATCCCCATCAATTATTGTGAAGGTACCTTTTTCATAATTAGTCCCACTTGCCTCTTTTAGTTCCTCGCCATCCTGAATAACCTTTTCAATTTCCGTGGCCTCATTCCAGAGAAGTTCAACACTTCCAGCTGGAATGCTACCACCATTAAAATCGTAACTAATTTCTGTTGGCTAGTTTTCTCCAGTCAATAAAAAATAACTCATTGCATAAGTGTTTCTATATATATCCCCGTAGTTCATAACAATAAAGTCTATGTCGTCTATCTTTACCGGATCTTCCCAGACATAACTGGTTTGCTCCGGAGGAAGTGCTTCAGTTAAACCCCCTTGATTGCCAAGGGAAGTTCTTACAGAAGCCATAAAGTTTTCTATTGATAGAGGAATGGTGCCAGGAGCTTCATACTCCCACCGCGTCTCAATTGCCTTCCCCTCTTCCACAAGTATCTCGGGCCAGATTCTGATAAAATTATCCTTAATACCACTTTGGCATGGGATATAGAAGCGGTACTCTTTATCATCTTTAAGCTGTAGGATATAATATCCTTCCTTCGGAATTCCTTGTATGGGCTTGGTTGAGTAACTACCCGCTTCTGAAAAATGTTCTTCATGATAAGGCAATTCTTCCAGGTTTTTTGAGCCATCATCATAATAAAAAGAAACTTCATCTTCAGCTTTTTCCTGATAAAAATGAACCTGAAATCTATAACTGGGGTTAATTTCTATTTCCTTTTCCTCAAGAATCAATTTAGAACCTTCGGGTTCCAAAAATGATTTGGGGCTCCCCGGGAAAAAAACAAAACCAAAATGGTATCGATCTCCCTGTAGAAAATCAATTTTCCCATCCCCGGTCACATCAGGATTGTTTGCAACTGAAGCAAAAAAGGAGTTGGCAAAAACAAGGGTTGCTAATTCCTCAGAGGACACATCAAATATTTTATCCATTTCCTCAACATCCGGCTCCGCGACCCTTTCCTCTAGCTTAATTTCTCCAAGGTTAATTTCATAAACATCTTCATCAACGTAACTCAAAGGAAGTGAATGGAGGCCTTCATAATTTAAAGCACCTAAAAACTTCTGTTCTTCATCAAGAAAAAGCAAACCTACAGGTTCTCCCCTATCCACTTCAACCTCAAAAGACCCATCATCCCTAACAGGACTTATGGTATGATAGTTCTGACTAAAAACCAGGACTTAATCAGGGAAATCATTATCAATTTCTTCAAATGTTTCTACCTCAGTTGATTTAAAGGTCCCCCCGATAACTATTTTCCCTTCTATTCTTTCTGGATCTTCAGAAACATCTCCCTGAAAAACATCACACCCAGAACTACCCATAATAAAAACCACAGCCAGTATCCCCAAAAGAGTTTTCAAAATAATCCCTTTCATCTTTAGTCCCCCTTTTCAAAAGCCCATACCCCCAGATACCAGCCCTTAACATTTCATAATTCAAACCAGGGGAGTTGTTTTATTTAGTCTTCACTTAGACCCAATAGGTTGCAGCAGTTTTTTGGGGCACTTTCTACTAATATTCTTAATCTGATAAAAAGTGAAAAATCCTGTTTCCCCTATCTGCACAAATGCTCTGTCTAATAATAACAAAAAATATTCTGGCGGAAAGGTCTTGCCCTTCCGCCAGACAGTCTTCGACTCCTTTAAATCCCTTAGAGATCTTCCTCTGTAATTTTCACTTCAAAGGCTTCTTCAGCTTTATTTCCCACTTCATCTTCAGCACGAACCCTAAATTCATAAGTTCCTTTTTCGAAGTTATCAACATCTTTAAATCTCAGGTGGTCATACTGGATTTCCAATAGGTCATTATCACTATCTCCTTCTCCATCAACCAGCTCAAAGGTCACGTGCCCATAACCTGAATTATCACAAACATCCAATTTCCCTATTTCTCCACTTTCCTTATCCATAATACCTTCATCAAATTCTATATTCAAAATCGCATAATGTTGGAAGGAAACATGGTAGCAAATTCCATAGATATCATTATAGTCTAACCACACCGTTAGTACATCCTGCCAGTAAATCTGTTTATCTTTTAAGTATCGGGACTGATCACCAGGATTGATTTCTTCTTCAATAATAAAATATTCTCTAATCAAGTCATAATCCCCAATTAAATCATCTTCATCAATTTGCGGAGAAATTGATAGGACAAACTCAGAGAATATCTTTTCTGGATTATTTATTGGCTGACCATCTTTATCTAAATATTCCCATCTTAGCTCTTCAATGATCATTTTCCCTTCTTTTTCTGAACATTCAATTAGGATTACCTCCGGGACCGAATAAACCATGTGCTCTTCCGGCTTAAAATCCGGTAGTTCAAATATGAAATCGTCAATATCGGCTCCAAATATCTCATAATCTCCTTGAGGTGGCACTTCAAAGCCTTCATCCTCAACAGTTTCAAATACAAACCCACCCTGGCTATAGTCATCATCATAATCACGCAATCCAATTTCAGGTCCATCATCTGGATAAGACAGGTTGATATCAGGGTCATCCCCTACATTTAGGGGAGGATGAGCTTGGAATTCAAAGGTGTGATTGCTGATTTTTCTTATATCTAAAGGTGCCCCCCAGATTTCACTTGTTTCATCATTGTTTTTCTTTTGAAAGTGATTGTAAACGGTCCAGTAATTAATACCCAAAAAATAACCCTGTTCATCGTTTAAAAATAGCTCGAGAAGGTCTTCACTTTTTGCTATTGCCCCGTAAAAACTGTTGGCAGAAGTTAAGGCATTTCTTTCAGCTTCATCTATGGTTAATTCCACATCATCAGCTACTACAGTCTCTCCCTCTTTAAATAATTCACCCAGGTCCAGTTCATTCCCGTCTATATAGGTCAGAGGTATAGTATCAAGTCCTTCCCCAAAAGTTAAATAACCGTAGAACTCCATATCTTCTGTTGCAAAAATTACTACCGCTACCGGCCTATCTTCTACATATTCAAAATCTATGGAAAAGGAACCGTCTTGTTTGTTGATTGCACTTTTTTCAAACCCATAATCGGGGTGACTGACTATAATATAGCCCGGAATTTCATAATCATTATCGGAAAAAGCCCCAAAATTGAGGGTTCCTTCACCTTCTACGGCAAACTGACCTTTCAGCCTCACTTTTCCTGGAGGAACCGGGTCTTCAGTTTCCTGCTGGGGTTGATACTCAACAATTACTCCCCTGTCTTTCAGTTCATCAATTAAATCTATTGTCTCCTGGTCTTTCAGGTCAAGGAGATTTTTCCTCATATCAATTTCATCCCCATCTCCAAAACCCTCATTAGCTACAAGAGGAGAAATATCCTCCACTTGGTTCCCCACAAAAATTAATGTTTCCAGGTAAATTAGGTCCTCAAGAGCAGAAAGATTACTTACTTGATTGGAGTCAAAAGCCAGGATCCTCAGAGCCGAAAGGTTTGATAAAATTGAAACATCATTTACCTGGTTGCTACCAAAACTTAGTGCTTCAAGCTGTTCTAAATTCCCCAACGGAGTTATATCCTGAACCTGGTTTTGGGGAAATAATAACACCTCTAAATTCTCTAAAGCAGATAACGGGGAAATATCTTCCACATTATTGTCCCATAAATATAAAACATCCAATCCGGTGAGTCCTTCAAGGAAATTCAGGTTTTCTATTTCTAAATCCCCTATATTTAAAAGAGTAAGATTGTCCAGTTGACCAATAGCACTTTTGCTTTCTTCAGTTAACCCCGGATTACCCTCTATAGCAAGTTGTTTCAATCCCTGCAAACTTCCCAAATTTGAAAAATCGGTTACTTCATTGAATCGGAGGTATAATATTTGTAAATTTTCCAGATCTTCCAGGGATGACAGATCATTGATTTTGTTCCAGTTTAAATCCAATAAAACCAGTTCTGAAAGAGTTTCTAATGGAGAAATATCCGTAATTTTGTTCCCGTAAAGGGCAAGATTTTCCAGGCCACTCATATGTTGAATTCCTTCAATGGATTCTATCCTCGCATTATCAGCTTCTAACTCTGTTATTCCTTCAACATCTTCTAAAAAAATTAGACTATCAGGCCTTCCAATCTCTTTTTTAACCTGCCTCTGCAGGTTGGGATCTTCAAAAATTGCCTCAGCAAAATTAATCTCTGCTTTTTCCTCGGTTACCACAATTTCTTGAGGGTCAAAGTTGTATCCTTCTTTTACCGGTGTGATGGTTACCGTTCCTTCCAGGTCAGTTTTTGTCCATTTCCCATCTTCATTAGTTACAGCCTTTCCCAGGCCTCCACTAAAGTTCAACCTAACCTCTTCCAAAGGCTCTCCTTCAACATCCAAAACCTGACCCGAAACACTGTAAGCTTCTTCATCTTCAAATAAATCACAACCGCTGAAAGATAATAATACTAATAAGGACGCCAAAAAAGAAAATAAGATTTTCCCACGAAAAATACTACTCATTCTTACCACTCTCCCGTTTTGTTTTGTTCTATTTTGCCTCAAAAGTTATCCCAACTCCGCACCTTTCCTGAACTCCCTGCCTTGCAGCACCCTCCCCTCGGGAAATTTAGACAGGTCTTTTTGCAGTCATCATTTCTCCTCACCCCATAATAATAAAAAATCCCAGGGGAGTTTCTCTGCAAAGAAACCCCCGCCGGGCAATACCCTATTTATATCAATTTTCCAGGCAGTAATAAAATGGAACTCTTACCCTCAGGGGGGGGGTTTTCCTTGTATTGTTTTGGGCAATTTTTCCTTTTCCTATTTTTTCTATATTTATTCGTTTTTCCCTGCAATTAACCAATATTCTTATTGTTTGAACTTTATAATTTGAAAAGTCCTATCCCGCTGGAATATCTTTTCCACTTCTTTCTGGCTCAAATTCTTGTTGGCTTGGTTTTCTAGAACGGGGAGAATTCGGCATTATACAAGTTATTTCTATATTCCTATAACTCTTTGCTAAGAACTTAAAATTACTGGAAAATTTTTATAAGTGGAGTGCTCTAGAGGGGGCAGGCTCAGTCCGGGGAAATTTTTCCCATCAAAGCCTTGCTTATTTATAGTTTCAGTTAAATCAGTTCATGCTCTTAACACTCCTGATGATGACAGCTATTTTTATTAACTTAAATAATGTTCGCAAAAATATGGATCCCTTGTCCAGAAATTACTGAAAGGAGTGTCCAGGTTTTCCGAAAATGGCAGTCTGAAATATTCCAATCTGGCAAAGGTTAGATAGGAGCAGTAACCCCATGAAAATCCCTGCTCCTATTCCTTTCTTAAGGGTGATTAGCCCTCTCACTTTTTTTCAACCAATATCTTGAAAAGTGCAGTTGCTACCTGCCTTTCACTTCTTTTCTCCGGTCTTATTAACTATAATTTCTTTGAATCTATACTCCCTGTTAATTAATATTTTATTGGTATCACAAATTAATCGGAATCGCTGTCTTGATCTCGTTTCTGTTGATATTTTCTATTCGTCAGCCACTTCAAATGTCTTTTGAAAACTATGATTATAGCTGCTAGCTTTAATATCATATTTACCTGAAGGAAGTTGTGTTTCGAATATCAATTTATAATTCTCATCTTTTTCCAGGGACAAAGCTTCTTCTTTTTCCAATATTTTTTCACCATTATTCAAAATTTCCACAAGAATATCCCCTGAACCACCTTCAAATCCTGTATTTTCTATTTCTACAGAAAATTTAATTTCCTCATCCTTTTCAGGATTGTCAGGTTCTAATTCTATTTTCTTAATTTCCAAAAAGGCAAGGCACATAAAAAAACCCACTGAATATGAATTCCCATAGATGTCTATATAATTTGATCCAAAGGCCATTTCTTTTAGATCTCCTAAAGTAATATTTTCAGCACTCATATTCCAACTGGTATTTGCAGGTGATATATCTGGGGAAGCTAAAACTCTATCCTGGCCTTTAAATCCATAAATTCTAACTCTTTCTATAATATTCTCCACTGAAATATGAGGATCACCGGGTACGTTATAGTCCCAAAAAATTGTTTCCAGTAAGTCTCCATCTAAACTAATCCTACTTGGGTTAACAGCAATAACATTATCAATTGCGTATTCTTGATCGGGAATAGTAAAGTGCAAAGTTTTCTCTCCGTTACCGAATTCTATTATGTAATCTCCTTTTCCGGGTACTCCTTGGTAAGCTGCAGAACGATAGGTTACATGATGGGGATAGGTAACTGAATCCAAAAATTCCATTTCTTTATTTCCGTCAACATAATAAAATCTAACATCATCCCCATATTTATCATAATATTCCAGGCCCATATCAACTCCCAGTCGGTAGTTAGCTATTTTTTCAGATTTTGTTCCATCTTCATTTATGTAAGTTAATTCTGAATCCTTGATTCGCATCGGTTCTTGAGGATTTTCCAGGAAATAAGTTACCTGAAGGTAATAATAGTTGCCTTCTAAAATATCTACTGTTCCATCTCCAGTAACATCTGGGTTTCTTGCAATAGAAGCAAAAAAAGCATTGGCTTGGATTAAGCTTGCCAGTTCACCTTCAGACAGGTCAAATATTTCGTCCATTTTTTCC
Organism: Halobacteroidaceae bacterium; assembly: GCA_003551665.1. GTDB lineage: Bacteria > Bacillota > Halanaerobiia > B1SED10-174 > B1SED10-174 > T1SED10-26. Next base: position 27,047 of record PUNE01000096.1, read on the forward strand.
GGGTCCGGTTCTGTTACTTTATCTTCTAATTTCAGTTCACCCAGATCTATTTCCACAACATCTTCGTCTACACAATTTAGGGGAAGAGAATCCAGTCCCTTATAGGATAATAGCCCTAAAAACTCATCATTTTCATTAACAAAAATCATTCCTACTGGTTCATCTCTCTCAACTTCAATCTCAAAAAAACCTTCTTCCACCTGGCTTATGTGGTGAGAAAAATTTGTATAAAAAACAACAACTCTATCCGGGATTTCTTCCCCCTCCTCCTGGAGGGCTTGAAGAGTCTCAGCGTCCCCAAAACTACCGGAAATAGTAATTTTATCCCCCGGCCTCTCTCCGTGACCTGGAGAACTTTCAAAGAAAAGATCGCAACCACTTAATCCAAAGAGGAGTATCAAAAAAGAAAGCAGCAACATTTTCAAGCCATTTTCTTTCATTACCTCGATCTCCTTTCTGTTTTTTGGACCACCTATAAGGTTAAAGGGTTTGTTTTCAAAAACAATCCCAGACCCACCAACAATAAAATTGAAAGGACAAAATCATAAGGTAAAATATTCCTGGCTTTCCTTAAGGCATAGAATTTCTCCCTTCTCTCCGGTAAAAATATCCCAATTCCAGTTCTCCTGGGAAAAATTAATTAGTAAAGATAATAATACCTGTCTCCTTTTGCCATTTAATCCCATTAAATACAAACCCCGTACACATATTTCGTCTTCCTTTTCCATAAACCTTTTAATTTTAATAATTTTCTCTAATTTCTGGCTTTAAACACTCTTCCTTTTACTATTACAACTCCTAAAAGAAACATCGGATAAGAGTTATTAACCCTAACAAAAAAGATAAGTTAATTTTAGTTCCAACCCGAATACAAAAACCTCCTCAAATAAACGGGATTTCTTTTTCTATTCCCAAAATGGTCCTTTGGCAAATTAAAAGATTTCTTTATTTTTGGCAACATCAAAAAAAGATTTTGTGGTCGTTTTTAGGAGTACTTTCCCAGATTACAAAGGGGCCAGCTGTTGCTCTCTTTCCCTTTTTTCCATCCCGGAACCCTGCAAAAATCGTGAAATTTTCCTCCCATATTAAATTTTTTAATTTAAATATTAATTTTTTTTATTTTTTCATTGACTATTTTTATTTCTAGTGATATAATCACCCTACAAATTATTTTTTTATATTTGGCTTTAATATTTTAAGAGGAGGGTCGCTTATGCCTACGGGCAAAGAAAAAGCCTCTGCAGGTATTGTCCGTTTTCTTTATTTAATCGGAACGAAAAAAATCTGGCTGCTGTTGGCGGTTGTAGCTACTGCGGCAACTAGCCTTTTG
>PUNE01000106.1 GCA_003551665.1 Halobacteroidaceae bacterium
AAAGCCAGGTAAGGGAAACCTCTTTTTTTTCCTTGATAACTGCGGGAAGACTTGAAGAAATTATAGTTGAAAACCTTTCCTTTGTTAATGATGGACATATGTTAATCGGAAACCATAGCTTTCAACAACACCACCAATTACATATGAATAGGGACCTGTTGTTTTCCCGGGAGGGAGAGGAGTTTTTCTTAAAAAAAGAGGGAGAGGAGTTTCTGGTAAAAAAAATTGCAGATAAGGACCCTTCCAACTACCTTGAGCCTTCACTCGATCAAGGTGGAGAGATTGTTTTTAGGCCCGTGCAATTGATTGAAGAGGCAACAACGGTAGAACTGGAGATGGTTCTGGAGGACCCAGAAGGTGAAGAATTAAAAAAAGAAATGTCCCTGTCTCCAGTTGAACGAGAAAGACAGTCAGATGAAGAAATAAGTTCAACCTCAGTTAAGGATATACCTGTTTACAGGTTGGGAACTTTTAGGCTTAACCGAGAGGATGAAGGTTATCATGAAGTTTTTTTGCAGTCTGATGAAGCCCGGGGCCAGCCGGTATCTATTCTTGACATAAGGTCAAATAGGGGCGGGAATATTGAATCTGTAAGGAATTGGGTTGTGGGCTATATAGGGCAAAGTGTTAAACCCAACGTAATTGATTGTACTCTGTGGACAGAAGCAGCAAGGGAATTATTTTCTCTTAAGGTTAAGGATGAAAGATTTTTTGATGTGTGGACTTTTGTGGAAGAAAAATATCCTTCTCCTGCTAGAGGTTGGGCGGTTCACCCTTTTTCCAAACCAGAGTTCTTTGAGAATGAAAGGCTTCTGGTTGTGCTGGTAGATTCTTTTACCACATCCGCAGCGGAAAAACTTATTGGGATTTTAGGACATATAGAGAATACCGTGATTATTGGGACTAATACGGGAGGGGTGAATTTAACGGGGAGAGGGGCGATTTTAGAACTCCCTAACTCGGGAATCAGAACCACTTTTGGCTCCTATATTTTTCTGCCTCTGGATCTGGAATTCAGGGAGGGAAAAGGTTACAGCCCCGATTTCTGGGTTCCGGGCTGTTATGCCCTGGAGAAAGCGGTAAGCTTTATTTACGAGCATTTCCTCTGCAGGTTGGAACAGGAGCCAGAAAAATGGAGTGAGGACTGGTAAACGGGGGCAATAAAAAATTATTTACCCCAAAAAGAAAATTATTGCCAAAAATGAAAATATTTAATATAATATCAGTGTCAGGCAAAAATTTTGGGGGGTGACCTAAATGAGAAAGAGAGAGGAAGTTATTTTTTCTTCTGAAGAACCAAGGAGTGTTCAGGAAATTGGAGATTTTCTGGTAACAGTGGGCCAGAAGTTAAAAGAACAGGGGTTTTTTAGCCTGCATCAGGGTGACCGGCAGGTTGAAGTTAAACCCGAGGGCCACACCAAGCTGGAGTTGAAGTACGAAATTGAGGGAGAAACAAAACATGGGTTTGAAATAGAAATAGAATGGGATACTGCAAAAGGAACAAGGGGAAAAGTTGATATAAGATAAAAATTTGGGCCTCCTTTTTGGGGAGGCCTTTATATTTAACCAGTTGAATAATCTATTTTATTTCCAGTTGAGAACCTTTATGTATGCCAGAGCAGCACCATAAAAAAAATTAAAAGTAGCTGAAAGTTGGATAAAAAACCAAAAAAATGGAGAAAAATATGAAAAACAGGGCATAAGTTCTAAAATAAAAAAGGGAAAAGGTGGAACAATGACGAAACAGTAATAAACCAATAAAGGAATCTGAATAAAAACCGCTTAAACAGGGGAAAGCTGCTTAACAGGGAAATTTTATTTCACTTCAGCCAGTTCCCCTTTCCTGTCTGATGAGCGGTGCTTTTTTGACTCAATTTAAAACTGCCCGTTCTGGCTAATAAGCCCAGAAGATCGTGACAATTTTTCAGGCAGCTGACCTGTCCAGTAATTTAAATTTTATTAACGAAAGGTAGATAATAATAATGAAAAAGGTATTCTGGCAAAACTGGGCCCAGGGAGGTGAAAAAGTGGAAAAACTATCTGTTTTTGACCAGACCCGGTCTCTTCTCATGTACTTTTTAGAACAATCAGATGGTCTTTTTGAAGATGTTTTAACCGAAGTTATAGAAGAAGGAAAATCCGGTGATATTGAGGAAGCCAGGTTTTTTTACCAGGGTCTGGGTGAAATTGTAGATACTTCCGGGCAAAGCCAGAATGCCAGAGAATTGGTAAAAGAATTGCCCCTGCAGCTTAAAGAGTTGAGTTCTGAAGATCCCAAATTTCTTTTTAAACTCTGCCTTGGCTGGGGGAAACTTAAAAATAGGGAAAATCCAGAGGTTGCAGAACTTGTCGCAGAACACCCTGAACTAACAGCATTTAATATTTCTGATTTGAATGAAGAAGAAATAGAGAAAATTAAAAAACTATGCGAACAGATTGGAAGTGAAGTAAGAGAGGTTTGCCTTGAAGAAAGCAACCTGGGAACAGAACATATATCTCTCCTTGCGTTTATCAAACTGGCTGCTGATAATCTTAACAGTCACTCGGAAACAAAAACTGAAAACACGGTAGCGGAAGAGGAAACAGTTCAGGAAAACCCCGCAGAACAGTTTAAATCATCAACTGCGATTTCTAAAAGATGGAAAGAACTCCTGGAAGAAATTGAGAAATGGCCAACATCAGAAGATGCCTGGGATGAAATCGAGGGTTTTCTGGACGGAGTAAAAATGATTGCCGAGGAGAAGAAAAAGGTCAAACAATTGCTGGAGAAAATTGAGAATCAGATTCGGACTATATCCAGCGACAACCGGGAAATGATTGAATTTTTCGGGTTTTCTGCTATTACCGAATGGGTAGCGGAAAACCTGGAAAAAGAACCTGCAAAAGAGGCTCTGGACAGACTGCATGAATTGAAAGAATATTTCTCTTCTTATTCGGTTCTTCATAAAAGAAAACCCGAAAATATCGTTGAACGGCGCAATCTCCGCCAGAGTATGGCGGAACTGGAGAATAAAATTGGAGCAACTTTTAAAAAACTTGAAGAGCTTCTCCTGAACTACGATCATGATAGATCAGAAATAGGGGAAATTGGTTTCCGGGTCCAGGAAGAGCCAGCCGAAAAAGAAAAATGGGAGTATGTTCCCCGTGTTAACAGAGCTTCCAGTAAGCCCTCCCCAGAGATTAAAGAGGGTGAGATTGACACCCCTCCTGCAGAAGAAAAACCAGAAGAAACCAGTCCCCCCGAGGAAAAGAAAGAAAAACACTCCCCGAAAGATTACGGAGAATACCGGGCTGTTGATAAAGAAACAGAAACCGGAGAAGAAAATAAGGAAAACACGATAAAACATCAGCCGATTCAAGATGACCAGACTGAGGAAGAGGAAGTTTTTAACGGGAAAGAAAAGGAAGGCGAGGTGTTTAGCCCTCCTGACGATGTTTCCCCGCAGGAAGAAAAAACGAATCCTGCTCAGGAAGCCCAAAATTCCAGGGTGGCTCTGGCTGTAGAAACCGATGAAGTAGAGAGCGAAGCACTTTCTTTTGGTGAAAAAAAGCTCTGGGAGATGATTTCCAGGAAGGATCTTCAGGGAGCTTACTGGGTTAGCCGCTCCCTGGAACAAAAGGGAGAGGACCCCATCCCTGCCAATCTTATTAAAATCCTTCAGGCTTCCTGGTGGTTGCCCGCAGGGAATTATAAGGTTGAAAAAGAGCTGGTGAAACTTGCTTCCAGCATTAGAAGGGCAAAGGGAGAATCGGCCAAAGTCGTGGGACTGGCTGCAGCCCTGATACCCTCTGTTTTAGCACCCAGAAGTGGATTGCAGGGGTGGCTTTTCAGCCCGGAGGATTGCCCTGAACTGGCCAAGCTTGTGGAAAATATCCAGGATTTTGCAGAAAAGGGAATTGGCCTAAAATTAGAGGATATGCAGAATAGACCCGTTCAGGTTGCAAGAAAAGAAAGGATTAAGGAACTCTCCGGGGAAATTGAGGAGAAATTGAATGAGAAACTGATTCCCTCCCACATATCTGAACAGGGACAGGTGATTTTAAAAAATCTTCTCCAGGAGGAGGGTGAACTATATAAACTCCTGGATATAGCAGGCAAAGGCAAGCGCAGAAACCTGGAAAAGGTTGAGGAGATGCTTGAGCATTGGCAGGGAGAGCAAAAAGTCAGCCAGAAAATCTCCAGGGTTCACGCCGGGTTATCTTCGCTGGCCAAAAAGGTTTTGAAAGACCATGAGTACCGGGAAATGGTTAGTTTTATTTTCAAACTCCTTGAACCGGTAGAGCAGTGGTGCAGTGAGGTTCATTCCTATAACCGGATTGTTTCCGGTGAAGAACGGTTTGACGAAATGGTCCAGATTCTGCAGAGCGTTATCTCCATTTCCGGTCCAGAAGCAATTAAAGAAGTAAGAGGAATCCGTTCCAAAAATGAAGAGAATGTAAAACTTGAAGGAGCATTAAACTGTTTACTCTGGAGTCTTGGGGTTTTGCTTGAGATTTTTGGAATAAACCATAACGTTGAATTTCCCAACTCGGAAATTGATAACCAGTGGTGGCTTGTCGATACCCGGAATCTTGACGAAGCTTTTGGGCGCCGTTTCTTCTGGGTGCCCGAAGTCACGGTTGATGAAGAGGGGTACCCCGTTGAAGAACCCGGGAAATCAATCATAGAACCACTTAACGAAACCCAACCAGGGCCACAAAACCTGGCGGAAGCCGCTAAGAAATGGCTGGAAAAAGAAGATTATCGGTTCATTGAAAGAATATTAAGGGTTATTGAGGGGCAGGAAGGGGAAGAGGCAGTTAAAGCGGGCTACGAGGAAGAAAAAGAAAATTTAAGGCAGACCCTGGTTAAAAAGATTTCCCAGACCGAGGAAACTATTGATAGCGCCTTGAGTAATGGCTTTATCAACGAGGAACAGAAAAAAAGGTTCAAAAAGGGAATTACCTCCATTGAAACAGATAAAGTGCTCAATTTTAATGAAGCTTTTGGGCGGATTAATCAGGTAAGACAGGAACTGGACAAGGTCCTGGAAGAGCAAACTGATGAACTCCAGGCTAAAGAAGCGGCCTGGGCCTGGCTTCAGCTCAGGTTCAGGCGACAAAAGGGCGAGGGAGAAACCAGAAAGTACATGGAGACCCTCTTTCAGTTTCTCGGGTTTTTAAAAATCCCTGAAGAAAATTCCTTCCAGGTTATTTCTTCCCAGCAGGAGATTTTGCATCTAAGGCAGCGGATGTCTTCAAGTGATCCCGGACGCCTCTTTCCCCAATTCGCTTCCAGAACGGAAAATGAATATGACACGGTTTGTTTCTGGGAAGAGCCCGGAGCCGATACTCTTGGAGACTTTATTGAAAAGGCAAAACTTGACACACAGGCCCTAATTGTGATCTACTTTGGCAGATTGAGTTCTGACCAGAAAAAAGAACTGGTGGAAAAAAGTAGTGGGGCTCTTCAGGTTGCAGTTCTCGATGAGTCCTTAATCCTGGAGGAACTGGGCAAAGAAGACAATGCCCTTGCAGAACTGACTTTAGAATACCTGGCCCTCAAGAAAAAAGGACCCGGGAAAAAAACATAATTGTTTTTTTCAACCCTGTTCTCGGAAACAGGGTTTTTCTTTTCCCTAAAATCAGGGTTGAAAATGATTTTGAGTTATCATGAATTTTTTTGCAAAAAGGGTTTTTTTGCAGGTATCTTCCAGAAACAGGAGAATAAATTATAATTCCTGTTTGTTTTTAAACAGCGTGGTTTTTAAAGAGAGCAAAAATCAGGGGGTTGAGGGAGGGGTGGCTGTTGGGAAAAAAGTGGATTTTTCTTTTATGTATCTTTATTTTGCCCTTTTTTGCACCAGGTGCACAGGCGGAGGAAATAGCATATCGGGGTTTTCTTGACCCTGTAGCCCGGGAGTTTTTTAGCAGGGGTGATCCGGAGGAGGTTTTTGCCTTACTGTTAGTAAAAGAGGAAGAATTAGCAGAAAAACAAGAGGATTTTGAATTTTTTGCAGCTCTTGCAGAAATCGAAATTTTCAGGGGGGAAATCAAAGAAACTGCTGGTCTGGCTGATCCAGATGCGCATTTTTCCCGGGCATACGATCTTGCAGAAAAAGCCCTGGAAATGGCTGACACATCAAGAACAAACAGGCTGGCTGCTGAAGCTTTAACTCGACTTTTTGATTACCGGAGCACATTTTTCATTATCCGAAATGGAAATCGGGCCCTGGGCTATCTTGATAGAGCTGTTGAATTAGGAGAGGACCGCTTCATGGTACAATTGGTCAGGGGAAATTATTTAATTAACGCCCCCCGAATAGGAGGGGGTAATCGGGAAGAGGGATTAAAAATTTTTGAGGATATTATAGGAGAGGGACATCCGGTTTTCAGTTTTATGCTCCTGAATTTTCTGGCTTATCTTGCGAATGAAGAGAAAGACGAGGAAAAGGCCAGGAGTTATCTGGAACAGGCAGAGAAAATTTATCCAGAAAGCCCATGGCTGGGGAAAATTCCTCGGGCAAACTCTTAAAGGAGGATGAATAAATGGAAAGAGAAAAACAGTTAGGTTCTTACGGGCAATTCCTGATTTTAAATCTGGCTGGCTTTGTTCTTATGGTTTTGATAAACTTTCTTGCAAATTACCTACCGATAAATGACATGGATACCGGCTTTATCTCCGATCTTTACCCCAATCTCTTTACCCCTGCAGGTTTTACATTTGCAATCTGGGGATTGATCTATTTACTCCTGGGTATTTTTGTTATTTACCAGGCAAGGGGGCTTTTTGGGGGAAAAGGGGAGCCCAACATTTTTGTTCAGCGAATAGGGTACTGGTTTTTTACATCCTGTTTATTGAATTCCGCCTGGATATTTGCATGGCACTATCTGCAGGTGGGATTGTCTCTTGCAATTATGGTGCTGCTATTGATTAATCTATTACTTATTTATAACCTAATTAATTCTGTAGACAATAAAAGAAAGAAGGAAGGTTACTTATTCATAGTTCCGGCCTTCAGTATTTATTCGGGGTGGATTACAATTGCAACGGTGGCCAATGTAACGGCTTTTCTGGTGGATCGAGGCTGGGGACAGTTTGGGCTGTCTGAGGTTTTCTGGATGGTTATTATCCTCCTGGTTGCTACCGGAATTGTACTGGCCTTCATGTTTAAAAATAAGGACTGGCTTTACAGCCTTGTTGCCATCTGGGCTTTTTTTGGAATTGTAGTGGAGCGGTTAACTGCGGAAACAGTATATGGCCTGGTTGTGTTTTTTGTAATCCTCTGCATGGTCATTATTGCTGGAGGGGTTTTCCTGGTTATTAAGGAAAAGAAAGCCTCGGGGGAATTGATATAGCTAGAGTAATTAATTATCCCCAGAAACTGCCCCGAATACAATCCTCTTTATCTCCCAGGGGATTAATGAGGGATAGAAATAACATGGGAAAAACCAGGAAGAAAGGTATATTGCCAGAAGAAAACCCCGGTTAAACAGACCGGGGTTTTCTTAGGGTAGGAACAATTTTCTTTCAGAAAGGGAGAAATCTTTAATGCCCAGAAAGGAGAGGCAACCTTGCTGTCGAAAAGTTTACAGGGCGAAGAAAATTCAAACCTCTTTTTTCCAGGGGGAATAACCTTGCAGAAAAATAACCAACTGAAAAACCTTTACAAACAAAACCAGGAAGGAGATTTTGTCCTGGAAGCCTTTCTGGACAGGTATATTGATGCATTTAACGAATGGGACAGTGCCTACCTTGAAATTCGAGACCTCAACCCCGGACTGCTCCATTTCCTGGAAAGGTGTTCACAGGATATTCCTTTTAAATATGGAATTGAACTCCTTTTTTCGGTTTCGGAGCCCAGGGAAGAAGAGACTGAGAAGTTAATAATCCGGGGTGTTAAAGCCAATTTTTCTTACAAAATACTCAGGGAAAAAACCGACCTCCGGCTTTTATTTCGCAGGATAAAAAAATATTTTGCTGTGGCAATTTCCCTTTTGATTCTGGTTTTTTCTCTTGACCCGGTCATGCCTCAAACCCTGATGGCAAGAACACTTAAAGAAGGAATGATGATTGGGGGATGGGTTTTTTTATGGCAGGCTTTATCACTTTTTTCCTTTAACCGGGGTGAGATAGTAAGAAAAATTAGGCACTATGAAAGATTTCTTTCTTCAAAGGTTAGTTTCCGGTATGAAGAAGAGGAAGTTGAAACGGAGTGAATCTTAAAGATGGTTCCCGATAGGAAAATTATTGTTGATGCAGACGGCTGCCCCCGCAGTGCCCTGGAAATCTGTAAGAACCTGGGCAGGGAGTTTTCTCTGAGGGTTTTAACTGTTGCCAGTTTTGAGCACAACATAAAGGGTGAAGACCATCTCGTTGTGGGAAATGATCCCCAGGAGGTGGATATAAAAATCGCCAACCTGGTTTGCCCGGGAGATATTGCAGTAACAAGCGACCTGGGGCTTGTGGCCCTCCTTTTGGGGAGAGGAGCTATGTGCATATCCCCCAGAGGGAAAATATTTACGGAAAATAATATTGAAATATTGCTGGAAGAAAGGGATATTAAAAAGAAGTACCGCCTGTCTGGAGGAAGAACCCGGGGGCCTGCCAAAAGAAGCAGGGAAGATGACAGGTCTTTTTTTGAGCAATTGAAAAGCCTCCTTAAGGAGCAGAAAAACTATTAGTAAAGAAGTGCAAGGATAAAGATTTATTAATTATTAATTTTGCCAGATGCAAACAGGGGTTGAGTTGTAATGGGGGATTTTCCGGGAAAAGAAAAAGGGGTAACACTTGAAAAGAAGGATTACACAAGGGCGGAAATCAGGAAAAAGGTAGTACTGCTTGCCTGGCCTGCCATTGTGGAAATGTTTTTGATGACCTTTAAACAGATAGTCGATACTGCAATGGTAGGCCGTTTGGGAGAAGAGGCTGTAGCAGCAGTTGGCCTGGCCATGTCCCCGATGATGTTGTTTATGGGTTTTTTTGCTGCCATTGGCGTGGGTTCAACGGCAGTTGTGGCCCGCTTCATTGGAGGCAAAGACCCTGAAGGGGCAAAAAGGGCGGGACACCAATCCCTGATATTAAGTATCGGTTCTGCCCTGATTATTTCTACCACGATTTTTGCCCTTGCCCGCTTCATAATTATTTTCATGGGTGCGGAACCAGATGTAATCCCACTGGGGACTATATATATGCGCACGCTTAGCCCGGGCCTCATTTTCATGTCCACGGCCTTTGTTTTGAGTGGGGTTTTAAGGGGTGCAGGCGATACAAAAACTCCCATGCGGGTGAATGCTATTGCCAATATAGCCAACGTGGCCCTGAATTTTTTCCTGATTTTTGAGACCAGGACCATTGAATTTATGGACCTGGAGATCCTCGTTCCTGGAGCAGGACTCGGCGTGTTTGGGGCTGCACTGGGGACAGCTGTTGCCCGGGGTATTGGGGGTATAATAATAATTTCCATTCTTTTCAGGGGCAAATCAGTCGTAAAGCTTGATTTGCACAGGATTTTCGAATTTGATTTTGACCTGCTCAGGAGAATTGTCAGGATCGGAATACCTGCAGCTGTAGAAAGGATGGTCATGAGCTCGGGGCAGATAATGTTTAACCGAATTGTTGCCTCCCTGGGAACAACCGCTTTTGCGGCTCACCACCTGGCCATTGTTGCCGAGTCCATTTCCTATATGCCCGGTTTCGGGTTTTCCATGGCAGCCACAACCCTTGTGGGCCAGGGGCTGGGAGCAAAGGATCCCGAACTGGCAGAAAAATGCGGCTGGGAAACCTGGAGGCTTGGAACAATTGTAATGAGTTTCATGGGGGTCCTGTTTTTTGTTTTTCCCCATTACTTCATGCATTTTCTGACCAATGAACCCGAGGTAATCTCCCTGGGAATAATGTGCCTGCGGATAGTTGCCCTGGCCCAACCCCCTTTTGCTACAGCGATTGTTCTTTCTGGAGGCATCAGGGGTGCTGGGGATACCAAGTTCCCCATGTATGCTTCAATACTGGGAATTTGGATTATCAGGTTGAGCCTGGCCATGGTTTTAGGAATATTTCTCGGCCTGGGGCTTTTCGGGGTCTGGCTGGCCATGGCAATAGATCTTTATTTCCGAGGGTTTCTGTTTTATTTTAGGTTTAGTTCCGGATACTGGAAAAATATTGAGGTATAATTACCAGGAAAGCCGTATTTTGGATACGGCTTTTTTTTTTGAATTTTTCAAGGTTTTTTGCAGGATTGAAAGAATTTTTGTTGAAGTGGTTCTTATTTGAATGTAATCCAAATTACATTGATTGGAGGCCATGGTAAAGGATGGGATAAAATAAGGAAAAAAACAAAAACTTAAGTAAAAATAGGTTTCAGTATTTGGAAGATTTTTTCCCTCGAAACCAACACACCAACTTTTTTCTTTACTTTTTCTGAAACAGGGAATAAATTTCTTTGATGTCGCAATTAATAATCGAGGAGGTCCAAACGTGAAAAGGTATTTAATCGGGTTTCTAGTTTTTGCTTTGTCAGGTTTACTTATTTTGCCCGGATGTGGAATATTTAATTTGTCCGGGGAGACGGGTTTTGGTGGAATTAGGGTTTCAACGGATATTCCCCAAGAATATTTGGAAAAGGTGGAGGGACTTGATGCCTCCAGTCTTAAAAATATTATTATCTCTGTTTCCCGGGAAAGTGATTTATATGCCCAGTTTGTTGAAATTGAAGGTAGTAACAACGGGGAAGAAGTCCTTTTTGGTGAGATGAAATCGGGAACCTGGGAGGCCAGAGTTGAGGTCGAAGATGAAGAAGGTCACACTGTCCTTGCGGGTTCAAAAAAAGCCCGGATTGATGCCAACGGGATTACAGAAGTTTTTGTTAATATTGACCTGGTTCCCTCCAGGGTTAAATTTGAGATCACATTGCCCCAGGGGGATTATTCCAGTGGGCAGTTAATTTTAAAGGGTGCCGACGGAAAAACACGGAGTGAGGATTTCAATTTGCATCACAATTACGGAGAGGTTGAGATTCCTCAACTGGATCCCCAGGACTGGGAAGTGGGACTGGAAATCAGGGACGCCAATGGCGATGAAAAATTTTATGGTTACAGCCCTGAAGTTTTCCGTCTTTACCCCGGGTTGCAGGGTACTGCCTATGTTGACCTGCCAGGTATCTTCAGTGACATCTCTATTAGCACTAACTGGAAAACCAGTCCCGAGGCTGTCAGGGGATTGGAAGGGACCCAGGAGGAGGAAGGGTTTCTTCTCACCTGGTCACGGGTAAACTCTGATGAAATTGTGGGATACAGGGTTTTTAGAGGTGCAGAAGAAGATGGAGTTAAAAAAGCCCTCAATGGGGAATTGATCGACGAGAATGAATTCCTTGATGATGATATCAGGGGTGGGCAGGAATATTATTACTGGGTTGTAGCTTACCTGGATAACGGTTATTCAAGCCCGGTTGGAGATGCTTATAGAGTTTTCATTGAAATTGTTGAAGGGGTCCTGGGACAAATTTCTGTAAAACACAGTTTTCCCCCTCCGGTGCTTAGCAGGCAAAATGATTATAGCTCCGGCCAGGAGGTTAAAGGGTCTTTTATGCAGGAGGGACCTCTGGATGAGTCCATTCCCGGGGAATTTATTGTTGGGTTCTCATCTGTTGCTGTCCTGAGTGATGTTCAGGCTCAAGTGGAGACAATGGGGGTTGAAATTGTTGATAAAAATCGCAGCCTAAATGCTCTCCTGGTTAGAGTAGATGAAGGGGAAGTCCAGGCTGCAACCGGGGATTTGATGAACATCGCCGGAGTTCGTTATGTTGAACCCAATTACCGGGTCCAGGCTCTGGCTTCTGTTCCCAACGATCCCCGTTATAGTCAGCAATGGCATTATCCCCTGATCCGACTGCCCCAGGCCTGGAGTATTACAACCGGGAGCAATAGAGTGAGGGTCGCAGTCCTGGATACTGGCTGTGATGCGGATCATCCCGACCTGGGGCCTCGCCTTGATACTGCTGGTGGTTACAACTTTATCGACAATAATGATAATACCCAGGATATCAATGGCCACGGGACTCATGTTGCGGGAACTATTGGCGCCGTTACAGATAATAACCAGGGAGTTGCGGGTGTAATGTGGGCTGGAGAAATACTTCCTGTTAAAGTCCTGGGCGACGATGGTGGGGGGACATACTGGACAGTAGGAAACGGAATGCTTTACGCTGCAGGAATTCTTGACGATGAAGAATACCCTGCAAACCCCAATCCCGTTGATGTAATCAATTTATCTCTGGGTGGAGACAATTCAAGCCAATTCCTGGAAGAGGTTGCCCGGGATGTTTATGCAGCGGGGGTCATCATGGTTGCTGCTGCAGGAAATACTGGAGGCAGCGTTGGTTATCCGGCTGCTTTTCCCGAGGTTATAGCTGTTGGAGCACTTGACCATCAAAAAACCAAAGATAACAATGAGATTACTCTGACCTCTTATTCCAGTCGCGGTCCCCAACTTGACATTCTGGCTCCGGGTGGAATTCCAGCAGAAGGAGTCTTAAGTACGGTTCCGGGCGATGGTTATTCATCCAAAATGGGGACTTCCATGGCTGCCCCCCACGTTGCGGGGATAGTCGGCCTGATGCTGTCCGAAGGGATCCCTGCAAGAGAAGTTCGAGAAATAATTAAAAATACCAGTACCGTTTTTGGTCAGGAAATTAGCTCTCTGGCTGGAGGGGGCGCTCCACCTGGTAATGGAAATGAAATTGAAGAAGGTGTTGGTCTGATCAACGCTTACTGGGCGGTTTCAGGTGTGGAAGAAATCAAGATATTGTTGGGAAATCGTTCAGGAGATACGATAAACACAGTTGCGGAAACAACCATTAACCTTGAGGGAGGGGGTTATGGTTTTTCCGAACCGCCCCCAGGGGAATACAGAGTTTATGCCTGGATAGATGTCAGAGGCAATGGTAAAATTGAAAAGGGGGATTATTTTGCTGAATCCGAGGAGATTGTTTTCTCAGGAGGAGAAATAATCTCAGTTAACCTGACCCTGGAGGAAATTGTCGACTGAGGAGTGGCTCTGAATAACGGGGAAAATTAAAAAAAGCGGAAGGGGACTGCATCCCTTCCGCTTTTTCCATTATTAGCCTATCCGCCCTTAATTTTTGTCCAGGGATTATTAAATCCTAAAGATTATTGAATATTTCCTGGGTGATGTCTTTAACCACGGGTAATTCAGTTATTTCTTCCAGTTCGTTGTAATGATCCCTAATGCCTTCATCATCATCTTCATTCACCAGAAGTTCCTCGACTTCTTCAGTTATATCTTCGCGGGAAAAATCAGCTATGGTATCAACAATTCCCTCCAGGTACAGTTCCAGAGTTGCAGTGTTAACCACCATTTCATAACCAAGATCCGTAGCGATGGCGTCAACCTCTTCGTGGGTTACGCCCTCAATATCATCGTCGGCCATAACCGAACTTAAAAGGCTGGGGAAATCAACAAGAGCCAGTTCTTTTTCTGTTTCATTTCCTTCGTCGGCCAGGGCCAAGGGACTGAGGGCCAGAATGCTGATTAAAAGGGCAAGGAAAATGTTTCTTTTTTGCATTGTGGTAACTCCTCCTTAAGATCCAGTTTACATATATTATAGGCCAAAAATTTGAGAAAAAAGTGAGAAAACAAAAAAGAATTTTTGATAAGTTTTCCCCGGGGTTTTTTTGGTTACTGTCCTGGAAAACCTGAAAATTGCAGGAATGCCCGGGCTATTGCAAATAAGTTCAGTTTGCTTTATAGTTAGGTTGAGAGAACCTGGAGGGGAGGTAAGACCATGTCAGGGTGGAAAACTATTCTTCTGTTTTTTTTACTCCTGGTCCTTTCCCTGGGAGGGCTTGCAGAGACTTCCCCGGAGGAATTTCCAGGGAGGGAAGTTTTCCTGTCAAGAGTTGTTGAAGGTCTCGGACTTGCTCTTCCCCGGGACCCAGGGGACCCTTTTGTGAGCATTGATGAAGAGTACGCCGCCTATTATGCCGCCGCGGAATCGAGCGGGCTTATTTCTCTTGATTTTCTGGAAAAACACGGCCAGCCCCTTACCCGGGAAGAAGCAGTTGCAATTATGATGAGAGCTCTGGAGGAAAAGGAGGTTGACCTGGCTATCCTGGAAGAGTTTAAGGATGGAATGGAGGTCAGTCCTGAACTCCAACCTTTGGTTGCTAGGGCAGTTCAAACTGGCTTTCTTGCAGGTTACCCGGATAAATTTCTTAAACCCCTTGCTCTACTGGACCGAGAAGCGATGGATATTTTCCTGGAACGTTTCGGGCATGTAATACGGGCCCATCCCCTGGTGGATTGCCTGGAAATAAGGTAGGCAGAAAAGGAAAAACCCCAAAAAGGGGTTTTTCTTTTGGTAAAATATTCAGTACCGGAAGATAGCGGCCAGCTGGCCTTCTTCTGGAATTTCCTCCTGGGGAACAGGGTATACGACCCCGCTGTTAAGGAAAGTATGGACAGCGGCGAAATCCAGGAGGTCCTCATTTTCAGCGTCTGAGCCATCTTCTTTTATTTCTACCTGATTGGTTTTAAAGTCAATATTACCGTGGAGACTGACTCCGGTTGCAACAAAGAGCAGCTCAACCCGACCGTTAGCGGCTGCAGGGGCAACTTCCCGGATATCTGTTGAGGTTTTTCCGGTACCGCTTAGCTCCCGGAAGCGGTCGGCGGCATTATCCAGTTTATTCTGGAATAATGGTTCAATAGTCTTCCAGGAATGTTCCTGTAGCTCCTCATCCCTGAGCAGTTCTGGGTTTCCCTCGACGTGTTTGTCCAGAATATTTTTGTAATTGCTGATTTCCCGGTAAATGGGAAAAAGGAAATCCACACCGGCGAATACCAGGGGAGCATTTTCCGCTCCCAGGGTTTTAATCAGGGCCCGGTCAATCTGGCTGAAAAAACGGCGGAGGTTTTCTTTTTCCACATAGTTTTCGTCACCGTGGCCATAGGAAACTGCAGCCCTGCGTCCCTCTCCAGAAGAGGGTGCTCTGGTGTGGAAATGGACCTGCTTTTCCGGGTCATCATACTTGAGGACTTCATCAAGGTTTTCGGGAGCCCCCTCCATTTCCAGCCTGACCGAACTGTGGGGGGTGCACTGCAGTAGGCGGACCTGCTTCTGGCTGATGGCAAGGACATAGAAGTGGTCTCTCATGCTGAACATTCCCAAAAGAGGTTTGATAAAAAACCTTTTTCCCACCGTAGTCCTCTCCCGGACCTTGATGGGAAGCTTAAAATAACGGAAAAAGCTGGGGGAGATGAAAAGGGCAAGACCCGTTTGCTGATGCTGCCAGAACAGGCTGTCTCCGATAAACTGCTGGACAGGTTTAAGTAGTTTCTTTATTTGGGGTGCTTTAAAACCAAGGTTTTCCAATTTGTTTTCTGTTTCTCGAAGCAGGTTCTTCAAACGGATATTGGCCTGCTGGGTTTCACTACCGGTTTTATGGGTAGGAACAAAAATGGAAACGCATGGCCCTTCCTCAACAGCTAGAAGCTCTTGCAATTCTTCTCTGGAAAATTCGTTCATGGCAACCCCTCCTTATGGATTTTTTCGCTATATAAGTGTATAATCCTGCAAGGGGGGCAGGGAGGAAAAGGAGTTTTTAAAAAGCAGGGGCAGTAATTTTTCCTTCCTCTAATTAATACCTTGCAAAACGAGGAATTTAGGGGAAAAAGAAGAAATGTTTCTGAAAAATGGGAAATCTTTATGAGGCCTGCCAGTAAAAACCCTGAACCGGGCGTGTTGTTTTTGGAGAAAGAGAAAAAATAACCAGGAAAGGAAGGGGAAAACTCTGTATACCAGTTTGCAGCAGGGCGAGGAGGTCCTTGCAGAAAAAAATGCGAATTTGATGGAAAGGTTGAAAGCGATTGGGGGACAGCTGATTCTTACAGGGCGGAGGGTGATTTTTGAGCCTGCCTCTATTGACCCTGACACGGGAACAATAATAATTCCTATGGAGGAAATAAGGGAGGCAAAACGGGTTAATACCCTGGGATTAATACCCAATGGGCTGGAGCTGGAACTTAATTCGGGAAGAAAATACCGCTTTGCCGTGGAAAAAAGGAAAGAGGTCTTTGAATTATTACAAGAACAGGAAGGAAAAAGAGATAAAGAAGAAATTTAAAGGATGGGGAATTGTTTCCAGGTCCAGCAATTCCAGGCAGAACAACAATTAACCGAACTGTTTTGTGGAAAACCTTTAGCCTCAAAACCAATTTAAGCAGGAGGAACCGGAGAAGGGTGTCGGGATAACTGTAGAAAAAGCCCCTGTTATTTTGTCTGGTCCTGCCGGGCATATGGGAAAACTATGGCGGGGAGCAACTGGAAGAACTGAAAAAGTGATAGCAGGCCAAGATTGCAAGTAAAGCTAACCCGGAAGAGATCGAACAAAATATGCGGGCGTTGAAGAAATAAAAAAGCAGGTTGTGTTCAGGCCCGACTCCATAGGAGGTTTTGTCCTTGCCAGAAGAAATGGTTCGGGAAATCGAGAGACATCTTCGAAAACTGGTTTTGGAAATTGGCCCCAGACCCACGGGTTCAGTTAATAACCAGAATGCGGCCCTGTATATAGCGGAGGAGCTGGAAAAAAGCCAACTCTCCGTCGAATTCCAGAGTTTCGACTGTATTAACTGGGAGCCCGGGGGAGCCACATTTTTTTTAGGAGGCAGGAAGGTAGCGATAAAAGAAGCCGATTATACCCTGCCCTGCAGGTTGGAGGCAGCAGTAAACTGTATTGGTTCAGTTGAACAGCTGGAAAGAAGTATTATAAAAGGAGAAATTGTTTTTTTGTTTGGAAACCTTACAGAAGAACCCTTGATGCCAAAAAATTTCCCCTTCTGGAACCCTCCTGAGCATCAGCGAATAATAAGGCTGCTGGAAGAAAAAGCACCCGGTGCAATTCTGTTTTTGAGTTGCAGCAGAAAAGCCATGGTTCCCTTAATTGAGGACGGTGATTTCTCTATTCCCTGCGCTGTTGTTCCGGCGGCCGAACTGGATTTTTTGCAGCAAAACAACCAATCTCCGGGCCGGCTGGAAATAAAAGCGTTTAGGAAAAAGGCGAAAGGAGCCAATGTAATTGCAAGGAAAGCGGGCAAAACTCCAAGGATTGCTATCAGTGCCCACCTGGATACCAAGCCGTTCACCCCCGGGGCTCTGGATAATGCCGTGGGCATCGCTTCCCTTTTAACCCTTGGGAAAAAGTTGGGAAAATCAAGGATGGAGAAGGAACTGGAACTAGTAGCTTTTAATGGGGAAGATTACTTTTCCAACCCGGGGGAGGCTATCTTTTTCGAAAGGAATCTCTCTTCGCCCGAGGAATATATGCTGGGGATCAACATTGATGGTATCGGTTTCAGGAATGGTCAAACGGGAATTTCCCTTTTTGAGTTTTCGCCTGAAGACAGGGCAAGGTTGATGGAAATCAAGGCTGGGTTTCCAGGAATAAAGGAAATTGAACCCTGGCCTCAGGGGGACCACATGGTTTTTGCCCTGAAGGGGATTCCAGCTGTGGCCATGACTTCCGCGGAAATTTTTTCTCTTCTGGAAAGTATAATCCATACAACTGAAGATAAGCTGGAACTGGTTGATCCAAAAAGGATTGTGGATGGGGTGGAGTTTTTGCAGGAAGCACTGAATAAATGGTAGTGGAATTCTTTTAGAGGGCAACAGAAAGAATTGGATCCTGGAAAAATTTTCTGGAATAGGACTGGAAAAATAAAGGGGAAAATTCAGGAGCAACGAATCTTTAAGTTAATAAAGCCCGGGGGTGGTTATTGATGGGGGATAAAACAATAAAGCCCAGAATGGAAACTTTGGTGGTGGAGAAAGAAGAACAGCTCAGGGCCCTAAATGATCCTATTCACGAAAGGATTTTTTCGATTATGGATGACAGGGGAGCATGCACACTGGGTGAAATTGCTTCCATCCTGAAAATCCCTGCTGAAGAAGTTGAAGGTTATTTGCATGGCCTGGTCAGCATAGGACTGGTTGATGAGTTAGAAAAGGATCAAAAAACACTGTACCTTCCTGTTGCCCAGTTTTTTAATATGGAAAAAGAATTCCTTTCCAGTCCGGAGGGACTGGAAACATTCAGGGAGGTTCTGGTAGAGCGTTTTGCCAGAATGGCCAGGGAGACAACCCAGCTCGGGGAAGAGGTTTATGACCAGGGGAGCCTTGGGTTTTACCGTTTCAAGCTAACCGAAGAAGAGTTTAAAGAAGCCCGGAAAAAAATCCTGGACGTTCTGGCCGATATCAGCAGGGTCTCGGAAAAAAGCCAGGGGGATACTCACCTTTATCAGGCACTTTTTTTCATGTATCCTGTCGCCCGGGAGGCTCCATTGGAGGAGGATTAGGGTGAATCAATTTTTTGCCGGCTCTTGCCGGCTTTTTTTATGTTTGCAGAACGAAAATTTAATATTAATCATAAAAAAATAAAAAAATTTTTAAAATTTATTAAAATTTTTAATTTAGGTATTGACAAAGTCCTATGAAGTCATTATAATTAACTCAAAGGTAAGAAAAATCAATAAATAAATTAAAAACCAGAAAGGAGGGGTTGAAATGTTTGATTACGGTCTGAGCTACACCGCAACAGTAATAGCCCGACAGAAAGAAGAGCAGCGCCGCAAGAAATACCGCCGTTAATAAAACCGATTAAAAAGGAGGTGAAAGGAATGGAAGCAATGATAGGACAGGCCAGGTATCAGGAATTAATCAGAGAGGGACAGAAAAGAAAAAAATAATCCGGGAGGTGATAAAATGAAAAACAGGAGTTACTATTTTGTTCCGAAGGGGGGTTCAAGGAGAGGTTCCGGTGGATTTTCAAGATTTGAACGTCGCTGGTAATCTCAGGATAAAATGAAAATAGAAATTAAATACTTAAATTGAAGGCTCCGGCTTTTACGAAAGTAACTGGAGCCTTAATTATTTTTCGCATTGGAAACAGGCTATCCTGCGGGATTAAGCTTTTGCAGGGAAATGGGTTAAGCTTGGAGAAAAGAGATAAAAAGTTTACATTGGGAGGATGGAAGATGGGGTTTTTTTATTTTTTTTATTTCTAATCCTGGGAGTTATTACATATCGGACTTTTACTTTTAAAAAGGCCGGTCCTGAACCGGAGAGACATCCCCTGGCTGAGGTGAACAGGGAGCGGGCATTTGAAAACCTTGCTTCAGCAGTGCGTTTTAAAACTATTTCTGGGAAAAACCCGGATGAATTTAATAAATTTTTCCGTTTTTTGGAGACAGCTTACCCCAGGGTTCACGCGGAGCTCCAGCGGGAAGTAATAAACGATTTCAGCCTGCTTTATCACTGGAAGGGAGAGGATCCGAAGGCAAAACCCGTCCTTCTTATGGGTCATTCGGATGTGGTTCCAGTTGAAGGGGAAACTGAAGACGAATGGTCATATCCTCCTTTTGGGGGAACAAGGGCTGAAGGTTACATCTGGGGACGGGGTTCCATGGATAACAAAAATAATATTATCGGGCAGCTGGAAGCCGTTGAGGAACTGCTGAAGTCATCCTTTAAGCCCTCGCGAGATGTTTACCTGGCCTTCGGCCATGATGAGGAAATAAGGGGAAGGGAAGGAGCATATTCTATCGGCCGGGAGCTGGAAAAGAGGGGAATTGAACTCTCCTTTGTTCTTGACGAAGGAGGGGGAGTTATGGAAGGGGTAATAAAGGGGCTTTCGACCCCGGTAGCCCTGGTTGGAACAGGGGAAAAGGGTTTTGTTAACCTAAGATTAACAGCCCGCAGTGGAGGAGGGCATTCTGCGACTCCCCCTCGAGTTACTGGCCTGGGCAGGCTTGCCAGGGCTGTGGTCAGCCTGGAAAAAAACCAGATGCAGGCCCGTATTACCAGGCCGGTAAGGGAAATGTTAAATCATATTGGGCCAGAAATGCCCCTGGGTCAGCGCATGTTAATAGCCAACTTATGGCTTTTTCAACCCCTTTTTATTCACCTTTTTTCTTCTTTTCCAGGGGGCAATGCCATGCTGAGAACAACTGTTGCTCCAACCATGGCTGAAGGGAGCAGGGCCAGCAATGTGCTTCCCGATAGTCCCAGTGTTACCCTTAATTTCCGTCTTCTGCCAGGAGACTCCTCGGAAAAACTCCTGGAGCACGTAAAAAAAACCGTTGCCGACGAGGAAATAGATATAGAAGTACTTAATGCCTATGAACCATCTTCAATTTCCAGCGGAGCAAGCCCGGAATTTAATTTTTTAAAGGAGAGGATAAAGGGGGTTTTCCCCGAAACAACGGTTACCCCATACCTGGTTTTTGGTGGAACAGATGCCCGGCATTATGAGCCAATTTGCCAGGAAATTTTTCGGTTTTCTCCCATGGCCATTGATAATAATGAATTGAAAAGGGTTCATGCCCGAGATGAAAGGTTATCCGAAAGTAATATGGAAAAGGCAGTTGTTTTTTACAGCAACTTAATCAGCAAGATTTAACCTGGTAGGGAAAGGGGG
Organism: Halobacteroidaceae bacterium; assembly: GCA_003551665.1. Lineage (GTDB taxonomy): Bacteria > Bacillota > Halanaerobiia > B1SED10-174 > B1SED10-174 > T1SED10-26. The sequence goes on from PUNE01000106.1 coordinate 20,470, forward strand.
ACTCAGGTGGAACAAGAAATTAGGGAATACCTGAAAGAAATAGTAGGGGTATTTCGGGAACATGGATCCCCTGAAAAAGCCAAACCCATGGCCCGGTACATGCGGGATAAGTTTCTTTTCCTGGGGATAAACTCCCCCCTACGCAATGGTCTCAGCAGGGGGTTTTTGCAGAAATCCAGCAGACCCCCTTTTGAAAAACTGGAACTTATTGTCCCCCAGCTCTGGAACCTTCCGGAAAGAGAATTTCAGTACCTGGGAATAGCCTTGGTTGAGAAATATAAAAAAGAGTTTTTGCCCGACCTTCTACCCCTGCTTGAATTTATGCTTTTGGAAAAACCCTGGTGGGACACGGTAGATATGACAGCAAAAAAGCTCGTGGGGCACCTTTTTTATGTTTACCCCGATTTGCAGGTGGGAAGTGTTGAAAGATGGCTTGCATCAGGAAATATCTGGCTGGAAAGATCCGCCCTGCTCTTTCAACTGGGTTACAGGGAAGAAACTGACTGGGAGCTCCTTGCGGATACAATTCAGAGGTTAAAGGGATCAAATGAGTTTTTTATTCAAAAAGCAATTGGCTGGGTTTTGAGAGAATACTCGCGAAGTGAGCCGGAGAGGGTCCGAAATTTTATCGCTACAGCTAACCTGGCTGCTTTGAGTGAACGGGAAGGTCTCAGGTTACTGGAAAAGAAGCCGAGGTAAGTTAATGAAGACAATTAAAATAGGAAGGAAGAGTTATCATGGAAAAAAAAGATTTTACCGAGAAGAACCGCCTGGCCTGGAATGAAGCAGCAATTAAGCACAAAACCGCACGCCAGAAAAAAGGGGATCCCCTTTTGCAGGAAGGCTTTGTTGACCTTGATCCAACCATTATTGAATTCTTTAAAAACCACGCAGACCCGAAAGGAAAAAGAATAGTTAATATCTGCTGTAACGATGGGAGAGAAACCATTTCCCTAAAAAGAATGGGAACCGGGGAATGTGTTGGTTTTGACATATCTGATGAAGCCATATTAACTGCCAGAAACCTGGCCAGGGCTACGGGGATGGACTGTAAATTTATCAGGGCAGATGTCTATGATATTGATCCCTCAGTTCATGGGCAATTTGACCTGGCCTTTATTTCCGCGGGGGCTTTGTGCTGGCTACCCGACCTGGATGGCCTTTTTGCTATTGTTTCCGCCCTGCTCAGGCCGGGGGGGAACCTCCTGATCTATGAAATCCACCCCTTTGTCTGGATGCTGGAAGATGCTCCCGGGGATAATCCCCTGCAGATATCGGGTAATTATTTTAAGGATGGTCCGGTTGTTAACTACGGGACCCTGGATTATGTTGGAAATGAGGATTATGAGGGGCAGGTTAATTATTCCTTTGATCATACAATGGGAGAAATAATTACCTCGGTAAGCAGGGCGGGCTTCAGGATTGAAATTTTTAAAGAATTTCCCCATGACGTATCAGCGGAATTTGATCATCTGGAAAAATCTAATCTGCAGCTTCCCCTGAGTTATATTCTCTACGGGACACGTGAAACGGAGGGTTAAAAAGGAGAATAATTCTCAGTATCGAATTAATAATAAATGAATTGTTCCGGAATTTTCTTCAACTCCTCCTGGTTTGCTTGAGAAGATTTTTCTTCTGAGAATTATGGATATTTGGGGTAAAGGTTTTTTAAGGAAAAAGAGTGGGCCTGAGATCGCTCGCTAATACAGGGGCAGGCAGGGATCCAGAAGGTGGAAGGTTAATGGCAGAGAAAAGAATTAAAAAGGGTTTGTTGCTGGTCCTGGTAAAAAAATGACAGAATTAACCGCTAAACAAATATACTTCTTTAAGGAGGACAAAAAATTGCAGGGAGAGAAGGTACTGGCCGCGGTAATAATTATACTGTCCCTCTTCTTAATTTGCCCCAATCCCGTAAGGGGGGTAGAGGGACCCCAGTTTTTGATTGTTCACCTGGATGCAGTATCTGCAGAAGATTTTTTCCGGGAACTGGACAGGGGGAGTATTCCCAATATTGAAAGAGTTTTTGCAACAGAGGGGCACATTTTCAAAGCTATGGCTCTTTTTCCGGGGGGAACAGAGGTAACGGTTCCCAGGATGAAAACTGGAGAAGGAATTGCTGGAGAGGGGCCTTCAGGTTGGGGTTATTATGATTTTGAGCGGGAGCGGATGGTGAGCAAACCCGAGGTTGCCCTGGAATATGCTCCTTCGGTTTCCCGACGGGCCAGGGGCAATTTTACCAATGTATTACCCCTGGTTGATAGGACTGCAATTTTTTCCATAATGAATGTTCCTCAACTTCTGGAGCGCTACAGGGTTGTTGAGTTTTTCTGGTTCAGCACTGATTTTTACGGCCATTATTTTGGAGCTGAAAACCACCTTGCGAGTATTAAGCGCTTTGACAGCCTTTTCGGAAGGCTTGTTGACCAGCTGGATCTCGACAAAATAAACATAATCCTGTATGTGGATCATGGAATGACTTTTGGTGAGTCCGAGACCCTCCATTACTCGGAAGCTGTCGAGGAGGTGGCTGGGGAATACTTAATTGGAGAAAGGTACCCCAATATTTACCTGGAAGAAGGTGCGCCCAGGAGGGAAATTGCCGAGAGACTTTCTGCCGTTGAAGGCATTGACCTCGCCTTTGTTCGGGAAAAAGAAGGAGTGGTTAAAGGTTATCACGAAAAGGGGAAACTGTTTTTTTCCGAAAGGGACGGAAAAATCAGTTACTCCTTTACTGGAGAAGATATCCTGGGTTATTATAAAATGGGATATGAGGGTGAATACCTGGATGATGATAGTTGGCTAAAGCAAACCCTTTCTGCGAAGTATCCTGCTGTTCCCCCCCTCCTCTACCATTATTTTAATAACCCTCGCACGGGGGAAATTGTCACCGTGATCAACCACCCCTATATTTTTGCTAACCCGCTCCTTTTTAAATTGCCAGTGGATTGGATTGAAGAGCAGATAGGGTTCTCCCTGGTAATGGGTAAGGGAAGCCACGCCGGATTACGCCACACTGACCTTCTGGTTCCGGCGATGGTCCGGGGACCTCAACTAAAACACCTTTATGATGTAGAGGTCATGTGGTTACACGATATTTTTTCCTCAATCCCCGAACTTGACTTTAATGGTTACGAACCTGACCGGGAAGAACACCGGGTTAGCAGCTGGACGGGTGGGGACCTGGAAAACGTTTCTTTTGTGGGATCATTCTCTCCTGCCTACCGTTATAACATTTCTATCCAGAGGAATCCCGGAACTACTTTGGGCTGGGCTGAGAGGGACATGTTCAGCACCCATTCCCTGCGTTTCTGGCTGGGAGGAGGTCTGGCCTTTAAAGACGAAGCTAACCCAACCTGGCTTGTTCTCCCAAGGCTGGAATTTAATATTGGAAATTTGGGGATTGAAGGGAACTTCCCCATAACTCCTGCGGATATCTCCAGCAAGTGGAGCATAAGCTACAGAATATGGGAAGGACTGCATCTGGAGTGGCATTTTGGCCAGAGTCTGGGGATAGGTTACAGGTTTTAGGGTTTTTCTGGTTTCCCGGAACAGGGTTTCTTTCGGGAAAAAACAAATCAAGGCCCGATGGCAAAAAAGTTTTAGCAAAGAAGAAGGTGGTTAACGTGGAAAATATCTATCTGATTGCAGTGGTAGGACTTTTTAGCGGGGTCATTGGTACCGGCCTTGGAGGGTTGAGCATAGTTTTGTTCAGGAGAATAAATCCTTCGGGGTTGAGTATTGTTCTAGGAATATCAGCGGGGATTATGACCTCAATTATTTTCCTGGATCTTATACCCGAGGCCAAGGAAGTGGGAACAGTTTTCAGCAGTATTCTGGGAATCCTTATGGGAGTGGGTTTGATTGGCTTTCTCGACCTTCGTTTTCCCCACCATCACTTTTCTCTTACGGAAAATGGAGATGTTCGTTACCTGAAAATGGGCCTGCTTTTGGGGATAGGGATTGCCCTGCACAATGTTCCCGAGGGTTTGGCCATTGGCTCGGGATTTATTGTTTCCCCTGCCATGGGAATTCGCCTGTCAGTGCTCATGGCTGCCCATAATATCCCTGAAGGGCTGGCTATGGCAACTGCCCTGGGTTTGGCAGGATTGAGGGCAAGGAATATTCTATTCTATACTATTCTGGCCGGGGTACCCATGGGATTAGGGGCTTTTGCCGGGGCTTTTTTAGGAACAATCTCGGATTTTGCCCTCTCTGTTTCCCTGGGGTTTGCAGCAGGAGCGATGCTGTATATTGTTTTTGATGAGCTGATCCCCGACGCCCATGTTCGTGTTCGTGGCCATCAGGCAATTGGAGGGATTGTAGCAGGGATCCTTATGGGATTGATTATTAATGTTCTTCTGCATTAATTATTAAAAACAACCCGGTCTCCAGGCCGGGTTTGGTTTTTGGAGGGGGGAGGGTTTTGTCCAGACTATTCATTGATGCTGCCCAGAAATCAGGAACGGGGACAGTTGTCCGTTATGCATCGGCCCTGGCTGTTCTTCTGGGTAGAGAGCTGGAACTTACCAATATCCGGTCGGGAAGAAAAAAACCAGGTTTGCGGCCCCAGCACCTGACTGCCTTGCGTGCAGTGGCGGAGATGTGTTCAGGAACCCTGGAAACAGGAGGGGTGGGGGATAGCAAGGCCCTTCTCATCCCGGGCTCCCGGATTTCCGGGGGAAAGTACAGCTGGGAAATTGGGACTGCAGGGTCAGCACCAATGCTGCTTTTAAATATTCTGCCCCTGGCCCTGTTTGCAGAGGAACCAGTTGAAGCCCGGGTTGTTGGGGGGACCTTTCAGGATTTTGCTCCTTCAGCCTACCACCTGAACCGGGTCCTGTTCCCCCTGCTACATAAAATGGGAGCAAGGCTAAAACTTGAGTTAATCAAGCCCGGGTATGTCCCGCTGGGAGGGGGAGAACTGGTTTTTTCCTGCCGACCTCTCCGGAGACCTCTTCAGTCTTTCTGTCTCCTTGAAAGCGGCAGCGTGGAACAAATTAAGGGGATTGCCCTGAGTTCTCACCTGGAATCCCAGAAGGTCAGCTCCAGGATGGGCCAGTCCTGTTCTAACGAGATGAAGAGATGGGGATACCCGACTGAAATAGAAGAAATTTATGACAGGACTGCAGATCAACCCGGAGCAGTCCTGGCAATTCGGGCGGAGACGGAAATGGGGGCTTTGCTGGGAATCGATATGGCAGGGAAACCGGGCAGAAGGGCGGAAGATATTGGGCGATCAGTGGCCCGGATGATGGTTGAAGACCTGAGGTCTGGAGCTACTGTAGACCGCTTTACTGCTGACCAGTTGATAATATTTGCCGGACTTGCCGGAGATGGATCAATTTTCCGGATTCCTGTTGTTACAGAACATGTTTCAACCAACCTCTGGTTAATTGAAGAACTCCTGGATGCCCGCTGCAGCCTGAAGGAAAACCTGGTTTCTATCAGGGGAATAAATTTTCCAGTGCGAAAGGAGTGATTATATGAGTAAAAGAGTTGCGGATGTAAGCAGGGATGTTGCCATTGTTGCCCGCAGGGTAGAAGGGTACTGCTCAGCAGGGATCAAAGAAGGCGATAGAATTGTAATCAAGGGCCCCAATGTGGACCTGGAAGAAACTGATGTGATATGCAGTTATGCTTTTTCTAACGTGTTTCCAACGGTTTTTGCCCTTCGCCTTGGCGTTAACCTGAAGGACCTGGATCTGGAAGGAAGGCTCTGGCAATGCGTTGACCCTGGTCCTCCTCATACACCAGGGGGAAGGGTTCTTTTCGAAGTTGTTCCCCTGGAAGAGGAGAAATAAAGGGGAAAAACCAATCGGGGAGGGTAAAATTTTGCTGGATAAATTAACTGGAAATGTTTTTTACATGCCTGCGGAAGAAAGAACCGACCGGCCCGTACTGGGGGTAGTTTGTGGGAAAAACAGAAGTTTTATAATTGACAGTGGGAATTCACCCGCTCATGCCAGGCAGTTTATAAAAAAAATTTCTACCTGCAGGGTGCCTCCGCCCCGGTTCCTGGGTCTTACCCACTGGCACTGGGACCATACCTTTGGGATGTCCGCCTGGGATATACCTGTTATTGCCCAGGAAGAGACCAGAATAGGACTGGAAAAAATAAAGGATTATGATTGGGATGATGAGGCCTTAAATAAAAGGGTGGAACAGGGCCTGGAAATAGAGTTCTGTGCTGAGATGATCAAAAAAGAATTTGCCTGGGATCGGAGCCAGATCAGAATTGAACTTCCCGAAATGATTTTCCCCGACAGGGTTACCGTTGACCTGGGGGGCAGAACCTGTCGTTTGGAAAGTGTAGGGGGCGACCATGACCCGGGTTCAACCGTGATTTTCATTCCCGAGGATAAAGTGCTGTTTCTGGGAGATTGCCTTGCTCCAGATCTTTATGCTCCGGAATGGTATTATTCAGTTGAGAGGTTTCTCCCCCTGCTGGAAAAATTGAAGTGTTTTGGAGCAGAAATTTTCCTGCCGGGGCACGGAAATCCTTTGGAGGCCAGAGTATTTAACCGGGAACTGGAAGAGTGGGAGGAAATAGCCAGAGCCGTTGAAAAAATGGGCGAGGATAAAGAAGGTGTGGTTGCCGTGGCAAAGGAAAAACTTTGTCGGGAATTGAGTTCTGAGGAAGAAGAGATGGTAGAATTTTTCATGAATGGCCTTGCCAGAAGAGAAAACTAATTAAAACAGGACCCTGGGCAGTTTTGAAATAAAAAAGGCAAGGATATTATTCTTGCAGTTGGGAGATAAAAAGTTTTTATGGTTTTTCGAGGACAATTGTATTATAATCATTAAGATGAAGCATGGAAATTGTTCTGGAGGTGAAAACGGTTCTTGATTTAATTAAGTTTATTATTGGGCTTTTAGTTGTATTATTTTTACTGGAATTGCTGGATCTGCCGGGAATAATTGGGGAGAAAATCCGGGGAGAAAGACCCAAAAAAGACGTGGAAAAGAAACTTGATGACATTGAGAAGCGCTTGGAAAAACTGGAGAGAAACCTGGACTAATTACCGCATTCCTTATTTCCAGCAAAGTTTTGGAAATGAAAGAATTGTGGAAATAAAAAGCGAGGAGTGAGCATCATAAAAATATTAGGAGTTTTAATTCTGGTCATTAGTTTTTCCATCGGGGCCCAGGGGGCTTCGATCAATGGAGAAGCTATTTCCGATTTTTACGAGGAAATATTTACTCCTGAAAGGCTGGAAGAAGGCCTTTGTGGAGCGGTTTTTATGGTGGTCCAGGACGGGGAAATTGTTTTTTTGGACGGCTATGGCCTGGCCAACAGGGAAGAAAACATTGGAGTTAATCCGGAAGAAACACGTTTCCGGATTGGTTCAGTTTCCAAGCTCTTTACTTCAACAGCCCTGATGCAGCTGGTTGAAGACGGAAGGGTTGGTCTGCACGAAGATATCCGGGAATACCTCCCCTGGCTGGAAGATAAATTGGATTATTCTGAACCAATAACCTCCTGGCACCTCCTCACACACACTGCCGGCCTTGATGAGAGGGCAATTGGAATGGCCTCCGAAGATTACCGGGAGGTTATTCCCCTTGAAGAATTTGTTA
>PUNE01000102.1 GCA_003551665.1 Halobacteroidaceae bacterium
CGCTGGAAGGAATCCAGAGAAATTTCTGTTGCAGTAAGATCTCCCCGGTCAAAGGCCATTTCCGCTACCTCGTATTCTACCATGGGGTATAGTTCGATCTGCTGGAAATGGGGTTTTTCTCCAAAGTAATCTTCGAATCTTTCCAGGACAATTTTCTGCCCCGGCACCCATTCCTTCCACTGATAGGGCCCGGCCCCTACAGGGCGGGAAGCAAACTGCTCGCCGAGCACCTCAAATGCTTTCTTGCTGATAATACTCCCGGGGGTATAGGGAATGGTGCTTACAAAAAGAGGAGCATAGGTGTCATTAAGGATTATTCGGCCGGTGTATCTTCCAGTAACCTCAACTTCTTCCAGAACAGCCCAGTCAGCAGCGTACTCGGAGTTAACCTCGGGATCAATGATCCGTTCGAAGGAAAACTTGACATCCTCCGCCGTCATCTCTCCATAACCGTGGTGGAACTGGATCCCTTCCCTCAACCTGAACTCAATAATCAGGTTATCATCGCTGATGTCAATATATTCTGCCGCGTCAAGTTCCAGCTCGGACGAACCGGGCTTAAACCTCATCAACTTGGCAAATACTGACATGTCAATGGCGTATTCTGGACCCGTATAATGGGCGGGATCCATCGTGGTAATGTCCTGGCCCAGCCTGTTCCTGACCTTAAGAACATCATCCGCCAGGGCAGGGGTTGAACCTAAGACCAGAAATAAACAAAGCAAAAAGGAAACAGCCAGAACAAGGGGGGCTCCCCCCTTAATTTTTTTCATCCCTCATCCTCCTTTTTTGTTTTTCCAAACCAGTTTTTTTAAAAACCCATTAAAAACTCCGGGCACCGCCCCCTTTGTCTGTATTTTCAGTAAATTCCGAATAAAAAAAATATTCATTTCATCCTTTTAATGTTTTGCATTATTAATTATTAAATATTCACCCTTCACCTCATTAAATCCTTCAAATTTCGACAAAAAAATCCATTTAGGGCAAGGAAAATCTCCTTATCAAAACTGGCCCAAATTGAAACCCTTAAGTAGAATATCCCTGTTGTTTGCTCTTTCCTGCAGGTCTTTACCCCGGAAACAGTATCCCTTCCGGGATTTATAACTGGAAAAAAGCTGGAATTCCTTTTTTTCCAGGAAAAACTGTGGTAGTATTAATCTGCAACCAATTCCAGGAAATAGAAGGGGACAGTCCAATGATATTTTTCAAAAACTTTTTAAAAACCTTAATTCTTCCCCTGCTCTTTTTTGCCTGTGCCCACTACCTGCTAAACGCCAAAAACCTGTCCTCAGTTTCAGTGGAGAGTTTCCACCTGGTGCTTATTGTTCTTTTCCTCCTGGTTTTTGTTTTGGCCTTCATTCTGAAAAGATCCCGCCTTTTCCTGGCCCTGGTTTTTCCCCTGTCTTTTTTCTTGCTTTACTTTTTCGGGGTTTTTTCCCAGAACTTCCTGGATACCCCCTTTTTTTTGATCCTGGTTTTAATTACCTGGGGCAACTTTCTTTTCCTCGACCTTTCGGGAAACTTCGGAATTATCTCCAGAGCGGGAAAACTCAGGTTAACGTTTATTATCTCCCAGCTGGTGGTTCTCCCCCTAATTATTTTCCCAAACCTCTCCTTTCTGGAACAGGTCTTTTCCAGCCTCAGCGACCTGCTTCAACCTGTTTTTCCTTTTAACCTGCCTCTGGTTTTTATCTCCCTTGGCTTTTTGCTGCTCTGCCTTAGAGGGTTTTCTCGAGCAAATTCCCGATCGGCCGACCTGGGTGCAATCTTTTTGTTTACCTTTGCTCCTTTCCTTTACCAGGATTTGGAATACGCCTGGCCGGTTTTTTATCTTGCCCTTATTCTTTTTTCCATTGCCAGGCTCCTTTTTTACCTTTACACCATGGCTTACCGGGACGAATTGACGGGTCTACCTTCCCGGCGAACCCTGCAGATGGATACCCTGAACCTTGCAGAGCCCTACAGTATTGCCATGGTTGATATTGACCACTTCAAGCGGGTAAACGACCGCTACGGGCACATGGTGGGCGATCAGGTCCTGCAATATGTTGCATCTCTCCTGGAAAAAACTTCGGGGCCCGGAAAAGCCTACCGGTTCGGAGGCGAGGAATTTGCCCTCATTTTTCCCGGTAAAAACGGGGACGAAGCCATACCCTACCTGGAAAGGTTGCGGGAAATAATGGCCCAACAGCCTTTTTACCTCCGCAAGAAAATTCGACCCCGGAGAAAATCTCGTAAGCGCAGATCAGCAAAAAATGCAGACAGGATTAAAGTCACTGCAAGCATCGGCCTTGCCGACAATCGCTCCCATTCCGGGCCCCAGGAGGTTATAAAGGCAGCGGACAGGGCTCTCTACCAGGCCAAAAACAGGGGAAGGGACCGGATTGTAAAAAAACCCTAGCCCCTTCCCATTAAGAAAAACTCTTCTGTGCAGGAAAACCCTGCTTTTTCAACGCAAAAAGCCAAAAACCTTCTCCCGGAGCGGTTCCCCAACCAGGATATCCATAATTAACATGTGCCCTTTTCCCCTGGCTACATGCAGTTCGACGTTTTCCCGGGCCCTATCATACAGTTTCTGCCCCTGTTCAACCGGTACCTGATCATCTTGGTCTCCATGGAATAACAAAACAGGCCGGGGATAAATCCGGGCAATGTTATTAACCGGGGAATTTTCCACGGGGTCCATCCCGTATCTCTGGCGCAGGCTAAACCTAATTGCAGGCCGGTAAATTGAAACGATAATTTCCGGAATATTTTCCTGGCGCATGAAATAAAGGAAGTTTTCCTCGTAGGAAGAAAAGGAGGCCAAACTGATTACTCCGTGAACGTCATCTCTCTGGGCGGCGGTATTGATTGCCACAGCTCCCCCCATGGAAAACCCGAATAGATACACTTCCCGGTCCTCGAACCTTTCTTGCTCTCCAACCCAGTCCAGCAGAGCACTCACATCCGAAACTTCGGTATAACCCAGCCCGATCTCTTCCCCCTCACTCAGCCCGTGAGCCCTCATATCCAGGCTAAAGACTTCAAAACCTTCCTGCCAGAAATCATAACCCTGTTCCAGCAGGGAAGAGGCATCCATGCCGTGCATTCCGTGCAGCATTATAATAATCCCCCGGGGCTCATCCCGGGAGAACTGCCAGGCATTGAGCGTAAGGCCCTCTTCATTTTCAACTTCAACCCTGGTTAAATACTCCTCATAGTACTGAATAAGGGTACCGTTTGTTTCCACCCGTATATTTACCATTTCATTAATCAGGGAATGGGCGTGCCAGAAAACAAACCCAAAGGCCATAACAATCAAAAGGATACCTGCTAAAGCAGTTATAAGGATAGCCTTTTTTCGCAATATAATGCTCCCCTCTCATTTTAATATCTTTTATTCTACCATAACTACCCACAGCTGTAACGAATAAATCCCCGGGGATCCTTTTTTAATCTTAAAAAAAACTTAAAAAATTTTAAATAATTCCTTAATAACTCCCTGTTATACTTGTTTCAAATTGGTTAATGGGGAGGTGAACCGATGAAAAAGAAAGCAATTATTCTCTTGCTAAGCCTGATCCTGTTACTGGCCTTTAGCACTTTTGCCTTTGCCGGCAATAATCAAAACGAACCTGTTAACACTGCTACAGAATTTTCGGGAGTGGGTAACTGCGATGAATGTGAGGGAGATCCAGTTCTCCAGCAACTACGAGTCATGATACAGCGCCAGCTCCTCAGAGGAGAAAAGGGTTTCCACAGGTTCCAGATGCAGCAGCGGTTTGGCAACTAGTTTGACCAGGGGCAGGAACAACTGCCCCTGCTTATTTTTTCCCACGGGAGGATCAGAAATGATAAAAACTACACGCTCTATTGCCTTTTTTCTCTTTCTTTTGTTTTTTCTTGGCCAGCTTTTCATTCCTGCAACAGGAGCATATGAAGTCCATGTCCTTTGCTACCATCACTTTGTTGAGGGAGAACCCGAGGGTAATTCCGAGACCAGTCTGGCCAGTTTTAAAAAGCAGATGGAATATTTAAAGGAAAATGACTTCAATGTGCTTTCTCTGGAAGAATTCCTGGAACACTACCGGGGAGGAATTTTCCCGGAAAATTCGGTCCTTCTTACTTTCGACGACGGTTACCTTTCTTTTTTTTCTAAAGCTTATCCGGTTCTGCAGGAATTTGATTTCCCAGCAGTAATTTTCCCCATTGTATCTCATATGCCCGGTCTCCAGAGGACAGTCCAGTTCTCGGAAAAAATGTCCTTCAATAACCTCAGGTTTATGATTGCCGAAAGTGGGTTAATTGATGTGGGATCCCACACCTATAACCTCCATTACTACACTGACAATGACCTCCCGGCAATCCTGCAACAACCCGGGGAAAGCGAAGAAGAATACAGGTGTCGGATCAAAAAAGATCTTGTAACCAGCAGAAACCTTCTCCAGTTGCAAACCGACGGGGAAATTCTGGCCCTGGCCTGGCCCTATGGAGTTTATACAGACGAGACCAAGGAAATTGCTGTAGATGCTGGTTTCCAGGTGTTTTTTGAACTTGGTGATGTTCCATTCACTCCCTGTGATGACCTCCTGGCCATTCCCCGGTATCTCGTGGATACTGTCGATTTTGATGAATTCACTGATTTTTTCTAACCCTGTTTTCCAGGACAAATTGTGATATAATAAATTAAATATTTTGGAAAATAGGAGCGAAAAAAATGGAAAAAATCCTCATTGTTGATGATGATCCCAGGGTCTGCGAGATCCTTTCCCTTTATTTAAAAAAAGAGGGTTTCGCCATAATAACTGCTTCTTCTGGAGAGCAGGCCTTAAAAATAATTGAAGAGGAAAACATCGATCTGGTTATTCTGGACATTATGTTACCCCGTATGGACGGCTGGGAGGTCTGCAGGGTTCTGCGTCTTAAAAACCACAACCTCCCTGTCTTAATGCTTACTGCCAAAACTGAAGATTACGATAAAATTATCGGCCTCGACCTGGGAGCAGATGATTATGTGGAAAAACCCTTTAACCCGGTGGAAATTGTTTCCCGGGTAAAAGCCATCTTTCGGCGAACCTCTCCTTTTAAATCCAGGGATAATATCCTCTCCTTTCCAGGTCTGGAGATAAATACCGAACAGTACCGGGTTACCCTGGAGGGAGATCAGTTGGAAATGACTCCCCGGGAAGTGGAGATCCTCTCCTACCTGGCCCGAAATCCAGGACGGGTTTTTTCCCGGGAACAGATTATCAAAGAAATCTGGGGCTACGAATATACAGGGGCCAATCGAAACATTGATGTCCATATAAAGCACATCAGGGATAAGCTTAAACCTCGGGCAATTGTACCCTGGCGGCTGGAAACCGTCTGGGGAATTGGTTACCGTTTTGTCCTGGATAAAAAAAAGGAGTAAACCCATGTTGAATTCACTCAACAGCAAAATTTTTTTTTCCTATATAAGCCTGGTTCTCCTAGTCCTCCTTGCAGTGGGGGTTTCTTTTACTTTTTTACTTGAAGACCACATTATTTCCACCCGCTCCCAGGAACAGCTAAACACCGGGAAAGAACTGGCTACCCTGGCCCGAACAATTCTCACTGAACCCGACCAGGACCATTCCGAACTCCTTTTTTTCCTGGACCGAGCCCTGGAAACAAGAGTCTGGATTGTTGATGGCAAAGGAGTAGTCGTAAAAAGTTCCCGCCCCGAAGCTCAGCTGGGACTGCGAGCATCACGAATTTCTGGAGAGGAAATAAATACTCTGCTCAGGGGAGAGGTTATTTCACGCCCCCCCAACAAGATTTACTATGATGTCCTGATGCTTTCCAGCTGAATCCCTGTTCAAAAAGGCGGGCGCGTAATTGGGGGCGTTTTTCTACACTATCCCATCTCAGGAGTTCAAACCACAATGCGCCAGATTCAGTACAACCTGCTGTATGCAGCAATTTTTGCCGTTGTTATTACTGGAGGACTGAGCATCTGGCTATCAAGAGGAATTTCCCGGCCAATCCTGGAAATGGAAAATTCCGCCCGGGCTCTGGCCGGAGGTGATTTTTCCCGGAAAATTAAAGTTACCCGCAATGATGAACTGGGAACCCTGGGCCAGTCTTTCAACCACATGGCCTCCCGCCTACACGGAACCTTAAACCAGCTTTCCCAGGAGCGGGACAAACTCGCCCACACCGTATCCAGTATTGAAGAAGGAGTAATAGCAGTCAACAGGGAGATGAAAATAATTCTATCCAATTTACCGGCAATAAAACTCTTCCGTCCCGACAGGATTCCCGAGGATTATAATGGGAAAAATATTGCCGACCTGGTTAATACTCCCGCTATACCCGAACTGCTGCAAAAAGGCCTGGAAGGTGAGGAAAAAATTGGTGAACTTCTGGAGCTGCAGGAGGGCCTAACCGTTTTCATCCAGGTTTTTCCCATTCGGGAGAGTTCCGGGCGAATTATTGGAACTGTTGCCCTGCTTCATAACCTCCGGAACCTTGATGGTCTGGAAGAAATTCAGCAAAAATTTTTCGCCGGTGTTTCCCATGAACTCAAAACCCCTCTTACCGCAATACGCAGCTATGGCCAGGCCCTGCTGGACGGAACAGCAAATGACGTGCAAACCAGGGAACGCTTTTTGAAAATTATTTGCGATGAAGCCGACAGTCTTTCTCGTCTTATTAATGAGTTGCTCGACTACTCCCGGCTAAAAAGCGGGAAAATCACCCCCAGAATCGAGGAGTTTAAACTCCGGGACGTGGTTTCCTCGGTCATAAAAAGCCGGAAAAGGGCCATTCAGGAAAAGAAAATTAAACTTGATCTTGATTTCCCGGATACTCCATTAATCGCTAGAGGAGATCCCGCCTTAATCCAGATAGTTGTTTCCAACCTCCTGGATAATGCAATTGCCTTTACTCCCTCCGGAGAGGATATTATCATTAAAATAAGAGAAAGGGGAGATAAGTTCTGGTTCACCATCTCCGATTCCGGCCCCGGGATCTCCCTTGAAGAAATGCCTTTTATCTGGGACCGGTTTTTCCGGGGGAACAGAAATGGCGTTGAGGCCTATCGGGGTTGGGGCCTGGGACTTGCCCTCGCCCGGGAGGTAATTACTGCTCACGGGGAAACCATTGAAGCCCGAAATAAAAAAGGGAAGGGATCGGTTTTTTCCTTCAGCCTTCCCAGAAAATAACCAGCAGTCCAGAATCAACCTCTGTTTTTCTTTGTCCATTTCTAACTGGTTCCAGGCAGCCCGAGATCATTGTTTTTTATAACCTCTAACCCTTCCGGGAAGCCAGCCCTCTTTTTCCGCAATCCCAAACTATAACTAACTTCTTCTCCAGTCCTCAGGGTAACAACCTGTAAACAAAAAGGGACCTGCGTAAAGCAGGCCCTTTTACTTGCTACCTGGCAATCATTAAGCATAAAAGCATCTCCTCCCTTAAAAGGGAGTTGGCTCCAACCTTTTTCCACCTTCCCAACAACAAATAACTGCCAGGGAGAATTAAAAGGAAGTTATCAGCAAAAAAAGCTTTCCTTTTCTCCTTTCTCCCTTAAATGTTTAAAAAACCTTTTGCTTTATACCCTCAGGTAAAAAATCTTCCCTTTTTTTACTTCCCCCCTTTGTTTTTTCCCGGAAAATGATATAATTAATTTTTAGCACAAATAAATATAAGGATTGGTGAGAAAAGTGGGAACTGAAAATAAAGAAAAAATCCGCAATATTGCCCTGATTGCCCATATTGACCACGGGAAAACCACCCTTGTTGACGGACTACTTCGGCAATCCGGAATTTTCCGGGAAAATGAAGTAATAGCAGAAAGGGTCATGGATTCTAATGAGTTAGAAAAAGAGCGCGGAATTACAA
>PUNE01000127.1 GCA_003551665.1 Halobacteroidaceae bacterium
GGGCTGGGTATTCAGGGAACCTATCTGGGAGAGGCTCTCTATTTTATCCTGGTTTTTGTAACCCACTACTGGAAATTCCAAAAGGGAGACTGGCAGTATCACCAGGTGTAAGAGAACAGAGCAAAAAAGTTGACTTTAATTCCTCTCTTTGCTATAATTATTGAAAATATAGGAAAAGTGTTGAGGAGAAGTAGTAAAATCTGGGCACCTTCAGAGAGCCACTGGCTGCTGGGAAGTGGTGGTTGGCCCGGTTTGAACTCGTCTCTGAACTGCCGGGGTGAAAAACCAAGTAGTTCCGGCCGGTAGCAGCCGTTAAGTGCTTGAGAGGGCGTCAAAGGCGCCAAAAAGAGTGGTACCGCGGAAAACCTTCCGTCTCTTAATCAGAGATTGAAGGTTTATTTATTTTTGAGACAGATAAGGAGGGTGTTTTTTATGAAGAAAACCGAATATAAACCAGAAAGAATTGAGAGCTACTGGCAGAAATACTGGGAGGAAAATGGAACCTTTTCTGCCCACCTGGATCCTGACAGGGAGAAATATTATATCCTGATAGAGTTTCCCTATCCTTCGGGAGAAGGGCTGCACGTCGGTCATCCCCGCAGTTACACTGCCCTGGATATTGTTTCCAGGATGAAAAGGATGCAGGGTTACAATGTCCTCTATCCGATTGGCTGGGATGCTTTTGGGTTGCCTACAGAGAATTACGCCATGAAGAACAATATACACCCCCGCCGGGTAACCGAGGAAAATGTCTCTCGTTTTAAGAAACAACTCCAATCTCTCGGCTTTTCCTTTGACTGGGAGCGGGAGGTAAATACTTCCGACCCGGATTATTATAAGTGGACCCAGTGGATTTTCCTGCAGCTTTTTAAACATGGCCTGGCTTATAAAAGCGAGATGCCCATCAACTGGTGTACTGATTGCAGGGTTGGCCTGGCCAACGAAGAGGTGGTTGGTGGAGTGTGTGAAAGGTGTGGTGGGGAGGTAGTAAGTAAGGTCAAAGAGCAGTGGATGCTGAAGATAACGGATTATGCCCAAAGACTTTTGGATGATCTGGAAACGGTGGATTACCTGGAAAAAATAAAAGCCCAGCAGAGGAACTGGATTGGACGTTCTGAAGGAGCGGAGATCAGGTTTCCCATAGCCGGTTCAGAGGAAGGAATTGAGGTCTTCACAACCCGCCCCGATACCCTGTGGGGAGCCACCTACATGGTCCTTTCTCCGGAGCATCCCCTCCTGGAAAAACTTGCTGATGAAATACAAAACATGAAAGAGGTCCAGGCCTATCAGAAACAGGCAGCCTCCAAGACCGAGTTTGAAAGAACTGAAGAGGAAAGAGTTAAAACCGGTGTTGCTCTTGAAGGAATTTGGGCGATAAACCCGGGGACAGGGAAAGAGATTCCAGTCTGGATTGCGGATTATGTAATGATGACCTATGGGACGGGAGCAATTATGGCAGTTCCGGGGCATGACCAGCGAGACTGGGAATTTGCCCGTCAGTTTGATCTTCCGATTGTTGAAGTAATTAAGGGAGGAGATATTTCCCAGGAAGCCTATACGGATACAGAGGCAGGGATCCTTGTAAACTCTGACTTTATTGACGGCTTTCAGGTCCAGGAGGCAATTGAAAAGGTAATTGACTGGCTGGAAGAGAAGGGCCTGGGGAAAAGAAAGGTAAATTATAAATTGCGGGACTGGGTTTTTTCCCGGCAGCGGTACTGGGGAGAACCAATTCCCCTGGTGGAATGCCCAAGCTGTGGCTGGGTTCCTGTGCCTGAAGAAGAACTTCCACTTGTTCTCCCAGAACTTGAAGAATTTTCTCCAACGGGAACAGGGGAATCCCCCCTGGCCAGGGTTACCGATTGGGTGGAAACAGAATGCCCCTCCTGTGGAGAAAAAGCCCGCCGGGAGACGGATACCATGCCCCAGTGGGCAGGATCCTCCTGGTACTTCCTGCGCTACACGGATCCCAAAAATGACGAAGCCTTTGCGGGAAAGGAAGCCCTGGATTACTGGACTCCAGTGGATTGGTACAACGGTGGAATGGAACACACCACCCTGCACCTCCTTTATTCTCGCTTCTGGCACAAATTTCTCTACGATATAGGCGTAGTTCCAACTGCTGAGCCCTACAAAAAAAGAACTTCCCACGGGATGATCTTGGGAGAGAACAATGAAAAAATGTCAAAATCCAGGGGAAATGTAGTAAACCCGGACCAGGTAGTTGCGGAGTTTGGTGCAGATACCTTCAGGGTGTATGAAATGTTCATGGGGGCTTTCGACCAGGATATCCCCTGGTCCCAACAGGGGGTAAAAGGAGCCCGCCGCTTTTTAGATAGAGTTTGGCGCCTGCAGGAAACTGTAAAACCAACGGAAGATTACTCCCCAGAATTGGAAGTAAAAATGCACCAGACCATCAAAAAAGTTACGGAAGATTACAATAAAATGAAATACAATACTGCAATTGCAGCCCTGATGAGCCTGCTCAATGAATTTTATGACAGGGGGGAAGTTACCCGGAAAGAGTTTGCATCTTTCTTGATTCTCCTGAATCCAGTTGCTCCCCATATAACAGAGGAGCTTTGGACAGCGATGGATTTTGCAGGGGAGCTCAACCAGCAGAAATGGGTTGAGTGGGATGAAGATAAAACCGTAGAAGAAACAATTGAAATTGCGGTGCAGGTTAACGGCAGGGTTCGGGGCACTGTCCAGGTCCCCAGAGAAGCCGGAGAGGAAGAAGTAAAAGAGGAGTTATTAAAAGTAGATTCAATCCGCCGCCACATTGATAATAAAGAAATTGTAAAGGAAATATATATTCCCGGGAGAATAATGAATATAGTTGTGAAGTAAGAAAGGGCCGGCACTGGAAGAAGTGCCGGCTTTCCCTCGCTGAGGGGAGGTGGTTTTTTGCAAAAGATAATCCTCCTTGATGGCTATATTGATGAACCATCCTGCCTGGGAGTTTCCCCCTATATTTCCCCCCAGATCAGGTATGTTTACGGTGCTCTTTTAAGAGGAGGGATAAAAAGAGAGCAGATTTCTTACCTGACTGCAGATCAGGCCCGGGAAGAGATTCCCCCCGGGGACTGGCTTCTGGTTCTGGGAGGGACAACTGTTCCCGGCCGTTACCTTGGAGGGAAGCCCCTTAGCCTGAAAGAAATGGAAAAAGTCGCTCTTAAACACCCGGCCAGGGAAAAGTGGTTGCTGGGGCCGGTAGTAGAAGCAGGCTTCAGGCCCCCGGGCTACGATCATTATGTCGGGGAGGAACTGGTCCGAGAGGTAACAGGAAGGGTGAAGGGGGTTCGGGAGTTTTCCATTTCTTACCTGAGAGAAGTTGCTCTGGAGGGAGCGGCTCTTTTGCCCTGCCATCCACGCTTTCCATACGTGATTGCGGAAATGGAAACCTACCGGGGTTGCCAGCGGCCTTCTCAATGCCTTTTTTGTAGCGAAGGGTTTAGAAAGTTCCGCTATGTCCGCCCTGCTGAGGATGTTGTGGCCGAGGTGGGGGAGCTCGCTAACCAGGGAGCCCGCTATTTTCGCCTGGGCTGTCAGCCCGATCTTTTGAGTTATAATGATGGCAGGAAAAATACCCTGGAAAGGTTATATGCAGGTATCAGGGAGGAAGTTCCTGGCCTTAAGGTTTTGCACCTGGATAATATAGAACCGGGAAGCCTGGCAGGAAGAAAGGATGCAGAGGCCCTTTTAAAGATAATAACCAGGCACAATACACCTGGAGACATCGCTTCTTTCGGGCTTGAATCGGCCGATCCAGAAGTTATCAGGGTTAACAATATTGGGGTAACACCAGAAGAATGTAAAAAGGCAGTTGAACTGGTTAACAGGATTGGGGGGGCAAGGGAAAAGGGCCTGCCCAGGCTTTTGCCTGGTTTGAATTTTCTGCACGGGCTCCAGGGAGAGAGCAAAAAAACCATGGATCTGAACCTGGAATTCCTCAGGGACCTTGTGAAAGAGGATTTTTTACTGCGGCGGATTAATATTCGCCAGGTAATTGCCCACGGGAATTACCCAAAAAAACCGGTGCCCAGAGGAGCATTTGAGCGTTACAAGGAAACCATTAACCGGGAAGTAAATCGCCCAATGCTGCAGAAAATATTCCCCCGGGGCCTGATATTCAACGAGGTTATTCCGGAAATAACTGATGGAAATATTACCTTCGGTCGCCCCCTGGGAACATACCCAGTACGAATCGGTATTCCGGGAAAGAAAAAACTCTTTCAACCCCTGCAGGTAAAAATAATTGACCACGGTTTCCGGTCAATTACCGGAATTCAATACCCCTTCAATATTAATCAGGCTGAACACGAGGAACTCGTTTCCATTCCGGGAATAGGGAAAAAAAGGGCGGCAGAGCTTATTCTTAACAGGCCATATTTAGACAGAAAGGACATGGAGGATCGGCTGGATAAGGAACTGGTGAAAACGCTTCAGGAACTGATTGATTGTTACTAGGAGGTGTTCTGGTTGCAAAAAGATATTGATGCACTCCCGGGGGAAAGGTGGTTCCCGGAGGAAAATGATTTTGGGGAAGAAATAGAAAAGTACTGGGGCTCCTGGGGAGTTGCTTCAGAAGTTTCCCAGCTAAAAGCCGTTCTGATGCGCAGGCCTGGAAAGGAAGTGGAAAATTTTTCTTATGAGGAAGTTCGCTTCCGAGCCCCGGTTTCAGCAGAAAAAATGCGGGAAGCCCACGACCGCCTGACCGATTGTTATCGAAGCTATGGGGTGGATGTTTATTATGTCGATGAACAGCGTACAGATAGGCCCAACGCTTTTTTCATGAGAGATTTAATGTTCATGACCCCTCAGGGGGCGATAGTTGGGAGGCCAGCCCATCCTACCCGCAGGGGGGAGGAAAGATATGTAGCCCAGGCTTTAGCCCGTCTGGGAGTGCCAATAATCAAGACCATTAATGGTCGTGGAATTTTTGAGGGAGCCAATGCCATGTGGGTGGATTCCCAAACGGTTATTCTAGCTTCTGGGTCCAGGGGGAATGAGGAAGGTTTGCAACAGGTAAGGCTTGAACTGGAACGCCAGGGTGTTGAAAATTTTATCTGGATGCAGATACCCTACGGTCATGCTCACATAGATGGGATTCTTAATTTGGCCCGTGAAGACCTGGTAATGGTTCACGCTCCCCAGGTTCCATATGATGTTTGTGCTGCCCTGCAGGCAAAGGGCATCGAGGTAATTGAAGCGCCTTCAAGGACTGAGGCCAAGGAAACAATGGGAATTAACTTTGTTGCAATCAGGCCCGGCCTTGTGGTCCAGGCGGAGGGAAATCCACGGTGCAGGGAGCTATTGGAGAAAAAGGGGGTCAAGGTTATCCCTGTTGATGTTTTTGAGCTTTTAAAAGGGTGGGGAGGAATCCACTGTGCAACAGGGTTTTTAAAAAGAGATTAGGGGCCGATTGGCCCCTATTTTAATTTATATTCAGTTTTCGGGTGAGTTCTTTGACTTCTTCTGCTGAATTATGCAGGGCTTTTAATTCTTCTTTCTCCAGGGGCAGTTCAATTATCCTTTCCACGCCTCCTTTACCCAGAAGGACTGGAACACTCAGGAAAACATCTGAGAGGTTGTATTCTCCCTGCAGATAAACCGAACAGGGAAGAATAGCTTTTTCATCCCGGAGAATTGCCTGGGCCATTTTCCAGACTGCTGCTGCCGGAGCATACATGGAACTTGTTCCCATGAGCTTGATGATTTCTCCTCCTGCTCCCCGGGTTCTTTCTATTACTTCCTTAATTTCATCATGTTCAAGGACCTGGTCCAGGGGTTGTCCGGCAATAAAGGAATTAGATCCAACAGGAACCATGGAATCTCCATGTCCTCCCAGAACCGTGGTTAAAATGTTTTCAATAGCCACCTGGTGTTTTTCCCGGATAAAATGGGCGAGCCTTCCTGCATCCAGCACCCCTGACATACCCATTACCCGGGAGGATTCAAAATTGCTGATCTCCAGAGCCAGGTGAGCCATTGCATCCAGGGGGTTGGTGACCACTATTATGAAAGAATTCGGGCTTTTTTGCTGGATGGAATCTACCAGCGACGTTATGATTTCTCCGTTCTGGGCAAGAAGGTCATCCCTTGTCATATCAGCAGTCCGTCTCTTGCCTGCAGTAATAACAACTAGATCTGAATTTGAAGTATCCTCAATATTTCCTGTTCCGGTTATCTGGCTGTTGGTTCCCCAGATCGATGCCAGGTGCATGATATCCAGGGCCTTGCCTGCAGCCATATCCCCTTTGATATCATAAAGGGTAACGTCCCCCAGATCCTTAAGAAAAAGGAATAGGGCGGTATTTGCTCCAACATTTCCCGCTCCAATGATACTGATTTTGGGTCTGGCCATAAAATTTAACCCTCCCTGCTTTTTAAGAATTGTTCCATCCTATCCATCCCCTCCGCAATTTCCTCCAGCGAGGTTGCAAAGGAAATGCGGACATAACCAGGGGCACCAAAAGCGCTGCCGGGTACCAGGGCAACCCCCTGTTCTTCCAGCAAATCCCTGCAGAAACTAAAATCATCTTGTTCAATGTCTCCTATATAGGGAAAGACGTAGAAAGCTCCCTGGGGTTTTTGGAGTTGAAGGCCGGGCATTTTTTCCAGCCTTTTAACAATAAATTTACACCTTTCTGCGAATGCTCTGACCATTATTTCTACCGAGCTCTGATCCCCGGAAAGTGCTTCAAGAGCCGCTTTCTGGGCAATGGAATTGGGGTTAGAAGTATAGTGCCCCTGGATCCGTCCCATGGCACCAATCAGTTCTTTTGGGCCTGCACCCCAGCCAATTCTCCATCCTGTCATGGAATATTTTTTGGACACAGCATTAACCACGAGTGTTTGTTTTTGAATTTCGGGGTCAATGGTAGCAATTGAAATATGCTGGTTATCTCCATAAACGAGAAAATCATAGACTTCATCTGTAATAATCCAGATTTGATGTTTCTTTGCCAGCCGGGCCAGTCCAGCCAGGGCATTTTCGCTATAGACTCTTCCGGTGGGGTTGCTTGGCGAGTTGACAATAATTGCACGGGTCCGGGGAGTTATGGCTTTTTCAACTGCTGTTAAATCCAGATCGAAAGTCGGTGCTTCAAGAGGAATGAAAACGGGTTTTGCCCCCGCCATTTTAGCCATTTCCGGGTAGCTCACCCAGTAGGGTGCAGGTATAATTACTTCATCGCCGGGATTGCAGCAGGCCATGATTGCCGTTGCCAGGACCTGTTTGGCACCATTGCCAACAATAATCTGACCGGGATTATAATCCAGGCCAAGGCTGCTTTTGATTTGGGCTGCTGCGGCTTCTTTTAAAGGGGTTATACCAGTTGCAGCTGTGTACTTGGTAAAACCATCCAGCATTGCTCTGTGGGCGGCTTCTTTAATATTGTCTGGGGTGTCAAAGTCAGGCTGTCCAGCTCCAAAACTGATAACATTTTCCCCGGCCTCTTTTTTTTCGTTAACCTTAGCTGTAATTTCCAGTGTGGGAGAAGGGGGAATGTTTTCCACCAGGTGAGAAAGTTTCATGGAAAAACCTCCTTATGTTTTTCTTCTTCCTTACTATTTCGCCGGGGTAATTCATTAACCTTTAAACCAAAACAAAAACTACCTCTGGTTATTAATGCAATTAATTGGAAGCAAGGGACCAAACTTGACAATGCGGAAAATTGTGCTATACTTGTAGCATAGATGTTGCATTTTTGGGGGGATAAAATGTGGTGAAGAGAAAAGTCACCCAAAAGGAAAAAACCAATTTAATCCATGCCACGGAAAAAGCACTCAGAGAACTAAATGAGGGCGGGGAAAAAATTGATTTTCAAGCCGTTGCGAGGAAACTGGGAGTTGCAAGGTCTACTCTTTACAGGAATCAAACGGTTTATAGTTTGATTAATAATGCCCGCCACAATCAATTTTTTGTCAGTGACCCCATTAATCATTTCCAGAGAGAAATTGAGGGAATCAAGGGAAGGTTGGAGGAGTTGGAGGAGAAGGTGGCCCGGATTATGGAAAAAGAACAGGTTTCCCCCCCCAATAAATTATCAAAAGGAGGAAGGTAGTAGTGAAGATTAAAGAGAGAGCAGTGGTCAGGATGGCGACTGTACTATTAATGCTATTCATGGTGTTTTCTTGGAGTCCTCAAGTTGATGCGCAGGAACAAATGGTTTTTGCCGATTTTAACTGGGATAGTGTCCAGGTCCACAACAGAATTGCAGGTTTTATTGCCAAGCATGCCTTTGGCTTTGAACCGGTATATGAGTTTGGAGAAACTGTTCCCCTGATTACCGGTCTGCGGCGCGGTGATGTTGATGTTTCCATGGAGATGTGGGTTGATAATACTCGAGAAATCCATGAAGAAGCAATGGAAGCCGGAGATATTATTGATTTAGGGCCCAATTTCCCCGATTCTCCCCAGGGCTGGTATATTCCGACCTTTGTAATTGAAGGGGATGAAGATCGTGGTATTGACCCAATAGCTCCTGATTTAAAATCCGTTTTTGACCTTCCCGATCACTGGGAACTATTCCGCGATCCTGAAAACCCTGATAAGGGACGCTTTTACAATGCTCCTCCAGGATGGGTTGTACACGACATTAATATTACCAAATTTGAAACCTATGGGCTCGATGAGCATTTTGAAATCTTCAATCCTGGTTCTGACGCCGCCCTGGCAACTGCTTTTGTCACGGCTTACGAACGGGGAGAACCCATTATCGGGTATTACTGGGAGCCCACCTGGTTGACTGGTCTATTAGATCTGACCATGCTGGAAGAACCTCCCTATGACTCCGAACAGTGGGAAGAAGATAAAGGTACTGAATTTAACCCCTGCCCGGTCCATATTGCGGTAAACTCTGGTCTGGTCGAAAAATCGCCCCAGATGGTTTCCTTCCTGGCTCACTACGAAACCACCATGGACCAGAACAATGAAATTCTTGCCTACATGAGGGAAGAGGAAGCTTCAATCGAAGAAGCAGCTTTATGGTTTTTGGACAATTACAGGGATGTTTGGCATGAATGGTTCGTCCAGGACAGCTTAATAGAAAAAGTAGAAGCGGCTATAGCCGAGGAGCTTGGTAACTA
The DNA here is from genome assembly GCA_003551665.1 of Halobacteroidaceae bacterium. Classification (GTDB taxonomy): domain Bacteria; phylum Bacillota; class Halanaerobiia; order B1SED10-174; family B1SED10-174; genus T1SED10-26. Next base: position 9,094 of record PUNE01000127.1, read on the forward strand.
GTGACCAAGGCAATTGAAGTAAAAGACCTGTGGAAGGTCTATGGACCCAGAAAAGAAAATGTACCCCTTGATCAACCGGAGAAGTTATCGAAAATGGAAGAAAAACGGGAAGCCGTTGTTGCAGTCCGCGATGTTTCTTTTTCCGTTGACTCCGGGGAAGTCTTTGTGGTAATGGGTCTTTCCGGCAGCGGGAAATCAACCCTGATCAGGTGTTTGATGCGGCTGGTGGAGCCGACTGCAGGCAGCATTAATATGAACGGGGAAGATGTTTCTTCCCTTAGCAACCAAGAATTAACTCAATTCCGGCGGAATGCGGCGGCCATGGTGTTTCAACACTATGGCCTCCTTCCCCACCGGACTGTCCTGGAGAATGTTTCATTTGGTTTAAATTTAAAAAAGGTCCCTCGCAGGGAGCGGGAAGAAAGAGCCAGGGAATTGCTCAGCACCGTTGGGCTGGAGGGATGGGATAATTATTATCCAGCAAATCTAAGTGGAGGTATGCAGCAACGAGTAGGAATTGCAAGGGCCCTTGCTTCCGACCCACCAATTTTGCTAATGGATGAGCCATTTAGCGGACTGGATCCGCTGATTAGGCGAGAGATGCAGGAAGAAATGGTTGACCTCCACCAAAAAACAAACAAGACAATTTTCTTTGTTACCCATGACCTTGATGAAGGGATGCGCCTGGGTGACCGGATGGCAGTAATGCGCGGGGGATCTTTTGTCCAGGTTGGAACACCCGAAGAAATTCTGGATGACCCTGCAGATGAATATGTTGCCCGTTTTGTCCAGGATAAAAAAGAAATGTTTCAAGAAGCGGAAAAAGAAAACAAAGGCAAGCAGGATAGAAAGGGGTTGACAGAGGATGTTTCCTGATGCGTGGGAGTTTAGCATAGCACGATGGATCAATGATTTTACCAACTGGCTTTTAACAACTTTTTCAGCATTTTTCGATGCTCTGTCGGGGATCATCCTTTCGCTCCTATTAAATATCCATTCTGGACTGGAAACTATCCCCTGGTGGATTTATATCCTGGCTATTGCTCTAACTGCTTTTTTCACCACAAAAAAGATTGGACTTACTATAGTTTTGAGTATTTTACCGGTTATTGTCGGGCTTTTCGGCCTGTGGGACCTGGCCATTGAAACAATTGCCATCGTTTTAACTGCAGTTGTTATTGCCATAATCATTGGTATTCCCTTAGGAGTTATTATGGCTGAGTTTAAAAGGATGGAAGGTCTGGGCCGGCCTATTCTTGATGCCATGCAGACCATGCCCAGTTTCGTTTACCTCATCCCAACAATGATGCTTTTTGGCCTGGGGAAAGTACCCGCAGTCCTGGCAACGGTAATTTATGCTGTCCCACCGGTAATCAGGCTTACAAACCTTGGTTTGCGCCAGGTATCCCAGGAGGTCCAGGAGGCTGCACTGGCTTATGGAGCTACCCGTTTTCAACTTCTCAAAGAAGTGCGCATTCCGCTGGCCATGCCCTCCATCCTTGCAGGCGTTAACCAGACAACCATGATGGCTCTGGCCATGGTGGTTATTGCGTCAATGATTGGTGGAGGTGGACTGGGGTATGAGGTTCTTGTTTCCATCAACAGAATTGACGTGGGAAGGGGTTTTGAGGCAGGTATTAGCGTAGTAATTCTGGCTATTGTAATTGACAGGCTCACCCAGGGTTTTGCCAAGCGCTTCGAACCCCCGAGCAACTAAAAATGAAGGCACCTGTTTTTGCAGGTGCTTTTTTTTCGGGGAAAAAGAAACTTAAAAAGAAATTTAATAGGGTTATAGCCTTCCAAAAAAGAAGAATGGAAAAACTCCTTACAAAAAAGGGGCTTTAGTTGTTTGACATGAGGGGAAACCCCTGTTAGAATTAAATAAAAATACCAAATTAAAAATAATTATAAGAAAGGAGTGACCCCATGATTTGCTCATATGCGGCCATGGATAAGGAGAAACTGGAAGGCTTAAAGGCTCTGGAGAAGGAATTGGGTTCGATCCTTCTTGCTTTTTCCTGCAAAGAAGTTACGCCAGCAAAGCTTTCCTCCGAGCAACTAGAAAAAATAAAGAACCTGGAGAAAGAACTGGGGATGGTTATTGTAGCTATTTAATTTTTGAGTCTATAAATTTTTTTATACCCGGGGTATTTTTGAGAACCTGGTCTGATGGAGTTTTGTTGAAGGTCTGCCGGGGGTGAAATTGTTGACTCTGGAGGATCCCTGTGGTAAAATAACTCCAAATAGGCTAGGAGCGGGAGGAGTACCCATTACTGACTCTTATAGCGAACCGGGGCTGGTGGAAGCCCGGTAGATAGGAAGTGGGGAATATCACCCGGGAGCTGCAGACTGAATTATCAGTAAGTCTGTCGGTTGCCTCACCGTTAACAGGGGTAGGGCATTGGAGTGCCTGATTGAGTGGGCTATTTTGGCCAATTAAGGTGGTACCGCGGGAAACCCCGTCCTTAAAGAGGATCGGGTTTTTTTTATTGCCAGCATTAAGCAAAGGAGGAAGAAGGATGTTTAAAGAAGTTCCCGCCAAACCTGAATTTCCCAGGCTCGAAAGAGAAATCTTAAGATTCTGGGAGGACAGGCAGATTTTTAAAAAACTTCAGGAAAAAAATAAAGGTAATGATCACTATTCTTTTATTGATGGGCCGATTACCGCCAACAACCCCATGGGAGTCCACCATGCCTGGGGAAGGACCTACAAGGACGTTTTCCAGAGGCACAGGGCAATGCATGGTTTTGACCAAAGGTACCAAAATGGGTTTGATTGTCAGGGCCTTTGGGTTGAAGTCGAGGTGGAAAAAGCCCTGGACTTAAATTCCAAAAAAGATATTCTGAATTATGGTCTGGATAATTTTGCCCGGGCCTGCCGGGAAAGGGTTGAGAAGTACGCCGGCATTCAGACCGAGCAGTCCAAACGCCTGGGGCAGTGGATGGACTGGGAGAACTCCTATTATACAATGGATGATAGCAATATCGAGCATATCTGGCATTTTCTAAAAGTCTGCCAGGAGAAGGGTCTTCTGTACAGAGGTAGTAGTGTAATGCCCTGGTGTTTACGCTGTGGAACATCCCTTTCCCAGCACGAACTGGCTGATTCTTACCAGGATATGACTCACCCTTCAGTTTTTATTACTCTGCCCATCGAGGGGCGGGAAGATGAATATTTTGCAGTCTGGACAACAACTCCCTGGACCCTTCCTGCAAACGTTGCCCTTGCAGTAAATCCTGAACTGGATTATCTCAAGATTAAATTGGAAAATAGATATGTCTGGGTTGCTGAGGAGGCCAGTGAGCGCCTTGATGGCGAGCACCCTGTGGCTGAGAGAGTCAGGGGAGAAAAACTCCTCGGCCTGGCCTACCGGGGCCCATTCGATGAATTGCCCGCCCAGGAAAAAGTAAAACACAGGGTAATTCCATGGGAAGATGTAAGTGGTGAGGAAGGAACGGGTATAGTCCATATTGCACCAGGATGTGGTGCAGAAGACTATGGCCTGAGCCAGGAACACAACCTGGATATAATTGCCCCGATTGATGAAGCAGGAGATTATTTCAAGGGTTTCGGTTTCCTGACGGGGAAAAATGCCATAGAGGTTGGACAACCGATTATTGACAACCTGGCTGAGAAGGGCTACCTGTTGAAGGTGGAGGAGTACCATCACCGTTATCCCGTATGCTGGCGCTGCGGGGAAGAACTGGTTTTCCGCCTTGAACAGGAATGGTTTATTAAAGGGGATCCCATGCGCGAACCCATGCTTGCCAATGCCAGGGAAGTTCACTGGCAGCCAGATTATGCCGGCAAACTGATGGCGGACTGGCTTAATAACATGGGAGACTGGTGTATTTCCAGAAAGAGGTTCTGGGGATTGCCCCTGCCGTTTTATTCCTGCTCCTGTGGGAAAGTAACTATAATTTCTTCCCGGGAGGAACTTGAGGAAAAGGCCACAACTCCGGTAACCGACCTCCCCGAACTACACCGGCCCTGGATTGACCAGTACAGGATTAATTGTCCTCAGTGTGGAGAAGAGGTGGAGAGGATTTCTGAAGTTGGTGATTGCTGGCTGGATGCAGGAATAGTTCCTTTTTCCACTCTGGGTTATTTGGACAGAAAGGATGGGCGCCACTACTGGGAGAAATGGTTCCCTGCCGATTTTGTGGTAGAAATGCGGGAGCAGATCCGGCTCTGGTTTTATGCCCAACTATTTATGAGCAGTGTTCTTGAAGATACTCCCCCTTACAAGCGGGTAATGACCTATGAGAAAGTTCACGATGAGACCGGGCGGCCCATGCACAAGAGCTGGGGCAACGCTATCTGGTTTGATGACGCAGTGGAAAAAATGGGTGCTGATATAATGCGGTATATTTACACTTCCCGCAATCCCAATGTTAATCTAAACTTTGGCTATAGTATCGGAGAAGAAGTCAAGCGGAAACTCCTGACCTTCTGGAATACCTATTCTTTCTTCATAACCTACGCCAGGCTGGACGGTTGGCGCCCCCAAAAAGATCCTCACAGGGTTCCCCTGGATCCCGAGAAAAAGGGAGATAGCCATTCTGAACTCCTGGACAGATGGCTTATTGCCAGAGTGCAAAAAACCATTGAGGAGATGGACGAAGCGCTGTGGAATTACGATACCATGCGGGGGCTGAGGAGCCTGGATGGGTTGATTGAAGATACCTCTCGCTGGTATGTGCGAAGAAACAGGCGCCGCTTCTGGAAGGGAGAAGAGGATTCGGACAAAGACCAGGCCTACCAGGTTCTCTATTACACCCTGGTTGCTATTGACAAACTCATTGCCCCCCTACTCCCCTTCATCAGCGAGGATGTTTACCAGAACCTGGTCCGGGGTGTCCTGTCAGATCAGCCGGAAAGCGTTCACCTCTGTGCTTATCCCCTGGTTGAAAAAGAATGGATTGATAATGAGCTTCTGGAGGAAATGGACCGAATAATGAAGGTTTGCAGTGTTGCCCATTCTGCCCGGAACCAGGCTGGAATCAAGGTAAGGCAGCCCCTGAACCTCCTGGAAGTTGCCGGAGATGAGGAGATGAGTCGGGCAATTGAAAAAGGCATGGAAATTATCAAGGACGAGGTCAATATTAAAAATATTGAGGTTGTTGCTGAGGGAGTAGGGTTTTATGATTTCAGGCTGCAGCCCAATTTTGCTAAAGTGGGAGCAAAGTACGGTCCCCTGGTTCCCAGGATCAAGAAAGCCCTGGAGGAAATTGATAGTGAGACGACAGTACAAGTTCTTGAAGAGCATGGGAAAATAACTCTTAAACTTGAAGATCAGGAGGTTGAGCTGAGTTCCGAGGAGATTAATATCCAGAAAAAAGCCCCGGCTGATAAAGCTGTTATTGAAGAAGAAGGTGTCCTGGCTGCCCTTGATACTGAAATAACTCCTGAGCTTCTGCGAGAGGGACTTGCCCGCGATATTCTCAGGCACGTCCAGACTCTTCGCAAGGACAGCGGTCTGGAGGTTGAAACGAGAATTAATATTTCTTTCAGGACCGAAGGATTGCTGGAGCGGGTCATGGAAGAGTACGGAGAATATATAAAAACAGAAGCCCTGGCTGACAGCCTGAAATCTACGGATGAGGTGGAAATGCCAATTAAAAAAGAACTGAATCTGGGTGAAGAGCAGATAGAAATTGGCCTGGAGCCAGTAAAATAAACAAAGCCCCTGAGGGGGCTTTGTTTACCTTAAAAGGAGAGGTGGCCGGTGAAAGATAAAATCAATAACTACATCGAGGAAAAAAAAGATCGCTGGGAAGAAGTTGCCCGCTACATCTGGGAAAATCCCGAACTGGGACATCAGGAGTTCAGGGCTCAAAAAGTCCTGGTTGATTTGCTTATTGAACTTGGCTTTGAAGTTGAAAAGGGAACAGCCGGGCTGGAAACTGCTTTCTGGGCGGAAAAAGGGAATAAAGAAGGTGGGCCGACTATTGCTTTTCTGGCGGAATATGATGCGCTCCCCAACCTGGGCCATGCCTGCGGACATAATCTCATAGGGGTTATGTCAGTTGCGGCGGCTGCAGCCCTTGGAAAGGTGCTTCCTCCTGGGGCAGGGAGGGTAGTTGTAATCGGTACTCCCGCCGAAGAGACTGACGGGGGCAAGGTAAGCATGGTGGAGGCAGGGACATTTTCCGAAGTGGATGTTGCCATGATGGTTCATCCCTCCAGTAAATATGAAAAGAGCGGCAGCTCCCTGGCGCTGGAAGCAGTCCAGTTTGATTTTTTTGGCCGATCATCCCATGCTGCAGCTTCTCCGGAAAAGGGTTTGAATGCGCTGGATGCTGTAGTTAACATGTATAATGCAATCAGCAATTTAAGACAGCAGGTTCCTGATGGGGTTAGAATCCACGGAATTATTTCCAGGGGTGGTGAAGCAGCAAATATGATTCCCGAGCAGACCCAGGCCAGGTATTATCTGCGGGCACCTGAATTAAGCCAGCTTGCAGATATAAAGGAAAGGGTGGTTAATTGCGCCGAGGGTGCTGCACTAGCGACAGGATGCCGGGTTGAAATATCCAACTACGAAATGGGTTATGCTCCTCTGAAATCAAATCAAAAACTGAATGATCTCTTCCAGGAAAACCTGGTTTCACTTGGTGTTTCTCCCGGGGAAATTGAAGAGGGGTCAGCAAAGGGTTCAGTTGATATTGGAGATGTAAGTCAGGTTGTTCCGGCCATTCATCCCACTATTAAAATAATGGACGAACCCCAACCCGGACATACAAGGGAGTTTGCTCTGGCAGCAAACAGCCCCAGAGCCTTCGAGGCCATGCTGCTGGGGGCAAAGGCTCTGGCTTTTTCCGGGTATGATTATTTTGCCCAAACGGAAATCCAAAAAAGGGTGCAGGAAGAATTTGGGGCTGCAAAAAGGAATAGAAAAGACAAAACCTCTGATTAAATCAGAGGTTTTTACTTGAAAAGGTGGCAGGCAACCCGGCGGCCGGGCTCAACTTTTTTAAGAACCGGGGGGGCTTTCTGGGAAAACCTTACCCAAACCCGCCGGTTTTCATATTCAACTTCTGTACAGGCTTTGGCCAGTACTTCATGTTCAGAAGCCATTAATGCCTGAACTTTCTCTATTAAGTCCTGCCAGGAAATACCAGCCGAATGGGCGAGTTCCAATGCCAGGTCGCCATCTTTATGACCGAAACTGTTAATGGATTGACTAAGATCGCTTTTTTGGATAAGGTTCTCAAGGTCGGCCCCTTCCCAGCCGCAATAAGGAAGGGCATCTCTGCAGGCGGAATGAAAAGAACACCCGTTAATTGGATCCTGGACGGGTAAGGGAACGGATAAATCCATATCAGATCCCAGAATTGCTCTAGAGTAGGGGTGGAGCGGTTTTTCCCGGATGGATTGCTGAGGACCATCTTCAATCAGGTTACCTCGAAAAATTATTCCCAGGTTGTGAGTTAGGGAGAGGTCGGTTCTGGTCGTGGTGATGGTAACATTTGTCCTCTGGTCTTTTATTATGGAATGAAGCAATTTAAGGTTTTCGGGGATCAACCCCCCCGGATTATTTATTATAACCAGGCGGGGCTGGATAATAGAGGCCCATAAAAGGAAAATACTCAATTCCTGGGCGGGGGAAATTTCACCGGGAAAAGCTGAAAGGATATTATCCTGCTGGAGGGGGAAACAGCTGGTGATTTTTTCCTGAAGTTCCGGGAAAATTTGCTCAAGGTTTTTACCTGCCTTTAAATGCCGGGAAAATAATAAAATGCTCTTGCCTATTGTTTTCCCCGGCAGAAAAACAGGGTGCTGGTAATAGAGCATCTCCCGGGGTTTCAATATGCATACCCTTGTCCCACGGTCCGGGCTTTTTATCCCTGCGAGGATCTGACCCAGGCTTTCAGCAGTTTGTTTGCTATCGCAGATAAAGGTCCAGGACTGGTTTTGAGCGACATCAATATTCCATTCCTCGCTGGTATTAACCTGAAAATTATGCAGGGAAAGGATCTTGTAATCAGGAGGAGCTGGTTTCAATTCTGAGGAAGGATTTTTTTCAGGGGGTGGAATGGAGATTATATCACCAGCACTCACCTGGAAGTAGTCCTGGATAAGTGGGTTTTGGGGAAGATTCTGGTCGAGAAGCTGTAGAAGAGCAGTATTTTTTTGAGAGAAAAGCTGAAAAAGCTCTTCGAGGGTTCGCTGGCGGGCAAAAGGGCCAAGATCTGTAAGTGCATCCCGGGCGATGACCAGGGGCGGGGCAGAGAAAGCAATATCCAACCACCGAAAAATATTTAGAATATAGGAGGGGAAGTATGCCGGCTTCTTTTGCAAAAAACCCGGAGGCAAGGTAATAATCTTTTCGGCAGTGCTACCTGCAGCAGCAGACAGTTGTTTTCCCAGGGATTGAGTGGGGTTAAAATAATCATTTGGTTCTGGGCTAACCCATAGTGCATCTTCAGCAAGCCGGGGGAAGAGTTCCCCATTTTTTAAAATTGTCGTCAATTGACCTGCAGGGTCTGCAACTTGAAATCTCTGGCCTTCTGCCAGATGAAAGGAACTGATGTTAAGAGCCGGTGAGTGGTTCTTATCCCGTTCAAGGTTTTTTATTTCAATGAGCATCCTTTTTTCCCCCTTCTGTCAGGAGTGAACAGGCCAGTGCTGTAAGAAGGAAAAGGAGCCCTGGCCAGAGGAAACTCCACCAGTTATTGGGCCAGTTGGAATGAAGGTAGGCGTTGTTCAATGCGGTTCCCCATGTGGGCAAGAAAGAGGGAACTATGCCTAAAAAGCTAACTGTGGTTTCAACTGTTAGGATACAAAGGAAGATCCGGATAAAGGATTTTATCAGGGGAGAAAGTGAAGCGGGTAGGGTGATTCGGAAAAACCGGGTGGTTGGGGACAAATCTACAACCCGACTGGCCAGAAAAGAGGGGTGCTCGTTAAGTTTTTCAAGGAAACCAGCAAGCCTGGGATAAATATCCAGTCCTGCAAATCCAATTGAACCCAGGGCCAGGGCAGGCAAAAAGTGAAAACCTGTTGCCAATAAAAACAGGGCCAGAATAATAGGAGGCAGGCCGCTCCAGAAAGGCAAAAGATTAACCCTGGGAAATAGAGCAAGGAGGTAGAAAAACAGGGTCACCGGTAATGCCAGCCCTCCAGAGATGAGAAGCGTGTGGCGGGTTTTCTGGAAGAAACCTAATGAATCCAGGGGGGGGATTAAGGGAACCAGGATTAGGCCAAAAAGAAAAATTATTGCCAGGAGGTTCAGGGGATATCCCGGGTGGTCTAAAAAGAGTTTTTTTATTCTCGGAAAAAAGGGAGTTGGTATCTGTTTCGGGATTTTTTTTGTCATTTAACCCCCTCCCCCCTAAGAATTTTATTTGTTTCTTCTCCCATTACCCATAACCAGTTAATGAGCATAACCAGGCTAATGATTGCAGCAAATATTACTGCAACCAAAAGGTAATCCTGCTGAAGAATACTGTTAAAAAGCAGGGGCCCAATTCCAGGCCAGGCAACTACAGTTTCAAAAGCAAGATGGGAACCGGTGGCCATTAAAACAAAAGATACCTGGGCTGGCCAGGGCCTTGGTCTCCGGAGGAAATTAACCCCCGCAAATGTATAAAAAAGGAATGCCAGAAAGAAGGGAATAAGGGGGTTATGTTCCGGGGGAAGATTAAATAAATGAAAAAAACCCACAAAAACCAGGCCCCACCAGAAAAAGGGGGCGGAGCTGATAACTTTTGCTGCGGAAATGAATACCGGGGGCAACCCCTCTTTCCAGAAACGGTACAGGACAGGTAGAGCAAGAAGGATTGCCGGCAGGGCCAGGGAAAATGTGGAAAATAACCCGCCTGTTACAAGGGTGGCAGTGGGAAGACCGTACTGGGAAGATTTTATGTGGTTTATATTCCAGGGGGCATTGAGAAAATCCCAAAATGCTGCCGGTGTTAATTCAAGGAGACCCATAGAGACCAGTCGGGCGAAGACAAGAAAGAGGAGGAATATCCAGGTAGCCAAAAAATAAGCTGTGGTTTTAAGGTGCCCTGATAAAAAGTGCATTTTCAGTCCTCCTGGATTATATTTGGAAATTACCATCCTTGTAGATCAATTCCCCATCGGCGAAAATTTCTCCACCGGTGCGCATATCGCACAATAAATCCCAGTGGATTGCGGATTTATTTTTGCTTCCCGTTTCAGGGTACCCGTTACCCAGGGCCAGGTGAATGGTTCCGCCAATTTTTTCATCAAAGAGCATGTTTTTGGTGAAATGTTTGATCCCATAATTGGTCCCCATTGCAATCTCTCCTACATAGGAAGAGCCATCATCAGTTTCGAGAATTGTCTGGAGCAGGTCTTCTCCTTTTTTGGCAGTGGCATTAACTACCTTTCCCCGGGAGAAGGTTAGCCTGATATCTTCAATTTCCCGGCCCAGGTATATTCCGGGAAAGCTGAAACGGATATGGCCGTTTACAGAATCTTCTACTGGAGCAGTAAAGATTTCCCCGTCGGGGAAGTTGTTTTTTCCATCGCAGTTTTCCCATTTTCGTCCCGAAATATTCATTTTTAGGTCAGTGTCTTCGGACTTGAAATGGAGTTCAGAGCATTTTTCCAGGTGGTTTATATATTTTTCATGCTGGTTGTGGATTTTTTTCCAGGCTGCAATGGGATCCTTTTCATTTAGCAGGCAGGCCCCGAAAACGAATTCAGTATATTCGTCAAGGGACATATTTCCTTCCTGGGCAGCGGCGTAAGTTGGATACTGGGTTCCGCACCAGCTCAGTTTTCCTTCGGCTGCTCGTTTCATAAATGTTTGCATGATTTCAGTGCTTGCCCTCTGGCTCTGTCTCATTTTCTCCGGGGAAATGTTGCTCAATTCCCGGGTATTTAATGGAGCACTGATACTGAGCAAGGCGTCATATTCGTTGGCAATAAGATTGACTACAGGCGAAATATACTCGACCTGGTGGTCGGCCCCTTCTTTTAATAGGATTTCTGTGAGCCCTGGCAACTGCAAGCGAGTTTCAGGGTAAGCTCCCATGCGGATTCCTTCCCGGAAAACTTCTTTAATAAGGGGGTAGGCAGCTTCCTGAGAATTAATTGCCAGCTTCTGACCTTCCTTTAAATCCAGGGAATGGTTGACCAGGACCCGGGCCATTTTAGCTATACGTGGATCAGGCATTTTTCATTCCTCCTCGGGGCAAATAACCCTAAATTTTTGGTGAATAACTCCAACCTGGAGAGGGGTGGAGCCATAAATTGAACCGTCAAACATTTTTGGATAATCCGCAACAGTTGTAAGATTGATCTTGCTGGCTCTGTGGAATTCCACCTGGGGGTGATTGCGGTGTCCACCGCTGTAAACCCGTGGGAGCAGGCCAAGCAATCCTCCCCGAGAAAGATTGTTCATGATTACCACGTCCAGCAAACCATCCTGTGGATCGGCATCAGGGGCCACCATCAGGCCACCTCCAGTAAAACGGGTATTGAGAATGAAAACCCCACTGGCCTGGCGAATTAGTTTTTCCCCATCAAGATCAAGTTCAAGGGGAATGGGTTGGAGCAGGGAAACCGTTTTAACAACGTTATAGGCTATGGCCATGGAACCCCGAAGCAATCCTTTGTAATTATTGGTTCTATGCATTACTTCAGCGGGAAAACCAACTCCAGCAATAATAGAAAAGAGCCGGTCTTTTTCTTTTCCCAGATCAATCCTGCGAATTCGGCCTCCGGCCAGAAGTGAAACGCTTTCCAGGGGCTGGAGGGATATTCCCAGGCTGCGGGCAAGGTCATTTCCTGTTCCCAGAGGTATAACTCCAAAGACGGGGCCTTCCGGCCCCAGACCATTTATTACTTCGTTAACTGTTCCATCTCCCCCGACTGCACAAACCGCATCAAAGTTATTGTTACCGGCTTCCTCTGCCAGGTGGGTTGCGTGGTCAGGTGCATCGGTTTTCACCAGTTCATATGGGATCCCGTAATGTTTTAGCCTTTTATGGAGTTCGGGAATAAGTTTTCCCGCCCGCCCCCCTCCGGCAACAGGATTTACAATTATTAAAACCGAGCTGAATAAACCCACCTGTTTTCCTCCTAACCCTTAATGGATATATTGACTGGGTTGATCAATACGGGAGGCAGAAGCATATTATCCGCCCACTTTTGTTCCGAACCTATTGCAGAGATTCTTTCTTTGAAAGCCTGGAAAATATTGAGGGAGAACATGGCATCTTTAACCCTGCCCTCAATCCGGCCGTTTTTAATTTTATATCCCAGGGAAATATTGCCGCTAACCTGGCCCCCGTAAGGATTGCCTGCCCAGGCACCCATGGTTCCCGCAATCAAAAGCCCTTCATCGATACTTTCCAGCATTTCCGAAAAAGAATTATTTCCGGGTTCCATAACCAGGTTGTTGAAGTCCGGACCATTTTCTCCCCCGGTCCCAGTAGGAGAAAGGTCCAATTTGTGAGCTGTTTCCAGATCAAGAACGTAATTCTTAAGCCTTCCCTTTTCTATCAGGGGGAAGGAGGAGCAGGCCACTCCTTCCCTATCAAAGGGCTTACTTGCAGGGCCCCGATCCAAAATCCCCTGGTTGGAGAGACTGAACTCGGAAGAAAAAACCTGTTCTCCAAGCCTGTTTTCCCAGGGAGAAAGGCCACGGACAACTGCCTGTCCGTTCAGACAGGCCTCCACCGGGTGGAGAATATCTGCTAAAGTTTCGGGAATAAAAAGGACAGGATAGTTTCCTGAGCGCAGGGGTACATTGGTACGCCCCCAGTCAATTTCCCGCAGGAGATTTTCGCAATCGTTTTCCCAGTCGATATCCCGCCAGTGAGTTCTTTGGGGAAAAGAGTAGTTGACCAGAAGGTTTTTCCCTTCAATTAATCTCAGGGCAAAAAGGACCTTTACCTGGCTTTGCCGGAATGAACTGGAAAAACCAGCACTGTTTTCCAGCTCGAAGAAATTTTTTTCTTTCTGGATGCTGACTTCTGCCTGGATGTCGGGATGATATTGTGTAGCCTTATTGATAAAATCCTGTGCAGTTTGGATCAACTCTTCCAGGGGGAGGTTTACTAACTCTTCGTCCCAGATCTCGGGCTTTTTTAACCGGGTCTGCGCGGGGAAGGCAAAGTCAACGCGGGGACCATAATCTAAGGTTTCTCTTGCCATTTTACTTAAGTATTCTCTATTGTTGGGTTTGGTATTTTCCCCAATTCCAATTCTTCCGTTTTTTATCAACCGCAGGACTTCCCGATTGGTTTCCCCGGAATTAATTTTCTTCAAACGGTTATTGGCGAATTGAACAGTAGTATGGCTGCTTTGTTTCCTGTAGAGATCACCCTGTTCCCCTGCTTGCAGCATTTTTTTTAATTGCATTAACTCTCACCTCCAATTACGACGTTCTGGACCCGAATATGAGGTGATCCCTCACTGGTGGGAAGTGGTGATTGTTCGAATTTTCCGCAACCGCCAGCATTATTCAAAATTACAAAATCCTTCCCGATCCGGTCGATATTATCGAGGGTATGAAAGACATTCCCGGTCAGGGTAACGTTTTTTACAGGTTCTGCAAGCCTGCCGTTGCGGATCATCTGACCTCGGGTGGCAGTGAAGGTAAAAAGCTCTCCATTTGTTTCTCCCCCGATACCCCCGATGGCATACACCCCCAGGTCGATTCCCGAAAGCATTTCTTCGAAGGTGTCAGGACCGGCTTCAATACAGGTTGACCGCATGCGGCAGATGGGAGGAAAACGATAGTTGATTGCCCGGGCATTTCCAGTTGGCCGAGCTTCCATTTTGGCAGCTGATTCCCGGGAGTGAAGATGTCCCACAACTTCCCCACCTTTAATCAGGTAGGTTTTTTCCGTTGGAGTTCCTTCGTCATCGTATTGCATGCAGCCCCGATTTCCCCATTCCCGTCCACTATCATAAATATTTAAAAAAGAGGGGCCGTAGCGGGTCCCCAGTTGCATCAGCTTGAGGAGGTTTTTATCTTCATAAATTTCATCGGCTTCACTTAAGTGCCCAAAAGCTTCGTGGACAAAGAGTCCTGCCATTTCAGGGTCCAGGATAACTGTGTACTCTCCGCCCTTTACGGTGGGAGCGGTTAACTGGTCAGCAGCCCTCTGGGCGGCAGCTATAACTGCTTCATCGTGTCCCCGTGCGGTTCCAAAATCATTGGTTGACCCAAAAGATACTGCATCGTAGGTTCTATCCTGCCCGTCACTTGCCGTTGCCCCAAGATTGCCCCCGATATCTGTCTTTTCCTGGTAGATGAAAGAGCCATCTGAATTGGCGAAATACCAATTAGTATGTTTGTCAAAGTAGACAATTCGAGTGCTGGTGATGCGGGGATCGGCTTTCAGAATAAGCTGGTTATAGTGTTCAAGGAGTTCTGCTTTTTCTTTTAGAGTAATTTTCCGTGGGTCTTCGAGATATTTTGTAAAAACTTCATCTTCTATTGGTTCGGCCGGAGCGAGAGTTGTAGATCCATTTTTCACCCTGTTAATTGTGCTGGCCTGTTCTTCGGCCAGACGCAGCTTTTTTTCCAGGTCATCCAGGTGGTTAAATGAAACAAAACCCCATCCATTTCCGATGAGGCTTCGAATACATCCTCCAAACTGAATTTTACGTTCCATTTTCTCAATTTCCCTGCCCCGGAAAGAAATGAATGTAACCTCGGTTTCTTCAATTCGAATATCACAGTAATTAGATTTGCTTAGAGAAAGCAGGTCTTGCATTTTTAACTGCAAACAAACCACCTCCACAGTCCAGATAAATCGGTATAAAATCTGGATCGATTTTTTTCAGGAAACAGAAAACTCCAGGAGTAGAAAATCCGGTTCGGTGGCCTTTCCCCAGGGTAAAAATCCCCGTCGTTTGAAAAACTGAATCAGGGGAGGATAGGAAGGGATTTTAACCATAACTGAACCGGCCTTTTGTTTTTTGCTCAGGTTCAAGGTCCAGTTTAGAAGGAGATTTTGCACCTCCAGACTGCCAGAAATTGAAGAAATGTAGGCAAAATCATTTGGGGAAGAAGGCGGAGTATATAGTATATAACCCCGATGCAGGGAATATATTTGGCCTTTTTCAATATATTTTTCCAGGCTGTTCTGGCTTAGGTGCCGAAACTGCCAGTTGGCTGCCATGTAACCATTCCCGTATTTTATGAAAGGGCTGCGACTGATATCTTCCATTATCTGAGGGGTAATTTCTGTTATGCGCCGGGGAACAGTTTTGGATTCAGGTGTGGGTGCATTCAGGGGACGACTGAAAAGGTGATATTTCCCTGCAATACGTGCCCCCCGGTTGCGGGCCATATTAATTGAAGCTTCATTTGAGGAATGAGCGGCATAGCGGACAACGTCCACGCCATCTTTTTTGGCTTTTTCCAGGAAATATTCCAGTAGACCGCTTCCGATTCCCTCACCTCGCCTTTCTTTTTTTATTCGGGCACCGTGTAACCAGGCTTCTCCGGGGCCGAGAAGGGTAAACTTGCCGTATCCTACCAGTTCTCCATTAATGAGGACGGCAGTGAACTCACCGTCCTCTTCATTTAGCCATTCATCCCAGACAAGGTGAATGTAGTCCTCTCCATCCCATGTTTCAGCCGCAATGGCAAGGGCAGCCTCTTTGTCTTCAGGTTTTAGGGGGCGGAATTGCATCAGGGATATCCCTCCTGTGGTAAAGAAAAATCTTAAAAAGGTTCGAAGCCCATGTCAAACCAGAATTCCTGCATCATCTGCTGGTACATTTTATAGAGGTAGTTAAGGTGTTTTTCTTCCCAGTTGGCCAGTTCGACAAAAAGGTCCCTGGCTTCTTTTTCAGAAACCTGCTGGCTTGCCTTTTTATAAAAATCGTGGAAATCCTTCTCTATAAGGTAAGCCATGCGAATGATTGGCAGGTCCTTTTTTGTTTTCTGGTCCAGTTCTTCTTCCTGTCGTCTTTCAAAAATGAACTCTTCTTCAGTAATGTTTTCTGGGTCAAAAGAAATTGCCTGCCTTTCTCCCAGTTCCAAAATTTTATTCTGGATAAAGTTTACGTGTTCCTGTTCAAAATCCGATAGCTTTTCGAAAAGCTTTCTGGCCTCAAAATCATGTACATTTTTGGCCTGTTCCCTGTAAAAAGAGGCGCCCTTTTTTTCCATTTCCAGAGCATACTCAAGGATTTTTTTGGTTTTACTCAAAATAATCACCCCTTTTTTTTGTTAATTCGTCATTCAGCAGCGGATACCTTTCCAAAAAGAAAAAGAGTCCCAGGTGGGGACTCTTTTATACAATTCCCAGGAAAAAATTGGCTAAAAGGAAATAAATTAAAATTCCACTCATATCTTTTATGCTGGTAATGATGGGAACCGAACCTGCAGCCTGGTCAAACCCCATGGCCAAAACAAGGCGGGGAATTAAAAAACCAAGAACACTCGCCAGGACCATGGTAAAAATAAGGGAAAGGGTAACAACGATTCCAATGTTAAAATCCCCCTGCCAGAACCAGGCAAAAAGGCCCCCTCCGACACCAATTAAGACACCAAGGGCCAAACCAACCAGTGATTCCCTTAGGACGTATTGCCAGAAACTGTCAAGTTTAATCTGGCCAAGGGCAATGGCCCGGGCAAAAATAGTTGAAGACTGGGTACCAACGTTTCCTCCCATGTCCATAATTACGGGGATAAAAAAGGCCAGTGCAACTACTGTTTCCAGGGTCTGCTCAAAGGCCCCGATCAATCTTCCCGCAAGCATCCCTCCCACAAGGGTTATCAGGAGAAAGGGAAGCCTTACACGCAGGGACTGCGTCATTGGACCTTCAATCAGGCGGAGGCTGCGGAGCCCTTCCTGTTCAACGGGTGTAACCCCCACCGAAGAATAGGCGGTCATTGTTTCTTCTCTTTCCAGGACATCGAGGGCGTCATCAATGGTAATAATTCCAACAAGACGGTTTTCTTTATCTACAACAGGGATGGCCAGAAAATCCAGATCTCCAAGCAGGCGGGCAACCAGTTCCTGCTTGTCGTGAGTGTTAACTGCAATAACTTCGGGGTCCATTAAATCTTCTACTATTTGCTCCGGTTCCGCCACAACAAGGTTGCGAAGGGAGACCACTCCTTCCAGGTGGCGCTGGCGGTCGGTAACGTAGCAGTAATAAATTGTTTCAGATGTAAGCCCAGCTTTGCGAATACGGTCCAGAGCTTCTTTTACTGTCATTTCTTTTTTTAGTGATAAGTAGTTGGGGGTCATCAGCCTTCCAGCACTGCCCCGTGGGTAACCAATGAGAGTCATGGCTTTATCAAGCTCGTGTTCTTTCAGAGAGCCCAATAATTTTTTGGCTACTTTTGCGGGAACTTCATCCAAAAGCTGGACCTGGTCATCGGGGGGGAGGTGGGAAAACATTTTTGATCCTTCTTCAGTTCCCAGGCTCGCAATTACCTGAGTCTGGTCTTCTGGTTCAAGCTCCTCAAAAACTTCAATGGCGTTGTTTTTTGTCAGGAGTCTGAAGGCAGGACCAATCATGGGGAAGGGAAGGTGGTCAATGATGTGGGCGGCTTTTGTTACGTTCTGGTTAAGGAATTCTTTTGCCTCTTCTAACCGGCCTTCATGCAACATTTCTTCAACCAGCTTAACTTCTTCTTCAAGTTTAAAGCTCAGGGTTATCACCTCCTGGAGAAACAGCATAAATAAATTATACTATTAAATGTATAGTAAAAGCAAATAAAACTGCGGGATAACATAGGAAAGAAAACTGGAAACCAGAGGGTTATTATAATTGAGCCTTCCAGGGAATAACTGCCCTGATAAGGGTATAAATGAGGTCTGGATTGGTTAACCGGTTCAACTGGGTATCGGGTTATAAGCAAAAAGGGGTGCAGCCCTCAAATGCTCTTTTGTTTTACCAATATAGCAGATGTTTTGCGGGTTAAAGGGCTCCTTGGGAAGAGGAAGGCGAGTTTAACGGGGAGCTATTACGGTGATAAAAATAATTTGAGAGTGGAATTGATTGTCGCTCTAGAGAATATTACAGCATTGGATATAGAGGTTCCAGGAAAACTGAACTGGTTTTAGAAAAATTTACATCCAGTATACCCGGCAGGGTTTCCCCTAACCTGTTGCTTTCTGGGACTGTATTAGAAGTAATTTTGCAAAAAGACCCCAGCCTTTCCTTTGGCCAAGAGCTAGGTTGCTAAAAAGTAGAAGAGGAGTTTATTCAATTGGTTTTCAACAGGGTTGGTTTCTTAAGGGCAGGTGGTAGCAGGGTAAAGTAATGCTTAAATAAATTTGTTGAAGGGAATTTATTTTTAGTGTAGAAGTTCAGAAATAGGATTACATAAATATGGTAATAACCCCCCACCACAGAGAGGGCCACCCAATTCCGGGATTGGGTGACCTCTCTTTTATTTTTTCCCGTAACTCAGAAAAATGCCACTGATGAGTGAAGTCAGGGGAATAGAGATTATTAAACCAGTGCTCCCAGCAAGGGCCCTGACAATTTCCGAAGCAATCAGGTCCATGTTAACCAGCTGGAGAAGAGAGGGTTGTTCAGCAAGCAAAAGAAGGAGCAGGGGAAGAGCACCACCAACATAAGCAAGGATAAGGGTATTTATCATTGTCCCCATAATATCACGCCCGATGGCAATTCCTGCTCCATAGAGGTCACCCAGGGTTGAACGGGGCTGGGCCAGGTGAACCTGTTCCATTCCAGAAGCAATGGAAATTGTTACGTCCATTATTGCTCCCAGGGCTCCGAGAACAATTGCTCCGTAGAGGAGACCTTCCAGGTTGAGTTCCCTTCCTCCTATGAACTGGAGGAGCGGAGCTTCGTGGGAAACAAATCCTGTTAACTGGCTCAGATTCCCAAAAAAGAAGGCCAGGATCCCGGCGATTAAAAGTCCCCCACCAATACCCAGAAGGGCAGAAAGTGTTTTGAAATTCAGACCACTGATGATTAAAAGGGTAATGGTTGCAATAAAAACGGCGAAAAAGGAGATAAGGGGGAGGGGGCTAAAACCCTGTAGCAGAAGGGGTAATAAAACCTTTACAATCAGGAGGATGGTTATGGCCAGGGCGGCCAGGGAATGGGATCCCTTATTTTTACCTACAATAATAAGGGATGTAATAAAAAGGGCAGCGAGAACGAGAAGAAAGGGATGGCGGCCGAAATCTTCAATATTTGCTTCCCGGAGGTGGCCATCACTGGTTTTCAGGGAGAGAATAACAAGGTCCCCTTCTTCCAGGTGGATATCAAAGCGGGGATTTCCGCTCAGAGAATTGGTAGTTGAAACGGTTTCCCCGGAAAAATCACCGCTGGTGATTTTAACAATTACTTCCTGTTCCTCCCAGCCCCCCGGAGCAGTGGTAGTCTGCCCAACGTGGAGAACTCTTCCCCGGGAAACATCCTCATCAGGACCGATGCCCCCGGTAAAAGAAGGTAAAAGCAAGAGCGAAGCAATTACCAGAAAAAGGGTTACATTTTTGAACATTAAAATTTCTCCTTACTTTTAACGGGAATTATTTTTTATAAGGTTATAGCGGGGCAAATCCAGGTGTGAAAAAAGAAATCGTCTTTCCAGAAGTAAAATCAGGAGGCTGGAAAGGGCTACACTGGCTAAAATTGCCAGCATTATGGTGATCTGATATTTTATTGCAATGAGGGGCGGGGTGCCGCCAAGAATCTGGCCAGTCATCATCCCGGGGAGAAAGACAATACCCATTCCTGTCATTGAAGAAAGGGTTGGGAGCAGTGAAGCCTTATAGGATTGTTTGAAAATTTCCAGGGAGGCTTCTCTGGCGTTTGCTCCCAGTGCTGCCTTGGTTTCGATTTCCAGTTTCCTATCCCGGACTCCGGTAAAAAACCTTTCCACTGCAAGTGTGCTTCCATTCATGGAATTACCGATTATCATTCCGGCCAGGGGAATGAAAAACTGTGGATCATACCAGGGAGTTACTTCTACAATGAAAAAAAGGAAAAAAAGCAAGACAAAGCCCGTTCCTAAAAACAGGGAGCAGAGCAGACTCAGGAAAATCTGGAAGTAAGATACCCCGGACCGCTCCATGATTGTCCAGGCTCCAAAGAAAACCATAAGCAGAAAAATCCCCGTAATGATAATGGGCGATTCCCATTCAAACACATAAACCAGAACCCAACCCACAAGAAACAGTTGAAGGGTCATACGCAGGGTGGAAACGACCAGGTCTCTGGTTATTTCCAATCTGTTAATCTGGGATAGAAAAAAAACAATGAAAAAGAGAATGTAGGCAATAATCATTCCGGATATTGGTATATCAACTGTCATTTTTTTATCCCCCCTTTTTTCAGCTGGTGGTTTTGGAGTCGATAATGAACATCAGCCTGCTGGAGAAGCTTTGGATCGTGGGAAATGAACATTACAAGCCGGGGAGTATGAATTTGAAAAATGCAGTCTAAAAGGGAGTCGCTCAGCTCCTGATCAAGGGCTGAGGTTGGTTCGTCCAGAAGGAGAACTTTAGGTTGAAGTAAAAGACTTCGGGCTATTGCAATTCTCTGTTTTTCTCCCCCGGAAAGTTCAGAGCTATTTTTTCCCAGATAAGAAACCGGAAGAGACATGGCCTGCAGGGCTTTTTCAAGCATACTCCTGGCAGGAGGGTTTTGCTTAAAACGGGGTAAAGAAAAGGGGAAAAGCAGGTCATCCTTTACCCGGGGTCCGAATAATAGGGGTTCTTGAAACAGGAGAACAACTTCCCGCCTTAAAAGGGTGTGCTCAATGCTGGTAATGGGCTTCCCCTCAAAAAAGATTTCTCCAGTTGCTGGTTCCCAGAGGCGATTGAATATCTTGAGAAATGTTGTCTTTCCTGCCCCGCTTGGCCCCGAAATCCCAATAATGTTATCGGGGGGGATTTCCAAACTGGTCTTTTCTAGTATAGTCCTATCTTCAATTATTATTGAGACCTCTTGCATCTTAAAGATTGACATCTGGCCAACCTCCCTTAGTTTAGTTATTTTTGGAAAAGAGTTTAAAATCCTTCTTGAAAATAAGGGGGAGGGAAAAAAGGAGTTAGGGTGATGTAAACGAATTAATAATAAGAAGATAAGCAGGAATTATCCTTTAAGAACTATAAGATTATTTAATTCTGAAAAATTTTTTACACAAACCCGAAGGAAAGGATGAAAAAAATGTTTGGAAGAATTGGGGTTCCGGAACTATTGTTAATTCTGGTAGTTGTACTCTTAATATTTGGCCCGAAAAGGTTGCCCGAAATAGGGAAATCAATTGGTCGGGGTTTGCGGGAATTCAGGAGCGCTTCAAAAGATTTCCAGCGCAGCCTTGATGATGATGATTCTGAAGAAGAAGAACAGGAAAAAAAGGGGAAAAAGGAGAGCGAAGAACCAGAGGAAGAGCCAGAAGAGAAGCAGGAAGGGTAAGGGATGGAATTTAAAAGACTGGAAAGAGTCACAGGAATTATTCTTGCCGGGGGAAGCAGTCGAAGAATGGGAAGGTGCAAGTGGAGTCTTAAGCTGGCAGGGAAAGAGTTGATTTTCTGGACTGTTCAAGCTCTTTTGCCCCTGGTTGGGGAAATCGTTATTGTGAAGAGGCCAGGCCAGCCCATAGCGGTTCCCGGGGTAAGGATTGTAAATGATGATCTCAGCTATCCTCCCTCAGCCCTGCGAGGTATTGTTGCTGGTCTGATAGCAAGCAAAACCGGGTGGTCTTTTTTTTGTGGATGTGATATGCCTTTTATTCGCCCTGAACTGGTTAGTTTTCTCTATCAAATGACTCCGGGTTTCAGGGGAGTTGTTCCCGTCCTGGAGGATGGCCCCCATCCCCTGCACAGTTTTTACCATCGGGACCTGATCAAACCCATTAAAAAAAACCTGGAAGAAAGGGATTTAAAACTTCTGAAAATTACAGAACAGGCCGGTGTAAAAATGGTGACTGAAGAGGATTTTTCGGGGGTGGAACTTGATCGGTCCTCCTTTTTTAATATTAATACTCCTGAAGATATCCAACTTGCGGAAAGAATGATCGCTGCCCGGGGGGATAAAAGTGGATGAAATAGCAAAAATGTCCCTTGTTCAACACCTGGAAGAGCTCCGCTACAGGCTTTTTGTCATTGTAGGCTTTGTGTTCGGGTTCAGTCTGGTTTGTTTTGCCTTTGTCGACCAGCTACGGGCAATTATCCTGTTGCCCGCGCATGGGCTTTCACTTGTTTATCTCTCGCCTCCCGAAGCTTTCTTAGGCAATATCCGACTTGCCTTTTCCTCGGGTTTATTTTTTTCTTTACCAATTATTCTTTATCAGATACTTGCTTTTATTTTGCCCGGGTTCTATAAAGAAGAAAGAAGAGTTTTGGTTCCTTCTTTTTTGGCCATTGGTTTCCTTTTTTACCTGGGTTTAATTTTTGGTTATTATGTGGTTTTCCCACTTGCAATAAATTTTTTCCTTGGTTTTGCCGGCGAAGAGTTAGTTCCCATGTTTACCTTCCAGAATTACCTTGGATTCTTTTTGCGGTTTCATTTTGCCTTCAGTATTGTTTTTCAGTTGCCGCTGATTATGTTAATTCTGGGTTTCCTTGGAGTTGTAAGCTACAAGACTCTGGGAAGGATAAGGAAATATGCAGTGCTGTTGATTATTATTATTTCTGCAATTCTTACTCCACCCGACTTTTTTTCTCAACTGCTGATGGTCGGGCCCCTTTATTTGCTTTTTGAAATTGGCATGGTTTTGATTCGCCTGGTTGAAAGAAGGAGAAAAAGGGCTTAAGAAAAAAGGGGAGTGGGGCAGGGTATGAAAAGAGTTTTTGTTTTAACTTTGATTATCTCTCTGGTGTTCCTATCCCTCCCGGCGGGTGGGGAGAACTGGTTTTTTGATGGTGAACTGGAATTATATTTTGAATATCACCCGGCAGTTTCCATCCCCAGGGGAAGCCTCCTTTTTGTCCACGGTTTGGGTGGATCAACTTTTAGCTGGAGAAAAACTGCCCCCTACCTTGCGGATGCTGGTTATGAAGTTTATGCTGTTGATCTGCCGGGATTCGGGAAAAGCCCTGGAGCGGATGGCCTGGATTTATCACGGGCAGGATATGCCCGAATGCTCTGGGGTTTCTGGAAGGAAAAATCCCCTCCTGAGCCGTGGTATTTTATCGGGCACTCTATGGGGGGCGGGGTAGTAGTTCAAATGGCGAGCATGGGAAAAGGTGAGGTTGAAGGTCTGATCCTTGTCGCTCCAGCCCTGCAGGGACAGGGTGGGGGTTTCTGGGCCAACATTTTTCGCTGGAGGCCAGCCCGTAAATTGGGAGGATGGTTTATGGAAAAATTTTTTCTAAACGAGGAAAGGGTGGAAGAAATCCTTAATTCCGCCTATGGCCGGGAACCTACCCCTGAAGAATTATCCGCATATTATGAACCCCTGGCCAGGCCAGGGGCGTTGGAGTTTCTTTTTAAAATGACTGCAGATAACAGGAAAGCCAGGGTTGAAGATCCTGAAATTGTCAGAGAAAAAACTTTTTTTATCTGGGGCGAGGAGGATGAATGGGTTCCCCCCCCCAAAGACCAAAAAGAACTGGAGCAATTCTTGAGCTATGAACTTAGGACAATTCCTGGCGGGGGCCACCTGGTCATGGAGACTCACTGGGAAGAAACCCTTGGTTTAATTCTTGGTTTCCTGGGAGGGGCACATAATGATCCCCATTAGAGACGATGTGCCCCGGAGAAGATTTCCCATCATTACCTGGTTATTAATCCTGGTCAATTCTGGTATTTTTTTCTGGCAGACCCAGTTTTCCCAGATGGAGTTAATGAGTTTTTTTTATAGTTATGGAATAGTTCCCCGCCTGTTTTTAACCTCAATTCCTCCCGACTTGGCAGTTCTGGTCAGTTCTATGTTTTTGCACGGCAACCTTGGGCACCTGATCGGGAACATGTGGATTCTGGGACTTTTTGGAGACAATGTTGAAGACCGGCTGGGGCATTTTTCTTTCCTGCTTTTTTTTCTGGCAGCGGGTGCTTTTTCGGGACTGGTCCACATTATCTTTAATCCGGCTTCAATGGTACCTACTATAGGTGCTTCCGGGGCAATTGCCGGTGTAATGGGAGCATACCTTTTCCTGTTTCCCCTGGCCAGGGTTACTGCAGTAATTCCCATAATAATAATCCCATATTTTTTCAGGGTTCCTTCGTTTTTATATATCGGTGCGTGGTTTTTGGTTCAGGTCTATTACGGGACACTGGCCCTTGGATTGGGAGCCCCATACGGAGGAATTGCCTGGTGGGCCCATATTGGGGGATTTGTTTTCGGGGTAATTTTTTACAGGTTTTTCCGGAGTGCCCCTAGGCGTATTTAGCCCTTTCACCGCCAATTAATTTTGGACGGGTTCGGGCCATGGTTAAGTGGGCCGAACCTAAAGAAGTACTTGGGGGGCGCACAGGCACAGCGACGGGCTTCAGGTGCATTCCGATGAAGGTATCTCCGATATCCATTCCGGCATGGGCTTGGATTTTTTCAACAAGAACGGGGTTTTTTAATTTTTCCATAGCAATGGTGGCTGTTGCGCCTCCGGCTTTGGAGTGAGGTATTGCATTGACGATTTCCAGGCAGTATCTTCGTGCACAATCTTCCTCTACAACCAGGGCCCGGTTAAGATGTTCGCAGCACTGAACAGCCAGGAAAATTTGGTTTTTCTGGGTTTCATCATAAACTGCCTGAAAAATGTGTTCCGCAATTTCCAGGCTGGAAGCGGAACCTATTTTTTTGCCCAAAACCTCACTGCTGCTACACCCTAGGACAAAAATATCCCCTTCTCTTAAGTTAGCCTCGGGCAGAAGGACTGCCAGTGCATCCTTAATTTTTTCCCGTAATTCCGCATAATCATTCATCTGCAGACCTCCTTTCTATAATCAGGATACAACATCTCCCGGGGTTTTTCCACTTTTTTTCTCCCCGGGAAGGAATCGAAGGTAATACTGCGAATAAAGCAATAAAAGCTACCGAGGAGGGGTACAATGCGCTTAAAGGGAAAACACGTTTTGATCCTTGCCGAAGCGGAGTTCGAAGATATTGAACTCTGGTACCCGCTTCTTCGTCTCAAAGAAGAGGGGGCAAAGGTTTCAGTAATTGGGAATTCAGGGGAGTATATGGGGAAAAAGGGAATGGGTGTAAAGGTTGACGCCAAGCCCGAAGATATAAATCCTTCCAAGGTTGATGGGGTTGTGGTTCCCGGAGGCTGGGCACCGGATCGTCTGCGCAGGCAGGAAAATATTTTGAAACTGGTCCGGGAAATATATAACGGGAAAAAGCTTGTTGCAACAATATGCCACGGGGGATGGGTTTTGATTTCTGCTGATATTGTCTCCGGACATCAAATGACTTCTTTTGCAGCAATTAAAGATGACTTAAAAAATGCGGGAGCTGATTTTGTAGACGACGAGGTTGTGGTTGATTATAACATTATTTCTTCCCGTACTCCCCTTGATCTCCCGGCTTTCATGCGGGAAATAATAAACTTCCTTGAAAAGTAAAAGAGGGGGGTAAAACCCCTCTCTTTTACTTTCAGTTTCTTTTGGGGTGGCAATAATACAGCTCCAGAAGGTTCCCAAGGATTGGCAAACCACTATTGGGAGAAATGATTTCAGAAAATCTCATTTAGGACTCTCTTTCCGGGGCTGTTTCACCAGTTAGAACCTAATTTTCGGGAAATAAGACATCCCGGACCAGGGATTGTTCCAAACATGAGTCAACCACTTATTCACAGCACCCATTTTGGATTTTCCTGATTACCTTCGCTTATGATTTTTCAGTTCAGTTCTCCACCAGGACAAAATTTTCCCCAAAAAAACTCCGGATTGCTCCGGAGTTTAGACCATCCAGTTCCAGACCTTGCTTTCAGTTTCAGAAAACCAGTGATCCCGGTCGGTCAGGTAATAATAGACATTTTGCAGGGCATCGAAATGCCTTTTTTCTTCTTCTTTCATTTTTTTGAAGAAATCCCTTGTTTTTTCATCCTCCGCTTCCCGGAAGAACTTATCGTACATTTCAAAACCCTTGTTTTCAATATCCATGGCCATTTCGTAGCCGTCCAGGTTACTCATTTTTTTCTCCTGCAACTGCTCTACTTTAAAGGCACTGAAATACTCTTTCATCTGTTCCTCAATTGTTGTTTTCATCAGCGGATCTTGGCCCAGAGCTTCACCCTTATCCAGTTTTCGCCTGATGTCATCAATTATCAGGATGTGCTCAACTTCTTCCTTGGCCAGGGTGTAAAACAGGCGCCGTCCCAGGCGGTTTTCAGTCTGGGATGCCAGTTCCATGTAGAAGGAGACTCCTTTTCTTTCGAAGTTTACTGCCCCCTGTACGGCTTCTTCAAGATTCATTTGACTCTCCCCTTTCTTAAAATCCTTCCTAGTTAGTAATTCTTCCTGATCAAACAAAAACCTTTAATCCGGTTGGAATTATTCTTGAAGAATGGCAAACCCATCTGGAGGCAGCAAAACCCTTTTTTTGCCTGCTTCAATTTCAAGAGTGGGGCAGGAAAAGGCGAGATGGGGTGAAACGAATTTACTGGGAAGTTCAACGGGCTGATCTCTGGAAGAAAAGTTGATGAGGATTAAAAGGTTTTCACCAGGAACCTTCCGCTGGTAAGCCAGGACCGAGGAATTTGAAGGGTTGGTAAATCTTATTATTCCGCTTTGAAGTGCATTGGAACTGTTCCGAAATTTGATCAACCTGCGGTAAAAATGGTAAAGAGATTGGGGATCTTTTTTCTGATCTGCAACGTTAACCCGGGGGAAGTTGGGATTGACAGGAAGCCATGGATTGGCATCGGTGAAACCTGCGTTGGGACTATCATCCCACTGCATGGGAGTCCTGGAGCCATCACGACCCGGATGGAAAGGCCAGTACCTTTTCCCCACAGGATCCCGGATTTGGGCCCGGGGGATTCTCCCCTGGGGCATACCAAGTTCTTCCCCGTAGTAAATGACAGGGGTTCCCTTTAGGGTTAAGACCATTCCTGCTGCCGCCCTGGCCCGGTTTTGGCAATTTCCATAACGGGAGAAATGGCGAGGGACATCGTGGTTGGAAAGAGTATAGACAGGCCAGTTTCCTGTGCCCAGGAGTTTTTCCCAATCTTCAATTGAGACTTGAAAGGCTTTCGCTTTCCATGGTTGTTCCAGGAAATCGAAATTGAAATTCAAATGAAGGCCATCACTGGCAGGGCCATAATAGGAAGCGGCAATTTCGGTATTGCGCTCGGCAACTTCTCCCAGGGCCAATTTATGGGGATAAAGGTCCACAAGAGACCGGATTTCCCTCATTATTTCTATGGTTTCCGGCCGGTTTTTATCGTAAATATGCTTTTGCATTTCGTACGGGCGCCTTCCTATGCAAAGGGGATTGGAGCGAAGCCTATCATCTTTCAGAAAAAAGTCCACAACATCCAGGCGGAAACCGTCAGCGCCTTTTTCCAGCCAGAATCTGATAATATTGTACAACTCTTTTTTTACATCTGGATTTCTCCAGTTTAGATCTGGTTGTTCAGGTGTAAAGGAATGGAGGTAGTATTGCTTTCTTTTTTCTGACCAGGTCCAGGCTGAACCACCAAAAACAGATTTCCAGTTATTGGGCGGTCTCCGGGGAGGGCGGGGGTTTGCCCAAATATACCAATCCGACCTGGTGTTATTACGGGAAGACGAGGATTCAATAAACCAGGGATGGAGGTGAGAGGTGTGGTTTAAAGCAAGGTCCAGAATAATCCGGATATTTTTCTTCCGGGCAGTTAGAAGCATTTCCTGGAAAAGGTCCATAGAACCGAATAGAGGTTCAATATTATAATAGTCAGAGGTGTCATAACCGAAATCGTACATGGGGGAAGGGAAAATAGGGCATAACCAGAGTCCACTAACCCCCAATTCCTCAAGGTAATCTAGTTTTTTAATAATTCCCCTGAGGTCACCAATTCCATTGCCGGTGGTATCCAAAAAAGAACGGGGATAAATTTGATAGATAACTCCTTTTTGCCACCAGGGTTGTTCGGGCAAGAGGATCATCCTTTCTCCAGAAAAAGGGACTGCCAACCGGTTTGGATCAAATCGTGGTGAGACCCCAGAAAAGATGAAGCCAGAATAATCTTCGGAGGGTATAAGTTATCCCACCGGGAGAATATAGTTTTCCAGTTTGCAGGGTACAGGAAATCCCGGAGAGAATATAAAAAAAGAGCTTGCTTCAGTAAGCAATTTAATAAAAAAAAGGGAAGTGAAGCAAAAATGGTAATAATTAAAGCAGAACAGGCGATTTATTCTTTTGCCCCGGATAATAAACCGGTGGCAACTGTTAAAGCGGGGGAAGTTGCAGTTTTTGAAACCAAGGATTGTTTTAGCAACCAGATTCAATCTTCAGAGCAGCTTTTTGAAAGCGCTGATTGGTCTGCGATTAACCCCGCAACGGGTCCCCTGGGAGTGGAAGGGGCCCGGGAGGGGGATACTCTGGTAGTGGATATTCTGGATATTGAAACTGCTGATTTTGGTGTTATGACTGCAGTAGCAGATATGGGGGCTATCCCTAATCTCCTGGATGGTTCAGAAACAAAAATTGTCCCGATTAAGAATGGATGGGCTGAATTCAGCAGCAAGCTGAAACTCCCTGTAAAACCAATGGTAGGGGTTATAGGAACTGCTCCGAAGGTAGAAACCATCCCCTGTGGAACTCCGGGAACACACGGGGGAAATATGGACACCAAAGAAATACGCAGGGGAACTAGGCTTTATCTTCCGGTCTGGCAGGAAGGAGCACTCCTTGCCGTGGGCGATCTGCATGCTCTGCAGGCAGATGGTGAGGTGCTTTTCTGCGGAATTGAGGTTGCGGGAAGGGTAACTGTTAAAGTTGACATTCTCAAAGAAAAAACTCTGCCCACTCCTATCCTGGAAACAGAAGACCATTTCTACATCATTGGCTCGGCAGGAGACCTTGATGAAGCTGCAAAGGTGGTTATGGAGTGGACCCATGCGTTTCTAAAGGAAAGGCTTCCTCTGAGTAAAAATGAAGTGGGGATGCTGATGAGCCTTGTCTGTGACCTGCAGATTAGCCAGGTTGTGGACCCCCTTCTGACCTGCCGTATGGCTATTCCTAAGGCAGCTTTTTCCCCCTTTCAATTATCCTTTGGGGGCTAGGTATTGCGGTAAGATCGATCAACCAGCTGGCAAGGAAAACGCGTAATAAAGAAAGGTAAATTATCGCGCCCCAGATTACCAGAAGGGTTTCCCACTGCCAGAGGTTATAAATCAGGCCAACCGCCAGACCAGCAGCAGGAGGGTGTTCGGAATTTGTTGCTGCCATAAAAAATAGGGTGAGGCCAGCAGCCAGAGCCCCAATAGAAACTGAAGAAAGGGAAGAGCCTCCGGTAAAAAGAACTATGTAATAAGCCAGAATTCCAACTACCGTTCCCCAGAAATACCCCCCCAAAATTCGGCGGGGCTGAGAAGAATAAGAATGGGGAAGGGAAAAGACAACAAATATTGTGGCGCCAATAGTACTGATTATTGCCCCGTGCTGATTGAGGTCAAGGATTAAAAATAGAAAAAATACAGAAACCGTTGCCAGCAGACATTGAATAAGGTATTGTTTTGGGCTTTTCTTCATTTGCGGGTCCCAGAACGGCATAGGTTCAATGCTCCTTTGGGGTCGGCCCTAAGCTTGCCGACCCTTTTCTTAATTGCAAGTTTAAAACATTGATTATTATTTCCCGCAAACAGGTTTTTTCCCTTTTTTTCTTTTACACAAACTTTACATTGCCATAAAATTCCCCTTACAACCCCGGTTTAAAATTAGAGCAGAAAGAAAATTTAAAGGGGGTTTTTTATTTGCGCAAATCATTGGTTATTGTTTCCCTGTTGTTAATGGCTTTTTTCTTTGGTAGTGTTTTGCAGGCTTCAGCAGAAATGATTCAAATCAGGGGTTCGGATACAGAGGTTAATCTGGTTCAGCGCCTTACAGAAGTTTTTATGGACCAGAACCCTGGAAGCTATTTTGCAGTAACGGGTGGAGGTTCAGGAACAGGGATTGCAGCTTTAATTAACAAACAGATTGATATTGCAAATTCATCACGAGAAATGTCTGAAGCGGAAATTGAACAGGCTCGTAACAATGGTGTGGAACCGGTACCCTTCATTTTTGCCCAGGATGGGCTGGCCGTAGTTGTTAACTCTTCTAACTCTGTGGAAGAACTAACTATTGAGGAAATTGGAGCAATATTCCGCGGCGAGATAACTAACTGGAGCGAAGTTGGCGGAAACGACCAGAAGATTTCTCTTTATGGAAGACAGAGCAACTCAGGTACTTTTGTTTACTTCCGAGCCAATGTTGTAAAAGGTGATTACTCTCCTCAGAAAAAAATGATGAACGGCAATGCACAGATAGTTGAAGGTGTTCTTGCTGACCGGGCCGGTATTGGTTACATCGGAATTGGTTATGCAGTTGATGGTGGCGAGGTTGTTCCTGGCCTAAGTGTTTTGAAAGTAGCGGCAGATGAGACTTCTCCAGCAGCTACTCCACTTGAACTGGAAAATATTATGCAGGGTCTTTACCCAATAGTTCGTCCTCTTTATCATTACACCGACGGGAAACCTGAAGGCAAGGTAAAAGGGTACCTTGAATTTATAATGACCGAAGAAGGCCAGAATATTGTAATCAAGGAAGGTTTTTTCCCTATTACAGATGATTACCGACGCCAGAATGAAGCCAGTTTTTAAATCTTAAAAAAGTGAAGGGGCCTGCCCGGAGGGGCAGGCCTGGAGGGCTGGAGAGCCTTCATGGAGGTGGGGATTGTGAGTTATCGGCGCTTTAAAGAGAGGGCCATTGGAATCTTTTTTGCCGGGAACGGAGTAGTAGTTATTTTGCTCCTGCTGGCAATCCTTTATTTGCTGGGGCAAAATAGCTGGCCATTTTTTAAGGAAGTAGGGTTTTTGAAACTTTTTACTGACAATCAGTGGAATCCAACTTCATTCTTCGGGCCCATTTTTGGGATCCGGCCCATGATGATCAGCACCATAATGGTAACTGCTGGGGCTCTTGCTATTGCTTTTCCCCTTGGGGTGGCCTGTGCTGCTTACCTGGCCAAGATGGCTGTTTCCTGGGAACGAGAAATTCTGAAACCATTTGTGGAAATCCTTGCCGGAATCCCCTCAGTGGTTATAGGGTTTTTCGGGCTGGTGGTTTTAAATCCGATTATAGCAAGAATTTTTGGATTGTCCAACGGCTTAAATGTCCTTAATGGGAGCATACTTCTGGCGATTATGGCTTTGCCAACGGTTATTTCTCTTGCAGAAGATGCCCTTACTGCAGTTCCCAAAAGTTTTGAAGAAGGTTCCCTGGCCCTGGGGGCAACCCCGTGGCAAACACTCTGGCGGGTAACCCTGCCAGCTGCTAAATCGGGAATAGCAGCCTCTTTCATGCTGGGAATGGGCCGGGCAATAGGTGAGACCATGACGGTTTTAATGGTTATGGGGAATGTTCTTGCTGCTCCGGGTTCGTTTCTTGATCCGGGGATGACCATGACTGCGGTAATTGCCATTGAACTGGGGGAGGTTCCGTTTAATACGACCCACTACTTTGCACTTTTTGCTGTTGGGTTGGTTCTTTTTATTATGACCTTCCTGGTTAACCTGGCTTCAGATTTGATTTTAAACCGCTTCCAGGGGGTAGAAAAATGAATAATAATGGCAAAATCCACGAAAAAATTGGTTTTTTAATTTTCCGGCTGGCAATGCTCATTGTGGTTGCAGGTATTGTGTACATCTTTTTTGATATTATCAGCAAGGGAGCAGGGGCCTTAAGCCTGGAGTTTCTTACCGATCGTCCCAGGGATGGGATGACTGGGGGAGGGATTTTCCCGGCAATAGTTGGAACAGTTTATCTAATTTTAATTACCACCTTTGTTTCCGTTCCCATCGGAGTTGGTGCCGCAATTTTCCTCAATGAATATTCCAGGGAAAACTTATTGACCCGTTTGATCCGGATGGCCCTCAGGAATCTTGCCGGCGTTCCTTCCATTGTGTTTGGACTTTTTGGGGTTGCCTTTTTTATCCAGTATATGGGTTTGCGTCCCTCTCTCCTGGCGGCAGGCCTTACAATGGGTATTTTAACTCTTCCAGTTACAGTTACTGCAAGTGAAGAAGCTCTGAAAACGGTCCCGGCCAGCTTCCGGCAGGGTGCTCTTGCCCTTGGTGCATCACCCTGGCAGATGATCAGGGGTATAGTTTTGCCCCAGGCTCTTCCTGGAATGTTGACCGGCGCAATTCTTGGACTAGCCCGGGCGGCAGGAGAAACGGCCCCCATATTGTTTACAGGAGCCGCTTTTTTCCTTCCATTTTTGCCCAACTCCATTCACAGCCAGTTTATGGCTCTTCCCTACCACCTGTATATTCTCGCAACACAGCACCATGCTATAGCAAAAGTTCGTCCTCTGGCTTATGGAACTGCCCTGGTTTTGTTGCTGCTGGTAATAATATTGAACGGAACTGCAGTCATTTTAAGGGCTCATTACCGCAATAAAATGAGACGGGGAGGGATTTAGGCCTTTTTGGGTTTTGTTTTTTTCAGATATTTATCAATGGCCGGGACCACAAGGTTCATTCCCAGGATTGCAAAGGTTGTTCCCTCAGGGAGCCAGCCCCAGAGCCGCATGGCCATGACGATAAAACCGATGCCGATTCCGAAAACAAATCTTCCCGACTGGCTTTTGGATGATGTGACAGGATCTGTTGCCATGAAAAGTGCTCCCAGAAGAAGGCTGCCGGAAAGGATATGGAAAAGGGGATCTTCGCCAGCAAGGAGTGCAATAACCAGTACTGTAGCCAGAATACCTACGGGAATGCGCCAGTTGGCGTATTTTTTATAAACAAGGTATCCTCCACCGATAAGGAGCAGCAGGGCTGAGGTTTCTCCAATACTGCCGGAAATATTTCCCAAAAAGAGTGGGAGATAACCCGCGGTCCCTTCTCCCAGGGGTGTCGCAGTTGTGGTTAAATCGAAGGGTGTTTTCCAGGGGGCAAATGCGCCCGGAAAGGCGTATACAATAAAAAACCTTCCAGTCAATGCGGGATTTAGCAGGTTCCGACCAAAACCTCCGAAGAGCTGTTTCCCCACAACTATTCCAACTGCACTTCCCGCCGCAGCCGCGTAAAGCGGAGTAGAAGGAGACAGGGATAGGCCCAGCAGCAGGCCAGTTATTATGGCGCTCAAGTCTTTCAGGGGGATTTTTTTCCCTGTAAGCCTACAGTACAGGTATTCTGCAGCAACAGCGCTTGCTGTGCTTACCAGCAGCAAAAGAAATGCAGGGAACTGGAAGAAAATTATGGAAACCAGAACCAGGGGAGACAGGGCCAGAAGCATGCCGCGATTCATTGGCAATTATATCACCCTTTCTTCGGCATTCTTATATTAGAAATACACGAAAACTAACTACTTTCCTTCCCTGTTGACAGCTTTGGAGTAAAGGAGTAAAATAAAAAGGAAGGAAAACTACCTGAATAAGGGGTTATGGGGGGGATATTTTGGGGAAAAAATTAATTTTTTTCCTTCTGGTTATTTTCCTGATAGGAATGGTTGTATATTCCAATCCTCAGGAAAAAACTGAAGAGGTTGATATTAATGTGGAACAGGCCCTGGAGCTCATTGAAAAACATGCTGAAGAAGAAAGGTTCCTTTTATTGGATGTTCGGACTCCAGGGGAATTTGATGAGGGCCATCTCAAAGGAGCAATTAACCTCGATTTTTACAGCGAGGATTTCAGGGACCGTCTTGCTGAGCTGGATCCTGAATACACTTACCTGGTGTACTGTCGTTCTGGGAACCGGAGCGCAATGACAGTCAGTATTATGGAGGAAATGGGAATTAACAGGGCTTATAATCTCCTGGGTGGAATTATTGCCTGGGAGGCGGAAGGTCATTGTATTATTCAGACCGAGACCAAGAAATAGATAAGAAAAATAAAACCCGCCCCTCATTGTGGGGCGGGTTTATTTTATTCAGCGGAGAATTTTCTTTTGCCAAGTTCTCCATCAAGGAACAGTGTTCCGGGAGAGTTTTCTCCAACCATTTTGATTTTGTCCAGGAGCTGGCTCATGGTAGCTTCTTCTTCTACCTGTTCATCAATGAACCATTGCAGGAAAGAAACAGTAGGGTAATGATTTTCTTCCTGTGCGACCTCCAGGATGGAATTGATTAATCCCGTTACCAGTTGCTCGTGCTCAAGGCTCAGTTCGAAAACCTCCTGTAGAGAAGAAAAATCGGTTTTGGGGTCATCAAATCCGGTTATTAATGGTCTTTGACCGATTTCAGTTAAAAAGTCAAAAAATTTCATTGCATGGAAACGTTCTTCCTCAGCCTGGGCAATGAAGAAATTAGCGAAACCATCAAGGCTTTTTTCGCTGCAGTATGAGGCCATTGCCAGGTAATAGTGGGCAGAAAAAAACTCATGCTTGATTTGTTCGTTTAATTTTTCAAGTAATTTTTGTGAGGGCATTTTTTCCTCCTTTAAGATTTAATATAAGGATTTTATCACTTTTATGAACTAAAAGCAAATTTTTCCTGTTGGTTGAGCAGGAAAAAGAGAGGATAAATATAAAATGGGAAAAAAGTGGACAAAGAGAAACCATGAAGGAGGAGAAAAAATGGGTGAATATTTGGTTGAGGGGAAGTTTGTTTTGACCATGTCTGGTGCGGGGATTGGAGTGATAGAAAATGGTGCAGTAATTGTTTCAGGCCAGGAAATTTCTCAGGTGGGTAATGCCGAAGAATTGAAAGAAAAGCATGCTGAATTACCTCACCTTGGAGGGCCTGAAAAGATTGTTATGCCGGGATTAATTGATGCCCATATCCATACCGGGATTGCCTTGTTGAGGGGAACAGCCCAGGATACCTGGAACTGGATGCAGCAGGGGATAGCCCCATTTAAAAAACATATGCAGCCCGGGGATGTCCGCCTGGGATCAATGGTCAATATTATAGAGGGGATAAAAAGCGGCACAACTACTTTTGCGGATTACGATTATCCCCTGGATGAAATCATAAATAATTACCTGGAAATTGGCTCCCGGGCTTGCCTGGCTTCAACCATAAACGAACTTTCGCCAGGGATGGATAAATTAAAAATTGGGGAATTATATCCCCTGGATGAAGACCTTGGCCGGGAACGACTGGAAAAGGCCCTGGAACTTATGGAAAAATGGGAAAAAGGAGGAGAAGGCCGGCTGACTTTTCTTCTGGGACCCCAGGGACCGGATATGCTGGGGGAGAAGTTGCTTGAAGAAATAAAAGATTTGAGCCAGGGGTACGGTTATAAGATGCACATGCATGTAGCCCAGGGGGATAGGGAGATTGACCAGATGGAAAAAAGGTATGGATTGCGATCGGTTCCTTTCCTGGAAAAAATGGGTTTAATCGATGAGAACCTGATAGCAGTTCACCTGACAGAGGCCACTGAAGAGGAAACTTGCCTTCTGGCAGAAAAGGGGGCGAAGATGGTCCACTGCCCGGGAAGCATTGGAATAATTGATGGTCTTGTTCCCCCGGTGCTTGAATTTCTTGAGGCAGGTGGAAGCGCCGGGCTGGGAAGTGACCAGGCCCCGGGAAATAACTGCAATAATATGTTCAATGAAATGAAGATGGCCTGTATCCTGAACAAGGTGAAAAAAGCAGACCCAACTGTAATGCCTGCCTGGAAAGCTTTGCGCATGGCGACTATTGAGGCAGCTGGTGTTTTGGGTATGGAAGATACCATAGGTTCACTGGAAGAAGGGAAAAAGGCAGATCTACTTATCATCGATATCAACCAGCCTACCCTGGTTCCTATCCTGGGTTCCCCAATCCGCAATATTGCCCCCAACCTTGTTTATTCAGCCCGGGGACACGAAGTTGAAACTGTAATGGTGAACGGTGAATTGATAATGGAGAATCGCAAAATGAAAAGAGTGGATGAGGAAAAAATCTGCAGGGAAGCCAGCGCTGCAGGAGTTGAACTGGCAAAAAGAGCAGAGGGGGATATTCTATCTTCAGCAAATGAAATGGTCCAGTTGATGGAAAAAGGATACCTCTAAAATTAAAACCGCCCCGAAGAGCGGTGGAAGTCGTGTTCTTAAGAACACTTCAAATTTTTCCCTCCCCTATTTTTGATAGCGGTAATAGATGGTCTTGTCCTGCAGGGGTTTAACTCTGGGCTTTGGGGTGTGTTCGTGGACGAGCTGGGAAAGTCGGTCCGGGTAATCAGTAATTATTCCATCTACTCCTATCTTCAGCAGGCCAAACATGTCCTCCAGATTATTTACAGTAAAGGGATTTATAAAAAGGCCATTTTTGTGGGCCCCTTTTACCAGGGCCCCGTCCACACCCATCCAGAAAGGGTGGATTCCATCAACTCCAACTTCAGTTGTGTATATCCACGGCTTATACATGCGGGCGAAATACAAAAGGGCAGTTTTTATGTGAGGATTATGGTCTTTGACAGTTAGCAAACTGGGGTGGTTGAAAGAGGAAATAATAACCTTGGGTCCGAGGTTGAATTTCTCTACCATTTCGACAACCTTTTTCTCCAGGTTGGGGTAGGGAATGATACCATTTTTCAGCTCAATATTCAGGACAATATCTTTATTTTTTATCAACTCAAGAAGATTCTGGAGACGGGGAATTCCTTCTCCCCGGAATTTTTCTCCCTTATGGCGACCCGCATCCATTCGGGACACTTCATCCCAGGAAAAATCTTTTAAAAGCCCCCGGTTTCCTGTAATGCGGTAAACATCCTCGTCGTGAAAGATTACTATTTCTCCGTCCTTTGTTAGCTGGACATCACACTCCAGGCCAGTAGCACCGCTGGCAAGTGCCTCCCGGAAGGCCATCATGGTATTTTCGGGAAAAAGGGATGAAAATCCCCGGTGAGCAATAATTCGAGGGATCATAATTACGCCTCCTTAAAAAAGACGGTTTTTCAACTGGAGGGGGAGGAAGAGGCTGTTGACCACTTCCCCGGGTAATGGTAAACTATAATCGGAATAAAAAGGTTTGGGGGTATAGCTCAGTGGGAGAGCGCCTGCTTCGCAAGCAGGAGGCCGGCGGTTCGAATCCGCCTATCTCCACCATTTTTTTGGGGGGGAACCCCCATTTTTTATCTCCAGTTTATACTCTTTTTTTCTTTTTGTTTTTTAATTTAGAATCAATTGAATAAAAAGAGGTTTTCAGGAGGCTAAAAAAGCCCCAGCCAAGTAAAAGACCGGTAAGAGCATATATAATTCCTTCTAAGCTTGTTGGGATGCCCGGGGTATAATAAAAAAGAGACTGCCGGGCAATATCCCAGTCAACTTCCTGGAAAAAAACCACCCATCTGGTGAAAGGTCCTGCCTGTTGGAGATTGGAAAAGGAGGTTTCCAGGGCTTCCAATCTTTCAACCAGACTAACCAGAACCTCTCCCGAGGCCTGAAATAACCTTTCTTCAGCTTTGAGGTGGGCCGCAATATATTCGTCAAAACCAATTCCCAGTGCTTCTGCTGCCTGCTCATAACTGTTAACAGTTCGGCGGGCTTCATTTAAATGTCCTCCCAGTCGCTGAAGATACTGGCTGAAAAACTGGGGAAACTGGGCCATAATTATTGCCCCGAGAATTGATAGTAACCGGTCGGCAATACCCGAAAAGAAAGCACCGATTTTTTTTGCTAGGAAATACATCCAGTTTTCCTCCCTTTATAATATGAGGATTACGTCAAGGGAAGTTAATTTCCTTCAAAGATGGTTATTTTAAAAAAATGAAAGGAGGCAAACTAATGTCCTGGGACGGCACAATTGTGTTTTTTGGAACGGAAGATCTGGATAATAACGCAGTTTTTTACAGGGACACCCTGGGTCTAAAATTGTACAAAGACCAGGGGGTATGTCGAATTTACGAGGTCCCCGGTGGGGGTTACCTGGGTTTCTGTACTCATTTGGAAATAACCCAGAAGGGGAAGGCTCCAATTATAACAATCCTGGCTGATGATGTTGACCACTGGCACCAGAAACTGGTTGATTGTGGGTGGGAGGTAGAAAGCGAACCAAAACACAACCCTAAATTTAATATTTATCACTTTTTTACCAGGGACCCGGACGGATATACAGTGGAAATCCAAAAATTTTTGTAGGTTACCCAGGCAGGGTTTTATACCCTGCCTTTGGTTTTTATGGGTAGCTATTTCGGGTTTTGAATAATTCGGGAGAAGGAATAAACTTTGAAAAGGGATGGAAGAATGTTTTTAAATACCTTGGGAAAAAAATTTGCAAATTTTATAGAAGGAATCGGGACTTTTTTATGGAAAAATAATTGAGGAGGGAGACCAAAACTCTAATTTTTTTAAAGGGGGATTTTTTAAGTGAAAAAGTTAGTTCTGGTTTTATTAATTATGGCGCTGGTTCTCCCGGCTACCGCCGCCATTGCCCAAGAAGAACCTGAGAAGGGAGGTACTTTCCACCGGGGAATGGTTATCAGCCCGCGGGGGATGTTTAACCCCATTCTTTACACTGAAGCCTATGATGCTGATGTTATTGTAGCGGTTTTTGATTCTCTGGTTACTGTAAATCGTGAACTGGAAATTGTGCCTCAAATCGCTGAAAGCTGGGAATTTTCTGAAGATGGCCGCACCCTCACTTTTTACCTGAAAGAAGGGGTTAAGTTTCATGACGGCGTTGAATTGACCGCTGAAGACGTTAAATATACTTTTAAAACCATCATGCATCCACACTATACCGGTGTTCGCTTTGGGGACTTTGCCCTTGTAAAAGGTGCAGAAGCCTACAAAGAGGGCGAAGTTGATTATGTAGAAGGTATCGAGATAATTGATGATTATACCATCAGTTTTACCACGGAAGAAGTTTATGCTCCATTTTTAAATGAGTTCACCTACGGGATTCTTCCCTCCCATATCCTTGAAGATGTGCCCGTAGCGGAACTTGAAGCCCATGATTTTAATCAAAACCCAATTGGAGCTGGGCCATTTAAGTTTGTTGAATTCCGCCCGGACCAGTATGTAGTCCTGGATGGTTTCGAGGATTACCACCAGGAAGGACCCTATCTGGACCGTATGGTTTACCACATTCTCGATGATGAAGCCCGTCCGGTTTGGTTGCGCCAGGGCCGCATTGACTATGTTGGTATTTCTTCCGAACAGGTCCCCATGGTTGAAGCCCTGGATTTTGTAGATGTCTTTGACTATGAAGCACTGAGCTACACCTATATCTGCTTTAACCTCAGGCAGGAGCGCTTTGATGATCCAAGGATCCGCCAGGCTGTTGCTTACGGCTATGACAGGCAGACGGTTAAGGATATTATCCTCGATGGTTACGGGGTAATTGCCAACGCTCCAATGCCCACGGCCTCCTGGGCTTATACCGACGAGGGGATTAATGAGTACCCCTTCAATCCTGATCGTTCCATTGAATTGATGGAAGAAGCAGGTTGGGAGCGCGGTGCCGATGGAGTTTGGGAAAAAGACGATATGCGGATGGAGTTTGAATTCATCTATACTGAAGCCACCCGGGCCCAGGAACAAATGATGATGCTCTTCCAGCAGAACATGGAGGACATTGGTTTTAAGGTTCACCTCCGTCCAATGGAATTCTCGGCTGCTGTAGATCGCATTGACGCCCGTGAATTTGATGCCTTTACCCTGGGCTGGAGTCTTGGTGTTGATCCTGACCCCTACGGAATCTGGCATTCAACTTCAATGTGGAACGATGCGGGCTGGGTCAATGAGCGTTCTGACGAACTCATTGAAACAGGACGAACCACTGTTGATATGGATGAGCGCGCCGAGATTTATGCAGAGTGGCAGCGTCTAATGAATGAAGAACTCCCCAACGTTTTCCTGATGTATTCTGTAAGTATTGTTGCTGCAAACGAAAGATTGAAAGGAATCGATGATGATCCCGGGGCCCAGGGAATATTCTGGACCGAGATTCTCCACAAGCTCTGGATTCCTGCTGACCGCCAGTAAAACAGCAAAAAAAATTACAGGGAAAAACCGGAATGGCAGGCGGCATCCGTCTGCCATTCCCATTAATTAGCTGGAGTGATGGATTATGATGACTTATCTAATCCGGCGAGTTCTTTTCCAGGGGGTTCCTGTTTTAATCGGATTTACCTTTTTGGTATTTTTGATGATTAACTTTGCTCCCGGGGATCCGGTAACTCACCTGCGAGGTGTTCCCGATTTAGATCCCAGGGTAATTGAGGACAGGAAGACCCAGTTAGGTCTTGACCGCCCTCTGGTTGTTCGCTATTTTGACTGGGTTGGCGAACTGCTGCAGGGCAATCTGGGGAGATCTTTTGATAGTGCCCGTCGACCTGTAGCGGACCTGATAAGAGAAAGACTCCCGGTAACGATTCTGCTATCGGTTTCAAGTATAATAATTGGGTGGGGGATAGGTATTCCTGTGGGCATCTACTCTGCCCGACGGCAGTACACCCTTTCCGATTATTCGATTACCTTTTTGGCTTTTGTGGGGGTTTCAGTTCCAAATTTCTTTTTTGGGATGGTTTTACTCTATATTTTTGCCCTGATTTTAAATGTCCTTCCCGCAGGGGGGTATTTCAGTCCCGGTGAGGAGTTCAGCTTTTTAGGCATGTTAAGTTATCTGGTAATGCCCGCCTTTACCCTGGGCCTGGCCAGTATTGCCAGTATAACCAGATATATGCGGAGCAGCTTGCTTGAAGTTATCCGCCAGGATTACCTGCGGACAGCAAGGGCAAAGGGATTGCGGGAGAGAGTAGTTATTTACAAGCACGCTCTCAGGAACGCTTTGATCCCGATTTTGACTCTGATGGGTTTTATGGTTCCGATTATTTTTTCTGGGGCTGTAATAACCGAGCAGGTTTTTTCCTGGCCCGGACTGGGAAGAATGGTTATTGATGCAACCCACCAGAGGAACTATCCTGTCATGATGGGAATTAACCTTATGTTCGGGATCCTGACTTTTTTGGGGAATGTTGTTGCTGATGTTGCCTATGCGATTGCCGACCCCCGGATACGGTATGATTGAGGAGGGAGATTATAATGGCTGAAAATAACGAAGAAAGAGTGTTGTCGAGAAGAAATATAGAATCTCCCTGGGCTGTTGGCTGGCGAAGGTTCAAAAAGAACCGGATTGCTTTGCTCGGAGCCATATTTTTGCTGATTTTCGTTTTCCTGGCAATTTTTGCTCCGTACCTTACACCTCACAGCCCCACCAGGGCGGATTTTTTGAAAAGAAACGAGGCCCCTTCCAGTGAGCACTGGCTTGGGACTGATGAAATGGGTAGGGATATCCTGACCCGGACCCTTCACGGGGGGAGGATATCTCTTTCCGTGGGCCTGGTCTCTGTCTCAATAACAATGTTTATTGCCCTAATCCTGGGTTCGATTGCTGGCTATGCCGGTGGCTTTACAGATACAATCATCATGCGCCTGGCAGATATATTTTTAAGCTTCCCGTTTTTGATCCTGGCTATTACCGCCTCTGCTCTTCTGGGGCCAAGTATTTACAACGTTATGATTATACTCGGGGTTATTTCCTGGCCGGGTCCCTGCAGGCTTTTAAGGGCGGAATTTTTGAAACTCAAATCCCAGGATTTTATTCAGGCTGCTGTTGCCCTGGGAGGAGGGCATCGCCGGATAGTTTTGATCCACCTCCTGCCCAATGCAATTCCACCCCTTTTGGTAGCAGCAACCCTGGGAGTGGCCAGTGCAATTATCGGGGAAGCCGGCCTCAGTTTCCTGGGCCTCGGTGTTCCCCCGCCAGCACCTTCCTGGGGCAATATGCTTAATTCTGCCCGGGCTCTGCACATCATGGAAGGTATGCCCTGGATGTGGCTCCCACCAGGAATTGCA
Organism: Halobacteroidaceae bacterium; assembly: GCA_003551665.1. Lineage (GTDB taxonomy): Bacteria > Bacillota > Halanaerobiia > B1SED10-174 > B1SED10-174 > T1SED10-26. Next base: position 50,900 of record PUNE01000127.1, read on the forward strand.
ATTTTCCTGGCAGTTTTAAGTATTAACTTCCTTGGTGATGGATTGCGCGATGCTCTAGACCCCAAACAAGAAGGATAGGAGGCTTTAGAATTGATTGAAAGCAGGGATTTTCCCAACCCCAAGGTTAAGCTGTACCACTTTATAGCAAAAGACCGAGCAAAGGATGTTTTGCAAAATGGTCTTAGGCCGGAGAAGCCTGCTTACATTCTGGACTCCGAATTACGGAAGAAACCCGCCGTTTTATGCTACCTTCAGCCCGAAGATGACCTATGGGGTTTTGATAAAAACGAAGAGTATACTCTCCTGGAGGTCAGAGTGGATCCACGCCTCTGTACTGTTGCTGACCATGCTCTGTTTTTTGAGAGTTGGCGATGTCTGAATGGGGGAGCTCCTGCCAATGAAGACCCGCAAAAAGCAATGGAATTGATTAAACAGTATGATCAAAGGGCTCTTCCATTAAGGATTTATCGCCAGGGGATGCTCCAGGCTCCTGAAGTTCTGGTCAGGGGTTCCATTCCTCCCGAGGAAATTGAAGAACATTAAAGGGAACAGGATTTCCCCTTCCCGTATTGAGCTGCTTTTGTAGTAATTTAATCCTCATTTAAATTACCAGTGGAAAAGAAGAAGTCCCCGGTGTTTTTCCGGGGACTTTTTTTAATAATCTACAATGTTTTCTTTAAAGTTGCGAATTCCTCCTCGAGGGTTTTTTACATCCCCAAGGTAGCGGGGGATAATGTGGATGTGGAGATGAAAAATTGTCTGGCCAGCAACCTCCCCCAGGTTGATGCCAATATTAAAGCCATCCGGTTGGTATTGTTCAAGAAGGTATTTGCGGCTTTCAACTGTGAGGTTGTGCAGGGCAAGGACTTCTTCCTCGGTAGCAGAAAATATATCCGGGAAGTGTCTTTTGGGAATAAGCAACATGTGCCCCTGGTTAACAGGGTACTTATCATAAATTGCAAAAGCGAAGTCATTTTCCAGGACAATTTTCCGTGGGGGATAGTTGCAGAAAATGCATTTTTTTTCCATAAGGGTCCTCCTCAGTTAGTGGGCGGGTAAGGGTGAAGCTCTATTTTTTCTACTGAAACTTTGTAAGCAAAATTATCCTGATCTTTTTCTAAAATCTCCCCATCAATTTCTCCAATAGCCGGTAATTCCCGGGGTGGGGCAATATCCACTAAGTGAATTCGGTTTAGGTTTTCAGTTGTCAGGGTAAGGGATCCATCCTCCATTTCGAGTCTTCCCTTGGTTTGAATCCTATCGCCTACTTCCAGGGAGGGTAGGGGTTTGGGGTGTCGGAAAATATTCCCAAGGCCTCTTCCGTTGTGAAAGATGAGTATTGGACGGGAATCCTCCAGTATAATTTCTCCCCATACCTGTATAGTTGTTCTTTCAGGTGGTATCCAGTCCAGAACTTTTCCCCTGACAGGAATTTCGTTGCCTTCCTGCTGAAGAACCCCTCTTACTTCGGGGAGTTCAACCCGGGGTGAACGTTGATAGGTTCCGCTAAGACGGATTTTGCGCCCCGCAAAGGTTTCCGGGTCCTGCAGAACAGACCCGATGGTTGTAAAGGGGTAAACTGATTCTGCAGGGGCACATCCACCCAAAATTAAAGCAGCGATTATAATTGATAGATATTTTTTTTTCATTTTATCACCTACTGGTACAGCATTTTTAAACCAGATAACCCTTTTGTCAACTTTACATTTTCCACAAAAGGTTCGTTCTTCCTTCAATAGTGTTTAAAAAAAATTAAAAGGAAGGACAGGAGGCGAAGATGAAGAAATAAAAAATTAGCGTGTAAACAAATCTAGGGAGGAAAAATAAAAATGATGCCCCAAAAAAGAAGATTTGGCCAATTACTCCGCAAGGAGATAAAGGAGCAGCACCATCTTTTTGACAGAGATATTGTCAGCAGTCAAGATTGCAGGCAGTTTGTTGATGAAATTGAGGAAATCTGGCACAGGCTGGGAGTATTAACCGAGAATTTCCGACTGGAAATTCTGGAGGGGAAAAAAATCTGCTTTATCAGATCTATAAGCAAAGAGGAGAGGAAAGAGTACGAGCTGGCAAGGATTCCCCTGGAAACAGGACGCGAAGGAAAGGGTACTGATCTTCTCCAGCTTACCTGGCTTTTGATTATTGAATCCTGGGACCAATTATTCGCCCGGAGGCTGGAAAAAGAAAAAGGAGATCTTTTCCTTGACCGGTTAATCTCATTTCAGGAGAAAGAGTATGCAAAAATGATTGAAAAACTGGAGGGAGAGAATAATGGTGGGGAATAATGAAGAGATGAAAAAGATGAGGGTGTTTGCGGAAAAATATGCAGAAAAATCAGGGTATCGTTTAAACCCTGATACCGAAATTGTTGAAATGATTCTGAAGGGCCTGGTAGAGAATAAAAAAGAGTACGGTCGCCAGTACTGTCCCTGCCGTTCGGTTACTGGCGATAAAGAGGAAGATAAAAAAAAGATCTGCCCCTGCTTCTGGCACAAGCAGGAGATTGAAGAAGATGGGATGTGTCACTGCCAGCTATTTGTGGCCCCGGAAAAAAAGGATTGAAATTTAACTTGCCCTAGCATAAAATAAATAGGAAACCTGTCTGTTTCAGGGAGGAAACTTATGGAACTTTATATTTTTAACACCAAGTCCAGGAAAAAAGAAAAATTGCAACCCCAAAAACCCCCAAAGGTTGGTCTTTATACCTGTGGCCCCACAGTTTATGATTATGCCCATATTGGGAATATGAGGGCCTATGTTTTTTCTGATACCCTTCGCCGGGTCCTGGAATATAATGATTTCCAATTGCATCATGTTATGAATATTACTGACGTTGGCCACCTTGTTTCCGATGCCGATGAAGGGGAAGACAAGATAGTTGTTGAAGCACGGAAAAAGAAAAAATCTCCCTACGAGATTGCTGATTTTTACACCGATATTTTTTTCCGCCATGCCAGAAAATTAAATATCAAAGACCCATCCATTACCTGCAAGGCAACGGATCATATCCAGGAGATGATCGATTTCGTAAAGGTTCTCGTCGATAGAGGGCATGCTTATGAAATCAGTGACGGGATATATTTTGATATTTCCACCTTTCCAGATTACGGTAAACTATCGGGAATAGATCTTGAAGAGCAGCAGGAGGGTGCGCGGGTGGAAGTGAACCCGGAAAAAAAACATCCCGCTGATTTTGCCCTGTGGAAAAAGGCCCCGAAAAACCACATTATGCAGTGGCCCAGTCCCTGGGGAATGGGATATCCTGGCTGGCACATCGAGTGCTCGGCAATGGGTTTGAAATACCTTGATGGTTTTTTCGATATTCACACCGGGGGAGTAGACCATATTCCCATTCACCACGAAAATGAAATTGCCCAAAACTGGGGATATACCGGAACTGAAGTAGTAAAATACTGGATGCATAGTGAGTTTTTGCAGGTTGATGGCGGAAAGATGGCCAAAAGCCTGGGTAATTTCTTTACCCTGGATGATATCGAAGCAAGAGGTTTTGATCCCCTGGCCTTCCGATACTTATTATTGAATGCCCATTACCGGAAAAAAGTGAATTTTACCTGGGAAGCTCTGGAAGGAGCTCAGAAGGCTATCGACAGGCTTACCGAACATGTTTTGAAATTCAGGGAAGCTCCGGCAAAAAAGGGCTGCGGGCCCCGGCTTCAGAAATATAAAGAGAAGTTTCTTGAAGCAATAAATGATGATCTGAATGTTCCCCGGGCAATTGCTCTGGTCTGGGATGTTTTAAGAGGTGAAGAGCCGGCAAGTGAGTATTACCAGTTTTTGCTGGATGTTGATAGGGTTTTGGGATTTGGAATGAAAGATATGGAAAGGAAAGAAGAAGAGATTTCTGCTGAGATCAGGAAACTGATTGAACGTCGGGAAGAAGCCAGGAACAAAAGAAACTGGGAGGAAGCTGATGCAATTAGAGATCAGCTTTTGGAAAAAGGAATTCGCCTGATGGATACTCCCGAAGGTGTCCGCTGGGAAAGGATAAGAAAAAAAGAAGAATAGAATCAGGAGCAACCAGAGAAAAGGTCCGCAAGGACCTTTTCTATTTTAAAGTAGAAAGGAAAAAATGAAAAAAAATAGAAGATATTTGGCAATAGGAGGGAGGGAAACTAATGGGAGGGGAAAAGATTTTAACCAGAGCACCCCAGGAAAATTCAGGGGCAGAGGTTCTTGTTACTGGAAATGAGTTCCTTTCTCTGCCTGCTCTTTTCCAGCAGGGACTGGTGGAAAGCATTAACTTTTTGAGCGAAAAAGCCCGGGGCCTATTAGAATTCCGCCCCGAAGCCGGAAAATATTTTTTGGTTCCCTTTTGCCGGCAGCAGGACCGGGTTTTACAGCCAAAAAAATGGACATGGAAACAGCTGGATTACTGGGTCCCGGTTGTTGAGATTTCCTGTCCGGGGGGGAAAATGGAAATAACCTATCTCTTTCCTCCCGAGGAAAGAGGAGGAGTAATAATAATTGGTTATAAGAACGAGGGGCTTTTTGCCCAGGAAATTTCTCTGGGACTTAAAGGCAATTGGGTAAGCTGCAACCAGACAATTTACCGTTCCCGGAAGATTTCAGGAGAAAAGAAACTGGTCCAGGATAACTGGACTCAAACCTTGAATCTGGAATTTTCCAGCGGACTATCCCTCGGAGCCCTTGCTATTAGGGGAGGGGAAGGTGGAGATAAAGCCCAGGTAGCCGGCGGAGAAAAAACTCGTCTTTTGCAGGAAGGAGAAGGTATAACTGCAGGAAGAGAAAAAATTGAATTTGTCCTGGAACAGGAATATTCCCTGAACCCAGGGGAAGAGGTTATCTGGCCGGTTTATATTGCCGGGGGAGCAGATCCCGATGCTGCTGCAACCACCTGTGTGCATCTTCACCGCCAGGGCTGGGAAGAGATGCTTTCCAAAAGCCGGAGCTGGCTCCAGGAAAAAAAGGTCCAAACCAGGCCACCAACCCTGGAAAAGAAACTAAATTACAACCTTTTTTTCAACTATTTCTTTTCTCAGGGCAGATCAATTGAAAAGGGGGATTTACACCTCCTGACATCCCGCAGTCCACGTTATTATGTCAGCGGAGCTTACTGGCCAAGGGATTCTCTCCTCTGGAGTTTACCGGGGATTATGGAGATTGACCCGGATAGGGCAAAAGAATTATACAGGGTTGCAGTTAACAGGCACTGGAATGAGGGAGGAACCCATAGCCAGTACATTACCGGGGGAGAATTATACCCCGGTTTTGAGGTGGACCAGCTTTGCGCATATTTTATCGCGATGGAAAGGTTTTGGAACCTTCCGGGAGGAAAGCTACTGGTCGAAGGGATGCCAATTAACAGGATGGCCAAAGATTTTTTCCGCTGGCTATATGCCTGGAAGCATGAAGAGGAGTTTCTCTTTGCAACATTTCTTGATCCCGCTGACGATCCTCCGACCTACCCCTACGTTACCTATAACCAGGTTTTGATCTGGAGGGTTCTTGGGTTTTTCAAAGAACTGGCCCGGGCTGATTTGCTGGGATTGCCCGCATCCTGGTTGAAAAGATTACGAGATGGTATTGAGAACTCTATTCACCAGCACGCTGTGGTGAAAAGTGACGGGGATAAAGAAATCCTTGCGGGAACTTTTGATGCTCGGGGAAATTATGAGTTATATGAAAATCCCCCGGGTGCCCTTTCTCTTTTACCTTACTGGGGTTTCCTTGCAGCTGATGATCCCATTTATAAAAATACAATGGAATGGGTCCATTCTTCTCAAAATCAATATTACCTGGGCAAGGGTAAATTTCCGGGGATTGCTTCTGCCCATGCTGATGGGGCCTGGGTCCTTGCTGTGGTAAGTGAACTCCTTTCCGGTTATCGGCCCGGGGAAAACCGGGAATGGATAAAGAATGCCCCCCTGGACGGGGGTCTGGCCTGCGAAACAGTGGATCCCGAGACGGGGAAGGCTAAAACTGGCCTTGCTTTTTCCACCTGTTCAGGCTTTTTGGGTTATTCCCTTGCAGTTGACAGGAGGAGGCAGGGAAATGAGCCAGGTTAGAATAGGGGTTGTGTCGTGGGAAAATAAGCCCGGGAGTTTTTCTGAATACCTGGCCAGAGCAAAAACCGATATCGATGAACTTGCCGGTAAAGGGGCGGAACTTGTTCTGCTGCCGGGTTTTTTTGAAGAAAAAGTAGAACAGAGAAACTGGTTGGCCCAGCACCAGGAAATAGCTGATAGAACTGGCCTTTTCCTGGTTTTTGGACCTATAAAAGATACCTCAGGCAGACTGGAAGGTATTATTATTGACGGCAAGGGGAAAATAATCGGTAGGCAGCAGGAAATAGGGATCAGATCAAGCGGCGAAATAACCGTTTTCCCTTCAAAGTTGGGCAACCTTGCTCTGGCCATCGGAAAAGATGTTTATATTCCCGAATACAGCAGGGTTCTTGCGGGAATGGAAGCAGATATTGTTCTTGCCCCCCTGGTTGAACAACAAAGGAGGGGAGGGTGGCGCTGGGAACTTTCTGGTCTTTGGAGAGAGGTTCAGCAGAACCAGTTCTGGGGAGCCGAATCGGGATGCGGGATTCGCCCCGGGGGGGTTTTTGGTCCCTGCGAAGCAACTGAAGACCGGACGGGGATTCTGGAAAAAGGCTGGGGCCCTATCCAGGCTACCCTGGATGAGAGAAAAAGGAATGAAGCTCTTGAGACCTTTCCTGTTCATTCCCAGTTAAGCCCCCTGACTGTAGATAATTTCCTGGAACAGTTATCCGGGGGTGGTAGGTAATGTTACCTCTGGTTAAAGCCTGGCTCCAATGGAAAACCAGGAAGTCCGCAGCAGAGAGAGTCTTAGCTGGAAAGAAATTTAACTCCCCACCACCCCCTCCCGATCCCAAAGAGCTCCGGGTGGCGACAGCGCAGATGGAGCTGATTACTGCCCGCAATACCCGAGAGTATATTGATTGGCTATACCATCCCCTATACGAAGCCCAGAGCAGGGGAGCTCAATTGTTTCTCTACCCGGAATATGTTACCCTGCCCCTTCTGGGTCTTCTTCCTGCACTGGGTGGGGGGGACGAAAAAGAGCTTGATCCAGGAGAAGTTTTCCGGTTTGTTGCTCCTTACATGAGCCCGATTTATTTCCAGGTTTTGGGCGAACTGGCCCGGAAAGCAGGAATCTATATTGGGGGGGGAAGCCTGTTTTTGTTCAAGCAGGACAGGTTATTCAATACAGCCTACCTTTTTGACCCCGAGGGAGAAATAATTCTTGCCCAGAGCAAAATGAACCTGGTTCCCCAGGAAAGAGATTGGGGTGTGGAAACAGGCTCAGGACTGGAGGTGGTTGAAATCGCCGGAGGCTGGCGCATTGCTATGCCGGTTTGTATGGATGCCACCTACTTTGAGATATTCCGTCTGGCAGGAGCGGAGGGGGCCCACCTTGCCCTTGTTCCAATTGCTGATTTGAATGCAGATTATAGTGAGCATATGGCCCTGCGAGGCATATGGGGAAGGGTGCAGGAAGAGCCGGTTTATGGGGTGAAAAGTGCTCTTGTGGGCGAATTTTTCGGGTTTAAATTTACCGGTAAAGCCGGGGTTTATGGGCCCGGGGAAATTACCCCGGATAAAGAGGGAGTACTGGATGAGGCTAAAAACCCTGAACAGGGGGCCATAATCGAGGCAGTCCTTTCTCGGACCGAACTGGAGATATTCAAAAGAGAAAGGCTTGTTCCCAGTGGAGACCTTTATAGCAGGTATATGGCAAAGAGTTATGAAAAACTGCTGGAGAAGGAAAAAAGTGAAGGAAAAAGAGCATAAGCTTTAAAAAAGCCTGAAAAAGCATCCTAACAGGCTTTTTTTGTTACTGATGCCTTTTGCAAGCCTGGGGAAAAAGAATTAAAATAAAAGACAAAGAAAGTCAAAGTCAAATATGGAGTCAAAGGGGGGCTGGTTTTGTCTACCCTGGTCACCAGGATTGAATATTATCTTAAGAAAATGTTGGAAGAACAAGGGCGTTTGAGAATTCAGCGAAATGAAATTGCAGCCCGTTTTGATTGTGCTCCCTCCCAGGTTAGCTATGTCCTGCAAACCAGGTTTTCTCTGGACAGGGGCTATCTGGTTCAGAGCCAGAGAGGGGGCGGGGGTTTTGTTGAAATCGTTGAAATTCCCAGGGAGGCAAGGAAGGAATACCTTTCCCGTCTGCACAACTCCCTTGGAGCAGGAGTCACGCAGCAGGAAGCCCGGGATATTCTGCACCGGCTGAAAAAAGATCAACTTCTTACGCACCGTGAATGCCTGTTGTTGCAAAATATAATTCACCGCAACGTTTTGGATTTGTCTTTGCCCCGGCGGGATATTTTGCGGGGGAAAATCCTAAAAAGCGTTATTGAAAGCCTTTACTGGAACCTACAGGAGGAGGGTTGATAAAATGCTGTGCCAGGAATGCGGAAAAAACAAAGCCACTGTTCACCTGACCAGGATTAAGAATAATGAAAAAACAGAAATATATCTTTGCGAGGAATGTGCTCAGAAAAAGGGAGAACTAAATCTGGCCCAGGATACCCTCTCACTTCACAATTTTTTAACCGGTTTTCTTGGGGGCGGCCAGCCCCAGCAGACATCCCAAACCGGGGATTTGGTTGGAGTTTCAGATTGTCCTCGCTGTGGTCTTTCTTATAATGAATTCAGGGAAAAAGGACGCCTTGGTTGTGTTCAGTGCTATGAGAATTTTGAGGAGCAGCTTACCCCATTGATAAAAAGGATCCATGGGCGCGAGGAGCATCGGGGTAAGGTTCCTGCTCGAACCGGAGGATTAATTCGGAAGAAGAGAGAAATTGAAAAACTCCGGGAGGAAATGGAAAAAGCGGTCCGGGAAGAAAATTTTGAGGAAGCAGCAAGAATTAGAGATGATATCAGAAAAATGGAAAAGGAACTGGAGGGATGATAGGATATGCCACTCGATAAAAGGGTGAAAAATGAACAGAGCAAGTGGATGCAGGGCAAAGGCCCCATGAGCGATGTGGTTATTTCCAGCCGGGCCAGGCTGGCCAGAAACCTTGCCCAGTTTTCTTTTCCCAGCAGAGAAGATGGAAAGCAGCTTCACCAGGTCCGGGATAAAATCAGGGAAACCTTAAAGGGCCTTCAGTATAAACTGGACTTTCTCCAGATGGAGGAGCTACCTGAACTGGAAAAAAGGGCGCTTGTGGAAAGGCACCTGATTAGTATTGACCACGCAACACAGGGGCCTAAAAAAGGGCTTGCCATTGATAAAGACCAGATGATCAGTATTATGGTCAATGAGGAGGATCACCTGCGTATTCAGGTTCTTTTCCCGGGTATGCAGCTACTGGATGCCCTGCGCCTGGTTGATGAAGTGGATGACAGGCTGGAAGAAAAGCTTGAATATGCCTTTCAGGAGAAATGGGGCTTTTTAACATGCTGTCCTACAAACCTGGGAACAGGGCTCAGGGTTTCGGTGATGGTTCACCTTCCCGGTTTAAATATGACCGGAAGGTTGCAGCAAACCCTACAACTGGTTACAAGATTGGGACTGGCTGTAAGAGGGCTCTATGGTGAGGGAAGCGAGTCTGCCGGAAACCTCTTCCAGCTTTCCAACCAGACCAGCCTTGGCCTGCGAGAAGAGGAAATAATTGATAACATTTCGGGAGTAATTGACCAGGTTGTTGAAAGAGAAAGAGAAGCAAGGCAATACCTGGTAAAAGAAAGAGAAATGGACATCAAAGACCGGGTTTGGAGAGCTTATGGAACTCTGTCGTATGCCCAGAAGATTTCCAGTGAAGAAGCCGTTTCACTTCTTTCTGACCTAAAACTGGGAATTGACCTGGGAATAATCAAAGAAATGGATCCTGCTATTTTAAGTCAGCTTATGGTTTTTATTCGTCCTGCAACATTGCAAAGAATAAATAACAGGGAGCTGAATGAACTGGAAAGGGATATAAAAAGGGCGGAACTAATAAAGAAGAAAATGGTTGGAGGTGGCTAAAATGTTTGGAAGATACACCGAGAGAGCACAGAAGGTATTAATGCTGGCGGAAAAAGAAGCCCGCCGTCTTAACCACAATTATATAGGGACCGAACACCTTCTTCTGGGATTAATTCAGGAAGGCCAGGGTGTTGCAGCAAAAGCACTGCGGTCAATTGGAATTAACCTTGACCAGGTCCGGCAGAGTGTTGAACGCTACGTGGGGGAAATGGAAGCCGGGCAGAATCCTGAAATTACACTGACTCCACGTTCAAAAAAGGTTTTGAACCTTGCTCTTGATGAGGCCCGGCAGTTAAACCACAATTATATTGGGACAGAACACCTTCTACTTGGACTGATAAGAGAAGGGGAAGGCGTTGCTGCAAGGGTTTTAACCGAGCTTGGCGCCGATCTTGAAACCCTGCGGAATGAAGTTATGAGTCATCTGGGCGGTGTTTCTGGGGAACAGGCTCCTCGGGGACAGACAAAAACAAACACTCCCACTCTGGATGAGTTTAGCAGGGATCTTACCCAGCAGGCAAGGGAGAACAAGCTGGACCCGGTTATTGGAAGATCTCGCGAGATCGAGCGCGTGATCCAGATTTTGAGCCGGAGAACCAAGAACAACCCGGTTTTAATTGGTGAACCAGGAGTAGGAAAAACTGCAATTGCTGAAGGGCTGGCCCAGAGAATTGTTGAAGGCAACGCTCCAGAAATTCTGCTCAACAAGAGGGTTATTCTGCTTGACCTGAGCGCGATTGTAGCTGGTTCCAAGTACCGCGGGGAATTCGAAAAGAGAATGAAATCCGTGATGGATGAAATACGCCAGGCCGGTGACGTAGTACTCTTTATCGACGAACTGCACACCCTGGTGGGTGCCGGTGCTGCAGAAGGTGCAATTGATGCCGCAAATATTTTAAAACCAGCCCTGGCCCGGGGTGAACTCCAGTGTATTGGGGCGACCACTCTTGATGAGTATCGCAAATATATTGAAAAGGATTCGGCCCTGGAGAGACGTTTCCAGTCAATCATTGTTAATGAATCAACCCCTGAAGAGTCAAGGAAAATACTGGAAGGCCTTCGGGATAATTACGAGGCACATCACCGGGTAAAAATCCTTGATACTGCAATTGATGCGGCTGTTAACCTTTCCCACCGATATATTACTGATCGGTTCCTTCCTGACAAGGCAATTGATTTGATTGACGAAGCGGGATCAAAGGTTAGGCTCAAGAAAAATACCCGGCCTCCCGAGATTAAAAACCTATCGGAGGAGCTGGAAAAAGTTGAGCAGGAAAAGGAAGAAGCCATTCGTTCGCAGGAATTTGAAAAGGCTGCTCAGCTGCGCGATAAAGAACGGAAACTAAAAGAAGAACTGGATGAAAAGAAATCAGAATGGGACAAGCAAAAGGGCCGTGATGAACTGACAGTAGATGAGGAAGATATTGCCCAGATTGTCTCCCAGTGGACTGGAATTCCGGTAACCAAGCTTGCCAGCGAGGAAAGTGAAAAACTCCTCCGCCTGGAAGATGAGCTCCACAGGCGGGTAATCGGGCAGGATGAGGCAGTAACTGCTGTTTCTCGTGCAGTTCGTCGAGCCAGGGCTGGGCTGAAAGACCCCGGTCGTCCCATTGGTTCGTTCATTTTCCTGGGGCCAACTGGAGTTGGTAAAACCGAGCTTGGCCGGGCCCTTGCGGAAGCCCTTTTCAATGATGAGGATGCGTTGATTCGGATCGACATGTCCGAATACATGGAAAAACATGCCGTATCCCGCCTTGTGGGTTCTCCTCCGGGTTATGTGGGCCACGAGGAGGGTGGTCAGCTTACGGAAAAAGTAAGAAGAAGGCCGTTTTCGGTGGTCCTGTTTGACGAGATTGAAAAAGCCCACCACGACGTGTTTAACATCCTGCTCCAGATCCTGGAGGATGGTAACCTTACAGACACTCACGGCAGGCGGGTGGACTTTAAAAATACTGTTGTAATTATGACCTCTAACGTTGGAGCAACCTTAATTGAAAAACAGGGTGGAGTCGGTTTCCAGCCTGTTGAGGCAGAAGAAGATGAACAACAGCTTTACGATAAAATGAAGGAAAAGGTAACGTCGGAGCTGCGGCGTACCTTCCGGCCAGAATTCCTGAACCGGGTTGATGAGTCCATTGTTTTCCACGCCCTTAACAAACAGCACATCAAGGAAATAGTTGACCTGATGCTGGAAGAACTTCACGAGCGGCTTGGGGAACAGAAGTTAAGCCTGGAAGTTACCCCTGAGGCAAAAGACCACCTGGCCAGGGAAGGGTTTGACCGGCAGTTTGGAGCCAGGCCTTTACGCAGGACTATCCAGCGCCTGGTTGAACATCCCCTTGCAGATAAAGTGCTGTCTGGAGAATTTAAACCCGGTGATACAATCCGGGTAGTGGTCATTGATGGCAGGATTAATTTCGATAAAAAAGGCGCCTAGACCTTGTAAGAGGGCGAAAAACTTGCTATAATGAAGTTAGACGAGAATAGCGGGAGGCCCTCAATGAAGAAGGGAAAAAACAGCTTTGTCTGTCAGGAGTGTGGCTACAAGAGCATCAAATGGCTGGGGCAGTGTAATTCCTGTGGAGAATGGAATTCAATGGTTTCCACAGGAGACCTGGCAGGTCCTGTAAACCAGCCTAAATCAATAGATGAAATAACCGGGGCCCGTGAAGAACGCCTCCCCTCAAGCATTGGAGAACTGGACCGAGTTTTGGGGGGAGGCCTGGTCCCCGGTTCCCTAATTTTAGTCGGTGGAGACCCGGGAATCGGAAAGTCAACTCTGCTCCTGCAGGTCGCGGGGGGATTGACTGCAAACGGCCCGGTTCTTTATGTTTCGGGGGAAGAATCGCTGGGGCAGCTTAAACTGAGAGCTCAGCGACTGGGGGTTTCAGGTAATGATTTAAAGGTTCTTGCTATGACTGATCTTGGTGCACTGGAGCAAATCCTGCAGGATCTGGAACCCGGGATGTTAATAATTGATTCTATTCAAACCATGTCTTTCCCCCACGTTGATTCCATGCCTGGAAGTGTAACCCAGATACGAGAGCTTGGTTCATATTTTCTCCGGTATTCCAAGGAAAATGATGTTCCCGTTTTCCTTGTGGGGCATGTTACCAAGGATGGGTCTCTCGCTGGACCTAAAATTTTGGAACACCTAGTAGATTGCGTCCTTTACTTTGAAGGTGACCAGCACTATTCCTTTCGAATTTTGCGGAGCATAAAAAATCGTTTTGGTTCTATTAACGAGGTGGGGGTTTTCCGAATGGAGAACGCCGGGCTGCTGGAAGTCCCCAATCCATCTTCAATTTTTATTGAAGAAAGGCCAAAACAGGCTCCCGGCAGCGCCATTTTTCCTTCCATGGAAGGAAGCAGGCCAATAATGGTTGAAGTTCAGGCCCTGCTGTCACCAACCTCTTTTGGCCAGCCCCAGAGAATGACGGCAGGTGTTGATCACAGAAGGGTTTCAATGTTAATGGCAGTTCTGGAAAAAAGGGCCGGCCTGGAAATTGGCTGGCAGGATGTTTATGTTAATGTTGCAGGAGGGATCAGACTGAACGAACCTGCAGCTGACCTGGCTATGCTGGCGGCAATGGCCAGCTCTTTCCTGGAAAGACCTGTTCCAGATGATGTTATCCTGTGTGGGGAGATTGGCCTGACAGGAGAATTGAGGGGAGTGCCCCGACTGGGAGAGAGATTGCGAGAAGCCGAAAAAATGGGCCTGCGAAGGGCATTGCTGCCTGAGAAGGCCCGTGTCCAAACAGGGATGGAAGTGGTTCCCCTGGCATCAGTCCAGGAGTTAATCCAGTATCTTTTTGCCAATAATAAGTAAGGGAGGTGTATATTTTTGGACGAAAGGGGCATTTCCAACAAAGCATTTTCTCCCATATTAAAACTTGTTGCCCCGGGGACTCCTTTGCGAGAAGGATTGGAGAATATTCTAAGGGCAAAGACCGGTGCCTTAATTGCACTTGGTGATAGTGAAGAGCTTTTGGGTATTGTTGACGGCGGATTTAATATTAATAGCGAGTTAACGCCTGCCCGCCTTTACGAACTGGCAAAAATGGATGGAGCTATTCTCCTTAGCAAGGATGGAACTCGAATCCTTGTTGCCAACGCCCACCTTGTCCCTGATCCTTCCTTGCCCACCGAACAGACTGGTATCCGGCACAGGACCGCGGAGAGAGTCAGCAAGCAAACCCGGGAACTGGTTATTTCCATATCCCAGCGTCGGGATATCATTTCCCTTTTCTTCGGGGAAGACCATTACATCCTCGAGGATATCAGGGTGATACTTACCAAGGCCAATCAGGCCTTGCAGACCCTTGAAAAATACCGTACTGTTTTAGATCAAACCATAACAAATCTTAGTGCCCTGGAATTTGAGGATATGGTTACTGTTTCGGATGTTGTCCTTGTTGTCCAGAGGGCAGAAATGGTCCTGGACATCCAGCGGGAGATTGAAAGATATGTTAGTGAACTTGGTGATGAAGGGCGCCTTATCAGGATGCAGCTGGATGAGCTGGTTGCCAACGTCTGGGAAGAAACCCTGATGATAATTCGAGATTATGGTGTTGATGAAGAAGGAAACGAACCTGTCGATGCCGAAAGTATTCTTAATGAGCTTCTTGAGTGGACAAGTGAGGAACTGGTCAACATGCCCAACATTAGCAAAATTCTTGGCCACGGGGGAAATATCTCTTCTCTCGAAAATCCTGTTTCTCCAAGAGGATATCGTCTTCTGAGAAAAATTCCCCGGCTGCCGCTCCCAGTAATAGAAAACCTCATCCAGGAGTTCTCGAAATTCCAGGCCATTTTAGGGGCCAGTATCGAAAAACTGGATGAGGTTGATGGTATTGGTGAAGTCCGGGCAAAAGCCATAAAAGATGGCCTGCACAGGCTTAAAGAACAGGTCTTTTTGGACCGACAGATTTAGCGAAGATTAAAAATTCCCAGCGTGGACATACGGTTTAATTCCTTTTCCATTATCTGGGAAAGGTCAAGGTCCAGCACATCGCAGAGGGCGGCCAGGTAGAAAAGGGTTTTTCCGATTTCATCCTCAAGAACCTCCCGGCAGTCCTCGCAAAGTCGTCCCGATAAATGGTTGTCCATATATTCCTTCATCTGGGTAAAACTGATATCGTCGGGCATTTGTTGTTTTTCTGCGCTAACCTGCAAACAACCGCAGCTGGTAATTGATTTTACTACTGCCCGGTTTGTTCTGCTCGAAGCTTCCTGAAGTTTGGAGATAATATCCAAAACGCTCTGATGGCGGATTAAATACTGGGATACAATATCCTGAAAGCGACAGCACAGTTCTTCCCTTGCAGCTTGATCCTTGGGATCTGTCATACTGATCTCCTCCTCGGGACGAATTAACTTCTTCTATTCAATTATAGACATTGATTAGTTGCTTTGTCAAGTTGCCCACCTGGTTTGACCACCAGGAGGGGTAGTGGTATAATTATTAAGTATGATTTTACTTGGAGGGGTTTTCCATGTTTGAAGTTGGCGACAAGGTTGTCTACCCCATGCACGGTGCGGGTACAATAACTTCTATTGAAGAAAAAGAGTTTTTGGGAGAAACCAAAAGATACTATATCATGGAAATGCCCCTTGGTGATATGCGGGTCATGGTTCCCATGGATAAAGTTGACACGCTGGGACTGCGTTTTATTATCTCTCCTGAAGAAGCCAGAAATGTGCTTAGAGAACTCTGCAACGAGCATGAGCAGGGAAGCAAAAACTGGAACCGTCGTTACCGGGCAAATGTTGATAAAATTAAAACTGGCGATATTTTCGCGGTAGGCGAAGTGGTTCGCAGTTTAAGCAGGAGGGAAATGGATAAAGGGCTATCAACTGGGGAAAAAAAACTCCTGAATAACGCCCGCCAGATTCTGGTTAGTGAACTTGTCCTGGCACAGGATTCTTGTGAAGAAGATGTCCTGGAAGAACTGGAGAAAATATTTGCTCTGGATTAAAAGGCGTCAGTTTTTGACTGGCGTTTTGACTTATTTTTTTACACCTAAATTGCATAAAAAAGGCAGATGATTAAAAAAATAGCATTTAGTATCCTGCAAGTTTATTCCTCCCAAGGAGGTTTTTCGGATATTGCTGGGAAGGAGGTGAGGATGAATTGAAAGTCCTCAGGGCGATTTTCCGCCTGGTCTCTGCCCTTGTGGGAGCCAGCATCGGCCACCAGATTTCCCTGTTTTTTGCACCACCGGGAGAGGATGTGCTCTGGGCTCCGGCAGGGTTTGAATTGGGAAGTTTCCAGTTTGTTGGAATTATCCTGGGGGCATCAATTGGTTTTATAATTTTCCCGCTGGGGGCGGAGCAAATTGTAAAAAGTTTATTGCGCCTGGAAAAACACCTGGCCCGGCTCCCAACCCAGGAGATTGTTGCGGGTTCACTTGGACTTATAATTGGTTTATTAATAGGTTTATTAATTGTTTTTTCTTTCCCAATTGATGCCATCCCCACTTTTGGAATTTATATCAGGTTATTTATTAATCTTTTCACAGTTTACCTTGGTGTAAGCCTTGCCCTGCGCAAAAAAGAAGAAATTGCTTCTTTTTTCCGGCGGGTTCCTGCTGCAGGAACCCGGAAGAGTCCGGAAAAGGAAGAGAATTTTTCCCCGAAAATCCTTGATACCAGCGTTATTATTGACGGGCGCATTGCAGATATCTGCCGCAGCGGTTTTCTGGAAGGGACACTGGTTATTCCCGAATTTGTCCTGGAAGAACTCCGCCATATAGCCGATTCTTCAGACTTATTAAAACGCAACAGGGGTCGAAGGGGCCTTGATATTTTAAACCGGATTCAAAAGGACCTGGACGTAAAAGTTGAAATAATCGGGAAAGATTTTGAGGATATCAACGAGGTTGATAGTAAGCTGGTCCGCCTGGCCCAGAGCACCGGTGGGAAAATTTTGACCAATGATTTTAATCTGAATAAGGTCGCCGAACTGCAGGGTGTTGAGGTCCTGAATATAAACGAGCTTGCCAATGCTGTTAAACCCGTTGTCCTTCCCGGAGAAGAGATGATAGTTAAGGTGGTCAAAGAGGGCAAGGAACAGGGGCAGGGGGTTGCCTACCTGGATGATGGAACCATGATTGTTGTTGATGAAGGTAAGAAGTATATTAATGAAGAAATTGAGGTTCTTGTTACAAGTATTCTTCAAACCGCAGCCGGCCGGATGATATTTGCCAAACCCAAAAAGGACCACATGGTAGAAAGGACAGTTAACCAATGAAGGCTGGGGTGATAATAGCCGCTGCAGGCCAGGGGCGGCGAATTGGTTTTAAAAAACAATACCACAAAATTAAGGGCATACCGATGTTGATCAGGGCTACTCGCCCTTTCACCGGGCTGCCCTTTGTTTCCCAGATAATAATATGTGTTCCCCAGGCTGATAAAGGGTGGGTGGAGCGCGAACTCCTTCCTCCCTTTTCTTTGCAACCGGAACCCATTGTGGTTGAAGGTGGAGCAACCCGACAGGAAACTATCCAACTGGCCCTTGAACAGCTGGCTCAGGATGTGGAAATAGTCCTGGTTCACGATGGGGCCCGGCCTTTTGTTTCAACTGATCTGGTCAGGAAAGTCTTTTCTGCAGTTCGGGAAAGAGGAGCAGTTATTCCTGCCATTGAAGTTCGGGATACGGTCAAAACTGTGAACCAGCATAATCGGGTAACTGGAACCCCGGAAAGGGAAAAACTGAGACTGGTCCAAACCCCCCAGGGTTTTTGGAAAACTCTCCTTATAGAAGCCTACAGGAAAGCCAGGACGACTGGCTGGAAAGCAACCGATGATGCTGCGCTCATGGAAAGAGCAGGTTACAAGGTTTATACTATTCCTGGGGAAGAGGAGAATATTAAGGTGACCACAAGAAATGATCTGAAAAAAATAAGAACTGAATGGGATGAGCGAACCGGAATGGGCCTGGATATCCACCCTCTGGAAAAAAACCGGAGGCTTGTTTTGGGAGGAGTAGAAATTCCTTTTGAAAAAGGGTGTGGGGGCCACTCCGATGGAGATGTTTTAACCCATGCCCTGATGGATGCCCTGTTGGGGGCAGCAGGTTTGCAGGATATCGGGCATTTTTTCCCGGATAGCGAGGAAAAGTTCAGGGGCGCGTACAGTATCGAGCTCCTGGAGAAAGTAGTGGAAATTATAGGGGAAAGGGGCTGGAAGGTGAAGAATGCAGACTGCACTGTAGTACTGGAAACGCCCAAAATTGCTCCCCATATTGAAAGAATGAAAGAAAAAATATCCAAAGCCCTGGGGATCCTTCCCGAAAGTCTTGGAGTTAAGGCCACAACCGCAGAAAAAATGGGTTTTATTGGCCGGGGGGAAGGGGTTTTTGCCCAGGCCGTAGCCACAATCAATCGTGAAATGGTAGAGGGAGGTAATACAGGTGAAGGTTAGAGTTAGGTTTGCCCCGAGTCCAACTGGAGAAATTCACATAGGAAATATTCGGACGGCGATTTTCAACTGGCTTTTTGCCCGCAAGGAAGATGGGACTTTTATCCTTCGTATTGAAGATACAGACCGGGAGCGGTCAACCGAGGAATTCAAAGAGATTATCTTCCGGGAATTAAAATGGCTGGGTCTTGATGTTGATGAAGGTGTTGGTGCTGGAGGAAAGTATGGCCCCTATCAGCAGATGGAAAGGCTGGAGATTTACCGGGAATATGCCCGCATCCTTGAAAAAAAAGGTCTTGCTTATCCGTGTTTTTGCTCGCCTGAGGAACTGGAGGCCGACCGGGAAAAGGCCGCCCTTGAGGGTAAAGATCCCCGTTATAGTGGGAGGTGCCGGGACCTTTCTCCCGAGAAAAGGGCAATAGCCCGGGAGCAGAAAACCCCAGAAGCTCTCCGGTTTAAAAACAACGCCAGCGGGCCTGTTACTTTTGAAGATATGATCCGGGGGGAGATTTCTTTTGATGCAGAGCCCCTGGACGACTTTGTCCTGATGAAATCCGATGGTTCTCCAACCTATAATTTTGCCTGTGTTGTTGACGATTACAACATGGAAATAACCCATGTTATCAGAGGAGAGGACCATATTTCCAATACTCCGAAACAGATCCTGGTTTACCGGGCCCTGGGCTGGGAACCCCCAAAATTTGCCCACCTGCCCCTTATTCTGGATAAAGACCGGAAGCGGATGAAGAAAAGATCCCAGGAGGCAGAGGTTTTTATCAGCAGGTACCGGGAAATGGGTTACCTTCCTGAAGCAATGCTCAATTACCTGGCCCTACTGGGCTGGTCTGATGAAAGTGGAGAAGAGGTTTTAAGCAGGGAAGAATTGATCCAAGGGTTTTCTCTGGAGAGGATCAAGCACAGCGGAGCTATCTTTGACCGGGAAAAACTGGACTGGATGAACGGTGTATATATCCGCAAATTAGACCTGGAAGAATTGAGAGAAAGAGCCCGACCGTTTCTGGTCAAAAAAGGAATTGAGCCCGATGCAGAAAAATACGATTATCTCCTCTTTGCCCTTCAAGAAAAGGTTGGAACCCTGGAGGAAATGGGAGTAATGGCAGTAGAATTTACCGGTGATCTCCAGTATGAGGATCCAGAAAAAGCCAGGGAAATCTTCAGACAGGAGCGGGTTGATGAGGTCCTCAAAATCCTTCAAGAAAAAATCAGGGGGAAGGAAAAAATAACTCCTGAAGAAGGTAAAAAAATACTGAAGGAAACCGGGAAAGAACTTGGAGTTAAAGGGAAAATGGTTTTCCAGCCGGCACGCTGGGCCCTTACCGGCAAGGGTTCAGGCCCTGACCTGAATTATCTTCTATCATTTCTGGGGCCGGAGGAAGCAGTTCAGCGTCTGGAAAAAGCGCTGCAGAAGAGGAAGGATTGATGCCGATGAGTACCTACTCCCAGGTAAATGTTGAACTTCTCAGCCACACTCCCGAACCGGAACGTGTTGTTGGTCTTGCTGCCCGCCTCTGCTATTCTCCACTTGGAGGGGAGCAACTAAAGGCTTCCCTTACTCCCGAAAGATTGGAAAAGCTTTTGGAGAATGTCCTGAGTATGGGTCACTATTCTGTGCTTGAACATATTGCTTTTACTTTTCTGATAGAAGGCGTTTCCCGGGTAACCACACATCAACTGGTCAGGCACCGCATTGGGTGTTCCTATTCGCAAAAATCCCAGAGGTATGTCCGGGAAACCCAACCGGAGTTTGTGGTTCCTCCTCGAATTGAACGGGATCCCCATAAAAAGGAGGAATTCTTAAAAGCCTGCCATTCAGCTTTTTCTGCTTATTGCGAGCTTGTGGATCGTGGGGTTCACCAGGAAGAGGCCAGATACCTTCTTCCCCAGGCCCTGGAAAGCAAGATTGTGGTTACCATGAATGGCAGAGCTCTGCATCATTTCTTCAGCCTTCGCTGTTGTACAAGGGCTCAGGGGGAGATCAGGACAATGGCCCAGAAGATGCTTGAACAGGTAAAAGAAAGAGCACCCCTGCTATTTGTGCAGGCGGGGCCAGCCTGTGAGAGAGGACCGTGCCCGGAGGGAGAAAAGTCCTGCGGAAGATGGCGAAAAAAGGGTGAATCTAATGGAAACAATTAGTGGAAGAAATCCGGTAATTGAAGCCCTGAGGTCTGGAAGGCAGATTAAAGAAATCTATATTCTTCGCGATGGGCGGGGCCCCGCAGTTGAGGAGATTAAAAGAATTGCTGCCAGCAGGAGGATAATTTTGCAAGAAGTGGACCGCCGGAAACTGGACCAGATGGCAAGTGGAAATCACCAGGGAGTTGTAGCCCGGGTAAGGCCTCGTTCTCCATGGAAAATGGAGGACATTTTAAAGAAGGAAAAATTAAGCTTGCTCATTGCCCTGGACCATATTCAGGATCCCCAAAACCTTGGAGCAATTGTAAGGTCGGCTGCTTTTTTCGGGGCTGATGGTATTCTTACCCCTAAAGACAGGTCGGCACCCCTCACGGAAACGGTTCAGAGAGCCAGTTCGGGGGGCTGGGAATGGGTTCCTGTTGTGGAAATAACCAATCTGGCCCGAACCATAGACGAGTTCAAGGATAGGGGATTCTGGGTTGCTGCAGGAGAGCACAAGGGCCAAACCCAGCCCTGGCAGGTTGATTTTTCCACTCCCACCCTGGTTGTAATTGGAAGCGAGGGCAAGGGAGTCCGTCCCCTGGTAAGAAAAAAATGTGACCACTTGATCAGTATTCCTGGGTCAGGAAACCTGGAATCTTTAAATGCTTCGGTGGCTACAGGGATTATACTTTATGAGATTATGAGACAGCGAAAAATGGAGCAGGAATAATATCTTGACGATTTTTATGCTAATAAGTATAATATAAGGGAGACTTTGGACCGAAATTATTCTGGGGGGTATATTATTGAAGGGTAACCTGCAGCAGCAGAGAAAAGAAGAAGTCCTTTGTTACAACGAGCGGGGTGATGATGAACTGGTTGAATTTTGTCACCAGGGTGATGAAGTTGCCCTCGATCATTTGATCCGCAAATATAAAAATTTTGTAAGAGCAAAGTCCAGGTCCTATTTTTTAATTGGGGCCGACCGGGAAGACATCGTCCAGGAGGGCATGATTGGACTTTATAAGGCCATCAGGGATTACAGGCCTGATCGCCTGGCTTCTTTTCGGGCCTTTGCCGAATTGTGCATTACCCGCCAGATCATTACAGCTATTAAAACCGCAACCCGGCAAAAGCACCAGCCATTAAATTCATATGTTTCTTTGAATAAACCAATTTATGATGAAGAATCCGACCGGACCCTGCTGGATGTACTACGAGGAAGTAAACTTACCAACCCGGAAGACCTTTTTATTAGTAAGGAAACATACAGCCTGATTGAAAACAAGATAACCGAGATGTTGAGCGAACTGGAAATGAATGTCCTCCAGGAATATCTTGATGGAAAATCCTATCAGGAGATAGCCGATCAACTGGATCGCCACGTAAAATCTGTTGACAATGCTCTGCAGAGAGTAAAAAGGAAACTGGAAGTTTTCTTGCGCAAGCACAATATTTGAGTGCCATGAACTGGCCAATCTAACTGCACAATTGTGTAAAAGGAGGAAGAAGAATTTATGGCAAAAGCTAAGTTTGAAAGAAAGAAGCCGCACGTTAACGTGGGAACAATTGGACACATCGATCACGGTAAGACCACTCTCACAGCAGCAATTACCCGGACCCTTTCCAGCAAAGGA
>PUNE01000085.1 GCA_003551665.1 Halobacteroidaceae bacterium
ACCACCTGTCTCGGTGTCTCGCGTGTCAGCTCCGTCGAGCGGATTTTGTCGGGTGCGATCCCCGAAACAATCGGCCACCAAGTCTCTGGAACGCTTGTGGTGGTCCGGAGTGCTGATCCGGCCCGTCGCTCGCTTCGGTCTGCACTCGGTCGCCGCCTGACCAGCTCCAGCGACACAGCCGGCTCCGAACAGACCTCCTAACACCGACGCCGGTTCGGTTTTCCAGCGGTAGTCGGCTACTCGACAGCCCTGTTTTATACTGAGACGGACACATACTCTCGCGTATGGCACTGTTCGAGCACCTTCTGATTCCTGTCGCAAGCGAAAATGACGCCCACGCAACCTGTGCAGCCCTCCAGCCACACCTCGACACCGTAGAGCGCGTCACCGCGATTCATGTGATCGAAAAGGCCGGCGGTGGGATCGACAAAGCACCACTTGCAAAACGACAACAGGACGGTCGTGAGATTCTCGCGCTTGTCGACTCGCTGATTGCTCCGACTGTCGACGTCGAAACCGAGATCGTGTACGGCACTGATCTGGTCGATACGATCTTCGAGGCTGCCGTCGACGCCGACGCCGAGGCAGTCGCCTTTCAGGCCCGTGGCGGCAACCGGATCACACGGCTGTTGTCGGGCGATACGACCTCAAAACTCGTGACCGATCCGGTGGTTCCAGTAATTTCGTTGCCAAAACAGTCCGAGTAGTCGCCTGGCTACTGGTCGGCTGGTGCTGGCGTGCCGCCGAGTCGTTGGACGAGCGCCTGGCGGAACGTTCGTGGCGTGCGGTTCTCCGAGCGAGCCATCAGCACCGTGCCGTCGCTTTCCTCGACGATCTGCTGTGGAATCGAGCCGTACAGCGCCTGGGCGACGGTGCTCGTTCCTGTCGCGCCGACACAGATCGTATCGTACTCGGTGACTGTCTCGATCAGCGTCTCGCGGACAGAATCGCTGACGATCACTCGTTGCTCGTACTCTTCGGCGTCGAGTCCCGCGTCGGCCGCCAGCGATTCGATGAGTTCGGCCCCAGCGGTTTCGGGGTCGGCGTCGTCGTCGGGTTCTCCGTCGGCTGCCGCCTGGACATTCAACAGCGACAGCGAAGTGTCGGCGAACGCTCGGTTGAGCTCGCCTGCCCGCTTCGCTGAAGAAACCGCGTGGGGACCGCCGCCAGCGAGGGTGACGATGCTGTCGGGTCGCTCGCTTGGGTCTTTGACCAGTGTGACCTCACAGGGTGCCTTTTCGAGCAGTGGATCGATAGTCGACCCAAAGAGGATATCCCGTCGTTTGCGCTCGCCGGCCCAGCCCAGCAGGACGTGGTCGGCCTCCTCATCGTCGAGCACCGACAGCAGGATGTCGCCAGCGTTTCGCCCGACGATAGCGCGGGTTCGGACCGGGAGATCGAGATCCGTCGCAATGTCGCGGGCGTTCCGGAGGAGTTGCTGTTGGGCGTCGACGCGTTCTTCTTCGAACTCGATCTGTGAGGGCGACATCTGGGGTGGCACCTCGATCACGTTGACCGCGACGAGTTCGGCTGGCCCCTCGTGGCTCGCCGCGCTGGCGGCCGCGTACTTAATCAGTGGTCGCTGGGTGTTGGGGTTCGAGACCGGGACAACGACACGGTAGAGTTCTTCGTCTTCGGCGGCCTCGTGGGCCGATTCAGTTGGGGCGACAGCCTCGCCGATGAGGGTGGTCGAGACGGCTTTGTCCTTCGAGTAGAAGCCGTACCAACCAATGCCGACGGCGACAATGCCGAGCCCGATGAGCTGGACGGTCGGAGCCATCTGCAGCATGATTCCGATACACGTCAGAAAGCCCAAAATTGGGACGACTGGGTAGAGCACGGACGGAATCACGAAATCCGGCTCGTACTCTGCGGGGTCGGCCCGTCGGAGCACAATCACCGCGACGTGAACCAGCGCGTAGGTGATCAGGAACATAAAGCTCGCCACATCCGCCAGCGTCGCAATCGGCACTGGGCCAGCGATCAACAGCAGAATCACGGCTCCGGTGGCGATAATAGCCCGGTAGGGCGTCCGGTAGCGATTGTGAATCTTGTTGAGCCAGTTCGTCAGAATCTTGTCGCGGCCCATTGCGAAGTTAACGCGCGCGGCCGAGAGAATCGAGGCGTTCGCACTGGAGATCGTCGCCAGCATCGCGCCCGCGATCATGATCAACGAGCCGACTGCCGAAAACTCCAGGGTGACGCCAGCGACGGTGATCGAACCGAAGACGGCTCCGGCGGCTGAGGCGGCGACATCCGCAACCGGCACATCCGAGCCCGCGAGCTCGGGAACCGGCAGAATCCCGGTACTGACGAGCATGACGAGCACGTAGAGAATTGTCGGCGTGACGACCGCCGCGATCATCGACAGCGGGAGGTTCCGTCCGGGGTTTTTGATTTCTTCGGCGCTGGTGGCGATCACCTCGAAGCCGATAAACGTCACAAAGACCGTGCCCGCGGTCGCACCGACCGCAGCCCATCCCTGTGGGGTAAACGGTGTCAGCAGTTCGGTGTCGAGTCGGAGCAGGCCGACGGCGATGAACGTGAAAATCAGGCCAATCAGCAGGATGACGATCACGTTCTGCAGCGAGCCCGTCTCTTTGACACCTCGGTAGTTGACCGCGACGAGCACCGACGCCATCGCCAGCCCAGCCAGGATAACGGTCAGAGCGTCCGACGGCTGATTGGTTAGATACTGGCCGAAGCCGAGCATGTAGAAGGCGGTTGCGAACATCAGCCCGGCCCACATCCCCCAGCCGACGATGGTGCCGAAGAAACTGCCCAGCGCGTGGTTGACGTAGTAGTAGCTGCCGCCGGCTTTCGGCATGCCGGTCGCTAACTCAGATAACGACAGGGCCGCAAGCAGGGCGACGACCCCACCGATGGCAAAGGAGATCATGCTCGCCGGACCCGCGCTTTCGGCGACGATCCCTGGTAGGACGAAGATACCCGCACCAATCATCGTCCCTAAGCCGAGCGTGTATGCCTCCAGAAAGCCGAGATCGCGGGCAAGTTCTTGATCAGACATTGGTATTTTTTTGTTGTGAATGCATACAAATTATTCGATCCAAATCTGTAGGAGGATATATTTTTGATTCGGAAATGCTATTCATATATTGGCAGTCCGTAGCCGAGTAATTAATTATATCGCTTTCGCTGTCGATGCTGTTCACAGTGAACTGTGTCTGCCCAGTTGGGCGACAGACTATTGATCAACAGCGGACATGCTTACGAACTGTCGGGGTCGGCTTCGTGACTAGGGTTTTTGAACGCGGCCAGCGCGTCTTTGGTTTTGATTCCCCGAGACAGGATTGTGACGACATCATCAGCCAAGAGTTCTGTTTTACCATTTGGTGTTAGTATTTTGTCGCCCCGTTCTATTGATATTATTAGAATACTTTTTTCAAGAATACCCTCAGTAACGGCCTGTTCAATCGACCGCCCGACCACTGGTGCGTTGTCGGTAATGGTGAGTTCAATGACGTTGGCGTCGCCAGCAAGATTGATGAAATCTGTCGGTTCGTTTGGTAGGTGTTCCTCGTCCGGTCCGAACGGTCCGTATGGAGCGGTTGACTCGTTTTGAATGAGGTGTTCTTCTTCGATCTCGACGCCGAGTTCAGAGAGCGCATGCGAAATATGCTGCAGGGAGTTCGTATTCTCGCCGACTGCCGTGATGTGGAGGTTCCGCTTGCCACTTCGAAGCTCCCTAACGTTGACAACGCCAGGTATTGCTTGAATGTCGTGAGCGATTGCTTCTTGATCAACCACCGGAACTGTGCAAATATATAGGTTTGTCAACAATCCTGCTTGGTGAAAATCGATACTAGCAGTGTACCCTTGAATCACTCCGTTCTCTTCGAGTTGATTGATGCGATTGCGTATCGTTCCGTCTGAGACGTTCACCCCTTCGGCAATTTCCGGTGCAGATATTCCGCGTGCGTCGGCCATCAGCCAAAATAGTGTTCGTTGATCAATTGTATCAAGCCGGATGGCCCCGTTTATGTCTGTCGTCATATATAACACTCCTGCATGCTCACTATATGGGGTGAGGTGTGTAAATATCCTCTTTTTTAGGTCCCTGTCGACACCGAGGCTCTGAAACAGGATGGTCAACCGATTTGATATGTGGTTTCAGAAGATCATGTGTAGAGTCCTGCTCGCCGGAAAACCGCCCCGAGTAGGACAGCCACAGGGATAATCTCCAATCGTCCCACCCACATATTGAGTATCAGCATCCATTTTGTCACATCAGGCATATCTGGCCCGGTAATCCCGGCATCGAGACCAACGTTGCTCTGTGCGCTCATCACATCAAAAATAACGTACTCGACCGGGTACTCCGGCGACAACGCCCACAGCATAACCGCAACCCCAATGATGAGGAAGATGATCCAAAGGACGAACACGACTGTCGCTTCGGTGTACTCCCGTTCGGCCTGCTGTTCGTCAAGCGTTCGTTCGCCGAGTTTCAACTGCCGAACTGCACTGTCAGGGGCAAAGACGCCACGGATCTGCCAGAGCGTCCCTTTCAAAAGCGTCGCAACACGAATCAGTTTGAGTCCACCGACAGTCGACCCGGCAGCAGCACCGGTCAGCATCCCCAGACAGAGGAGGAAAGTCGCCCCAGCGGACATCGCTCGTTCGGTTCCGCCGCCGATGGCTGCCGTTCCGAACCCGGTGTTCGAAGTCGCCGAGACGAACTGGAACAGCCCCGCTCGAAAGTGCTCTTCAAGCGTCGTGAACTGTCCGGATGCGTCCCCGCCTGTGAGCAGCAACGCAGTCAGTGCCAGTGATCCAACAGTGAACCAGATGAAGATCCACCGTGTCTGGAGATCCTTGTAGAAGTTCTCGACCTCCCCTTTCAAGATAAGGTAGTGGATCGGGAACGCGATACTGCCAGCCACCATAATCGGGATGACTGCGTACTGAATCAGGGGCCCATATGCACCGATAGAGTCTGCATGCACCGAGAACCCACCAGTAGCAATTGCAGTCATCGCGTGGTTGATCGCTGGCCACAGGGGCATTCCCACCGCTAGCAGCAGCGCGATTGCGGTGACGGTCAATCCCACGTAGATCTTCCAGATTTCCGTGACTGTCGAGACAACACTGGGGTGGACTTTGCTATTTTTTTCGCGGGCTTCCGACTCAAACAGTGTTAGCGACCCACTGCCAGGTCGTGCGAGGATGGCGACAGTCAGCACGATTACTCCGACGCCGCCGATCCACTCGGTAAACGACCGCCACCAGTGAAGCGACCGCGGCAGGTCATCTTCGACACCGGCCATCGTCAGCCCAGTGCTCGTGTAGCCACTAATTGACTCAAAAATACCGTTGAGTGGATCTCGAAACACATCCGTCGTCGCGTCGACTGCTGGCGTGTTCATCCATGCCGGAAACGGATTGATATAGATCGTCCATGCAATAAGCAAAAACGGCAACGAGCCCAGAAACGCGAGGACGCCCCACGCAGTGGCAGCCGTGATCATTGCTTCCAGCTTTCCAGATGCGGGTGCGTCATCGAACCATTCTGCCAGTCCGTATCCGACACCAGCCATCACGACTGCGGAAATGGCGAACGCTGGGATCGCAAAGAACTCGCCGTTTAGCCCAGCGACTCCTATCGATACAACCAACATGAGCGAGACGACCTGCAGAATTCGCCCAACATCACGACCAACCGTTGGTAAGACTCCCATGGTTATGTACTCCGGTGATTAGTTACCGTTGGTTCTGTGGCCAAACGCTGACAGTACGTCATCTACATCGGCATTGTTGACCAGCACAGTCACCAGATCGCCCGCTTCGATGATTGTCTCGCCTTTCGGTGTCAGGACAGCCGACTCACGTTTGACAGCTGCCACGAGTGTTTCTACGGAGAGCAACCCCTGTTCTCTGGCCTCTGCCAGCGACTGTTTCGTAATCGGTGCGCCTGAAGCGGGCTCAATCTCAATAAACTCGGAGTCGTCACTGAGCTTCATGAAATCCTTGACACCGGGATACCGAACCGAGTGATACAGGTGATCCGCAATGAGATGTTGTGGGTTTTCGACGATGTTGACACCGATCTTTTCGAAGATCGGGATATGGCTGGGGTCGTGGACGACACTAACCAGTGACGGAACATCATGTTCGCGCGCTAACAACATTACCATCGTATTGACTGCGTCGATGTTGGTCGTGCTGATGACTGCATCGGCACGGTCGATCCCGGCGTCTTCAAGGATTGTACCATCGGTCGCATCAGCGTTGAGTACGAGACAGTCGTACGTGCTGGATATCTTGCTTGCAACATCTGCGTCCTGTTCGATGACAACCACGTCGTTGCCGCCACTCGCGGCCATCTCGATCAGGTTCGATCCGATTTTACCTGCTCCGACGATGATCAAGTACATTATTTCGACACCTCGGTCAGCTCGTCTTCGTCAGTCTCAGGAAGCGAAATAACTGGACAGGGGCTCTCTGATATCAATCTGTCTTTCAAATTACGTGAGAATAGTCGTGAAAGCAACCCTGACGACTGCCGAGGTTTGAACACGATGGCGGTGGCATCGTGTTCGATTGCGCTAGCGACGATTTCAGCGACTATATCGGTACCAGCACGAAGTTCCGTCTCAAACGTGTCTGCTGCATCCAGTGTCGTTTCCGCACTCTTGAACCAGTTGCGGGCTTCTTGCTTCAGTGCCTCGGGTGATGTCGGATCCATATATCCCTCTGTCTGCTCAATTACGTAGAGGATATTCACCAGCTCCACCGAGTCATCAAGATGTGGACGGAGAGCGTCACACGTTGCTTTCGTATCATCCGCATTCGCAATTGGGACGATTATACGGTTTAGCAGGCCAGTTCCCATACACGCCGTTTCTTTTAACCTAATATAAGCTCTTTGCATTTTGCTATACGAAAAATAAATCCATAATATTTCTCTCTACATAACCGCTTCAGCCGAGTACTTAGTATACTACTAAATTTGTGATATCTTGGTAATTGAGTGCTCTCGGACTGTTACAATGAACGTCCAGTTGACCGTACTATAGATGAAAGAATGACCGGACAGTTATCCAAATGTGGGTCGACTGGCGGTCAAGCGGGAGCCTGCTCGGGACAATTACCACATATATCTCTCAAAATATATTTTCTGCTTGATGGATGTAAAATCACCACTTCATCGTCGAATACTCCCTCGTCATCGGCTCCTAAGCACAGCGAAAATCCTCCTTTTGGTTCGGCGTTACTCCTCCAGGCGGGGCAGCGCGATAACGGGCCGGGTAGATTTTGTGACGAGTTTTAAGGAGAGATCGCCCGACAGAAAGTGGACGAGCCGGTTGCCGCCACGCGAACGGTAGGCAATCGCGCTGGCGTCGACCTCCTTGGCCGTCTCGAAGATCGCCTCAACAACATCCCGCTTGTAGGCGGTGGCTGTCTCGGCGTCGGGAAAGACCTCGTGGACGGCGTCGAACGCCTCTTGGGCGACAGCCTCGCTGTGTTCGACGGGTGTTTTATCAGGGACGCCCTCGCCCTTCTCGACGACATGGAGTACTGTGACGTGTTCGGGGTCGTATGTGGCGAGCTGGGCGGCGGTTTTCCGGGCGTCCTGTTCGGTTGCGACAGGGACGAGCACTCGGGAGAGCAGTCCGTCCGACGTGTCGGCTGATTGGTCCATGGTCGACAGAACGAAACTGTCGACATAAGTATTTGGTACGCTCTTCCCGTGGTGTGTAAACACCACTCACCGGTGGCC
The DNA here is from genome assembly GCA_003551665.1 of Halobacteroidaceae bacterium. GTDB lineage: Bacteria > Bacillota > Halanaerobiia > B1SED10-174 > B1SED10-174 > T1SED10-26. The sequence goes on from PUNE01000085.1 coordinate 7,742, forward strand.
GCGGGCTGTGCGGGCG
>PUNE01000117.1 GCA_003551665.1 Halobacteroidaceae bacterium
AGGCCGCGTTGTTCAATTGTTTTCAGGGCCAGTCCCTGGAGATACTTGCGCAGCAGCATGGTTAAAGGTGGGGGCTTGAGAGGGTTTTCCAGTGAATAATTGCTCAGAAAAACTCCCTGCTGAGAAGGACTGAGGAAAAAATAAAGGTTTTTGTTTTGCTGCTGACAGCGAAATGTTATATTTAAAACCTGATTATGGGGCTGGAAAATTTTCATTACATAACCTGATTTGAGTTGTTCTGTTAATTCTTCTCGTACTTTACTCAGCATAACCCCGTCCATGATAAATCCCCTTTCGGTAATCGGTTTTTATTATCCATTTCCAAGCCTCTGGAGAAAAGCAAAATTATTTTTTGTCCACTTTTCCAGGGGCAGATTCTTTTTTAATTTTAATTATAACTTAGATCCCGGCAACCCATGATGAGGCGGGAAGGGGGACATCTAGCTTTCAATAAGCTCTTCTTGCTTCTAAGGAATTTCACCTACATGTAGCTCTGTGCCTTCTTCTTCAAAACATTCAATGATATCAATCTTATCAAGAGCACTTTGCATGGAAAATTCCTTGAACAGATCTGTTTCTTTAATACAATAAAGGAAGCAATGGCTCCGGATATCGTGTATGAAGGATAGTTTACAGGAAAAATTAGCAAAATTAGTTTGGGCTTACAATTAGGGGGGAGGAACTGAAAAAGGATTTCCATTTTCGAAAAAAATTATGGAAGCAATGAATAATTACTAAACACACCATCCAACCAAGGCAAAATAAAACTATCAAGCCTAAGTTTGAGAGGCTTACTGTTTTCAAAACTGTTCCTAATGAGTTGGATTTGTTTAAAAAGGAACAAAAATTAGTTAAGTTATTGGAATTGGAAAGTTATTTTGGAGTTGCCCCCAAGCTTGGTGTTGACCTTAGAAGCAGAGGGGGTCCCTTACGAAATGGGAGAAAAACCTGGCCCGGATTTTGGGTTTTAAGAATTCAGCATTCCACGAGGATTTTTTAAGCCCTTTGTTTTGAGAGCGTTCCAGTATTGCTGAGGGAGTAGTGCCCGGTTTCTATAAATTATTGGACAGGTTTTTTTAGAAAGAATGTAATTGCTTAATATTTTATACAACTGCATATAGTTATGGAGCTTATTTCTATTATAACATTCATCTTTAGGAATGGAATGGAATGATTCAAAGTAGGCTTTCATTTTTGTTGTATTTTTTTAGAAATCATCTCCTGATGAAAACCCTATTCTTCCGAACCCTTCAGGGGCATTATTGAAAAATCAGTTTCCGTATATATGATGGGGGTTTTATTTCTCTTCCAGGGGGTTATTCTTCAATGCTCTTTCCAAAAACCAGGCCCAGGAAAGGATGGTTGCTAAAATAGAAGGAAAAACACCTTGATGCTGCCAGCTGCCAGGTTTTCTTTTTTTGGCAGGAGAGGAGGGATGTTTAATTTTACTAAAGGCTTTAAAATAACTGCTCAACTTAAGGCAGTTTTTCCCTCGTCCACTTTTGTCTCCTGAAATTTAACAAAAAGTAAAAAGAAGACCACAACCTTTTATAATTATCTGGTTGTGGTCTTATTTAGTTTTGGGCAAAACTTAGGGGGAAGGGCTTCTAAAGTGAACTATCAAAATTTTATAAAAGGGAGGGCTCTTTCTTCCCTGAATATAAGCTGAAAGACATGCTTCTGCTTTTTCAGCAGGGTTAACTTCAAAAATTATCTGCTCTTTAATAAGTCTACCTTATGGGCATCGGAAGGATTAATTTGGTTATTGCTTTTTGGTCTTCCATTTTCAACCCCGTATATCTTGATATCTAAAGAACATTAATAGCTGAATTATATCGTAAAATGTGTTTAAAGCAACTTTTCAGGCAAAGGAAAGAGAATATAGTGCGAAGGTATTTTTGGGGATGGCCATCCGGCAGGTGATTAAAGGATCTACGACCTGACTAATTTGTAAATCACACGCAATACTCATCAACATACAAACTTCATTTGTTGAAAGGGGCAGCCTTTCACTGAGAAATTCGTAGGTTTTATCAAGGGTCTTACTGGCCGAAGAATTTAGATCTTTTTCTGAAGCAATTACATAGAAATGATCGGGAGTATCAAGAACCGGTGTGTTCAAAGTTTTTCCTTTTATTACATCAACTTTTACCAGGGCTTTTCCCGGGGCTTCAACACCACATATTATTACCTCGCCATCACCCATGACTGCATGCATGTCCCCAATTGCCAGCAAACCTCCAGGATGGAAAACGGGCAAATAAAGTCGGGTTCCTTTTACGATGTGCTTTGTATCCATATTGCCCCCGTGATCTCCAGGTGTTCCATTGGGGATTTCCTCGCCAAAAGGAGCAGTCCCGATAACCCCAATCATTGGTTTTACTGGAAGAGAAATTTTTTCATTAAATCTGGCATAACCGTTTTCAAGGGGAATAATTTTGGTTTCTGATTCCTCAATTTTATCCCCCAGGGCCCCCATTTCTGGAACAGCAACCATAACGCCCTGATCAGCAAGGGTAATATCAAGAATATCAACAACAAGGGTGTCACTGGGTTCTGTCCCTTTAACAAAAACCGGTCCGGTAGCTGGATTAATCGTGGCCCAATCGGCACTTTCAAACAATTCTTCACATGATTGGATCTGATTACTGAAACAATCTTTAGTAGAAAACTCAATAATTTCACCGGGATCAACTTCCAGAGCCGGCGGATTATCTTTCCCCATGGCAAAAATGGTGTTATCAGCAGTAATTTTTTTCATAGCAACCTCCTCTTCGATTTTCCGCTTTATCCTTTTTTCTTTAACTGGGGGTCAAAAATATCTCTCAAGCCGTCACCCAAGAGGTTAAACCCCAGGACAGAAAGAACAATAGCGAGTCCAGGATAAAAAGTTATATAAGGGGCGCGGCGAATTGCTTCTCTCCCCATGGCCAGCATTCTACCCCAGGTTACAGTTGGGGGCTGAGCGCCCAGACCCAGAAAGCTAAGGCTTGCTTCAACTACAATAGCTGTTCCCATATTAAGAGTGGCGACAACCAGTATAGGAGCAAAGCTATTCATCAGGATATGTTTAAAAAGTATCCTTCCTTGAGAAAAGCCAAGGGCATACCCAGCCAAAACGTATTCTTCTTGTTTTACAGAAAGGACCATACTCCTGGTTATTCGAGCCATAGCGGGTATTCGGACTATTGCAATAGCAAACATAGCATTTACCATCCCTGGCCCAAGGGAAGCAACTATTGCAATGGCCAAAAGCACTGAAGGGAAGGACAAAATAACATCCATAAATCTCATTAAAATTGCATCAATTCTTCCACCTTTAAAGCCGGCAACTGCTCCAAAAAAGATCCCTAAAAGAGCGGAAATGGATGTAGCGATTCCTGCAACCAACAAGGAAATCCTAGATCCCATAATAATTCTGCTTAAAACACATCTGCCCATGTCATCGGTTCCTAAAATATAGTTGCTATCGTTACCAAATCCCTCTGGGGGAAGGTATCTGTCCCAGATGTTAATAAAATAAGGGTCATTGGGAACAATGAAATCAGCAAAAAAAGCTGTTAGTATTATGGTACCGATTATAATTACACCTGCCACAGCACTTTTGCTTTCCAGGAATTTTTTCATTCTTTGCCCTCCCCTCATTGATATCTAATCCTGGGATCTAGTAAAGCATAGCTAAGGTCTACTAATAGGTTAACAAGGGTAAATGCAATAGCCAGCATAAGAACTCCACCCTGAATTATGGGAAAATCCCTCTGAATTATTGCATTTACAACTAAACGCCCTGCTCCGGGCCAGGCAAACACAGTTTCTGTAATTACTGCCCCCCCCAGAAGGAAGCCAAATTGAATTCCGATTATAGTTACTACGGGAAGAAGGGCATTGCGGAGGCCGTGTTTAAAAATTACTACTTTTTCCCCAATTCCCTTAGAACGAGCAGTTCGAATATAATCCTTCCCCATTACCTCCAGAAGACTGGAGCGTGTCAGTCGGGTAATAATTGCCATCATTGCAATAGCCAGGGATGCGGCTGGTAAAAAAAGGTATCTAAAGCCATCGTAAAGAGGAGTTATATTAAAAGAAGTAAGGAAAATCCATAACCCACCGACAATACTGCCCTCCCGCCCAAACATTGGAAAGAAGCCCACATTCATTGAAACATAGGCCAGAAGTACCAAGCCCAACCAGAAGGGGGGCATAGAAACACCGATCAGGGCAAAAATCATACTGAAAAAGTCCACGAAAGATTGCCTTTTTATTGCCGCAAGAACTCCAATGGGGATTCCCAATATAGTAGCAAGAATAACTGAGGCAATTGCCAGTTCAAAAGTTGGGCCAAGTCTTTCAAAAATTAACTGGGAAACAGGAGCTCCCTGCCTTATGGAAATACCCAGATTACCCTGCAGGGCGTTACCCACCCAACGAAAATATTGCTGGTATAGAGGAAGGTCCAGACCGTAAAGCTCTTGGAGTCGGCGGTAATCTTCATAAGTTCCTTCATCACCCATCAGTAATAAAACCGGATCTCCAGGAGCAAGGTGAATCATTAAAAAAACCAGAACGGAAATACTGATTAAAATGGGGATCAACTGTAACAATCTATAAAGGAAATATTTGGTCATTTTTATCATGCCCTTCATCTAAGAAATGGTTCAAAAAATTTTATAAAAGAGCACCGGGAATTAACTCCCGGTGCTCTTAACTTTTTAGCTTATTCCTTATAGAAGAGGTGGGCATTTGCCCAGGTCATTGAAACAAAGGGGTTCGGAGTAAATCCATTCAAACTGGCTTTACTTAACCCAACTTCTTCATAGTAGTGAATAAAGGCATAATAGGCCTGGTCGGCAACAATTTCCTGGGCTTGATTGTAAATTGAAATGGATTCTTCACTTGCAGGGGGCACTGTTTGCCCTTTTTCAAGCAAATAATCCAATTCTTCGTTGGAAAACATTCCGAAGTTTCGCGCCCCATCTGTGTGGTACTGCCTGTACATAGCTCGATCAGGGTCCACCTGTCCAAACCAGTCAACCAGGTACATTTCATAGGGATGATCTGGAGTCTGGAGTCGAGACCAATAGGCTCCCCATTCTTCAACGTGTGTCCGAATTGTAAGCCCTATCCTTGATGCTTCAAACTGGATAATTTCTGCAATACGGATAAAAGCAGGATCTTCGTGGGAGTAGAGGTTGAAAACAGCTTCATCCAGATCAATTCCAGCTTCTGTAAACAATTCGAGAGCTTTATCCACATCATGGTCATAGCGGGGGACATCGGGATTGTACCAGGGGAGACCAGCAGGAACTGGTCCTGTGGCCACAATTCCCAGACCCTCCTGTAACACGTCAACAATTCCTTCGCGGGGAACAAGGTGGCTCATAGCTCTCCTTACCAGGACATCATCAAAGGGAGGCTTGGTGGTGTTGAACCCCAAATAGCGATATCCAGTTCCAGGTATTCTCTGGACGTTTATGGAAGGGTCTTCCTCCAGGCGAGCTATTTCTTCGGGGATTGGTTGGTCCTGATAAACATCGATTTCTCCGGCTTCAAGGGCAAAAAGACGACCAGAATCTTCAGGGATGGGCCTGATTTCCAGTTCATCTACGTTAGGAGCTCCACCCCAGTAATCCTGATTTGCGGAAAGAACAAGGCGATCATCTCGACTCCAGGAAACAAACTGGAAAGGTCCAGTTCCAACAGGGTTTTCCCTGAAATCGGCTTCTTCGCCATGATGAGCAGGAACAATACAAATCCGAGCAAGATTATTAAGCAGGAATGAATTGGGTTTCTCCAGGTGGAAATGCAAGAGGTGATCATTTTCAATTTCTATTTCAATTATGTCCACATAAAGTGAACGGTTGGGTGATTGGTTTTCAGGATTTAGGATCCATTCGTAGGTGTATTTTACGTCCTCAGCAGTGAAAGGAACTCCGTCGTGCCACTTGACCCCTTCGCGAAGGTTAAAGGTAATTTTTGTACCATCGTCGTTGAACTCCCAGCTGGTTGCAAGTCGGGGAGCGAGTTCCATTTCAGTGGAAAAGATTACCAGAGGTTCCATAATAACATAAATTCTCTGCCCAGAATAAATATCTGTTTCCATCCGAGGATCCAAACCGACCGCTTCCGCGGCGGTTCCAATTATGATCCGGTCCTGATTTGCAAAAACGAGGCTTGACCATCCTAACGCTATTATGGAAAGCAAAATCAATACAGTTAGGAGTTTTTTCATGAATTTGTGCCTCCTTAAAATAATATTTTTGTCATTTCAAAAAATTCTTGGTTTTAACAAAGGCATTCCCCCTTTCATTTAAATTTTCTTTTTTAAAAACATTTTCTGTTCAATTTAGGAAAGTTGAATATGTTTTTTCATTTCTTCCACTGCACTTTCTACATCTCGGTCTTTAATTGCCTGGAAAATTTTTTTGTGTTCTTCTAAGGCCTCTCTATACCTACCAGGTATGTGAAGAGTTCTTTCTCTTCCTTTTCTGATAATGTCATTTATATAAGCGTAAAGAGAGCAAAACAGGGCATTTTTGCTGGCATCCATAATTGCATTGTGATTTTTGATCGAACTTTCAACTATTTCCAGAGGATTAGAAGGTTTATCCTCCAGAACTTTTTCCATCTTAAAAATAGCCTTTTCGATATTTTCCAGGTCCTTTTCTGTCCGTCGATGGCAGGCAAGTTCTACTGCTTTGACCTCAAAAACCAGACGAAATTCTTTTAAGTCTTTTAAAAGGCCCTCTTCATTGGGGATTTCCTTCAGGCGATCCAAAAGCTCCATCTGTCCAGGCCCCACTACTTTATAAGAAGAACCTGCAGAGTAATCTATTATTCCAAGAAGCTTTAAAGCCTTTAAAGCTTCTCGTAAGGGCAGCCTGCTGACTCCAAGCATTTCTGCCATTCGTCTTTCTGAAGGGAGACTATCTCCGTGCTGCAGGGTTCCGTCTTTTATCATACCCTTAACCTGTTCAATTATCTGGTCAGAAATAGTATCCCGATTAATTTTTTTAAAAAATTCGTTGCTCAAAAGTATCACCCCATTAAACTTGGTTATTTGGACTAATGGTAATACCAATTAACTATTTAATTAGGCAAATTATTGAAAAATCCTTTATTAAAAACAAAAAATTCAATTTTTTTTATTTACATTCAGTAAACCCCTCCGGAAGAAAAGATTGAAGAAAATTAGGTTCGGCTAAGAAACCTGGGTCAATTTGATAAACAGGATAATTGTTTTTGTAATGTTAATGCTCGACAGCAAACAGAAGTTGAACAGGTAAAAATGAAAAGGGAACAGATTGAGAAAAATCCTCAGCTTTTTCCTTTGACTCAGCGCGCAACCTGATCCCTTTAAGATTCATAACCAAAAAACTTGAGTATTATGGGGACTCTTAATAAAAAAAAAGTTCACCCCGGCACAGGGGGGCCAGGGGTTAATAAGGGAATACCCTGATTACTATTTTCCTGGGTACTTGTTTTTCAGTAGGAGAAAAAGTTGAATTAAGTTAAAAAAAAATGTTGACAATTGAATATTAGTAAATATATAATAAAAAATAATATAAAAATTGCGAAAAATAAGAAAATAGAAAGGGGTGTGTAAATATTCAGTAAACCCGCATTTTTAGCGGCCGTGGAAAAAATTTAATTTTTTTCATTTTCAAGCAGGCGACTATTTTTTCGTGTCGAATAAATAGGTATGAGGACA
>PUNE01000021.1 GCA_003551665.1 Halobacteroidaceae bacterium
ACCGCTGTCACCGGGCCAGGCACATCCGGGAAGACTCGCTTCTGGAGCACGACATGAACAGAAAACTAAGGCGCGACCGGGAGCAGTTCGATAACAGATGTGACCGGGCGGCTGCCGATTTCTATAAATACTTGAATTCCACGGTAATATTAGTAGATGAATACCTAGACACAGTACTTGAAGAACTGAAAACCAAGGCTGTCTTAATTAAGGCAGGTGAGATATCAGATTGAATTTGCTATTCTGGCGCAAGGACAAGCAGAAGAAACCGGCCCCCGTTGAAGAAAGAGACAAACAGATCAACCGCAAAAACTTTCGCGACTTTCTGGTCCGGGCCGTGGGACTGGTCTCCCGGCCCCTGATGACCCGCCGGGAGTTCGCCTACCCGGAGTACGATCTGGAAGAAATCCGGGCGGCCTATCTTTCGGATTCCTATATCAAGATGGCCGTGATGAAGTATTCTTACTTGATCTTCAAGGCCGGCTATTCGATCAAAAGCGAAAACCAGGAGGCTGCCGAGTACATCCGCCAGCGCTTCCGGATGATGAGCTTCGCCACCGGCACACCGATGGACGTGCTCTTCCAAGAGGTCGCCGACGACCTGATCAAGTACAGCAATGCCTTCTTGGTCAAGGCACGCGATGACAACAAGATGCCCGGCCTGCGGGCCACGCCGGTCTTCTCCACCAAGCCCGTTATGGGCTATTTCCGGATCGACCCGGCTACGATCCGGGTCAAGCGCAACAAGCACGGCCGGATCACCAAGTACCTACAGGAAGTAGACGGCCAGGAGCAGGAGTTTAGTCCGTTAAATATGGTCCATTTCTATATGGATAAAGAGGCCAACGACGTCTTCGGCACGCCGCGTATTGTCGCAGCCCTGGAGGACGTCAAGCTCCTGCGCAAAATCGAGGGTAATATCATGAGCCTGATCTACCGGTTCGCTATTCCCTTGTACCAGGTTGTTGTCGGCCTGGCGGAAAAAGGCTTCCAGGCCACCGACCCGGAGATCGACGAGGCCCGGCGCGAGATCGAGAAGATGTCCATGGACGGGGTGCTGGTCACCAACGAGCGTACCGAGATCAAGTCCGTGGGCGCCGAGGGCCAGGCCCTGGACGCCACAGGTTACCTGGACTATTTCGAAAAGCGGGTCTTCACGGCCCTGGGTGTCTCCGAGGCCCAGATGGGCCGCGGCGGCGCCAAGCAGGATGCCGACTCCATGGAAGCGCAGATTCACGACACAGTCAAGCACGTGCAAAGAATCATGTCTATCTTCATCGAGAACTATATTATTAACGAGCTGCTCCTGGAAGGCGGATTCAACCCCATTTTGAACGACGACGACAATGTACGCTACGAGTTTGAGGAAATCTCCCTGGAGACCAAGGTCAAACTGGAAAACCACCAGCTCTACAAGTTCCAGAGCAATATCGCCACCTTCGACGAGACCAGAAAGAAACTGGGCATGAAAGAAGAGGCCGACGAGGAAAGACTCTATGCAAACATGATCGAAAAGCAGCTGGCCATCGAGCAGATCGAGGCCAAAGCGGAGAACGAGACCCATGCCGGAAACGGCAAGAACACCAGCGCCAGCCCTAGTGGCGCGGTCTCTTCGGGCAACAACCCGTCCAACCAGCACGGCTCCAGAGGCGGGCCAAAACTCAAAGAAGCCACGCGAGACGCGGAAATACACAAAAAAACTTACCTGGATATATATAAAAAATACGAACAGCTGCGTAATGATATAGTTAAGAATAGCGCCGATATAGATCGCATTATGCCCGACATGAAGGAAGAAATCCTTAAGGATATCTCTTTCTATATCAGACAGGCGGCCCAGGAAGGGATGATCCGGGCCAGCCGGGAGATTAACAAGGGCGCCCCCGATGTTTTGCCCGGCGAAGAGATCGACACGACAGTGCTGGAGCAAAGAGCCCAGGCAAAGATCGAAAACCTGTTCAGCGACATCCACGACCGGGTAGATAGAGACGGCGGTACATACAACGGCGCTGTCTTTGACACTTTTGAGTATCGTGTGCGCTACCTGCTGGAGCATATCGTCCCCAAAGCCTACTGGTACGGCTACGTGAAGACATGTGCCGCCAACGGGATCAGCGAAGTCACGATCGAGTTTAACGGCAGTGAAGACCAGCTCTACTATTCCGAGACGGTGAAGACCCGGAATTTTAGGTTGGACGACATTCCTGCCTTTCATCCGTTTTGCAGCTGCCAGGTGAAAGTAGGTGAGCAAGATTGAGTATCCTGATAAGGGAGTATTTGGGGTTTAACGACTACACCATGGAGAAGTACCACGGCATCTCTTTGACCGAAGGAGTAGCGGTCGCCCAGAAGATCTCACCGGAATCACTGATGGTGGACATCGAAGGCCTGCACGTGGGCCCGACCCGCAACTTCACGCGCTACATGACGCAGGGCCTGAAGGGAAGCGTGCCCAGCTGGACGCGGCCCTACATGAAGCCGCTAATCATGCACCACAACGAAGAGGACGGGCGAATTATCGGCCGGATTCACCACGTGGAGTACACTGAGCACAACACGCTGTCCGGGACGGGCGCTCTGATTTTCACCGTTAACGTGCCGGATCGAGAGGGAAAAGAACAGATCGAAGACGGGCGGTTAATGACCGTTTCCGTGGGCATCATCGGCAAGGACGTGCGCTGCAGTATCTGCGGGCACCAGATCGCCGAGGACGGCCCCTGTGAGGAGCATATGAAAGGACAGGAGTACGACAGAGAGGTCTGCTACTGGGACATCTACGAGTTCGAGGGTAAGGAGCTCTCCTATGTGATTGTCCCTTCAGACATTTACGCTCGGAACATCCGGGTCTACAGGCCGGACGAAACCAGGTCCGGCGGATCGTATCTTAAAGAAAATTACGAAGAAAACGAGGTGGATACAGTGGATAAGGAGCCCAAAGACATGAAGAAAGAAGAGCTTCTTGAGGCCTACGACCAGCTCAAAAAAGAACTGGACGACCTCAAGGAGGAGAAGCAGCAGCTCGATACGCAGCTCCAAGAGTCTAGCAGCAAAGTCAGCGAACTGGAAGCTAAGCTAGAGGAAAAGGGAGGTGGAGAAGAAGAGCTGCAGACGGCTCAGCAGAAGCTGCAGGAGGCCGAGGAAAAGATCGAGGACCTGGAAGGCAAGCTGCAGGAAAAAGAAGGTGCTGTCGCCGAGGAGAAGCAGCTGCGGGAAAGCGCCGAAAGCTCCCTAATCGAAGAAAAAGAGAAAGCCCGCGCGGAAATGGTCGAGCGCTACAAGCTTTTGCGTAAGCTGACCAACAAGCCTGAGCTGGACGAGGAGAAGATCAAGGAGCGCACGGAAGAGTCGATCAAAGGCGCCGTGGTGGATCTCACAGAAGAACTGGAGTCCGGCAGCTTTAGCATCGTGGCTGGCTCTGTGGACAACCCCGGGTTTAGCAGCACAGAAGAGAAGCAGAGCAAGAAGAAAGAAGACATGAACCTAAAAGAAGAGCTTGAAGGCCTGTTCAATCACGTAGTCAGTGTCCGCAGGCTGTAAGATAAATCAATCGCAACTAAGGAGTGTGAATAGGAATGGCTTTATATCCTAATAAGTTCAACGGCCAGGACAGGCTACAGCCTGGAGCGCGTGGAGAGAAGTTCCAGAGCGACTTCCCTGGCTACAGAGACCAAGGCGATAGAATCAATCGCACAAACATGAAGCTGAACGCGAGCGCACACGACGTGCCGAATATCAAGTACCAGTTTGATTACAGACTGCCGGTACTGTTCAGGTACGGGTGGGCTTACGGCTTCAACCAGATCGTGGTGCCCAAAGGACGTATCGTGGCAGCCGATCCCTTTATGGACCTAGTCGACTTCGACAGCAAAAAGGCCCATAACACCCTGACGCTGGCCAACGGCGGCGTGCCCGTAAGACTGCGGGAAGAGGGCGACAAGTACAGAGACGATGGCGGTTCAGAACAAGCACTGGTCAGCCCGGAAAAACAGGGCGAGCAGGTAAACAACATCGGCATCGAATGGATCCCCTTAAGAGACGACGGGGCCGACGGACCTATGAGTGCCACCTACACCAAGGTAAGCTACAGGCCCTTTGCTGGAAACTACATGCCTATTCAGCAGCTTAAAGACGCCGGGTACAAGGTCAACTCGGAAACCGGAAAAGTACATGAGCAAAACGGCGAAGAGCTCGGCAAAGAAGTCGACAACGTGCGCCCTGGAAACGTGCCTGTCGGCATGATGCAGCGCAACGAGTACACAAGGGACGACGATGCCTTAAACGGCATGATGCCCGGCCCGATTATGACCGATGCACTCGTCGAGCTGCCCTGGTTCGCCTACAAGGACAAGGCAGAAATGAACCCCTGGGGCAGCGCCTACGGCGGGCTCTATCCCGGCGCAATGGTCAAGTCCGACGAAAACGGCCGGATCACCCTGTCTCCGCTTAGTTTCATGGAAGAAGAGATGGTATCTATGGACGTTGCCGAATACGAAGCCGAAAGACAGCAGATAATCGGACAGGTTTACGCCGTCTATAACGACCTGCTCCCCGAAGGTGCAGCCAAGTGGGCCACCTGGGCACTGGAAGACCGGCTCAACTTCGACGAGTTCAATCCCGATGTATGGCCGCAAAACAACAGAAGGGGCGAAGACGCCATCAGCAATTCCCCCTATCACAGCACGGGTGAATATCCCGGCTACCCCTACGACAAGGCCTACAAGGATCACGACCTGCACATGCTGAACGCTGCCAAGGCAGGCCGCCTGGGCAACTACGACCGCAGGATGCAGCAGGAGCATAAGTACGAAGACCTGGGTATCCCCGGCCTGACGGACGGGAAAAACGCCGTTATCCGCGACTACGATCCGGAAAAAGCCGGCTATGTCCGCTATGCAGGCGGAGACGACTACGTCGACATGTTCTTCCGGACCACGGAAGTCGACCTGATGGAAGGCTCCCTGGAGATTGCCCTGGAAAGCGCCAGCGGCTTTGTCCCCTGCACAGAAGGAGCCGTTATGGGCAGCGGCATTGGCAGCGCTCAAGACGACTTTCTGCGGGTCAAGTACGCCGACGAAAAGCAGGGCATCATCGTTTTGGAGGTCTTCAATAAAGAAGAGGCCGACAAAGCATTAGATCCCGACAACGGCGGCGTCGAAGAAATCGAAGTATGGTTCAACTTTAAAAAGAGAGGCATGTCCGGCGTGCCCACGTTCCTCGATTGGGACGGAGCAGTCGGGTCTGCAAAAATATTATTGACCAAGTAAGCAGCCGCAGGGAGAAAGTTCTCCCTGCCTGCACTTGTTAACCAGCAGAACTCAACAAGGAGGAAAAGCGCATGAATCTTGTAGAAACCCTACAACACATAAACAGGCTCCGCGAAGAAGCCGACAAGCAGCAGCAAGACTACGAGGCGGGCAAACGCGGAGAACCTGCTGATGTAAACCCTAGAAGCTTTGACTTGATGGAAAAAATGACGCGCAACCTGTACGGAGATTACTCCAAAGGCAGGGCGAATATCCAGGAGACGCTGACCACAACGGACACCGTCAACCTGATCCCGCGCGTCATCGAAGGACAGCTGCGCGAAGCAGCCGAGCCCGAGTATTTGGGCACGAAGTTTATGAGCACCATCCACGTCGAAGGAAGCGGTTCCACGGTCTACGTGATTCCCGTGGTCGGCGAGATCACCGCACACGAAGTCGCCGAAGGCGGACGCTACAACGAAGAATACGTAGACTTCAACACCATGGAAAACGTCGCACTGGAAGTGCGCGTTAAGAAAATCGGTGTTAAGGTCTCTATCACGGAAGAGGCCATCAACGACTCTTCCTGGGATATTCTCGGCATCAACGTCCGCAAGATGGGCCGCGCCATGGCACGCTACAAGGAAGAATGGATCTTCAACAACTTTAGCGACCACGGACACATTATCTTTGACAATAATCTGCGCGAGCAGATGCCCGAAGCCGGAACAACCGGCCGCGGCGAAGACGGAAACCCTAACGACACCCTGAGCGTCGAAGACTTTCTCGACATGGTCCTGGCTCTGATGGGCAACAACTTCACGCCCACCGACCTGATCATGCATCCGCTGACCTGGGTTATCTTTGCCCGCAATTCCATGATCGGAAACGGCATGACCTTTGGCGCACTGGGCGGACAGCGCATGCATCCCTGGGGTGCTGTACAAGGCACAGACGGCTTTGCCGGGCTGCCCAGCACCGGAGAGGGACAGCAGTTCATCATGCGGCCCGAGCAGGTGCAGAACCGCCTGCCCATGCCGATCACAGTCAACTTCAGCCCCTTTGTCCACTTCGACAAGGTCAACAAGCTGTTTGACATGTATTGCATCGACCGGACAGAGGTCGGAGTCATCGTCCAGAAAGAAGGTCTGGGTACAGACAACTGGAACGACCCCGAGCGGGACATCAGACTTCTGAAAGTTAAAGAGAGATACGGCGTTGGGATCCTGAACAACGGACGCGCCATCACGGTGGCCAGAAACATCGCCGTTGCACCCACCTATCCCGTACCGCCCGAAGTAAAAATTCAGACAGAGGATGCTGAATAGCGAGTAGACACAACTCGTTAAGGAGGGGCACAAATGCGTAAAGAAGTAATCGCCATCATTCGGCTGGCGCCGGGCGAAGTGGGTTTCTATGACGAGCTCACGGGGATCCACCTAACCCGCGCCCGGCCGGAGAGGCCGATTTTCTCAGGAATGAATACAAAGAATCTGCGAAAAGGGGTCCGGTACGGGCGCCTGCAGCTCGCATCCGGCTCCCTGGCCCCCAAGACCAAGACCAAAGAGCCGGCCGCCGCACCCAAGAAAAAGGCGGCCGGCAAAAAGGAACAGGTCAAGGCCAAAAAGCAGGAGGCGGTCGACAAGGCTATCTTCGAGCAGGGCTCCGGTGAAATCACTATTAGCCCCAAGCTCACCGAAGAGGAGATCCAAAAGGCTGACACCGGCAAGAAAGGCGGGGCCAAAAAGCAGTCCGGCAAGAAAAAGCAGGATAGCTAGACAAAGGACGTGTGGCCATTGTACAGAAAGTTCAACATCGAAGAGATCCAGACCAGTCTTCTGGAAAAGACCATCTACATCAAGGCCACGCTGGACCTGGATAAAGAGACAGTCACAAAAAGCACCATCGAGGTCTCTGAGAAGGACTCTAAAAGAATCCCTCAGATCGACCTGGATGTCAGCGGGCAGTACATAAAAGTCGTTTTTAAGGAATGGCCCGTACCCAACGCGGAATACCTTCTGAAGATCCAGAAAGGGATCAAATCCGTCGTTGGTGACGTATTGCCCGCGTCCTTGCGAAGGCAGATAGTATTCACAAGCGAGGTTACTTCGCTTGTGAATATTCTTTATCCGGCCAATTTCGAAGAGGTGGCCTCACCGGAACTGGAGTGGGAAGAAGCTCCAGGCGAAGATGAAGAGCTCGTGGGCAGCTACCGCGTGGAAATCGCCCGGGAGACCGCTTTCTACAACCTGGTCCGCAAGACACACGTACACGGCCAAAACCAGGTCGTTTTGAAAGAGCTGCCCCCGGGACAGTATTTTGCTCGCGTCCGGGCGGAAAAAGACGGCGACTACGGCCCCTGGAGCGACATTATAACTTTCGTGCTCGTCGAGAGCGACGAGACGAAAAAAGCGC
>PUNE01000008.1 GCA_003551665.1 Halobacteroidaceae bacterium
CGTTTTTGTATGTAAAAATGTAAAATTGCGGTAAAATATTTGTTTTTATGTCTTTCGCCTTCAGTGCTCTTATGGCCTTTTCTTTCTGGATTATTATTTCCATTTCTTTTTTGAACTCACCCAGACCCACAAGATTATTCATCTTTTCTATTGCTTCCTCCATTGAGTAATCCGGGCTTTGTTCCCCCGAGCCCAACTCTTCAAACATTGATATCCTTTTTCTCCGGTTTTTTGCTTTTTCTTGTCTTTTGAATTCCCGAGCATCTCCCGAATCATAAAGTTGAGGATTGTTTTCCTTGAGTTCTTTTATGGCCTCTTCGCATTCCCTCACGTCAACCTTTTTTACCGCTTTCAGGGAAAATATTTCTTTGATATCCTTTTCCCCTTCCATTTCTCCACCCCATCCAAAGTCACCGGCCAGAACTTCCAGGAATGATCCCACGGGGCTGATATCATCATCTTTTATTTCTGCTTCGGGGTATTTTAACAGGATTTCCAGGCTTTCCCCGGTGGTGCTTAAGATTAATAGGTATTTTTCTTTATCTTTTGAGGAGTTAAATTTGTCCTTGGCCCGCAACAAATCATTCACAAAATTATCCTTTTGTTCACGATCCCCCGTAACCTTTTTATTCAGATCCAGGGTAATTTTAAAAAAATTAGCCATTTTATTTCCTCCCCTCAAAGTCAGGTAAGGAAATATTACCATTGTTATATGACACCTATGTGTCAGTTAAAATAAAAAACAGAAAATCCCAATTATTTCTCAAAAAAAACCCCGGCAATATGCCAGGGTTTCTAATTATCAAGTTAAACTTTATATTTCGGGTATCTCCTATGAAGCTACTCAATGGGCTTAGGAACAATGCGAACAATTGAAACGGTTCTACCTTCAACAGCAGCATAGATAGCTCCATCATGTTGACCTACAGTAACGTCACGGACCCGCCAGCCTTCATCTGCAAGCAGGGGATCAAGCTCTTCAAGACCATTGTCTGTGAGCCGGAAATGGGCCAAGTATTGGCTTGCCAGGCCACCAACAAAAAGATCTCCCTGCCAGCCAACAAATCCGTCAGCATCATAAAAGGTCATTCCGGCGGGTGGAAATCCACCGCTACCACATTCCCAGTAATGGACGGGGTTGATGGTGTCATCTCGATCTTCCGGAAGATCTCCGATGGGCTGTCGGGTAACATAACCGCAGCCATAGGTAGCTATCGGCCATCCATAGTTGTTGCCTCCATGGATGATGTTTATCTCATCTCCGTCCCGCTCTCCGTGTTCACTCTGCCAGATTTCTCCGGTTTCCGGATGTATGGTCATCCCTTGAGAGTTGCGATGGCCATAGGTGTATATCTCGTCCAGGACATCTGGGTCATCTACAAAGGGATTATCTTCGGGAATATTTCCATCACGATAGAGCCGAATTGTAGTGCCAAGTACATTAGACGTATCCTGGGACAGGTGATCATCAAAGTTTTTGTCTCCCCGGTCACCTATGGTCATATAAAGGTAGTCTCCCTTTATTACCACTCTTGACCCGTAATGAGAAGTGCCACTCAGGAATGGTTCGGCAACATATAGCACTTCCAGGTCTGTTAAACTTTGCTCTTCTAAATCAAGTACCCCGCGAGCCAGAAAGGTTGTCGTGTTACCAACTTCATTGGCTGCAGAATATGTTAGATAGACCAGGTTATCTTCGTCAAAATCGGGCGACACCCTCACATCGAGCAGACCGCCCTGACCACTTGATGCAACCTCAGGAGCGCCGGCAATTTCAACAACTTGGAGTTTTTCTGTATCAATCAGGAACATCGAGCCTGAATTTTCGTTGGCCAATAACCGGGATGTGCCGGGCAGGAAATCAATTGCCCAGATAAGCCCCAGGTCTTCAGCGACTACCTCGAGTACAGGTTCCACTTCATTTTCCGCCTGGGCAATAGGCATACCGACACGAGCTTTCTCGTCTTCAAATATTCCCTGCTGCACTATATAGAATGCCAAAACTAGCAGAATTACGACAACAATAGATCCGTAAATAAACAAACTTTTTCTCATTTCTATCACCTCCCGATTAATTATTAAGGACTTGCTTTGCTCGTAAAAATGAATTATAAATTTATCCTTTTCTAAATTCTGGAAAGTTTCAGTTGGGTTGGTGCTCTTATAATATGTGATTTTCAAAATATTTGCAAATTAGGATCCATTGCAAATATCCCTGTATTCCAGCTAATTGAGTTCCTTGTCAATTATGGATGCCCTGTTTTTCTCTAACAACGCCACAAACTTTCCGTCAGCATAATGATAATATTTATTACAAGGTAATTGAGGTTAATTTTTCTGCTTCCTCTGGAAAATTAAATCCATTACCGGTTTTTATTACATCTACACTTCATTCAGCTTTTCCTGGCTGTTAAAATTCATCTTTAAGGGGAAAAATATCAAGAGGAGTGAAGTAACCCTTCGAAGCAACCTCAACCGCAATTATGGGGAGGTCGTCTTGGTTCCAGTAATGGGGAGGAATATGGCGGTGGGTGATTGCCTTCCCGTCTTCCCGGTCAGGTTTTTCCACGTTAATTTTCCCCTCTTCAACTTTATAGTCGGGGAGATATAATAAAGCAGCGACAGAGTCTTCATTTTCCGGTTCATAAAGCAGGATTAATCGGACTTCATGGATATTTTCCCTCCATTCCTCATCATCATCAAAAGTAATCTCTATTTCCTCTGCCCACCTTTCAACAGTTATTCCGGGAGGTTCCAGAAGATCTTCTCTCTCTCCCTCAATAAACAAATTGCACCCTCCAAGTATCCCAACAGAAAAAACAATAAGCAAGAGAACTTGAAGGTATCTTAATTTCATTTTTCTTTACCCCCTTTTCCTTACTGTAAACTCAAAATATTAACTGATTGAGTTCCAGGAAAATTATAAAGCAAACCAGCAAAAACCATCTAAAAACTAGTTTCAATATTTCTTTTAGTTTCAAGCAACTTGGACAATTACCTGTTGACCTTCCCCATAGACTCAGGAAGGAGCCCATTTTTTATTAAAACCCAATTCCAAATTTCTTTCTAACAACCAGGTTTTAAAAACACCATCTTTACCTAAATTATACTTTATTTCCAACCTGGAAAAAAATTTCTTAAAGGCTTCTCTCTTCTCCTGAAAAACCAAAAAAACGGATTTACCCTTATGCTAATCTAATTCCTTTTTAATATTGGGTTAAAGATAACTTTCAAGAAAAAACCTTCGTTATGTTAAGAGAAGAATGGTATTCCTCATTAAAAACCAAACCCAAGCTTTTTGCTTCTTAAGTTTTTCCTTCCCCCTATAAAGGTAATTTCTTCCTCTATTTAGTTTTAGTATTCTTAATTAGGGCCCCTTTTTTGGCAAATTCTCCCCCAAAACTACCATTCCCAAACTCGCCCTGTTTCCTCCGCAAGTTTCCCAATTACCAGTAGGTCATTAATTTCCCTGGAATAATCAACAGAATAGGTTACTCCTCTCCGCTCGGGCAATCTTGCGAGCAGTTCCCCATTATCAACCTGCCATATTTTGATGAAATGACCCCTCCCGACGGTAACTACTACCTCTCCGTCGGCAGAAAAGGCTACATCCTTAACTACATCCCCGTGATCAATAACCTGCAGGGTATGACCAAAAAGAGGGTCCCAGATATGGGCAGTCCCATCATAAGAACCTGTAACCACCATGCGGTGGACAGGAGAAAAAGCTGCTCCCAAAACCCCATCCTCATGCTCGGAATATTCCATTATCAATTCCCCGGTTTCCGGATCCCAGATGCAGGCTGTCTCATCGGAGGAGGCTGTAATTACTATACTGCCCCCCGGAGAAAATTCAATATCCCAGAGAAAATCATCATGTTCAGTAAATTCGGTGATGGTTTTCCCTGTTCTTACATCCCAGATGCGAGCAGTCCTATCCAGAGATGCTGAAGCTACCATTGTATCCTCTGAAGAAAAATCTACTGCCTGTACTTTTCTATTATGTCCTTTTAACACTCTTATCTCTCTACCCGACCTGGAATCCCAGATACGGATAGAATTATCTGAAGATCCACTTACCAACATTTCCCCTTGAGAAGAAAATTCAACAGAGTTAACTGGACCCTCATGTCCAGTAAACTCGGCGGCAATTGCTCCGCTTAATGAGCTCCAAATAAAAATCCTTCCATCCGTTGCCCCACTCGCTACAAACCTATCATTGGGAGAAAAAGAAACAGTTCGAACCTGCCCTTCATGTTCAGGAAATTCAGTTACAACCGCCCCCTGCCAATCCCCTATCTCCATAAAAAGCTCAAAAATAAGCCTTTCCCAGAAACTATTTTCATCCGAGGCTTCAGCAAAACCAGTTGCAAACAACGAAACAAAAATCAGAAACAGCAATACCTTTTTCACCTAAAACCCTCCAGGGCTAATATTGTTCGGTTTAAGCTTATGCTCAAATTTTCTCTAACCCAAACTTCAATAGAAAAAGCAACTTTCCTTTTAGCCCATTTCTATTTCTCTACCAAAAAAAATTGCTTCTTACAAATCTACTCACAAAAACCTCCCCTGCCCAAATTATTAGGGGTGATTTTTTGACATATTTTTTCTTTGGCAAATTAATAATACCCCATCAAAGAGGGGTATTATCTAATGAAAATAATTATTTAAAAAATCAGAACCCATTGCAATACTTCATTCCTTAAGGGAAGAGCAAAGCTCAAAATCGAAGCAGGTTGTTTAAACTACGTTTCAGTCAGAAAATTAATAAATTAGTCCTGCTTCTTCGAATAAGATTTTATCAAGATAATTGCACCCGCTATCAAAAGCCCAATGGGAAAAAGGTTATTCAAGAACATCCGCCCAATCCCGGTATCCAAACGTGTCACAACAAAAAGAAACAGGGTAAAGCCAAAGAGTGATAAACCAGGATATAGCGGCCAGTTTCTCCTTCCTTCTGAAGCATCTGATAGTTGCCGGTTGTGGATCAAATATACAAGAATGAAGGCCATGCCAATAAAAGAGAAAAAGAAATAACCCTCTATACCCCATTGCTTCAGAGTAGCTTCCAGAAGGACAAAAAAGCCGAGCATAATTAAAATGCATCCGGGAATCAGAAAACCCACATTTCTCGAATCTGCTGTTTTTCCGGAGACTAAATATACACCAAGAAAACCCCCGCCCAGAATCAAAAGGAGCCATTCTCCGCGAAAAATTCCAAGATTTGAGAGCAGAAAAAATAGACCAAGAATAATCAAAAGTCCACCAATCCATTTTCGATCCATACTTATTCCCCCATTTCCTAAAAAATCTTCTTTGATTTTTTTCCCTGAAACTGCCTTTACTCTAAGCATCTACCCCGGATCTACCCATAAGACCATGCAGATCCTTTCACTTCGAAATTTGCTTGCCCATCAAGCTCCTTTCAGCCAGTTATATTCCTATTGTTTTCCTTTTACTTCTCATTTAAACTTTTCCCCTTCGATGATATTCAATGCAGGTTAATTTTTTTTGTTTATTATCTCTTTCAGTTCGGTAATTATTTCTTTTTCGTTTTCCCCACAACTCGTATCCCCAATTGCTATGCCTGGTTTTGTTTTTCCGTGAAAATCACTACCACAGGTTAAGAACAAATTATTCTTCCGGGCAAATTTACTATAAAATTGTACCTGGTTCTCACTATGGTAACTGCTATAAACTTCTAATCCTTTAATTCCACAACCCACAATAGCTTCCAGCAAAGCACCATTTTCTTTAATATTCTTTCCGGGATGGGCAAGAACAGGTACTCCTCCACTGTCTTCTATAACTCGGATAGCTTCCTGTAATTTAATAAATTCTACTTCAACATAGGCTGGCTTCCCCTGAGCACAGTAATCCCAATAGAAATTAACATACGGGTTATCGCTTCGGGGGCCATTTTCATGATAAGGCTTGAGCAAGGAGTTTTTTTGCTCCCTATCAAATTGCAGGGCAGCCTCAGCAATCATTTCACCCGTAATTATTCCGTTCTTAGAAAGCTCGTCGATAACCTCCTCCGAAAAATCTATCCCCAATTCCCTAACCAGTTTTACTCGCTCCCGGGAAGCAGTTTTTTCCTGTAGGATTATTTTTTCTTCTATTTCATAAAATACTGGATCCCGGTAGTCTATCCCGTAACCTAAAACATGAAGGTCAACTGAATTAAAAGTGCAGTCCAATTCCACTCCAGGAATAATTTCTATATCCTTATTCTTACAATACATTTTCGCTTCGTGTATTCCCCTGACACAGTTGTGATCTGTGATAGAAAAATACTTAATTTTTCTTGCCAGGCATTGATCAACTAATTTTTCTGGTTCAAACTCCCCATCATTGCTGTATGAAGAATGAATATGTAAATCAATACAGCTCATTTTAAACCTCCCTATCCAATTATTGGTGCTGTTAAATTTCCTTCAGTTTGGCAAAACTCTCTGGATAAACGGAATGGGAAATAAAATATAGAAAATAAGAAAGAGGGCAGGTTGGAATCACCCTGGATAAAAGCACTTCAACCTTACCCTCCCAGGTTTTTCCTCCAGGATTTTCAAGAGCAAATCATTTTTCCTTGTAAAATTTAATAAAAACATTGAACCCCAATCTTTCCAGTTCAAACTGCAATAATTTGGCATCAAGCCAGGAATAATGACCTTCAAGGCAAACATGAAATAAACCGTCACTATATATTTCCGCAGTATATCCTGCAACTTTCAGCTTACCCTGTTCTCGTAGTGCGTTGTTCTTATTTTCAAAGGCTCCCACTTGAACCCGAAACAAACCGGGGTTTACCTCGGGATTTAATTTTTCTTCCTGCTCCTGGGGCGGGGGGCTTTCTTCAGTTTTTTGTACAATTCTTACGGGAGTCCCAATTCGGACCATCTCGAATAGCTCTTCAACGTCTTTATTGAACATTCTGATGCAGCCATCTGAAACAGCTTTACCAATTGAACCAGGATTGTTGGTCCCATGAATCCCATAATTGGGCCAGCTTAAACCAAGCCACCTGGTCCCAACTGGATTATCAGGTCCGGGAGGGACCGGAGAAAGTCCTTTCTTTCCCCAGTCACGGGGATAATATGTGGGGTATAAGACCCTGCTCACAACCTTGGTTTCTCCCACCGGGGTGGGGTTAGCGATAGCCCCTATTGCGACAGGGTAATCCCCTATCTTAACTCCATCCTGGTAAAGATAAAGCCGGAAATTGGAAAGTTCAATAACAATCTCTCTTGTCGGAACCTCTCCTAAAGCAGAAAAAGGCATGAGGAGAAAACAAAAAAGGATTGGGAATACCAGAATAATTTTTTTTAACCCGAAAGCCATTTTCCTTCCCCTCCCCCGTGAAATTAAAAAAGGGTGTTATTTCCCCAGGCAAAAACCCGGCAGTTCCAACTTTTCATTTTATCATTCCAGGTTACCAAAATAAGGTTATTCTGATTTAATTCACTAACGTTGCATAAAAAAAATAACTGAATGTCAACCCTTAAAAAATTATGAAATAGCATCCGGTCCTCGTTATAAAAAGGCATATTTTCCCAGCTGTTTTTTTCTGCGAAGAGC
>PUNE01000025.1 GCA_003551665.1 Halobacteroidaceae bacterium
GGATGCTTTTTTTGCAGAAGGTGTTGATTCAGAGAGAATCCTTGAAGAGGTGGGACTAGTTGGGGAAGAAGACATGGGGGCGGAGGTTGCTCAGGCTTTAAAAGATAAGATGGATCTGAAAACTGAAGATCATGAAATCGATGGAGAGGAGGCCCGGGTTTTCGCAGTATATGATATGCCTGATTTTGAATATTTTTTTAGTCAGCTTTTTATGAAAGGGTTGGAGGTTTCCTTTTCCATGGCTCTGGCCGGGGCTTCAGATGAAGAAATCCAGGAAAAGATGAACGAATTGATGCTGGAAATCCTGGAGGATATTCCCATAGAAAAAATTGATAAGGACATTAAACTGATTCGGGAGGGAGATGACTGGAAATTAACCGGTAACCCTTTCCCCGAGATGGAACTGGATGATTTTGAGGCAGAGCTATAAACATCCTTTTTATCTCATCAGCAGGAGCGAGCTTATGAAACAGAGCAAAAATAGCATTGTAGAAAGGAGTGGAATAAGTGCCCAAAAAATGTCTGTTTTTACTGCTCGTATTAAGCCTTTTTTTGTTCGGGGCAGGTTGTTATGAAATTCATGGAGGGATAGAACTGGATAGCGAGGGTAAGGGGCTGGCGGAGGTAGAAATCCTGGCTGATAAATTTATGGGTGGTGCTGAGGCCAGGACAATTGCCTATCAAATTGATTTTTTGTTTCCGGAAATCAATATTAATTATGAACAGGAAATAATAACTATCCGGGAAGATTATCAGGAAATGCTGAAAATAACCTGGAGAATGAAAGAACCAATTTGCCTGGAAGAATCGGATTACTTTGATTTCCTGAAAAAAGAGGATGGAAGTTTTGAATTTTCTGCTAAACTGCCCCCAATGTTTGATCCCGAAGAAGTTTCACAGGACGAGAAAGGCGATACTGGGCTCCGATTCTTTGTTACCATGCCAGCCCCAATAAGAATGGCCAATACTACCAATGTTCAGGAAAATACTGCCCGGTGGAGTCTAACCAAAGAAGACCTGTCCAGACCAACTACCCTGCAGATAATAACTGAATAATTTAGGGCATAAATTTCCCCACAAAGAATATCCAGGGTACTAACCTTTTTTGGTGACCTGGATATTTCCTTTTTTTTCCCCCAAAAAAAATTAGCGGAGGAAGAAGAAAAATTTGGGCTTCCACCACTTAAAGAGGGGAGAAACTCCCTGGCAATTCAGGTGAAAATATGCTCTTCTGATTTTTGTTTTCACCTTCATCATTAAGTATGAGGGGCTTCGGTGTTTCTTGAGTAAATGTTTTATGGTTAAATCAGCAAATTTATCTATCTGCCTCCCGGCCTTTTTGCGAGAAAGATATGGGGGATAAAACCCCTTCTTTTCAAACAAAATAAACGAAGTCAACAAGAATTCTCCCGCCTCTAAGCAATGAGAAATCAGGAGTAGTTCACATTTTTTTACAAAGTCGGTTTTTGTGGTGGGTCAGGTAACAAAAGTGAGTATGCGGTAAACTGTGTTTAATAAAATGAACACAAAGAAAGGTTTTTTTAAAATGGCTTAATTTTTTGAATGGACATTTCCATCCAAAAGAAATTTTTACATCAGGGGAAATGGTTGTAAATAATTATTTACAAGGGGCGGAGATTTTGTCCAGGAAATTTTACAAAGTCCGAAAATGTTTTTTTTGTGTAAAGCAGTCAAAAAGATAGGTCTGGTTGAATAAACCCCAATTAGCGTGTCAAAGAACCAAAACAGATTGTTATTGTTATATCAAATAGTTGTTTAATTAGGGGATGCGCTTTTTGAAAATAGTTTTTCAAATTATGGGGAGAATTTTTGTCGCCTCCGTCTTTTGGCACATTAATTGCATTTAGATAATATTAACTAGGGAAAATGATGTTTTAATGATCAGGAAAATTGGAATGGGAAAAAGTTTACAGTTCAGGGAAAAATAAAGAGAATACAGGAGGTGTTAACCCCAAATTTTAAATTAGTTAGTTGGATGAAGGAGAAGAATTATGAAAAAAACTTAAATTGGAGGGAAAAAATTGCTAACTTCAACCAGGGTTTTTAAGATAGGGATATTATTTATGGTGTGTATAATGGTTTTTGGTTTTAGTGCAGCCAGTGCGCAGACATTAACTATAGCCAAGCCAGATGAACCAGGAAGCCTGGACGTGCGATATGAAACAGGGAATTTAAGCCCGATGCATGTGATAATGCAATCCCTGTTGTCTTATGATCAGGATTTTGAATACAAACCCATGCTTGCAGAAGGCTTCTTTTTCAGTGACGATGGAATGGCGGTAACTTTTGAACTGCGGGAAGGGGTTAAATTCCATAATGGAGATCCTTTTACTGCAAAGGATGTAAAATTCACTATTGATTGGGTAATTGATCCAGCTAACGCTGCTCATAACCGTGATCTTTATGCTACTATAGATGAAGTGGAAATTGTTGATGATTATACGGTAACTGTCCATCTTAGTGAACCCTATGCTTTTATTGTCTGTAATCTGGTCCGGTTGAATATTTTACCCCAAGAATATACCCAAGAGGTGGGCGATGATTTTGGGGAGAAGCCTGTAGGAACTGGACCTTTTGCTTTTAAGGAATGGGAAAAAGGAGAAAGAATTACCCTTGAGGCAAATAGGGATTACTGGGATGGGGCTCCTCATGTAGATTACCTTGAGTTTCGTTTTATTCCAGATGATTCGTCACGTCTTCTGGCCTTTCGTGGTGGAGAAGTAGATATTTATCACCGGGGCATTATATTCGAAGAAGTTCCCCGCCTTGATGAAGATCCCAATTTTAATGTTCACACTACTACTGGAACGGGTTTCAATTATATTGGATTTAACTTCAATGCTGACTATGTTCAGGAGCGTAAGGTGCGCCAGGCAATTTCCCATCTAATTGACCGTGAGGGCATAATCGAATATCTGCTTGGCGGTTTCGGAGCGCCTGGAGTAGCCAATATTATACCTACTGCCCCCTGGTTCAATCATGAACTGGAGCCCCACGCTTATGATCCGGAAAAAGCCAGAGAACTACTGGAGCAGGCAGGTTATGGAGAAGGTGGATTTGAACTGGATATTTACACCCACGATCCTGATACCAGAGTTCAGATTGCCGAACTACTCCAGTTTGAACTGGAAGCCCTGGGAATTGGTCTCAACATTCACGTAGAAGACTGGGGTGCTTTTTTTGAGCGGATTTATGAGCGGGATGATTATGATATGTTCATTTTGGGATGGTCCGGGTTGGTTCACCCTGATCTGGCCTCCTACAGGCAGTTTCATAGCGAAGGAGATAGAGTAGGTTACATTCAATACAACAATCCCCGCATGGATGAATTAATCGAAAGAGGCCGCACAGTTCCTCCTGACAGTGAAGAATCACTTGAGATTTTCAACGAACTGCAGGAAATAGTCCATGAAGACTTACCTTATTCAATTCTTTTTTACCCACAAGAGGTAGCACTTTCTCAAGCCTATATAAAAGGGTTTGAAATCCATTCTCTTCCTTTCTTTAATTACCGGGAAGCTCATAAATTCCAAATAGTTGAATAAGAAATAGTAAGTGATCCGGTTGTTTTTTCTGAGGCCAAAAGAGTTTGCCTCTTTTGGCCTCCCCTTTTTTGCCCGTACCAATCATTTGAGATATGGTTTTAAGTGGTAAAGAATACGAAGAAATTGTGGAACTCACAGGCCGATCAAAGGAGACGATTGTGAATTATGCCAAAGCCTCCAGGGAAGGTGGAATCGAAGGTTTGAACCTGAAACTTTATAAAGGTCGTCCTCCTAAACTTACCCCGGATCAGGAGATGCACTTATCCCATGTTCTTGTTAATAAAACGCCTGAAGATGCAGGCTTTCCCGTGCAAATGAATTGGACAGTACCTATCGTGCGTTCTTTTATGAAAATAAAGTTTGGAGTGGATTACTCTGAGCGGGGAACCCGGGAACTTTTCTACAGGTTTAATTTCAGTTTTACGGCTCCAAAGTACACACCGGCTAAAGCAGATCCAAAAAAACCAGCAGAATTTAAGGAAACATTCGAGAGATTTAAAAAAGCTTTTTCATGAACAAATCGATCGGATCTTATTCGGGGATGATCCCATGATCCGAGAATATCAAGCTAAATCAAGCAGCTGATTTCTTAAAGATAAGCAAAAAATCATCCCGGTTTAAGGAAAACATAGAGGGGTGAAATTGATTGGCGCACTGGACTATCAGAATGGAGAAGTGTTTTGTGTTCAAGAAAAACAGGATAAAACAAAATAATTTCTTGCTTTCCTGAAAAACTATTAGTCCGCTACAAGGGTGAAAAGATCTTTGTTATCTTAGACTAATGCAGGGATCCATCATGCGAAAATAATGCAGCAATTTCTTGAAGAAAAAAAGTTGTTGACCCTGGTTTTCTTGCACCTCTATAGTCCTTAACTAATTCTGATCGAAGGCCTCTGGGGTTGGCTGAAAAGGGATGTAATAAACAATGTTTTTTTAAGAATGTCAGCCAAATTGGGAAGGCTGTAAAAGAATTTATTGATCATAATTAATTAAAAAGCCATAAATTACGGTCGATAGGCGTTATGTTCAATTGTGATTTTCAATCACCTTCCATATAGTTGGGGAAAAATAAGGCGCAGTGGAATTTCTGAAAAAAAGGTAAGTGGGGGATAATTTTGCAGATTGTACCCTTTTTGATTTTTGGTAGAATAAAGTCAGAAAAGGGAAAAAGGTTTTAATTTGTTCCAGGGGATGGAGGAAGGTAAGGAGGGGAAAAATCAGTGACTCGATATATCATCCGCAGGTTGATAAATTTAATTCCAGTTTTAATCGGAGTTTCAATCATTGTTTTTAGCACTATTCACTTAGCCCCGGGAGATCCGGTCTTTTTGATGGCCGGTGAAGGTGCCTCTGAAGAAACTATTCAGCTTATCAGACAACAATACGGTCTGGATGAACCCCTGTATGTTCAATATTTTACGTGGATAAGTGATGTTTTGCAGGGGGATTTTGGAATCTCGCTTCGTCAGAGGCAGCCCGTTGCAAGTCTTATCCTGGGGAGATTGCCGGCCAGTATTGAACTGGCTCTGGTTTCCATAATAATCGGGACAATTATAGCCATTCCTCTGGGTATTTTAGGGGCGGTAAAGCACAAGAGCTTATTTGATGGGGGCAGCATGTTAGTTGCTCTGGCTGGGATTTCAATTCCCAATTTCTGGCTTGGTTTGTTGCTTTTAACTTTTGTTGCCCTGCCACTGGGCTTTTTCCCTTTGTTTGGAAGAGGGGCTGGCCTGGGAGAGGGCATAGCACACTTTTTTTCTACCGGTAGCCTTGGAGTGTTCTGGGAAGGGGTCAGGTATTTAATTCTTCCTTCAATAACTCTGGGGACTGCAGGGGCAGCCCTTGCTACCCGGCTTACCAGGTCAACTTTACTTGAAGTCTTAAAGCAGGATTATATCGTTACTGCCCGGGCTAAAGGTTTAAGTGAGAGGATAATTATTTACAAGCATGCTTTAAAAAATGCGATGCTACCTGTAATTACGGTAATAGGTTTAAGACTGGGAGTAACCATTGGGGGGGCTGTTGTTACTGAGGTGGTTTTTGCCTGGCCAGGAGTTGGACGACTAATAGTGGATGCAATTAGCTGGCGGGATTTTCCCGTAGTTCAGGCCGGGGTCTTAATGCTTGCACTCCTTTTTGTCTTGCTCAATTTAGCAGTAGATATTAGTTATGGTCTGATTAACCCCAAAATTCAATATGAATGAGGTGGAAAAATGGGCTCTTTAAAAAAGATAATAAGAAATAGGCAAGCTTTGTTGGGCTTAATTATAGTTGTCGGGCTCATTTTAGTTGCCCTCCTGGCTCCCTTTATTATGCCCCATAACCCCAATCAACCCTCCCTGTTCATCCGCTATCAATCTCCGGACTTTTTTGCTGGGGACTATATACTGGGTACAGACGATTTAGGGCGAGACGTTTTGAGTAGGATCATTATCGGCAGTCGGATCACGCTGCAAATTGGGATAATTGCGGTAGGTCTTTCTCTGGTTTTGGGTGTAGTTTTAGGAGGGATAGCTGGTTATGTGGGGGGGAATCTGGACGAACTAATAATGCGAATTATGGATATAATTCTCTCTTTTCCTTCGATTTTGCTGGCCATCCTTGTGGTAGCTATCATCGGACCTGGTTTTTTAAATGCTATGCTGGCAATAGCTATAGTAAGGACACCCCAAATGGCCAGGATTACCAGGGCTCAGGTTTTGAGTTTAAAAGAAGAAGATTTCGTTCTGGCTGCAAGGGCCCTGGGCTGTGGGCATATGCAGATTTTGTTCCGTCATATTTTAAGAAATGCTTTTGCCCCGATGCTGGTTGTAGCAACAATGGGCATGGGAACTGCAGTTATTATGGAAGCCAGCCTTAGTTTTCTGGGGTTGGGAACTCAGCCTCCTACGGTTAGCTGGGGAAGGATGCTAAGTGCTGCTCGGGAGAGCATCAGCTTTGCGCCCCATGTAACATTTTTCGCGGGGATGGCTATCTTTATCACTGTCCTGGGGTTTAACCTTTTGGGTGACGGTTTGAGGGATATTTTCGATCCTCGTTTAAAGGAATAATTAAGGTAACGGGTTACAAAATAGGTTTTCTGTTTGGCTTTTTCCCGGATATTAGGGTAGTAATTTTTGAAGAAAAATTCTCTAAGCAAGAAGCCGAATAGAGAAAGGGCTAAATAAGTCTCAAAAATTTATTGCAAGAGGCCTCTTGATTCCAAAAATCAGAGGGGAAATATCCCCGGCTAGCTATTGGGTGTTCACTTCTGGCGGTTGTAGGGGAAAAACCTGGAAATAATTTAAATATACCTTCAGTTACAGCCGAAAATTTGGGGTAGGAGAGTGTGAGCAGAGCATAACATAGCTTAACCTGATGGTCAGGAATAAAAATCCCCGATGATTTTGGCTGGCCAAAAATTTATTTTGTCAGATCCCCTGAAGATACAGCAGTTGAGAAGAGGAAGTCCTGGGTTTTTATAGAAGTTCTCCAGAAAAACCTAAAACTGAAGGTAAAAAATGAATAGATTGGGCCCGTATTTGCTGATTATTTTCCTGCTGGCCTTTTTCGGGGGTTGTGGGAACTGGTTCTTACCTCAACAATACGAACTCACAGTTTATCAGTAGGGAGAGGGGGAGGTTTCTCCCTCAAAAGGGACCCACAACTTTGATCAGGGAGCGACCGTGGACCTGAATGCTGAAGCAGGGACAGGCTGGGAATTTAAAGAATGGCAGGGTCAGGTAGAAGATCCCCTGGACCCGGAGACCTCAATCTTAATGGAGGGAGATCAAACTGTCCTGGCCTATTTTGAGGGTCCTCATGATTTAAATGATTATCTTGGCCTGGAGGAAGGAACTCTATTTGTTTATGATTTTTTCCATTATTACGAAGACCATGAGGAAGAGGAAAACCTGGGCCCATTGTATCTGGAAGTAATAGA
>PUNE01000088.1 GCA_003551665.1 Halobacteroidaceae bacterium
ATAGTTGGGGCTATCAATAAGTCCCAGGTGGAAAAAGATGCTGCTCAAGAGACTGAGGGCGGTGGAAAAACCAAATCCTTCGTTATTGTATGTAAAAATGTAAAATTGCGGTAAAATATTTGTATTTATGTTTTTCGCCTTCAATGTTCTTATGGCCTTTTCTTTCTGGATTATTATTTCCATTTCTTTTTTGAACTCCCGCAAACCCACCAGATTATTCATCTTTTCTAATGCTTCCTCCATTGAATAATCCGGGCTTTGTTCCCCTGAACCCAGCTCTTCAAACATGGATATCCTTCTTCTCCGGTTTTTGGCCTTTTCTTGTCTTTTGAATTCCCGGGCATCTCCGGAATCATAGAGCTGAGGATTGTTTTCCTTAAGTTCTTTTATGGCCTCTTCACATTCCCGCACGTCAATCTTTTTTACTGCTTTCAGGGTGAAAATTTCTTTAATATCCTTTTCCCCTTCCATTTCTCCACCCCACCCGTAATCACCGGCCAGAACTTCCAGGAACGATCCCACAGGACTGATATCATCATCTTTTATTTCCGCTTCGGGATGTTTTAATAAAATTTCCAGGTTTTCCGGGTTGGTGCTTAAAACTAAAAGGTATTTTTCTTTATCTTTTGAGGAGTTAAATTTGTCCTTGGCCCGCAGCAAATCATTCACAAAATTATCCTTTTGTTCCCGATCCCCGGTAACCTTTTTATTAAGGTTCAGGGTAATTTTGAAAATATTAGCCATTTTATTTCCTCCCCTCAAAGTCAGGTAAGGAAATCCTATCATTTTTATATGACACCTGTATGTCAGTTAAAAGAAAAAGCAGGAAACCATTTTTTGTTTTCCTGCATTTTTTAAACTTCTAATTAATTTAAAAAATCCTAAAAAGAACCTGGAACAAATTGTTTTCAATACTTTCCCTTCATTTGACCTGTCCTGGAGTAAAATATTGGCAGAGTTAAGGTTGATGGATTATTTCTCCAGAGATTTTTTCTTCTAAATAATGGTTTTTTGTTAGCAAAAACAAAAGATACTGGTTTAAACTTAGGCCCTCTTCTTCAGCTCGAAAACTCAATATTTTATGCAAACTTTTTGGCAAACGAAGAGTGAATTTCCCACTAAAGTCGGTTTTTTCATACTCCTTCGGAGCAGGAATTTTCTTCTCCCTTTCAATGGCTAACTCAATCCATGCTTTGATTGCATCCCGGACCATTGCCAATGCTTCCTCTTCTGTTTCACCCCCACCTACACAACCCGGTAACTCCGGCACTTCTGCACCCCATTCTACCTTTTCTCCCTCCAGGCCTTTAATGGGATACAAAATTACCCGATATTGGTTTGCAAGCTTTTCAACATTAATTTCTTTTTTCACTTTAATCCCTCCCCAAACAATCAATTTTCATTTCAATTGCATCAGCAACCATTTTTACATAAGCCTTTTTTAAATGTTTCCCTTTGTAAGGAATAGTAATTTGATATGGTTCTTCCCCAATTTCCGATGCATGATTTGGATCCAAGAATTTTTCTAATTGTGGGTGAAAATAGATGAAGTGACTGCTTCCTCCAGAACTTTGCCGCCTTTCAAAACCATGATATTGAAGTAACCAGTCAGCATCATTAAAAGAAATATTTGCTGATATAGGCCTGTTCGAAAATTTCTCTAGTAATTTTTCTGCTTTTCTTTTGGACAAACCATTTCAGCCCTTCCCTTATAATTTTAATACCATATACGATACCAAATTCCTTTAAATTTTTTAAAAAGGTCCCCCGCAAATCATGGGAAACCATTATTTTAAATTTCTTCCTTTATTTGTAATTTCCTTTTAAATTCTGTCCTATTCGGACATCCAGTTTTTTTACTCTCGCAAATCAAGTATTCCCTTCAAAACTATTATCCAACCAGAAAAAAACCCCGGCAACATGCCAGGGTTTTTGATTATCAAGTTTTACTTTATATTTCGGGTAGCTTTATAGAAGCTACTCTATTGGTCTGGGAACAATTCGAACGATTGAGACGGTTCTACCTTCAACAGCTGCATAAATTGCTCCATCATGATGACCTACAGTAACGTCACGTACCCGCCAGCCTTCATCTGCAAGCAACGGGTCAAGCTCTTCAAGACCATCATCTGTGAGCCGAAAGTGGGCCAGGTATTGACTTGCCAGGCCACCGACAAAGAGATCACCCTTCCAGTTAGTAAACCCGTCAGCATCATAAAAGGTCATTCCGGCGGGTGGAAATCCACCGCTACCACATTCCCAGTAATGGACCGGGTTGATGGTGTCATCTCGATCTTCTGGAAGAACTCCAATTGTCTGCCGGGTAACATAGGTGCAGCCATAGGTTGCTATGGGCCATCCATAGTTGTTGCCCCCGTAGATGATATTAATTTCATCCCCATCCCGCTCTCCGTGTTCGCTCTGCCAGATCTCTCCGGTTTCGGGATGGACAGCCATCCCCTGAGAGTTGCGGTGACCATAGGTGTAGATCTCGTCCAGGACATCTGGGTCATCTACAAAGGGATTATCTTCAGGAATTCTTCCATCACGATAGAGCCGAATTGTCGTGCCGAGTACATTGGTTGTATCCTGCGAAACGTGGTCGTCGAAGTTCTTGTCTCCCCGGTCACCGATAGTCATGTACACGTAGTCTCCCCTTATTACCACCCGTGACCCGTAATGAGCGGTGCTATCCAGAAATGGCTCCGCAAAATAAAGCTCTTCCAGGTTGGTTAAACTTTGCTCTTCTAAATCCAATACCGCACGTGCCAGAAAGGTTGTCGTATCTCCAGCTTCATTGGCAGCAGAATATGTTAGATAAACGAGTTGGTCTTCCTCAAAATCGGGCGACACTCTAACATCAAGAAGGCCACCCTGACCTCTTGAATCAACCTCAGGAACCCCTATAATTTCGACAACTTCGAGTGTTTCAGTATCAATTAGAAACATTGATCCTGTGTTTTCGTTGGCCAATAAACGGGATGTTCCTGGAAGGAAATCAATTCCCCAGATAAGCCCCAGGTCTTCAGCGACTACCTCGAGTACAGGTTCTACTTCATTTCCCGCCTGGGCAATTGGCGTACCAACACGGGCCTTCTCATCTTTGAAAAAGCCCTGCTGTACTATATAAAATGCCAACACTATCATTATTACGACAGCGATAGATACGTAAATAAACAGCCTTTTCCTCATTATTTCCACCTCCAGGGAAACATTTAAGGATTTGTTTTGCTCTTATTAATGAACTAATGGCCTTATTTTTTGCCAAACCCTGTTTTCCGGTATTGTCTTTTCTAGTGGGTGTTTATATATTATTTGATTTTCAAAAAATTTGCAAATTAGTATCTATTCCTGATAACCCTTTAAAGTTCACCCTGGCAGTCATTACCTTTGATTAGCGGGATAACTAATTTTTCCTCCTTTTTTTGTCCTTTTTGCTTAGTTCCCTTCCATTCTCAATACTCATCCTTTTTGAAATAAACCCTTTTTGGAGGTAATGGATTTAAAGGAAAATATCATTCCTAATAAAAAACAGATAATCCAAAGAGAATTTCCTGCAATAATATAAAAATTACCACCGAAAACCTCCTGAAGAAATAAGATTTTCCTTACTTAACTACCCCTTCCAGATATCCCTATTCGTTGACTGGAAGTATTCCCTGGAACACCAAGATTGTCTGAGGGATCAAAATCCGTTTCTCCATTACCACACCCTCCTGCAAGCCTACAAATAACATAAACCCAGGTTCTCCTTACACGACCCAAATGCTCTTCAATCCACCTGGTCCTTTTTCTTATTGCCGTGGGATCCGTTGCAGCTTCAATGCCCTTTTCCAGGTGTTCAAGGTCATATAAGTTCTCTACATCCTGCCAGCTTGGTGGAGTTTCGTAACTTTCCCTGAAATCATCGTACCACTCCTTGGACTCCTTGATTTTATCATACCGATCCTTGGCCCATGGAAATCTCCGTTGAATTTGTTCCCATGTCTCACCCCAGCCCTGGGCCAGGACACGATTGGAAAGAGAACAAGCTAACTGGAAAAACAAATTCTTTTGGGTTTGCTGATTAAATCCTTCAGGAACCCCAACGTAAGTCCAGCCTTCCAGGACAAACTCAACTCTTTCAATCCCCCCGGGGAGTTGATCATTTGGGCGGATAGCTACAAAATAATCGAAGGCATAAGCAGTTACCCCCGGATCATCGGGAACCTGTGCAGGAACAACGGTATCATCATAATAAATTTCCAGGCGATTACCCCGCGTATCACTTATCGCACCAATTCTTCCCAGTTGGTCCCTCTCAATGAACATGGGTTCAGGATGGAAAACCTGAACTTCTGTCCTGGTGTACCCCCTGGAATTATAACGAATAAAAAATCCCCCTGGATGGTACGACCATCTACCAGCCGGGACCTCTCGGCTCCCTTCTCCCCAGGGAGCTTCGCCTGTTAAAAAAGCAACCCGCTGTAATTCTTCATAAGTAGTTTCAGCCCTGGTTAATAGTTCCCGCATGTTGTTCTCAACCTCCAGCACCTGAAAAACCGAAGCAGGAACCTGGCCAATAGCTTGCTGTCTTATTCGGTCCGGAATAATATCCACTGCATTTCTGTTCAGCCTAACTATTTCCTGGGGAGATAGAAGCCTGGCTGCTGCAGCCTGATTCTCCCGGGACAAATTTTCAAACCTGGTCCGGGAAAGGACAGCCCATATCAAAGTCTGGACCTGCCTTTGTGGAATATCTGGATAAAAAACCGAATTTCTTAATATACTTTGAATTGCCGAGGCCTGGCTTCCAAGATAAGGAGCATAAACCATACCTGTCCCTATTGCTGGTTCATAGGTTCCAGCATGAAGACAATAACTCTGTAAAGCGCCCCCATAAACCCCATTAGGGAGAATAAATCCTCCTGCGGAGTTCCGCTCCAGTTCAAAAAGAGAACCGTCATTCTCTGGATTAAAGCCATCAAGAAATGGAATGTCTCTATTTGCATTTTTGAGGCTGGTTGTTAAAGGTGGTTCATCCGAAAGAATCCTTGTCAGATCAGGAAATTGTTCTCCAACAAAGTCGCATCCTGGATTTAGAAAAAACAGGGTAAAGAAAAAAAAGAGCGTGAAAATAATTGTTTTCTTCACAACTTTCACCTCCTTTCTTTTTTGCCAGTTTAATATTTTTTTGATAAATATCTGTGGGGAAAAACCTCCAAATATTGGGCTTCACTACATTAATAAGATAAATTAAGTGTAAAATACTTCGCTATTATGTAGCAAGTCACCTCTTTTCCCCAATAGATTAATTAAGATAACATCAGGTTATTATTCCTATATAATACTCTTTATTCCAAAGTTTTTTGCCGCTTGTCTCTAAGCTTAAACAATCTCGATAATTTCCTTTATTTTGTTATTCCTTTTTTCCTCCAGTCCTCAGAGTTTTCCCTAAGATTGCAGGAAACCAATGGAGCAAAGTTCCATTGAGGTACTATCCTCACAACTTTCTTCGTCCTTAATTATTGCTGGCAAAAAGAAAAAGCAGGGAATCAATAATTGATTCCCTGCAAATTATTATAAAAATAACCACGGCTGATGACCCCTGAAGATTATATTTTTCTTCATGGGCCTATTGATGAATTCCCATTCAATCTATTTTCTCAAAACCCATTCAATACTCCGGGCAAAACAAAGCCCTCAAGAGTTCCTTGCCAGCCAAATCGGTTTCCAGGGGAAAAACAGCAGGAGAATGTTTGTAACCTCGAGAGAGGACTTCAACCAGGAAAAACGGGATATCTTTTTCATCCCAGTAATATGGGGGAATAAAGTGAAGGGGAGTGTCTCGTCTGTCTTCAAGCTCAGGTTTTTCAACTATTATTTCTCCTTCTCCAACCTCAAAATCAGGGCTAAATTGCCAGGCAATGGTTTCTTTTTCCTCCTGGAGATTTTCAAAAATCAAAAACATTCTTACACTGGAAATATTTTCTCTCCACTCTTCATCATCTGAAAAGGTAACCCGGATTTCCTCTCCCCAGTTTTCCATTGTTATCCGGGGAGGAGGGAGATAATCATCTTCCTCGAACTCCAAAAACATATGGCATCCACTGAGAATCAAAAGGGAAATCCCTACAAGTAAAATAACTTTCAGAAGGTTATAACCCATAATTTGGCCTCCTATTCGGGGATTAAAAGCTTCCTACTGAATAATATTAAGGGAAAACATCCCGGACCCTATATTTCCACTATTCCTGTCCAAATTAATTATAACAATTTTTCTTGCCAGGACAAAGGTCTCTGGAGTTTATTAAAAAACCAAAATAATAAAAAAAGGGTGTTCCCCTTTGATTTTAACCAGGAAACCCCTTTTTCCTATTTTTTAATTCTCTATGGCAATTTCTCCCAGGCGGGTTCTAAAAACCCATCCCTCACCTTCATTTATTATATAGGCATCGGGATACCCATATCTGAAACCATCAACAAAAAGGGTATTATGATCAATTATCGTGGCCTCTATGGTTAGGGGGCCACCAAAAGAAAAGTTGCGGTCAATATGCATTCCTTGAATCCGGCCTCTTGAAGTCAGGTTGAGTATCAAACCAACTTCTTTCTTTTCATAAACGAGTCTGATTCTATAAAAGTAGGCAGAATCTGTTTCCTCTCCTGGAATACTATAGATGTTGTAAGAAACAAAACCTCCTGTTTCTCCGGTTATTTCTTTCCAGGTGCTTTCCAGTCTTGATTCCGATACTATCACCCGAATCATCAATACAGAATTTCTTCTAATAAAACCGAAATCCTCATTTCCATAGGCCTGGGCTATATCGTTTACCATGTCAAACCTGCGGCTGTCTTCTGTTTTTTGCTGTCGGAAGAAGACATCCATCAAAGATATATCATCTTGAGTTGCTGCAACTGATACCTCCCCTTCCTTTTGCTGAAAGGAAAACTCATAACCTCCAAGGGAGGCCAGTTCACCAATTTCAATTTCTGCCTGCTCCCGGGGAACGGGCAGAAAACTTACCGGATTACCCAAAAGGCTATTTTGGCTTTTATTTAATATTTCCTCATTTAACCGCACCGTTCTGTCCAGTTCCAAAAGTTCATGGGAATGGTTGGTTAAAAGAACCACGTAAATCCCAAGCTCGGGGAAAAACCCGGCCTCACCCACATAACCAAGATCTCCCCCAATGTGATTAAAGTAATCGTATCCCAAACGACTTTCAATCTGCCATCCATAACCATAAGCCCCTTGTTGTTTTTTAAATATTTCTTCTGTGCTGGTTGAACTCAGAACCTGGTTATTTTTCAGGCTCTGCATCCAGGTGTAAAGGTCCTGTGCTGAAGAAAAAATCCCCCCTGCACCTAAATACCAGCTGCTATCCCAGAAATCGGGGGTCTTATGCTCCAGGGGCAGCCCAACATAGGGTTTTGCCAGCAGGGGGTCCTCAAAATTTTCTCGCCCAAACCCGGTTGAATTCATCCCCAGGGGTTCCCAGAAGCTTTCCCGCAGGTATTCGAGGTAGCTCTTTCCGGATATTTTCTCAATTATCCCCCCAAGAATAATATAGTTTATGTTGGAATAGTCATACTCCTGGCCGGGATCGAAATCCAGGCTGAGTTCCCCAAAGTAGTGGATCAGGGAATCCAGGTCAATCTCCCAGGACTCGGGGAAAACAACATCATCAATATCATAGGTTTTGCTCCTACCAATATCCTCATGGATTCCCGAACTCATTCTCAACAGGTTGTGAATTGTTATTTGCCCGGCCTTTTCTCCCAGGGCGGGGAAAAACATGGAAACGGTATCATCAAGGTCCAGCTTCCCTTCTTCAACAAGTTTCATAATTGCCGCAGAGGAAAATGACTTACTGATACTCCCTATGCCAAAAATTGATCCGTTAGTATTGGGAAGCTGTCCTTCAAAATCCCGGTACCCAAAGCTATTTTGATATATTACTCCATCCTCATCTGCAAGCAGGAGAGTGCCTGAAATTCTTCCATAAAAATCATAACCTTCCAGCAGGTTATCCATCTGGTTTGCAAATTCAACCCGATCAACGGGCAGCTTTTCCCCGGAAGCCAGACAACCCAGGGAAAAAAGAAAAACCAGAAACCAAACCAAAAAGATCCCTTCATTCCATAACTCTTTTCAGGATATTAATTTTCCAGGTAAAATCCGCAGACCGATAAAATCCTTCTGACCTCCTTAGATCCTTTCCTTAGAACCTAATTACATTCCAGAAAAGGAAAATCCATAATAAACCCATGGTAGAAAGAGCGAAAAATGTGTAGTGGATCCTCCCCAACATCCCCCAAAAAGACTTAACCCAGGAAAAACCTGCCCATGCCAGGACAACCAGGCCCAGCACCCCCATTGCCCAGGGAACTAGATTAAAAAGAGGGGCTAATGAAGAAACCTCACCATAAGCTTCTCCTGGCAGTCCATATATGGGGTCAATAATATTGGCAGTAATAAAGTCCACCAAAAAAATCCCGGTTAAAACCCCGTAGCCTACAGCAAAATATCTGCCAATTATTTCTACCTTGGAAATAACAGCGGTTTTTTTCCCTTTTTTACGGCGATTTCTTTGAAACAGAGCCTTAATACCCCAGTAGATATTACTTGCTAAAACAAAAAATACTGAAATAATTAAAATCAAAAAATTAATTCCCCTTGTTTCATACCAGTTGGCCCTGGAATAGCTAATTGGGCCATCAGTCATCAGCAGGGTTTTTCCAAGGGGATCTGTTCCAAAAACAATTGTCCGGAACCCACCCGGGTTATCCACCTTCCTGTAAACCCCAGGTTCTATTTCTGCAAACCGGTTAACCCTCCCCATGTCATTGATGATTAAATAGCCTTCCTCGTCAAAACCAGCATGTAAAAAGTCCATGGCTATGCTCAAAAACTTATCACTTGTAGTAAAGGACCTGCGGTTAAGATAGTATTCGCCAGGAATTTCTTCGGAGTTTGCTACCTTTCCCGCCTGAAGGAGATGGTTTCTGTTTTCATCTGCAGAGTAAAAATGATCCATGAAAGAATGGAAGATTTCAATATTTACCAGGGGATTGCCTCCACTATGAGAAATGAAAAAACCAACACCCTCTTCGGGCAGGATATAAAATCCTGTATCAAAAAGCATGGTCCCTCCAGGGTGAAACAATACCCTCCTGCCATTATAGGTTTCTTCAATAAAGCCGTAAGCCATCCCATCCAAAAGGGGATGATGGGTAAGAAGCTGGGAAAACATTTGGTCAACTGTTTCCTCATTGAGAAACCTTTCGCCGTCAATCTGTCCGCCCTGTAGGAGGCCTATAATAAATCTGGCCATGTCTGAGGCTGTGCTGCTCATGCTTCCTGCAGGTTCTGACATAAATTCAAACTTCCCTTTTTTATACTCCCCGTCAATATAGCGGTAGGGGCTAGCCACATTGGCGTCTAATTCTTTGGGCAGGGGTTGGCGAAACGAACTACTTCTCATCCCCAGAGGTTCATAGATATTTTCCTCAATATACCGGGCAAAGGGTAATCCCGAAACCTTTTCCACGATATAACCAGCAAGGGAGGACCCGTAATTTGAATATGCTGAAACCTTCCCGGGAGGAAAAACTCGTGCAGGCATTCTTTCCCGGACAAAAACCTCAAGGGGATCTAATTTTTCCCCGGAAAGAAAAAACATATTCGTACTGTAGGCCTCGAAACCTGGGGTATGGGTCATTAGATGCTTTATGGTGATCGGTTCATTACCGGAATTTCTACCACCAAATTTTACCTGGTCGGGAATTTTAAAATCCAGGTACTCATTAATATCTGCATCAAGATCCAGGTAGCCCCTCTCATAAAGCTGCATTACCGCTATCCAGGTAAAGATTTTTGAAGCAGAACCAATCCTAAAAAGGGTTCTCCCCGGATCCACAGGGAT
Source organism: Halobacteroidaceae bacterium (assembly GCA_003551665.1). Classification (GTDB taxonomy): domain Bacteria; phylum Bacillota; class Halanaerobiia; order B1SED10-174; family B1SED10-174; genus T1SED10-26. Next base: position 9,909 of record PUNE01000088.1, read on the forward strand.
TTGAGCCTCAATGTCTGCATACCCGAATCCCTTTTCAAAAATTATTTCTTCCCCGGAAACAACAGAAACCGTTAAATTGGGAATATTAAGCTCTTTCATTTGCTCCTGGATTATAATATCCAAAAATTCCTCAACTTCAGCTGCCCCTAACCCGGGATTATTTCCAATCCCTGCTTTAACATTGATACCAGAAAAAAGAATAATAAATGCAACAAAGATCAATAATCTTTGGCTCCTTTTCAACTCCCATCTTCCTCTCCCCATTTTTTTTGCTTTATAAAAACCCCCGTTTATTTGACTGCCAAAACACCTTTTAAACCTTGAATTTTTCTGGTGTTTCCTCTTCCCCCTTTATATTTTTGTAAAAAACTTTTGTTCTCTTATTACTCACACCTCATTAAATAACAAAACGGTTTCCCGCTAAAGGAAAAGCCACTGAAATTTATAATGAGCGGAAAACCGGTTTTTAAAAATGACCTCTGATTTTTTTGTAACAACAAAGGGGAAAAATCCAGGGATGTTATTTATGTTTTAGTTTTTTGATAATGGGCTTCCCATTCCTATATTCATGTCAAAAAAATCCTTTTTTTTGACTTTTTGTTTATTCCTTTTATTATACTCCACCTAAGGATAAATCCCTTTTCCATTATAACTTTTTATCAAAAAAAATTAAAAAATTTTGACACTATTAATTAGAAATAATCCAATGCAAAAAGGGGATTTTCCTGAGAACCTTTTTAGGCTTTTTAACTCAACCCTGAAAACAGGTGGTTAAGCTTTTTGATTTCTCAAATAGGGAACATCTATTCAAATCAGACTTCCCTGAAGCAACCTGCGGTGAGTTAAAAGGGACTTTCCTTTTCCCCCCTTAAGGTTTTAATAAAACCCAAAAAACCTGCTCCCTTTTAGAAAGGGAGCAGGTAAATAAGCCTAATCCAGAGGGTAAACCCTTTCCAAAAAGAAAAGGGGAATTGAGAAATATTCTTCCAAGGCCAACTGGTTAATTTCTTTGGCGCTGTCAATATATTTTTCCTCATTGTATTGAGATAGACCCTCTTCAATCATCTGATCCAGTTCAGAGTTGGAAACTCCAGAAATCCGGAGTGGGCTTTCTGAATGAAATAAATTAAACAATGGGGTCATGGTTGTTTTGCGGAAAGAAGTTCCCCAGCTAACAATAACCATATCATAGTCACCTTCTAATATTTTCTCCAGATAATCACCCCAGTCCTTCTTTAAAAGCAATGGTTCCAATCCCAGAGCCTCAAGATTGTTAGCCATTATCTGGCCCATTTCTTCTCGTTCCTGAGCCCCAAGGAGGGTTAATATTTCAATTTCCCAGTCTTCCCAGTTGTTATCTTTTATAATTTGCTTCGCCTTCTCAAGATCATATTCGTGCTCATTCTCTTCAAATGCCAGATGGTGAGAAAAAAAGAAACTATTTGCTTCAATCCAGGAGCCCTCATCCAAATAATTGTCATAAGTATTATTTCCCAGGGCCACTATTTCTTCTTTATCAATATATAGAGAAACTGCCCTTCTTAATTCTCGGGGAAAGGTATTATTGTTAATGTAAAGAAAGAAGGGATTTGCAGTTAAGTCTCCATCCTTCGGAGCATCAAGGAAAAATGCAAGGTCTGTTATTTCTTTTTTTTCACCCGCTTTCAGAGAAAATTCTTCTGTCCAGGTTCCATGCCCATGCACGATAAGGTCGAGGGAGTAATCTCCAGGGGGAACACCTGTTATTCTAAACTTTCCTTCCCGATTTGTTGCCCCAGAAAGAGTGGTTCCTCTAATATGTACTGTTATTAAATGGTGGGAATATGGATTTCCCTGTGAGTCCTCCCATAAATCTCCTTCTTCATTCAATTGCAATACCTCTCCGGAAATAATCCCCAATCCATTTCTGTCCACGACAGCATCACAACCCATCAGCAGCAGCAAACCAATAAGCAAGAAAACAAAAAATTGATTTTTTACTTTTTACACCCCTTTCTTTCTAATTTTTCCCCTGTTTTGGAAGAAATTCTGGGGAAGGAAATTATAAAAATTTCCAAATGTTAAAGAAACATTGTTTCTTTTATTCGCCTTAAACTCTCCACCTCCCTCTTTTTTTCAAAATTTTCTGATTTTTACTTTTTGGCTTTTCATTCCCCATTTTTCCCAAGCCAACTCCTTTTTTACCCTGTTATTTCTCGGAAATCGTTGTCTACTTTGCCTTCTTCGGAAAAAACAAAAGATGTCTAAAGTCCCCTTTTTCACCAATTGATAAAAAATAAAAACCATGGTGAGAACCCTTGTATTAAGGTATTGATCCAACAATACCCACTAAGGACTCACCATGGCTCTTCTTGTTCAGAATACTTAACCAAGCTTTACCTTGGTTAAATCCCTTTTATTTTTTAGTATCCTTCAAATTCAATAGTGAAGTATAGAGGAATAGCAGGTATCTCTTCAACCCAGATTTCAATAAATTCAGCCATAAACTCCTGTCTTTCTTCCAAGCTATAGCTATCCTCATCGGTCATTTTATCCATCAGTGCATCGGCTTCAGGGTTTTCCCAGCCAGCAACATTCTGCTTGTTATAGCCGTCCTCCCAATAGTCATCTCCTTCCTGAGGGATTCTTTCGCTGTGCCAGAGGGCAATGGGCGTCCCTTCAGGACGAGACCCCCAGGCAAACATCATAACTCCTTCCCATTCCAAACCATATAAAAATCCCGGGTCGAAGATCTCCTGAGCAGTTTTATTGCTTATTACAACTTCAACTCCTATTTCTTCCCACATTTCTGAAACGCTTTCCTGGATCATTTCCCGGGCCATATCTCCTTTTGTTGTGTAAAAAGGAACAGTTAGCTGGTCTCCTTCTTCTCCATACCCTGCTTCTTCCAGAAGAGCTTTAGCCCTTTCTGGATCGTAATCGTACCCTCCAATATCCACCGCATCTTTTACTCTTAGCAAGTCCATCCGGGGGGAATAAGGAGCATGGGCAATTTCAAATTCAAAATCAAAATGATTGCTAATTTCCATTACTATAGCTTCTCTATCAATGGCTTTAAATAGAGCTTTTCTCACCCTGAGATCCTGAAAAGCCTCTACTTTTTTGGCATTAAAAGTAATATGCTGCCAAAAATCAACAAGCATTTCTGCTCCACTAAAGGTCAGATCTGTGCTATCTTCCTGAACCTTGCGGTAGGCCGGATAAAAGGAATACTCTTCACAGATGGGAACAACCAGAACATTTCCCCCAGAAACTGTTGCCTCCCAGTTGCCCTCCTCATCAGTTTCAACTGTCTTTTCTCCCTGTCCTATGTTGATTTTTACGTTTTCAATTCCCTGGCCATCAGGATATGTAATCCTTCCAGAAATGTCAAAAGGTTCTTGGTCCGGCACTCCTTCACACCCCGCCAATAACACGAGCATTAAAAGCGACAGGAGCGCTGCAATTTTAAGGGTTTTCATTGCTATAATATCCTCCTTTAATTTTTGTAATTTGCTTTGAGAAAACCTCTTTCAGTTTCCTTAAACAGCAAATCATATTCAAAACTAGTTAACCAAAATCACCCCTTTCTTCTAGGGTTTATCCCTTTTCCCCGGAACTTCCAGTAATTACTTTCCAACTGGCAACCTTGATTAACCGGGTTAAGGAAAAAGGGTTTTGCAAAAAAAAGGAGGTTCCCTGAACCAGAGAACTCTCCTTTAAACTTCTTAGAACCTGAAAATAATGCTGCCTCCAAGGTCCCAACCAGAAAAATCTACCTGCTGTTCATCCTTCTCAAACCTGAGCAATCTATATTTAGCGTGGATGCCCATATCTACTCCCCTGCTGACATTTACACCGGTATCAACACCAAACTCCCAGCCCAATTCTGCGAACTCATCACCCATGTTCCCAAGGAAATAGCCAGGACCAGCATCAATTGAAACCTTAAATAATCCAGTTTCAGGAGGGTTATAGGAAAACAACCCGATAAATCCTGTTAACCCCGGGTCACCAAATTTTTGAATGACCCTCCCTTTAATACTGACCTGATTAATCAGTTGATAAGAACCAGAGATAAAGATTCCAAAACCACCCTCATCTCTATCAGCAATGGTTGTATAAAAACAACCGCTTTTTATTCTCACCTCCCCCGGAGTTCTTGCCGCAGGAATAAGGTAAGTATATTCCGGAAATCTTTTATAGCCCTGGGGGCATTCCCAGGGAGGCGAAACAAATTGATATTCTTTCCGTTCCTGGTATATAGATTGAAATTGTTCTCGGGGGAAAGTTTCCGGAATCCCAATAAATTGATCCAGGCCAGCGGAAAAATAAGTGAAGGGGGGAGCAGTTTCACCGGTAAAGGCGGCAACAGAATAGATCCCCCTCTGAGTTTCCAGGTAATATTCCAAAAATTTTTCCAGATCCCCTGCTTCGTGAAGAGGTGCGAAATTTTCCTCAATATGATAATCAGAGAGGAGACCACTTTCTAATCCAACTTTCCCAAATAAAACATACGGTTCAGGATTAATTATGTAGTATCTTCCTTCATGCTTAATATAGTTAAGGAAAAAGGGTCTGGAACTGGGAGCCATGATCCTGGGACTGGCCCAGAAATAACCCACTTCTTCATAATTATCCTTGAGAAAAAAATTAATTATATTGTTCATTGCAGCAGGGTTGGCCCTGTTTTCTTTCAAAGAATATTGCGCTGGAGCAACATGAAGCCATTCGACTCCACCATCTGCCCCTTTGGCCCAAAACTGGGAAGTCCTGTTAAATTCATAACTAGAGGCTATTTCCGAGACCTGCAAATAATGAATTGCATCGTATAAGGTGGTGATTTTTTCCTGGAGTTCTTCCGGTTTACCTTTTAATTCCAATAACTGATCTTTAGTCATTTTGGGCTCACCTAAAACATTTAAAGGAACCCAAAAAATATCTTCGAACACTTCTTTCTTGAATTCCGCATCATGCCTCAAAACATTGGTATCAAACTCACCAGCCAGAGAAATAGAGGACAGAAAAAGTATTATGAAACCAATTACCATCAAAACGGAATTAATTTTGCATAAATATTTTGCTCGCATAAAACCCTCCTCATTTTCTTTTCAGGAAAAATTCAAGGATTACTTCGATTAATTATGTTATTATTTTTCCCGCATCAATGAGGCGATTTTGGTTAGACAGTTTAAGTTTTATTTTCCATTACTGAAAAGTGTTTTGGTAATTTTACAAATTAGACTTATCCGCTCTTATTCAGCCAGAGCCTCCATCACCTCCCCCCTTCTCCTGCCATATTTTTCTCCAACCCAAGGAAGCTTTTCCTCCGGAAAAAGTCACCAACTCCCTTTAAATTCCACCTTAATAAGGATTTCCATAATTCTGAAATTAGTCCTCCATTTTTTTCTTGAATCATATACTTTCCCCTCAGGTTTTCATGTATTAATACTCTACATAAAATTAAAACCCAAATCCCCTTTTTTTGGAACACAGGTCATTTCCTTCGAGGATTAAGTTGAAGAAGTCAAGTTACTTTTTCTTTGCACTGCCTTTCAAAGTTATTAAGGTTCCTTAATCGACTGATTATTGAGAGGTTTGATGCTGGATAGTCATGCCTCCCGGCCTCAAAAGGTTAAAAACAGCCCTTTCTATTTTCTTGAGAATACCTCAAAATGATTTCCTTCCGGATCCTCAAATTCAAAAACAATGTTGCCAAGTATTTCGGTTGGAGGGAAAACTATTTTGCACCCCCGTTTAATTAACTCATCCCGCACCTGCAGGGCGTCTTTTACTTCGCAACTCAACAAACAGTTATCTCCGTACTTAACACTTTCCTCTTCTTTTGCATGGTCAAATAAAAAAAGCCTGAACCCATCAACATCAAACATAAATAGACTTTTCCCTTTCCAGGTTCCCTTCCTTTTTAAAAACCATTCGTAAAACTCAATCGCCCTATCAATTTTCTCTACGCTGAGATAAGCAGATTCCACCTTTGGTTTCAAGGAAATTACCTCCGTAAATTAAATTATGGAAACCGTACAGGAAATAAACCAGGGGCTAAAATAACTTTTTAGTTCCGACTTTTTCCAGATATTTTCCCATATCAAATTTCCTTTCCAACCCCTTTTCATTCATATAACGAACCTTGCCAAAAATATACCTTTCGGTCCAGGCCCGGTCATGTTTGCCAAAACACCAGCTTACTCCGGCAAAAGAATTGGGGTCCCGACCATCAAGATTATACTTATTATTAAGATATAAGCACAGAGAAAACGCATTTTCCGGTGTTCTGGACCACTCCAAAATTTTCTTGCCCCAGTACATGCGCATATAGCCATGCATTTTCCCGGTGACTACCATCTCCTTCTGAGCAGCATTCCAGTATTCGTCATGGGTTGAAGCATTCTCAAATTCCTCCGTAGAATATAGATATTCTCTACTGTCATTTTCGTGGGACCTAAGAGTATTCCAGGCCCATTCAGGGAGCATTTTCTCCAGGGGGCCACTGTAAAAGGGATTGAAGTTTACAAAATTAAAGCTTAATTCCCGCCTGACCAGAAGTTGCTCCAGAAAATCTTCTTCACCGGGGCTTTCTCTATCCAGAGTTTTTAATGCTACATAAACAGGAGAAATTTGGCCAAAATGGAGATAAGGGCTCAGACCGGATTGCCAATCCCAGGCAGGGTCACCTGCTTTTTCATGGAATTTATCCAGTTTATTATCTAAAAAGTAATCCAGACTCTTTAAAGCTTCACCGGTGCCACCCTTTATTTTTTCCACTCTACCAGGACTTGAAGGTATTTTTAAGTCCCCAATAATCCTGTCCAGATCTGATAGCATTATTGAAGGGAAGTCAAAAAAATTCAGGCTTTTCTTTTTAATGGGGATTTGTTCGCTTTCTACCAGGTACCGGGGAAGATGAGGCTTTTGTTTTTTCCGGAATGTGTACGCTGCATATTCTTCTTTTGAAGAAACTTCTTCCACGGGAACAACGGTATTGGTTTCTACCTGAACTAAAAGACACTCCAGGGCTATTGCAGCTTGTTTCCGCCAGGTTTTTTCAATTTCGAGGTAACCTCCGTCCGTGACAACCATCAGGGCTCTTTCCCCCAGTTTTTTCACCCCGGCAAAAGGTTCGGTTTGCCAGACAATAAGTTCAATTCCCCGATCCCCAAGGTCTTCTTTAACCCGGGCAAGGCCTTCCAGAAGAAAATAGTAATGGCGGGCATTTCCCTCGGGAAAGTTTGGTGTCAGGCCAAAAAATACCAGCAGGGGCAAATTTTTTTCATTGGCCTGTTCAACGGCAAATTCCAGGGCAGGGTTATAGTGAGCCCTTTGCGCTGCCTGCATCCAGTAAAGGACATACTCCCCTTTCTGGAGAGGTTTTTTATTCAGCTTCTTAACCCTTTTTGAATTTATCACGCTCAACCCCCTGAATTATTTCAACTACAAAAATCAAAACCTCTAGTTTATTTCTCCCTCTCCAGGGTTTGTCCTTCAGCATAGAAAAGTTTGACTTTATTGCTTTAGAAAAGTAAAATTAATTCAGGTTCACTTAGGGGGGAAGTAGAGATGAGCAAAAAAGAATCAGTATGGGATTACCCCAGGCCTCCGCGCCTGGAAAAGTTCTCGGGAGGATTGGAAGTTGTTTTTTCAGGGATAACTATTGCCCATTCCTGGAGTGGTTTTCGGGTCCTGGAAACAAGCCATCCTCCTGTTTATTACATTCCAAAAGAAGATATCCAAAACCAGTACCTGGAGAAAAATAGCAGGACAAGTTTATGCGAATTCAAGGGAGTCGCCACCTACTGGGATATAAGAATGGAAGATAGAATTGTTCCTAATGCCGCCTGGAGTTATGAAAATCCAGTTCCTGATTTCCTCCCAATCACGGGGCACCTGGCCTTCTATGCTGAAAAAATGGATGCCTGTTATGTGAATGGAGAAATGGTTAAACCCCAGGAAGGAAATTTTTATGGTGGCTGGATTACCAAAAATATCCGGGGGCCCTTCAAGGGTTCCCCGGGAACCAAACACTGGTAATTATCATTAAGGGTTAAGTTTTAACAAGAAAACCCCCGACCAGAAAGATCGGGGATTTTTTATGGTTTTTCTTTTACTGGGAAAATTCTTCTCCTTCAGCTCTCAGGTCCTTTTTTCCCAAGTTCTCTCACCGCTTTTAGGATTTTTCCCCGATTTTATCAAACTTTCAACTCTAACCTTTAAAAAGGGTACTGGAAACCAGCTGAAAAGGAAAAGTTTTTCACCTTAAAAGGATTTAATCTATCCATCATCAGGTTCAATTTTAAACTCTCTCTTTCGTATTGGACCCCAAATATTTCCTGGGGAACCCTTGCTAATAAAGCCAAATTCGAGTTTAAAGGAATTCTAATTTTAAAACTCAATGGTTTGTTTAAAAAAAATTTAAACTCCCCTAAACCCCGATTATCAATCCAAGAAAAGGCCAATGAGCTTAAGATAGGCAACTGAGATATATATTTCCGGTTATACCGGGTACCTTTAAAAGGAGGGGGGATTATCCTATACCCATCCTCAGTATAATCATAGTCTCTATAACGAAACTCGCCAACCCTATAAGTTGTTTCTGGCCAGATAAGACGACTTAAAATGTTTTTTATTTTTAGCTCAATTCTGGTGTTGTCTTCCTCCCAAATAACTGCGAAATCACAAGAATAACCCCAGGAAGAGAAATGGTTTTCTGACTTTAAGTTTTCATATCTCCCCGAGGCTGACGTTCCCCAAATATCACCTTCTAAGCGCTCTTCCCGAATGGAAATATCCGCAAGAAAAAAAGATTTAAAATTAAGTTTTAGATTATTAAAACTTCCGCTCCAGGATAAACCAGGGCCAAAAACAGCAGTTTCCCAATACCGGTAGTTTAGGTCCCCAAAATCAAAACCTCTACTGAGATATCTAGCCGTATCTTGATTAACTCTTAATCTGGAATAATTTCTGTAAACCATATTTATTTCTAAGTTTTCTGATAAACGGGCCCCGCTTAACCCGTGCCTAATCACAATAATTTGTCCGGTTTCTTTTTCAGGAACCTGAATGTCTTCCAAAAAACCCTGGGTCAATCCCAAAAATGGACCAACATCACTGAAAGCATATTGAGAAAAATTAAAAGAAAAAGCAGCTTGAGTTGATACTGATTGGGAAATGATTAAAATTAACAAAGTTATCAATATTAAAAAATTTCGATATGCCATCGTCAACTCTCCTGTTTTTAAAGGAGCCCCAGGTTACCTGGGGCTCCTCAGCCATCCCTTTAATCACCAAAAGAAGGTAACGGGTAAGAGGTTTCCTGGGAGTCAATCCATTTAATAACTAAATAATACTTTTCATTTATTTCTTCTAGTTCAATTTCCCCAAGATTCTCACTATCAAATTTGTAAATTACTCCTTGGGCGTTTGGTGAATCAGCATCTAGATCAATTGTTAGTTCTATTCCACAATCTTTGATATCACCCTTAGTATTTTCTATTTTTACTTTGAGCAAGTCTTCATAGTTGCTTGAGTATTCAATAAACCCTTCAATACCAAAATTGGAAATTGAAAGGTCAAAATCCCAACTGAAGGGTTCCAACTCTCCGGTTTTATTGTTCCAGACCATATCTTCGATTATTAAACTTCCTGCCCAGTCGGCGATTTCGTTTCTGGGAACAGTTAAGCCTCCATTGAGATTCATCTGCTCAATTCCCCAAAGATTTTCACCATGGTAAACAATTTTCAGATCAAGGTCTCCCGTCATGTGAATCTTTTCATCCTGGTTCCCTGGGAAGTCAGAAACATAAAAATCACCAACACCTTTAACTTCAACCATTTCCTTTTCAATATTTATCATTATATCCTGGCCTGTTATATCGAGATGTGGACTTATAAAGTCTATATGATCCGCTGACAATAGGAATTTTTCAAAATCCAAATCCTCTTCAATTAAATGCCCTGCAAATTCCATTTCAAGATTTTGAACTGAGAGATTATAGCTTGTCAAAGACCCTGCTAATTGAATTTCCAACCTATCATTATTTTCCTCATCAAAATCAATATCAATTCTGCCATTTATCTCTACAGGCTCTTCGAGGAAACTATCAGTCCCATAAATATTAACAATTATTTTTTGAATATTTCCGGGACCCCTGATTTCTGCTTCCCCTTCATAAAGGGTTTCTTCGAAGTCAAATATTTTTTCATAATGCTCTCCATAAAAATATTCAAGGAATTCATCTCCTATCCAATCCGGAAAGTCTTCTCCAATATTTTTGATTTCTACTTCCAGATTAGGATCAATGTCAAATTTCTCGAGAGATTTTATTTCCTCATTTTTGGCTTTAATTTCATACCTTAAAAACTCTTCAACTTTTAAAACCCAAATGTCCGTTTCCTCATCCTCATGTTTTTCAACTTTTAGCCAATTGTAACCATCCTCGGGATAATTTTCTTTTAAGGTCAATTTATACTTTCCGGGGTCAACCTTTTTATCTTCTATTTCCATTATTAGGTTTGTTAGTTCATAGCTTATAGCAAAAAGGTAACTGTATTTGCCCATTTCCCTTCGGTAATCATCCTCAATTTTTGCCAAATTTTCATCTTCCATAAAAAATTCATCCAATTCCAACAAATAATCAACGTAGGCCTGGCTCTGACCAATAAAAAACCCGATCATTTCCTCCATTTTTTCAATTAATATTGCATCTTCCCAGACCAGTTCAATATCATGGGTCTTAGTTTCCTGAGCAATTACTTGAATTTTTTCACTATATGCTATGTATCCATCCTTGTGGGCAACAATTTCTCTTTCTCCTGCAGATATTTCCTCTAGCTCATATTCCCCATCGGAATCAGTCTGGGTTTCCAGGGTTCCTATCCTTACAGAAACTCCTTTAAGGGGTTCTCCTGAACCTTTTTCCCTTACTGTTCCCTCAACATTTCCTCTATCTTCAGAATCCTCGGGTTGCATTTCAAAATCATATTCTTTCGTACCATCAGCCGGGATTACCACAGTCTCTTCATAATCTTTATATCCATCTTTCGACGCATTAAAAGTTTGCTCTCCTGCTGGAATTTCATCCAATTCATAATACCCCGAAGAATCTGTTTCTGTATCCTGATTAGCAATAAGAATTGTTACGCCTGCAAGGGGTTCATTTGTGTCGCTATCCTTAACAGTCCCTTCAATTCCTCCTTCTTCCTCTATTTCGGGTTGCATTTTAATATTATATGATTTGGTATCCTGAGACGGGACATTAATTTTTTCCTCGTACTTTTCATAATTCTCTTTTTCAGCAACTATTAACTGCTCTCCGGCAGGAACATCCGTTAAAAAAAACTGCCCCTCTTCATCCGTTTCATAAGTTCTTACTCCAATCGACACCTCCCCCCTTTTAGGGGATCTCCAGTTTTTTCATCTGTCACAACTCCTTCTACAATTCCGAGACGATCAGGATCAATTGTATCACATGCTGCAAAGCCAATTACTATTAAGGTAATCAACAAAAAAACTCCGAGATAAAAACGCATATAAAGCCTCCTTTAATTAGTTTTTTTCTTTCCTCCTTAAGAAAATTCTCCTCCTGCAATTAGCAAAATTTTACAAAATTCCAAAACTTTTTAAAACTGTTTGCCCACAATAACCCTCTATTCAAAACGACGATTTTGCAACTGATTTTTTCTGGCTCCATTTAGCAAGGAAAACCCCTTTTCTGCTACCTGACAATTATTTTCTTACACTTTGTATTCCCTGAGAAAAAAAAGGTGATTTTTTGACTGTGCCAAAGATGATAACCTTTTTTGCTCCCTCATCCTCTGGAGAAAATAATTTAAAACACTTTTTTAAAATAACCATGGAAATTTTTTATTTCTTTTTCTATCACCCCTTTATTTATAAGGTTTTTTACTCCTGGACCTTCAATACAAAAGGAAACCGGTAACCAGTTTCCTTTTTAATTTTATCCCCATAAGGATTCTTTTTCCCCCTTTTCCGATATTGGGGAAATCTTTCCTTTAAATGATATTCAAAGGCGCTATCTTGGTTTTCCCTAACATTTTTATAGAAAGCTATTAATTTTGAGAACGGGTGTAAAAAAATAAACCTTTCAATATTTCATCAAAAAAAAGGCTCGAAATATTTTTCTGTTTATTCCCAAAAAAATCCTCTTTTTCAATTTTTATCTTAATTCAGAAAGAAAGGCTTTTTTAAAAGACTTATCTTTGGTTAAGCCCCTTGGCCAATTAACTTCTTTTCGTTAAAGCAAAACCGGAATTTTTTCTCTAATTTTCTGAATAATATTTTGACGAGCTGCTCTTCTTTTCTGGGAAAAGCTTCCTCTTCCTAACATAAAACCAAAGGGAATAAAACTTGAGGGGCTTTTTAAAAAAGATCTGTCCTTTATCCAAAAAAAGTCGCATAAAAATTAACCCCAATTTTCTAAGGTTCGGTTAACAACAAATCCAGTTAAAAAGAAATTACACCTATTGCTTTGGAGATAAAAAATCTCTGTTTTATAATACCCAGGTCGAAGAGATTGTAAAAAAGCATGGTAAAACTTTGGAAAGGATTTCCTGCGGCTTTTAATTTCTATCCTGCATCTGGTTTAATTCTTGCTGCAAATATGCACCCGTTCGTTTGAATGACCAGTGGGGATAAATCAGCACCTAACACAGGACAGCTTCCCCAGAATCAAATTCTGGTAAACCCGGTTTCAAAATTCAATGGAAAGGTAACTCCAGGTTAAAAAAAAGCTCTTCCCCTCCCGGTTTTCAAACAGATTGAGAACACCCGGGGATTAATCTCCTCTGTAATTGTGACCAAAACTCCTTTTCAGAACCCTAAAAAAACCCCAGATATATCTACTTTCAGACAATCCAAAACATTAGCAAGTTCCTGCTTGAAAGGTGATAACTCTCAGGACCTGCAGAATTTAATTCTTTGGACCCTTGCCGAAAGCAGAAAGATCTATGCAGGCCCTAAAATTGCTTTAAATAAAAAGACAAACCTGCTTTGAAACTCACAGGTTTGTCAAAAATCTGCTTTGAATGACTGGGTTCAGGGGTATTGTTCCCATTAACTAAAGGGAAAACCTCAGTACTGGGCAAATCTTTCTCCTTCAGCTCTCCGGTCAATTTTTGCAACTGTTTCTCTCACTGCTTTTAGGATCTCTTCTTCCTCAATTCCGGTCAGGATTTTTTCTTTTAAAACAAACTCTCCATCTACGATAACATCCCGAACATGCGATGAATCGGCGCTATACAGGAGAGAAGCAAGGGGGTTATAGACTGGCCAGGATGAAGGCGTACCTAAATCCCAGATAACGAGATCAGCCATAAACCCGGGTTTAATTAACCCGCTTTTTCCTCCCAGGGCCTCATGACCCCGCATCAATGCCCTCCAGATTTCCTTCAGGGAAAAACTTTCTGCCCCGTGCATTTGCTTTCCAATCAGGGCAAAAAGGCGGGCCTGTTCAAGTGGGCTCAGGGTGTTTGAGCTTGCTGCTCCATCTGTACCCATACAAATGTTGAGTTTGTCGAAATACTTCCAGAGGTTCCCGTAACCCATTGCCAGCTTCATATAGGTTTTGGGGCAGGCAGCAAAATAAGCGTGTTCTGGAATTAAGGGAAGTTCTTCTTCTTTAATCCAAAGCCCATGCCCGATTATTATTCGGTGCTGGAGTAACCCCGTGTCTTTCAGTATAAAAAAGGGTGTTTTTCCGTACTGCTCCAGGCTTTCTTTAACCTGGTCTTCTGTTTCAGAAACGTGAATGTGGACTCCAGCCCCAAGTTTTTCCGCTTCCCGCGAAACCTTTTCCAGCACTTCAGGCGGACAGGTATAGGGGGCATGCGGACCCATCTGCATTGTTATTCTTCCACCCTTTTTGTTCCAGCTGTCAATTAGTTCAGCAGCTTCTTCAATATTTTCATCTACTTTTTCCCCAAAACCAAAAATTGTCGGAGCAATATCCGCCCTGATACCGCTTTCTTCAGCAGCTTCAGCAATCTGCTCGGCAAAGAAGTAGTGGTCGGCAAAAGTAGTAACCCCATTTTTCAGCATTTCACTGATCCCCAGGAATGCCCCTACCTTTACATCCTCTGGATTGAGTTTGGTTTCAAAACGCCAGATAAACTGGTTAAACCAGTCTTCAATTTTCAGGTCTTCCCCAAGGCCCCGCATCAAGCCCATGGGACTGTGGCAGTGAAGATTGACCAGACCGGGTGTCAGTACGCAATTGGGCCGGTATATAACCTCTTCACCCTTATCCGGAATCTGTTCTTTAACTTCAATTATCTTGTTACCGGAAATCTTTACATCCTTTCCCTCGTAAATTTCCCCGTCACCGTCGACAATTAAGGCTCCTTTTATGATTAAGTCCAGGTTTTTTATTTCTCCCACCTCCCTGTCTTTTTATTGCGTGGGATCGGTAACTTCAATTTCTCCAGCAGCAATTTTTTCTTTAATAACCTCTATTGTATCGATTACTTCCGGGGGAATAATCTCTCTTGTATATTCGAAGTCCGTTACCCCCACACCGTCGTCAGCAACCCCCAGAGTCATTAGGCCAGGGGTAAACCTGCCTTCAACTTTTTCAGCTATGATTTCATAGACAGCTACATCAACCCTTTTTACCATGCTGGTTAAAACGGTCCCCGGAGCAAGGTGATCCTGGTCGGAATCTACTCCGATAGCGTATTTACCCATTTCTTCCGCTGCTTCAATTACTCCCATCCCTGTTCCCCCGGCAGCGTGGAAAATAATATCGGCATTTCTTTCAAACTGGCTGATTGCCAGCTCTTTTCCGGTTCCAGGATCTAAAAAGTCCCCGGCATAGTTAACAAGTAAATCCACGTCAGGATTGGCATACTCCAGCCCTTCCATGAAGCCCACCTCAAATTTCTTAATCAGAGGTATTTCCAGGCCACCTACAAAACCCACCCTTTCAGACTCGGTCATCATTCCAGCCAAAACGCCGACCAGGAAAGAACCCTCGTGTTCTTTGAAGGTAATCGAAGCAACATTAGGCAGGTCAACAACAGTATCCACTATTGCAAAATGAATATCTGGATACTCCTGGGCTACTACCTCCAGGGCATCTTCCTGGTAAAAGCCGATGGCAATAATAAGGTCATAGCCTTCTTCGGCAAAAGCTCTTTGATGGTCTTCAAATTCTGGAATATCAGCTGGTTCAACATAAATTAAATCAACATCGAAATCCTCCTGAGCCATCTGGTATCCTCTAAAGGCAGCATCATTGAAAGCCTCGTCTCCAAGCCCTCCGAAAGATAATACAAGAGCAATTTTCGGTTTTTCGGCATTAACCCCTTCAATCACAAAAACGTTTCCGATCAACAAAAAAGCCACTAAAAGAAAGACTATTTTCCCCTTCATGGCCAAACCTCCTTAATAATTTTTTGGTTTCATCAGGGTCTTTCCCTGATTTTTACCTGCTATCTGGTTTTTTCCCCTTTATGGAAAACATTCTGGATCAAAAGCCCATTCCCTTTAACTAACTATTCCTTTATCCTGGTGATTTTATTGGCCTTTCAATCCGAGTTCCTTTTCCAAAGTTTCCTCATCCTTCTGAGACCATTTTTCCTCTTTTTTAGTTTTATTTTTGGAAACATCAAATACTTTACCCTGACCTGGCTTTTGCCAAATTACTCCCTCTGTTACCTCTTCACAAAAACCGGGTAAAAAATACTCTCTTTTTTAAATTCCCAGGATACCTCCCCCTTTTCTTACTTTTACCGGAAATTTCTCTCTTTCCCAGTCAGTATAAGCCCAGTGCAAAAACCAATAAATCCTTTTTTTTCAACAACCAGAAGCCTATCCCCGCTGAGGGACAGGCTTCTTTTACAATACTGTATTTTCATATTCTTCAATTTCCGGAAAGAATATTTTTCTCCAGATAATCCACTATGATAAAACCATTTCCCTGGCAATCATCAATTTAAATCCTACCCTGGTCCTTACCTCATCCTTTTTATAGGGGTTTAAAGCAAGGTTTTTGAAATGGGTTTTTTCACCATACGTAATTTCTATTTTTTAGTTGTCAATTTCAAAGGATCTGGTCTCCGAAAGGGTTTGATATCTTACAGGCAAAGTACCACTGATAAAGGTATATACGTCCCAATAATAGGTTTCTCCGGGTTCCAGCGTTTCCTCTAAAGAAAAGGTGTTGCTATCAAGGGGTATGTCTTTAAAGACAATGGTATTCCTTTCAGAATTTTGAACACGAAGTGTTGCTCTTCGCAGGCCTTCTTCAGGAAGTTCAAATTCAAACTCAGGGTTCCCGGTATTAACCAGTTCACCCTCCGAAGGGGAAATTAATTCAGCCCTATCTGGAATGTTGCTCATTTCAACAGGAATTTTCCTTGTTATATCTTCTCCATCAACAATTTTAATTGTCAATTTCCAGGTTCCTTCCTCCACATCATCAACATTAAAAAATTTGGAATAAATTTCGTGCCCAAAATAATCAGGGGTAAAATCTAAACTTTCTTTTTTTCCATCAGGGTCTTCCAAATTGGCCCCTTCAATTTCTTCCAGGGGTATCTCATCATTGGGGAAAACATATCCAGCAATCTGGTAATTTTGAAAATCGCTTGGGAAATATAAAATTTAAACATGAGTGTGCAGCTCTACATCAAACTCATTCGAAGCCTCCAGAATCCCTGGAGATGAACGAACTTCAACTGAAGATGAATATGTATTGTAGCCTTCTCTTTCTACCCGCAAATTATAGGTGCCTTCTTCAATGCCTGTAAAACCGAAAGTCCCATCTTTTCCTGTTACGGTGTTTTCATCTCCCAACCAGATGGTAGCGTCAGAAACAGTAACACCATCCTGCTGGTCTTTTACCGTCCCTGTCA
>PUNE01000022.1 GCA_003551665.1 Halobacteroidaceae bacterium
AGCCCTGCTCTTCTTCCAATATCTTCAACATACTTTGCTACCCTTTCAGAATGACCGCGCGTATAAGGGTCCTTGGTGTCAATAACCCGGGCAAAACTTTCAATTACCTGGAAGAAACTATGGATATTTTTTAATCGTGCCTGCAAAACATCTTTAAAAAGAAAAACCAGGGCAAACAAAATCAAAACCCCGGGCAATGCGTGGGATTGATAAACAATAATAAAAATTACCGCCACTAATGCCGACATAAAAACTGTTTTTGTTCTTTCCAGGGCAAAAATAAAAAAATTGTTCCCTCGAGAGAGTTTTCCATCAACCCATAAACCTATCCATAATAAAGAGTTATTACTAACTGAAAAAGAAATTCCCATTGCTCCAATTATCCAGATATTTATCCATTCAAACTGAACATCTGTTAGAAATCTTAACCAGAAAGCGCTTAAAATCCCAGCAATAAACATCATCGACCGATTAAGGAAAAAAACATGGATCGGAAAACCTTTTTTAATTTGGTTTGGCTGGATTGTTCCAACAGAGGCTACAATTCCTCCCCAAAACGGCCCCAATAAATAAATCGCAGGTAGAATTAAAGGAAGAGTAATCGAACTGATTGTCCCAGCTCCACTTCTTATTGTCGTAGAAAAGGAAAGTAAGAGGAGCAAAGAAATAAAAATTATTACCAAACCAAATTCATTAAAAGAAAGTGAGGCTCCTCCCCCCCATAAAAAATATAAAAAAACACCAAAAGCAGTGGCATTAACTACTATTACGAATATTGCCCATCCTCTGTCACGCACGGTAAGTCCTCCAATCAGGATCTCAATGGCCGGGAGGTTTTTTAAACGCTTGGATTATCTTCCGCCAAATTGCGCAGTGTCTCCACCCAGAGCAACCAGGGTAGAAAGGACCACGTAAACAACAGTGGTGAAAAGAATGAAGAGTTTCTTCTTCATTATGTTAGCCTCCCTTCCAAGTATCAATCTTGAAGGTAGGCTAAGCTCCTATGTTATGCTCCGCTCGTCCCCGGCCATTGAGAAATCTAGATTACCAGTACTGTGTTCAACTTCCTGTTTAGGGCATGGAAAAAAGCTTTTGAAAGTGCCAGAGGCATATTTTCATCAACCAGACTTGCACCCACCAGGATTTCTTCACCCTGTTTCCACTTCAATTGCAAAATAATGATGATAATTTTTTCCCGCATGTTGGTTTCCTGCACATCGCGAATCTTGATACGAAAGGGTGGTTTAATGAACATCTCAACAGCTTTGGTTAGAGCTTTTAATACAATTTCCTGGGGTTCATCCATTTCATCCCCCTGATATTTATAACTGTATTCTTCCTCTCTGAATTTTAATTCTACAGTGCAAACAGGTTCTCTGGGCCGCAGATATACTCCCAGTATTTCAATTCTATCCAGGGGGCTTCCATCTTTTTTCTGTTCATTTACCTGGGCAATACTGATTTTTTTATGGTCAAACGATGCTCCCGTTTCAACCTGGAGAACTGTTTCAATATCTCTAACCAGTCTTTTAGGATTGCGGGATTCATCAGAAAGAACGTGAATTTCTTTAATTTCCCCATTTTCTTCTTGAGTTATGTTAACGGCTAAAACGCCCTCAAGTTGAGCAATTCTCTCCCGGAGTTTCTCCTGCAAAAAGACCACCCTTCCCGCAGTTGCCTTGTTGACCTAAGATTCGCCAAACCTTAACATAATTCCTTCCTGTTTTAACCAAGAAAAACCTTTTCTTAAAAGGTTTGAGGACCTGTCAAACACTTTTCCCATTATTGGAAAAGCGAAAACCCTTATCAGTAAAAGGTTTTTGCTGGATTGAAGTTTTAATCCAGCGCTACTACACACCTTCAACAAAAATCGGAAAAACAACTTTTTCTCAGGATATCTGGGGAAATTTATGGGGAACCAAGAAAAGTATAAATATTTAAATCAGGTGTTTACCCCTGCAAAGAAAAATTATTGGGTCTCCCCTCCTTTTCTACTTTTTCAATTTTATTATCCTAATTCTCCTTAAGTTATAGCCCTGTTAATTCCCTGACCCCAGTCCAGAAAACTCGGAAAACCTGGGATCAGTGGTAACCATTTTCGGGTATGGAAGGTTTATCCCTTTCCTGCTTCGCATTAAAATTTTGCTGAACGGGGGAAGCGGGGGAAGGGAATAACGTCCCGGATATTAGACATTCCCGAAAGGTACATGATCATCCTTTCAAAACCCAGCCCAAAGCCAGAGTGAGGTACAGTTCCATATTTGCGGATATCCAGGAACCACTGGTATTCTTCAATATCCAGTCCCTGCTGAAGCATGTTATTTTTCAGGTAATCATATCTCTCTTCCCGCTGGCTGCCACCAACAATTTCTCCAACCAGAGGAACCAGGACATCAACAGCACGAACTGTTTTTTCATCATCATTTACCCGCATATAAAAAGCTTTAATGTCCCGGGGATAATCGGTAACAAAAACCGGTTTTTTAAAATATTCTTCTGATAGGAAACGTTCATGTTCTGACTGCAAATCCCGTCCCCATCCAACGGGAAATTCAAAGTCCCGGTTGGCTTTCTCAAGGATCTTCACGGCATCAGTATAGGTTATTTTGGCAAAATCTGATTCTATTATTGACTGCAAAACCTTCTGCCGGCCTTTATCAATCCACCTGTTGAAAAAGGCCATTTCCTCTTCGCAGTTCTCGAGGCTGAAAGAAATCAGGTGTTTGAGGAAATCCTCAATCAGAATAATCATTTCATCCAGATCACAAAAGGCCATCTCCGGTTCCATCATCCAGAATTCGGAAAGATGCCTTGTGGTATAGGATTGTTCAGCTCGAAAAGTGGGGCCAAAGGTATAAATATCTCCCAGGGCAGAACATAAAAGCTCTCCCTCTAACTGGCCGCTTACGGTAAGATAGGCCTTTTCTCCGAAAAAGTCTTCATTCATATCAAGTTTTTTCTTTTGGTCAGCCAATTCTTCAAGGGGCAAAGTAGTTACCTGAAAAAGATCCCCTGCGCCCTCACAGTCGCTTGTAGTAATTATTGGAGTGTGGATATAATAAAAGCCTCGATTTTGATAATACTCATGGATACAATGAGAAAGTTTACTCCTGAACCGGTTAACAACACCAAAAGTGTTGGTCCGGGGTCGGAGGTGGGCTATTTCTCTAAGAAATTCAAAGGTATGTCTTTTTTTCTGTAGGGGATAATCGTGCAAACACTCTCCTACAATTTCCAGTTTATCCGCGTGAACCTCATAGGCCTGCTCACGTCCTTCAACCTTAACTACCTTTCCCACAATTCGCAAACTGGTTCCCGTGATAATCCTTTCCAGTTCAGGAAAATCTCCCGGGGGAGAAAAAACTATCTGGGCATTGTGCAAAGAACTCCCATCATTAACTTCTACAAAACCTACGTTTTTTGAGACCCTCTTTGTCCTTGCCCAGCCAAGGATTATTACTTCCTGATCAACTTTTTGGCCGCTATTAATTTCTTTAACCCTGGTTCTGGTAAAGTAATCCATCTGCATCTCCCTCCAGTAAAAAACTCCAACGAGATTTTTTCGCCATTTTAAACTACTATTCCCCAAAGTCAAGATTATTCCTTCAATATTTTAATTTCCACCCACTCCTAAAAAGAAACTGGATGAGGTCCCAACAGCCAGAATCCTAAAATCCCGAGTTTCAAAAAAGAATGACCCCCCGAAGGGGATCATTCAGGCCACTCCATTTCTCTTATAATCTCAACTGCCCTCCTCATATGGGGGATAACAATGGAGCCCCCCACTACCAGGGCTACGGCCATAGCCTCTTCGACTTCTTTTTTATTTACCCCTGCCTTCTGGGATTGCCAGAGGTGATAGGTAATGCAATCATCACATCTTAAAACCATCGAACCTACCAGGCCCAACAATTCCTTGGTTTTGGCAGGGAGGGCACCTTCCTGATAAACCTGGTTATCAAGGGCAAAAAACCGCTTTATTGTCTGGTTATCTATCTTTTCAATTTCCTGGTTTATTTCCTCCCGAAATTTTTGGAATTCTTCCAACCTACTCATCCTTAATCAGCTCGCCCTGAATGTAAATCTTTAAAGCCCGGCTGTGAACATCGAAGGGATGTTTATCCCAGACTACAAAATCCGCATCCTTTCCTTTTTCCAGGCTTCCGACCCTGTCTTCAATTCCAAGGATTTCTGCAGCATTGAGAGTTATTGCCTTTAAACTCTCCTGTTCAGGAAGCCCTGCTTTCATGGCCAGGCTGGCACATAAGCTGAGATATTCAATTGGAACCACAGGATGGTCAGTCATAATAGCGACCTTAACCCCCGCTTCATAAAGTTTTTTGGGGGTTTCCCAGGTTATGTCTTTTGTCTCCAGTTTGGTTGCGGGTCCGAGAGAGGGCCCAACAATTGCGGGGTATCCACTCTCCGCAATTTCCCCTGCAATCTTATGACCTTCGGTACAATGTTCCAGGGTCAGGTCAATATTAAATTCCCGGGCAACCCGAATACCGGTCATAATATCATCAGCCCTGTGAGCATGCAACCGGAGGGGCATCTCCCGGTCTAAAACTCGAACCATGGCCTCCATTTTTAAATCCCTTTCGGGCAGTTTCTCGGGGTCCTCTTTTCCTTTTTCCAGTTTTGCCCTGTAATTTTCGGCTTTTACAAGTGTCTCTCGTAAGAGAGCGGCCGATGCCATCCTGGTTATGGGTGATTTTTTGGGCCCCATAACCCCATAAACCCTTTTGGGGTTTTCGCCGAGAGCGGCCTTCATTCCAGCAGGATTTCGGACTATCATCTCTTCAATGGTTTTCCCGGCAGTTTTTACAACAACTGTTTCTCCTCCGATTACGTTTGCACTTCCCGGTCCGGTCATTATGGTAGTAACCCCCCCGGAACGTGCACTTTTGAAGCCACCATCCTCGGGAAGAATTCCATCTATAGCCCTGAGATGGGGAGTTATCGGCTCAGAAATTTCATTGTAATCCTGTCCTTCCCACCCCACACCAACTTCTCCAATTCCCACATGGGAATGAGCATCAATAAACCCCGGGGTTATTATTTTTCCTTCCAGATCAATTTCCTCTGCTCCTTCTGGAACATTGCCCTCCTTTAAAACATCCACAATTTTTCCATCTTCAACTAGCAATAGACCTGATTCAAATACATCCCCTTTTCCATTCATAATCCTGGCATTCTTAAATACTTGCATGTAAACCCTCCTCCTACCTTTTGGAATAGTTTTTTTGCATTTTAGAAAGCAAACAGGATGCGATAAAAATTAAAAGCCAGCGAACTGGTTTCCCTGCTTCGGGAAACTTCCTGAAAATTGCTTTGATAGCGGGACCAACTCTATAATAGATGTAAATTAAAACACGCCCCGCTGGTTTTTTTGAGAGATAGTGTCTGCGCCAGAACTTTAAGGTTTCAATATAAAGCCTGTCGCCAGGACTGGTTAAAACCTCACCTGCTAAAAAGCAGGGACCGAACCGTGGCTGGCTTTCTTCCTCTTCCAACGGTAAATAAGGCAAACCAAGCTGGCGGTAATATTTGAAAATTGCAGGATAGTACCTGCGAAGATAAATCGCTGTAGACATTGCCTCCTGGGGTTTTATACTGTTTTGGGTTAAATCCCCGGTTAGCTTTTCCATAAACACAAGCCTATTTAACCTACCAAGAATGAAATCAATTATTTCCCTGGGTAACTCAGGATCATTCCTCAGTGATTGGGCTTCTCCTCGGGCAGCCTGAGCCAGTTCCTTCCCGCTCCAGAAGGAAAGCTCTTCAATTGCAGGTAAAATTAAATTCAGACGTTGTCGGTTAACAGCCATGAGCATCTGGTTGTAAACATCAGGAAGCTCCAGTGGCACTCTAGAATCCCTATCCGATTTTGATATTTGCCCTGCGGGAATCTGACCTTCCAGTAGATAATTCAGAAGATTTCTCAAAGCCAGAAACCTTGCTGCTGAAACCCTGTTCAGCAAACCAATATCTGCAGAGTTTAAGTACTTTTGTAATCCCAAAAAGCCTTTATGATCCAGGTTATTTGCAAGGACTCTTAGTTCCGCCCTATTGTCAATAGTTTCCCGGAGTAGTCGCGAAAACTGGCTTTGTAACAAATCCCGTTCTCTTTTTAACCCTTCTTTTTCCAGGAAAGCCCTTATTCCCTTCTCCAGGATACCTTTCCCTTTAGACCTGGCCAGCTGACCTGCTTCAAGCAATAATTCTGCAGACAGGAGTTGGTTTTTTCCCAGGCTGGGGACCCAGGGGTCTTTTGGGTTTTGATCAAGGGAAAGAACAAGTAGCAACACCTCTATCCTGGTTCGCAGTCGGTTAGAGTAGCGGGTCAGATTCCGCCCCTGCAATTCCTGGAAAAGCTGGGCGGAAGACATTTTATACAGGTTCTTTTCCTGCAAACCCATTTTCTTTAATAAATCGGTCCAGAATGGATTGGGACCTTTATTATTCCCGGCTTCAGCTCCGGGTATGCCATTTACTCTTTCCATATCCTTACCTTCCTATTTTGAACCCTAGAATTTAACCTCAAATGAGGAAAATTCTCCCTCGGCCTCACCCCACTCCACCTGAACATTGGTCACCCGGGCCATAAATGGGCCTTCATTTAGGTGATTCTCAAATTTCTTTAAATCTTCCTTTTCTCCCTCAGCATAAACTCCAACATCACCGTCGGGAAGATTTTGCACATAACCAACAAGGTCTAATCGTTGGGCCTTTTCCATTACAAAATGACGGAAGCCCACACCCTGGACCCGGCCCTGGATTCTTGCTTCCATGGCCACTTCTGCCATTCTCTGTTCCCCCTTTCTTTCTCGACCAGGCTTTATATCCTTTAAGTCCGGTGAAAAAATTTTCTTTTCTTCTTGACATTCACCGCCCGCATCCTTTATAATGTTAAAAGAATAACACAATAAAGCCCTCCGGTGCTTTCCCCCGGTTGGTTATCCCTCCTCCCAACCTCCGGAGATCGGCCTTTTTGTTCGATGGCCCCGTTTTTATCGGGGCCGTCTTCGTTTTACTTAAAATTTTCCAGCACTTCCGGCCAGCAGTAGATTCTTTCCCGGGGGTCGAATACCTCTTCCCGGGATAATTCGGGAAAATCCCCGGCAAATACATTTCGTTCCTGGCGGAAAAAAATACCCAGGGGGATCCTGTCTCCCCACTCCTGTGCTCTTCTAACTGCCTGCTCCCAGTTGCCTTTTTCATGGTCTTCTTCAAGGTAGTATACCCTGTCTTTATACCATTTAAAGGTGTTAATTTTATTGAAAGTAACACAGGGTTGCAGAATATCCAGGAAAGCAAACCCCTTATGCTGGATGGCCTCTTTCATCATTTCCTGGAGGTGTTTTCTGTCCCCTGCAAAAGAACGGGCAACAAAACTTGCACCTCCTGCAAGAGCAACAAGCAGGGGGTTAAGAGGAAGATTGGAGACCCCCTTAACCTGAACCCCGGTTTTCATTCCCAGTTCTGAAGTGGGGGAGGCCTGGCCTTTTGTTAACCCATAAACCTGGTTATTGTGGACAAATAATGCCAGGTCCGGATTTCGTCTGAAAGCATGCAAAAAGTGGTTGCCTCCTTCACCGTATATGTCACCATCCCCGGATTCAACTATTACCTTTAGGTCCTTACGTACTGCTGCTAAAGCTGTACCAACGGGAAGGGCTCTCCCGTGAAGACCGTTAAACCCGTTAATTTTCAAATAATGGGGCATTTTTGCTGCCTGGCCAATTCCGCTGGAAATAACTACCTGGTGGGGTTCAAGGTCAAGGTCCGCAAGAGCACCCTGCAGAGTTGCATGGATAGAAAAATTACCACACCCAGGGCACCAGGCAATTTCTTCGTTATTTTGAAACTCCTTCTTTTCAACCACGAGGTCCCACCTCCTCTTTAATGCGCCGTTTTATTTCATCCCCGGTAAATGGCCGTCCATCATATTTCCTGATGAAAACCTCTGGGCTCCCAGTTCCATTTTGTTTTAACAACGAACCCAGTTGGCCAGAATAATTGTTTTCAATTAAAATCCAGGGTTTTGTCTGGAGAGTTTTTTCCCAGTTTCCCCCTGGAAGAGGCCAGATGTCCTGGAAAGAATAGTGGCCGAGCTTAAATCCATCTTCCTCGAGAGCTTTCCGTCCTTCTTCCACCGGTCCATAATTGGCTCCCCAACTGACCAGAATAAAATCAGCGTTTTGGGGATCAGGACCCTCATAAAGGGGAGGTTCCATCTCTTCCTTTATGGTCTCCATCCGCTTCATTCTTTTTTCAACCATTTTGGACCGGGTCTCGGAATCTTCAATAATATTTCCTGCTTGATTATGCTCATCACTATCAGCCAGAACTACCTCCCCTTTTTCCCCTGGTATCAGCCTGGGGGAAATTCCATCCTCGGTAAATTTATAACGAAGATAGGGAGTTTCTTCTTCGTGGGTTTTTATCAGTTTTCCTCGATCAATCTTTACTTTCTCCGGGTCAAATTCCATGACAGTCTGCTCAGAATCCCCCAAAAACTGGTCGCTCAGGATAATCACCGGTAACTGGTACCTATCTGCAAGGTTTAAAGCCCTGATCGTTTGATAAAAGGCTTCAGATACTCCCCTGGGAGCAAGAACTATTCTTGGAAATTCACCCTGAGCAGCGTGGATGACAAACCCCAGGTCTCCCTGTTCTGTCCTTGTAGGCAACCCCGTTGCTGGCCCGGGCCGCTGGGCATTTAGAATAACCAGGGGGGTTTCTGTTATGCCTGCCAGCCCCACCCCTTCAACCATCAGGGAAAAACCTCCCCCTGAGGTTCCCGTCATAGCCCGAACCCCTCCAAAAGAAGCTCCCAGAGCCATATTAATAGCAGCAATTTCGTCCTCGGCCTGTTCAACCAGGATATTAAACCTTTCTCCCTGGGAAGCAAGGAAATTCAAAACCCCTGTTGAGGGGGTCATGGGATAAGCAGAGTAAAACTGAACACCTCCAACCAGCGCTCCTAAGCCTATTGCATCATTTCCGCTAATTAATTTTGTACCTTTCAAACCTTTTCCTTCACTGACTGAAAAGATTGGTTCTCCTTCTGCATAACCCCAATCAAGGCCCTGAAGATTTTTTTCCAGAATCTCACCTGAAAATTTTTCCTCAAGGACTTTCTTAAACTGCTTGAGGTCTAATCCCAGCATTTTATGGATTAAACCCAGGGCAATTACTCCACCAATTCGACGGTCCCCAATTTCCTCAGCCTTCTTTTTCAGAGAAATTCCTTTCTTTTTGGGCCCCTGACCCTCTGGCGAAAAATCGTCCTGGTCAAATACGACAATACCCTCATCTCCAAGTGTATTCCTGTGGATTTCCCAGGTTTCTTCATTTAATGCAAGCAAAATGTCAACCTTTTCCGTGCCACTCTGCTGGGGTTCGGGGCTAAAACGGACGTCAGAATAATTATGTCCTCCCCTGATCCTTGACATGTAATCCTTAGAGGTAAAAACATGGTATCCCAATCGAAGAAGAGACTTGGCCAGCAGGGTCCCAATGGTATTCATTCCCTGTCCGGCTTCTCCACCTACCCGAATATTAAACATCACTGTTTCACCCCACTTCCTATTTTTTTTCTTTGGGCAGAACCATTGTCAGCCCAATCCTTTTTCTTGTAAGGTCAATCCCCTTTACCATAACCTCCACTACATCACCCACAGCAACTATATCCAGAGGGTCCCGAACAAACTTCTGACTCATTTCCGAGATATGCACAAGACCATCTTCCTTGACCCCAATATCCACAAAAGCCCCAAAGTCAACCACATTTCTCACCGTTCCCTTTAAAACCATGCCTTCTTCCAGATCTTCAATGGACAGGACATTGGTTCGGAAAATTGGTTTGGGAAGATCTTCCCGGGGATCTCGACCCGGACGGGAAAGAGCGTCAAGAATATCTCTTAACGTGGGCAACCCGGTATTTAACTGGTCAACAAAATCAGCGGGGTTAATTCCCTTTAGCTCCTCCCTTAACTTCTGAATCTCTTCCTTATCCTCCAGGGTCTGAGAGTTGAAACCCAGTTTTTGCAGGAGGCCTTCCGCTACAGAATAGGATTCCGGGTGAATGGGTGTTCTGGCCAGGGGATCCCGGGAGCTGTAAATCCGGAGGAACCCCGCAGCCTGCTGGAAGGTCTTTTCTCCAAAACCCTTTACCGATAATAAATCCTGTCTGGTGTAAAAAACCCCGTCCTTTTCCCTGGCTTCAACTACCGCATTGGCAACCCTGCTGTTCATTCCTGAAACATATCGCAGTAAGGCCGGAGAAGCAGTATTAAGATCAACCCCTACGTGATTAACACAGGTTTCAACTACCTGCTCCAGTTTTTCCTTCAGCTTTGAACCCGTTACATCATGCTGGTACATACCCACCCCAAGGGATTTTGGATCAATCTTTACAAGTTCAGCAAGGGGATCCTGCAGCCTGCGAGCAATAGAAACAGCTCCCCGCATGGAAACATCCATTCCCGGGAGTTCCTTTTTGGCCAGAGGAGACGCGGAATAGACACTGGCACCCGCCTCATCAACAACAATATATTTAATCTCTCTGTTGGTCTCTTCGATAACCTCGACAGCAAGCTTTTCGGTTTCCCGGCAGGCAGTCCCATTTCCAATTGCTATAATGTCTATCTCATGCGTTTCAACCATATCAAGAAGAAGTCGCAGAGCCAGTTCCCATTTGTTCTGTGGAGCATGAGGATAAATGGTCTCCGTGGCAAGGACACGCCCGGTTTCATCAACCACCGCTACCTTGGAACCTGTACGGAAAGCGGGATCCACCCCCATTATTTTCGCACCACTTACAGGAGGCTGTAATAAAAGTTTTTTCAGGTTAGAAGCAAATATTGTTATGGCATGCTCCTCAGCCCTATCCCAGATATCATTTCTGATTTCTCTTTCCACAGCAGGCTGGATTAATCTTTTATAACCGTCCTCAATGGCTTCTTGGATCTGTCCTAACCCAAAAAATTCCCGGTTTTTAATAAATTTTCTTTCCAGCAACCCGATTATTTCTTCCTGGGGTACTTCCAGGTTAACCTTTAAATACTCTTCCCTTTCCCCCCGGTTTAGAGCAAGTATTCTGTGGGGGGGTAATTTTTTAACAGGCTCCCGGTAGTCGTAGTACATTTCATAGGGAGAATTCTCCTCAGTCTGCCCCCTGGAAACAATAACTCCTTTATTCCAGCTGGCCTTCCGAACCAAGGCCCGGGCCTCCGGATCATCGGACACCCATTCGGCAATAATATCTCGGGCTCCCTCCCAAACCTGAGAGGTTTGAAGAAGTTCTTTTTCCTCATCCAGGAATTTTTTTGCTTCCAGTTCAGGATTTTCTAAATCCTTCTCCTGGTCATAAATCAGCTGGGCAAGTGGTTCCAGCCCCTTTTCCTTTGCCTTTGTAGCCCGAGTTCTTCTCTTGGGTCGGAAGGGACGATAAAGATCCTCCAGTTCCTGCATCTTGGTAGCCTGTTTAATTTTTTCTTCCAGTTCTGGAGTTAATTTTTCCTGTTCGGAAATAAAACGGATAATTTCTTCCTTGCGTTGCATTAAATTCCGGAGATAATTGAGCCGTTCTTCCACTTCTCGCAGGACTTCTTCGTCAAGACCTCCCGTGGCCTCTTTCCGGTATCGGGAAATAAAAGGAATTGTGTTTCCCCCGTCAAGAAGTTCCACTGTCCGGCGAACCTGGTCCTGCCCCAGACCCAGTTCTTGGCTGATAATTTTTACGATTTGCTGTCCATCCATAACCTTCAATAACCTCCTCCAAAACTTTCCTGCTTAATTTTTGTCATTAAAAAGTTTAAAAAAGCCAATATCCATGTTCAGGGTCGTTTCTTCCACCTCAATTTCCCGGAAAGACCAACAGGTAACCCCTTTATTGTATAAAACAAAACGGTACTTTCCAGGTGCAATTCCCTCTTTCCGGAAGGAACCACCTTCGCCAACATCCAGCCTGTAAAAATCAAGGTGATTCTCAACACTGCTGAAAATCAGGGTGCTCCCCTGCAGTTCTTCATCGGAAAAAAAGACCCTGACCTTTCCAGCCAAAGTATATGTTTCCTGCATAGTAAAATTATAACCTTCTTCCCGCCCGTTCACCATCTGAAAAGAGGGAAAGAAATCCTTCCCTTTTTCTGGTTCAGGCCGGATTTCTTTTCCAAACTGGAATTTATCACCGCTCCGGAAAAAACCATGTTTATCGGTATAAAGGATTGTTGAACCAACTCTCACTTTAATTCCTTCAAGACTTTCCCCGTTTTCTCCTGTTATTCTACCGAAAACCTGGAACTTTTTATCCAGCAAAAAACCTTCCAGTCCCGCTACTATCTGAGCAATGATTATTTCATTCTCAAGAAGTTCCTGATGGTTGGCTCCTTCGACGGGAGGGAAATTATGGGCTTTCTCCAGGAAGGAACTGTAATTAGGCACGATCCCATCTCCAGGGATTTGCAGGGAGGATATTAATTGATAATAGGCTTCCCCTAAATACGCTAAAAGGTTGCGGTTTGATGACGGATCAAGTTTTCCGGAAAAATTAAAATACCGGTGAGCATAACCCTCTATTTCATTTAATTTTTGCAGGTAAATCATTTCATTTTCCGGGTAAAACCCAAATCTTTCCATTAAATCCTCAGTCCCCTGCAAGTCCATTATAGCCTTGCCCAGGGCAATATCCTCATTAATAAAGGGCAGGGGAATACCTTTGTGAGGTGTTCCCAGGGTAAAGAGGGCCAGCACATTTTCCCCGCCCCCAAGATAATTAATATAGTGACGGGCAATAAGGCCTCCCATGCTGTGAGCAATAATTAACAAATCTTCTTCTGCAAAGGGGGATTTTTCAATCTGGGAAGCAAATTTCTCAGCTAACTCGGGGATATCATCAAAATAAGGCTGGTAGAGAAAGACCCAGAGCTCCAGCTTCTCGGCCAGCTCCTCCGTCTGGGTAATTGCTCTGGCCATTTTATTCCACCTTTCAACCGGAAGGGCTCGTAAGAGCTCATCAGTGAAAACCCCGGGACGAAAACCATGCACAAAAATTACCCTGGTGGGCCCTGTTCCTCCTTCCAGTGAGGTCAATTCCTCCCAGTTGTGAAGCTCCGTTCCTCCAAGAGTCACCGGTGTGAATAAAAAAATTAACACAACTAAAGTCAAAACTGATTTCACTCTATCCTCCCCCTAACTGGAAATTAATCCCAGCTGGTATGCTCCGATTATGTAAGAAAAATATAATATTAAAAGCAGAAGACCCTCTCGTCGGGAAATCCTGGATTGAGTAAAGCCCATTATCAGGAGTAAAATTATAAATACCAGCATTGCCAGGAGGCTTAGAAGATCACCCAGCCCGGCAAGGGGAAAGGGATTTATTGTTGCAGCTATTCCCGAAACCCAGGTCAGACCGAGAATATTTGCTCCAACCACATTTCCAAGGGAAAGGTCAACAACTCCCTTGCGCATTGAAACAATGGCTGTCGTTAATTCGGGAAGGGAGGTCCCGATGGCAATTAGAGACAGCCCCACAAATAGGGTGGAAAGGTTAAAATACTCAGCTATCTGCAAACTGGAATTGACCAGTAGCCGACTTCCCCCTACAACCATTGCTGCTCCCAGAACAAAAATAAGGAAATTCCGCCGAATTGAGCCAGTACCCTGCTCAGTTTTATCTGCTTCAATATCACCAGGGATTTGCCTCACACTATTTAATCGGTAATTGCGTAACAGGTCTGTAACCAGATACATAGCGCCGGAAATTAAAAGGATAATCCCGCCCCAGCGGGGAACAAAACCATCAAGAATCAAAACACTTAAAAGAATCGCAGAGCCGAGCATAACCCAGGCAGAAACAACAAAATCCCGCCGTCTAACCCAAACCACACTGACAAGTGCAGTAGTGCCAACAATAATTCCGATATTAGCAATAACTGAACCCACAGCATTCCCTATAGCCAGCTGAGGATTTCCCTGTAAGCTTGCAGTTGCCGTAACCAGGAGTTCTGGCAATGTAGTGGCCAGGCTAACCAGAGTCCCCCCAATAATCATCCGGGGGATCCTGAATAAGCGGGCAAGGCTGACACTGGAAGTCACAAATAGGTCCCCTCCCTTAACCAGGAGAGCAAGACCCAGTAAAAACAGCAACAATGTTTGGACCATATGCTCAGTCCCTCTTTTCTTTTTATGTTCCGAATACTATATCCTGAACAGATTCAATAACCCCTTCTGCGGCCTGATAATTCCAGTAGCCTCCCCAGAAAGCAAAAATAATTATATCATCTTCCTGCAGGTAAATTTCCCCCTCTGGGATTACCATTAAAATTTTGGTTTTTTCAACCCTGGGAGCTTCCCCGCTTTTTCCATCACCTAACTCCAAAAGTTTTTCCACAATTTCATCCACCGTAGATGGGTTAAGGATTTTTCCTTGCTCCCCAGGATAATCAATAACTTCAACAAATTCTGCATCCAGAATAAGGGAAAGAAGGGATCTCCCGCTCCGCATAACTTTCTCGCAGAAATCGAAAAAATCCCTGGCATCAATTCTCTTTTCCTGACCATCAACAATTAAACGCTCAGGATAAACCAGAAAACGGCCCTTTTCAGAAAGAATATTCTGCCCTTCAGAGAAGTAAATTTCAAAAAAATAATCCCTATTGTCAATAGTTATTTCTTCCCTTCTGCCACGTTCCGCATAATAGGTTGCTCTTTCCCAGAGCGCTTCCACAAATTCAACATTTTCTTCAAACACAGCTAACCTCTCGCCTCTTCTCTCCCCCGATACCATGTGCAGGCTGAAAGCCTGGGGAACATAACCTGCATCCCTGATTATAATGAAAACTATTATAATTACAACTATGGAAATGTAAAAAAACCACTTGGCCTTTTTTGATTTAAAAAACATTTTTATCAGTCCTATCCCCAGAATCTAAAAACAAAAAATAAAAGCATAAACAGGGCAATGAGCCAGAAAATTCCAAACTTAATCCGCCCACTGACATCCTCTGGCCTTTTTGACTTTCTTTCTTCAAAAAAATCCTTTTGGTTATTGATCCCCCGCATGTAAAATCCCCCCCACAGGTTATGGTACCAGTTCCGTTCCAAATCTTTCTTCTCCATAAATTGGAGTGAATCCTCCTCGAGGTTCTCCCCGCAAACTCTCCTTTTAGAATTTTTCCCTTTCTGACTGTCCAGACTGAAATATAAAAGGAGGAAGCCAGGGAAAAAAGGGGAAAGATTCTATTAAGCTTTAATCCCTAAAAAGCAATTTATTTTATTCTGGAAAGATTGGAGGCCCGGCATGTTTATCTTAGAATTAGCACTCCTCTATGGTCTAGGAATTATTGGAAGTTTCCTGGGAAGAAAAGCTCGCCTTCCGGCAGCACCAGTGCTGGGAACTTTAATTTTTCTTACAATCCTTCGCCTTTCCGGTTTATCTCTTCCTAACCTCCCCCAGGGAAGCGTTCTGATAATACAGATTGCCCTGGGTTTAATGGTTGGAGCTCGTTTTAACGAAGAAACAAGCCAGCCCTTGAAGGGTATAACCAAACCAGCTTTTATTGTTTCCTTCTGGGCCCTGAGCCTGGCTTTTATATCGGGCTACATAATAACCTCTCTCACCGGCCTTGAGCTGAATACTGCTATCCTTTCTTCCAGTGTGGGGGGACTTCCAGAGATGACTGTTCTTGCAGTTGCTACGGATGCCGACCCGGTTGTGGTGATTTTTTTTCACATTACACGCTTGATGATTACCCTGATGCTTTTCCCTCCAGCCCTTAAATTGTTAAAGAAAAAATTTCCCGAACCTCCTCCAAGCCAGAATGAAAATAAAGGCGACAAAAGGCAACCTTACAAACCAAACAGGTCACCTGGGGCCATATTATATACCATTTCTGGCGCAGCATTAATTGGCTATCTGGCTGGGCTTGTTCAAATCCCAGCTGGAGGCCTTGTTGGAGCTATCCTTTTCATGGTAATCAGCTCCCGTTTTCGATTCCCCGTTTTCCAACCTCCCCACTATCTTCTAAACTGGTTTTTAATTGGAGTTGGAGTCATGATTGCTGACCGGATCGATGTAACCAGCCTCGCCCCCCTTTTGAGTCTCCAAATACTTACTCCCCTTATTCTCTCAATTACCCTTATAATTGGCAGTTCTCTTTTTGTAGCCTACCTTATCCACCGCTTTGCAGGATGGGACCCAATTTCAGCCTATCTGGCTGCAGCCCCAGCAGGTTTCACAATAATGACCGCACTGGCCCTGCAGGAAAACCGCAACCCTGTTTCCATTTCCTTAATGCACCTGTCTCGCCTGATGGTTCTCAAGCTAATCCTTCCCTTTGTTTTTATGCTCCTCTATTAAAAAAAAGCAGGTATATTTAGTCCTGCTTTTCAAAAAAACGCCCCAGTAATCCATTTATAAACTTCCCTGATTCCTCTCCGCCAAAAGCTTTTCCCATTTCAATAGCCTCATCGACGGCGACCGGATCGGGAACGTCGGGGCAGTACCTCATTTCATAGAGACCAAGCCTTATTATATTGAGATCAACCCGGGATAACCTTTCCAATCGCCAGCTGGAAAGGTATTTTTCTATTTCCCCATCAAGTTCCTCAATTTTTTCAAGAACTCCTTTGACCAGTTTTTGAGTATACGGGGCTCGTTCAGCACCCGGTTCGAGTTTCAGGAAACTAGGCCAGGCCTGTTCAAACTGGTAACCCGTTTGACCCATCAGGTAAAGTAACTGCACGGCCCATTCTCTTTGTTGTCTTCGACTGATTATCGTTGCCAAAACAAACCTCACCTTCTCACTACAGGATGGAAATATTTGGACCGGGCATGCCTGGAATGACGGGGAAAATCCAATTTCTTCACCTATCCGACCTGGTCAGCACCTTCCGGAAAAATATCGGGAACTAAATGGTTAAAAATCCTTATTATGGTTTCGTTTTTCCGGTTCTTCCTCCTGAATTTCTTCTTCCTGGATTTCTTCTTCTTCCCACTTTTTGTCTATCTCCTCTTCCATTGCATCCTTTTTCCTGGGTGTTTCTTCCTCGGTTTCTTCTGCTGGAGCTTCTTCTTCAGGTTTTTCTTCGGGTGGCTGTTCTTCCTTAAGAATTTCCTCTTTTTCAGGTTTGGGTTCTATCTTTTTTGGTTTAAACTGCCGCTCCTCTTCATTTTCAATACTGTGGACAACAGTTTCGATTTTTTCCACCTTCACTCCCACAACCTGGTTAACATAATCCTTTAAAGATTCCTGAATATCGTTTACCAGGTCCGGAATATCCTGATGGGGGCAAACACCAATCTTCAGGCGAATTAACAGGCCGCCTTCAACTGGTTTTAGAAAAGTTTTCACCTCTTTAACTCCACTCTGCCGAGAAACAAATCTGAAAATGAGCCCCTCCACTGCATCAAGAGAAACTCTTATTGAACCCGTAGCACCATCACGGACAATGGTATTTCGGGGTTCACTCCTCAGAAAATAGGGAAGGAGGCTGAAAATCCCAAGGAGAAAAACAGCAAGGGCAATCAGCCCTGCCAGGTAGTTTTGGTACAGGGTTTCCAGAAAATAAATATAGGTGTTAGCAGCAATAAAACCAAAAAAGTGAAAGCTGAGCATCAAACTAACAAGGGTAAAAACAACCAGAACAAAAAACTGAACGACCTTATAAAAGAAACCCATTACCCATCCCCCCTAGTAAAATTAATCTCCTTCTTTATTTTTTTCTTCTTTCCCCTTTTTTTCCTGTTTCTCCTGCTTTTCCTGTTCTTCTTGTTTTACCTTTTCTTCCTTTTCTTCCTTTTCCTCTTTCTTCTCTTTCCTACCCTTTTTGCCTTTTTTCCCTTTTTTGCTTTCCTCTTTTTCTTCTTGCTTTTTTTCCTCTTTTCTTTCTTCCTCGTGCTCTACCTTCGGCATGTGAGTATCAATTCCGGTAATGAAAACATTAACCTCAACCATCTTCAGGCCGGTCATTCCCTCAACTGCTTTTTTAACATTTTCCTGAACCTTGGTTGCCACAGCATGAACAACAGCCCCATATTCAATAACCAGGTAAAGATCAACCTTGGCTTCTTTTTCTCCAACCTCAACCTTTACACCTTTGGAGAGGTTTTTTTTGCCCAGGAGTTCAACAAGGCCTCCAGCAAACCCCCCGGTCATACTCTTCACGCCCTCAATTTCGGTTGCTGCCAGTCCTGCAATTATTCCAATCACTTCATCCGCAATATGAACACTTCCATAATCATGGGCGGGCTGGTACATTTTTTCACCTCCAGATAAAACCTCATTCTTTCCTTTATTATCCAAACCTGTACTTATTTAAAATTCTACAAGTTCAGCAGTTTTCCTTTTTAAAAACAAAATCCTCCCGACTGCAGGCTTTTGCAAAAAACATACCCCGGGCTTTTCCCCGGGGTCTTGCCTTATCTCGCGCTATTATTTGGATACCCTTTCAATGTAATCCCCGGAACGGGTATCCACTTTAACAATATCCCCCTCGTTAATAAAGAGGGGAACGTTAATTTCTGCCCCCGTTTCCAGCCCCGCGGGCTTGGTACCCCCGGAAACGGTATTCCCCTTTAATCCAGGATCAGTACGGGTTACTTCCAGTTCAACAAATGTGGGAAGTTCTATTGTAACCGCCCTTCCCTGGTAATACTTAACCTTGAGGGCCATATTTTCCTTCAGAAATTTGATTATGCCCTCGCCCAGGTCATTTGCATGGATGGCAGTCTGTTCAAAAGTCTCGCGATCCATAAAAAAGAACTGGTCTTCAGAGCGGTAAAGGAACTCCATTTCTTTTTCTTCCAGGTGGGCTTTTTTTACCTTTTCCCCGGCCCGGAAGGTTTTTTCAAAAACCGCACCTGTTTCAATATTTCTGAGTTTGGTCCGGACAAAAGCACTGCCCTTGCCCGGTTTTACGTGCAAAAATTCGATTACAGTGCATATTCCCTCTTCAATATCAATAGTAAGTCCAGTATGGAAATTGTTGGTGGAAATCATTTTTTACCTCCTATCCAAGGGTCAAAGCCCTTTCCGATAATCAAGCGTAAAAACAGCCTAGATAATTTTAAACTCTTTAGGAGCTCCCGTCAAGCTTCTCACTCCATTTGCTTCCATGACTACTATATCCTCGATCCGGACACCACCCCATCCGGGGAGATAAATTCCCGGTTCAACGGTAAAAACCATTCCCTCCTCCAGGTTGGAATCACTAATGGGACTCAGCCGGGGACTTTCATGCACATCTATTCCAATTCCATGACCCAACCCGTGGCCAAAATTGTCCCCATAACCTTTCGCAGAAATTACATCACGAGAAAACTTATCAGCATCTTGCCCCGAAATGCCGGGCTTAATTCCTTCAATGGCCTCAAGTTGAGCCTTCAGGACCGTATCATAAATCTCTCGTTCTTTCTCTCCTGCCTTTCCAATTGCAAAAGTCCTGGTCACATCAGAAGCATAACCATCTAAACGGGCTCCCATATCAATTACCACCAGCTCACCGGCCTTAATTTCTTTATCACTTGCAATTCCATGGGGCAATGAACCCCTTGGCCCGGATGCAACAATAATATCAAAGGAGCTACCCCTGGCTCCATTTTTGCGGAGGAAAAATTCCAGTTCAAGAGATACCTCTTTTTCTTTCATTCCAGGTTTGATAAAACCACAAATATGTTCCAGGGCCTGGTCTGCAAGATCAACCGCTTTTTGTAGCGCTTTAAGTTCTTCTGGACTTTTAAATACTCTAAATTTTTCCACAAGGTTCTGGGTCGGAACCCATTCTACACTTGGAATTTTTTCTTTAAGCTGTTTTTCCACTGTAGAAAAGGTTTCAAAATCTTCTTCAAAACCAATTTTTTTCAGTTTTTCCCTCGAAATCAGTTCCTGAAGGGTGTCCATTTTTTTCAGATCATGCTCTACAACCTCCAGGTGAGGTGCCTGATTATTCGCCTGTTCAGTATACCTGAAGTCCGTTATAAGCATCGCTGATTGTTCTGTAACCATAACAGTTCCTGCTGAACCGGTAAAACCGCTCAGGTAAAAACGATTCGACGGGTTGTTTATAATTACTCCATCCAGATTCAGTTCCTGTAACTCTTGGCGCACTTTCCTAATTCTATTTTCCATTTCCAGGCCTCCCTATTGTTTTACTTAAAAATCCGGTTTCCAAACTCTTTTTCTTTCTTTAAACCCTCTTTTCCTCCATTCTCTTCAACTATGCGCGGGGTAATAAAAATTATAAGCTCTGATGCCATCTGGTCCTCTTTGCTGGAACCAAAAAGGGAACCTACCAGAGGTAATTTTCGAAACCAGGGGACCTCCTTTTTGGCCAACCGATCCTGAACCTGCAGAAGGCCACCCAGGGCAAAAGTTTCACCACTTTTGACTCTGACCACTGTTTCTGCCTCTCTGGTTCTAATGCGAGGGAAACCACCAATTAACTCTTCCCCCAGAGTGCTAACCTCCGGCCTGACTTTAAGGGTAAGGTATTCATTATCCGAAACCCTCGGGGTAAAGGAAATTAAAATCCCCGTTTGCAGATAGTTGATTCCCCTTTCCTCTCCATTATCTATTCTCTCTCCTCTAACCGGAATCCTGTCACCAATATGCAGGGTTCCTTTAATTCCATCCAGGGTAGTCAGGCGGGGCCGGGCCAGTGTTTCGGAAATTCCTTCTTCTTCAATCAGTTCCAACAGCTTTGCCAGACTGATTTGTACTCCTTCTCCCCCTTGAATAAACCCATCTTTAAAAAAATTAATTTCCCCTGCTCCACTCAGGTTAAAACCTTTCTCTTTAAAGAAATTACTGGAAACTTCTTCAATCCTGAATTCCACGAGGATCAACTCTCGGGGTTGATCCATTTCTTCCAGTACTTTAAGCATCTCCTCCAGGATTTCTTCTTTTCCCCTTAACAAAAGCCTGTTCAGGCGTTTATCAATTTCAATTTCTGCATCTGGATACAAACCAGCAAGAATAGAAGCAAGAACTTCAGGGTCTCCGTATTGCAGTTTCCTGATAACAAGTTCCCGCTGGGGCAGAGGGTAATCCATCTTCTGAATCAACCCTGCTGCTTTTTCCACTTCCCCTGCCGGGCCCTTAATTATTAGTAAATCCCTCTCTGTTTTGTCAAAACCAATAAGTTCAGGGAACAGTCTTTCCAGTATTTGCATCCCTTCCTCAACCGGAAAGTAATTTAACCTCAGCACCATGACTTCTTTCCCTTCTCGAGGGAAATCAATCTGGGAAATAATCTTCTGAACGCTCTCCAGTTGATCTTTTTCTCCACTACAGATTATACTGGGGCTATAATTATCCACAACAACCTGCAGTTCCGGAAAAATTTCTGTTACCCACTCGGCTGCTTCTTCAGGATTAACTCCCTCCAAATCTAATATTTTTATCCCCTTATCACTGCCTATTTCCTCAATTAAACAGGGCTCTCCAACAAGGTAAATATTTTCTTTTTTTAAATATGCCAGCCCCTGGGAATAAATTATACCCGCCCAGGCTTCAGAAAAGGTTACCCCTTCCAGGTTAGCTGAAACCGTCCCACTTACTTGTGAGCAAATTAAAACGTTTTTCCCAGCAATATCGGCCAGGCCCCGCAGGACATCATCGACTTCAGCTTCCCGAAAAGACACCTCAATCATAGCCCCATCAATCCTGACCGGGGTAAAAATTAGAATTAATAAAAGAAAAACCCCCAGATAGTTCTTTAGCAAATTAATCACCTCTCATTGGTAAGAAAAAGAAGGCCCCGTCAGGGTGTTTTTGCAAAATAACATGGTCAAAAAAGACCCCGGCCACCTCCCAATTCTCCCAGAAGTCCCCTTCTCTTCTCAGGATAATATCCATTTCCCCCTTGATTATTGCCAGTTTTTCTCCCCCTTTTTTGATAACCCCCTGTAATTCCAGGCCAGGAGGCCGGGGGAGATTATGAGCAACTTCAGCCTTTCCCGGCAAAAAAGGATTTGGAGGAATTTCCTGCCCCCCGGAATACTGGAAAACAATTTCATCCTCCAGTCGTTCTTCAGTCTTCCCGGAATATGAAAGGGGAGGGGGAAAGGGTTTGGTTTCCAGTGTTTTACTTGAATTTATTAGAAAAAAACCTGCAAGTCCAACCATAACAATTAAAACAAATATCCCCAGTTTTTCTTTCGGGTCAAAATCCACTTTCCAAAAATCCCTCCTCCAGTTTGCTTTTCAGCCTGATTTCCAAAAAAAGCCCCTCCCCCGCCTGGAAAGATAGTTCCTTTAACTTGGCACGGTAAGGAATTTTTGCAAAATCCTGAAGAAAACCTACTAAGGCTGCAAACTCTCCCTCCCAGGTTCCAGAAAAAATCGCAGTTGCCTCAGATTTCTGAAGGGTTAAACTTTTCTCTCTGATCTCCCTTTTTCCCGCCCTTTTCTGGAGATAATTTTTTATCTCCCTGAAATGACCATATTTCCAGGGGAAAAAGCCCTTAATTTCTTCAAGCTTTTCCTCAAGATAAACCAGTTCATTTTCTAGCTCTTTCCTTTCCAGTTTTTTCCCCTTCAAATCTTCCACCATGAGGCTTTTTGATTTTTGGATCTCAATATATTCATTAATTTCTTTTTGCTTGGGCAGGAGTTGCCCGAAAAAAACCAGACAGAAAACAATAACCAGAATTCCAATTATCAAAAACTTAATTTTTATATTGCCCCCTCCTCCTTTTCCTTATCCAATTTAACAACAAGCGCAAACCAGATCCATTCATTACTGCTTCCCTCACTTTTCCTGGTCAGCTCCACCTGCCTTCCCGGAAAAACCTCTTTGAGGTTTTCTATTAAAGTAACCTTGGTTTCATCTTCCTCCAGATATCCTTCAACAAATATATCTCCACCGGTTTTTACCCGGAAGAAGGTAACAAAAACCCCTGAAGGAAGCGAAAAGAAAACTTTGCGGGGCAATTCTAAAAAGGAATTTTCTGGAATTCTACTGGAAAAAAAATTTACCCTTTTTCTTTTTTCCTTCACTTTCACCTTGAGGGCAGGAAGGACAGCAGTTTTCATTTGCAGTTCCGTTTTTTTTCTCTCCCATTTTTCAACTTCCTCCTGCAACCAGGTAAGCTCCCGGGTCAACTGGGCATTGTTAATAGCAAGAAAAATTAAAACCAGTCCGCCTAAAAACAGTACCACCCCCAGGCAATAATCCTTTTTTTTCTTTAAGTATCTGGCAAAATCCAGTTTTTCCATTTTTTTCTCCCTCCCAGTTTCCCCAACCCAAGGGCAAGAGCAAGCAAAGCCCTTTTTCTTTCGCTTTCCGGCCATTCTGCTCCAGGAAAAGAAACAGGCAAATTAAATCTTTGGACCAGAAACTCGGAAAAGCCCCCGGCCAGGGTATTACCTCCTGTTAACTCAATTTTCTCCATTCCCATAGAAACTTCTTCCTGGGGAATATGGATTAGTGCTCTTTCAATTTCCCCGGCCATTCTTTCGAAATCATCGCCAGTTATTTTCCCCCTGTCATTTAAAGTCCTGATTAAAACCGGTTGCCCCTTCCCAAGAAATAGAAGGGTTGCCCCCCAGCCCCCCCAGTCAATTACCACCTTATTACTCTTATCCTCTGCAGAAAGAGGAAGAAGAGGAACTGGAGGTAAAGTAATCCTATCAACTCTCCAGCTTCTTCTGCAGGGTAAAGCCTGGAGACAACTAGCAAAAAATTCCCTGGAAAAGCCAGCAACAGCAACTTTCTGCCTGTTTTTTTCTTTTCTCAGGGCAATAAAATCATACAGAATTTCTTCGGGGGAATAGGGAAGATATCTGGCAATCTCCCACTTCACCGCCTCCTGCAACTCTTTCTTTTCCAAAAAGGGCAGATCCATAACCATAACCCGCCCCCCTGCTCGGGGCAGAGAAATTCTCAAAAAACCTTTTTTTAAACCAAGTTTTTGCAGACATTTTTCCAGCAAAAATTTCATCTCTTTTTCATCCTGTATGCCTGTTTCCCCAACCAATCCTGCTGGAACCTTCTCGATACAATAATTCCCCGGTCGGCCGGAGGGCATAAAAGAAATCATTTTCAGATTGTCCTTTCCCCAATCAACAGTCAGCAAAAAATTCGCCTCCCAATTGCTATTCATTTTTCCTCGAAGGTATCAGGGGAAGCCTTCTTTCCACCAGATAATATTCACTTCCTCCTTTTCCCTATTAACCTCAAATTTTGCCGTTAAAACCACTTCCCCCTCTTTAAAAACTCCCCGGGAAATAAGGTATTTCCCGCCGTCCTTTTCCCTTCTCTTAAGATAAAAACCCCGCCCTGAAGTAACCTCAAAAAAACCATCTTCCGGTGTCCAGTCTGGGTTTTTACTCATCATCCAGAAACCCTTGACCAGGCCGGCTTCAGCCAGGTAAAAGAGCTTCTGTTGTTGAAGATAGTTCCGGGTAATCATCATTTCCTGGCGGCTTTCCCTGTATCCCGCGGCAAGGGTTGTAGCGAATACCAGGCAGACCACCAGCACCGGCACAAGAACCGAGCCCTCTTTACCCATCAGGGTTCACCTCTCCCCTGGCAAAAACAATTGTTTCCATTGACATTATTCCTTTGCAGATCTTGATTTTTATTCCCGAAGGGATACTTTTAAAAGAAAGTTCCCCTGCATTCAAACCAATAGACATTCCCGTAAAACGGGTTTGCCCGGGATTTTTTACCCCTTTTAAAATATTGTCCCCCCTCTGGTAAAAGGCTATCTTTTTTTCCATGTTATAATTGGGATTGAGTTCTATCCTCCTGTAAATGCCTTCCTCTTCCGGGCCTTCCAGGAGTTTAACCTTTCCCGGTACTGCCTTTCTAATTTTCCTGGTTATCTCCTCAACTATAACCCTCTGCTGTTGCCTGACGTCAAAGGACCTGCTGGCTTTCTCCCAGTTTTCTCCCAACCCAACATAAGCTGCGCTTAAACCTGCCCACAAAAAACCTGCCAGCATGATTGCCACAAGGATTTCTACCAGGGTAAAACCCTTTTTCATCGGATTTGACTCCCTCGGAAAGGACAATCAGGGTTATAAAAAGTTGCAAGCTCAATTGCTCTCTTTAGTTCACCTTCTTTCCAACTTACCCTGGTTTTTGCAAGGTAAATCCCTTTTTTTTTCTCCAGGCGGGAAGCAACCCCAAAAAAATCCTCTGCTTTTTTCTCTTCCATTTCTTTTCCTGTTGCAAGCATTTTTTCCAACTCCTTTTTCCCAAAAATTACTCCCCTGCCCAATCTTTCTGCCTGAGCATCCATGGCTTTCCAGGTCAACCAGCCTTGAGAAATGAAACCAATAACCAAAGAAAGCAAAGCCAGAGCCAACAATACTTCCCAGAGAACAAACCCCTTCCTGTCCAGTTCTATTCCCTCCTTTTTTCCATATTGATTCGGACTCTCCCCGTCCCCACCCTGGTGATAACTCTGGCCAGGGCTTTTTCTTCTCCCAGAGTTATAGTGTTACCTCTTGAAGGAGCACCGGTTGGAGTAAAGTGAAAAGCAGGCTGAGCAAGGGAAAAATCTTCCAGGTTAATCCCCCCTTCCATTTTCCTGTCGAGCAAAACGCTGTAGTTTCCCTCCTGCTCTACCTTTACGGCGTACCTGTCTCGCTCCAGATCCAGCTTGATTACATGGTTCTTCCGGGTCTGAATTGCCCTGCTGCGGGCCCAGCGAAGATCCGTTGCCAGGTGGCGCGCTTCCTGGCGGAGATGCATCCTTCCCCAGTCCCACCAGGTTCCCACTATAATTGAATACATGGTTCCTACCAGTAGACAGGCAACAACAACTTCCAGAAGTGAAAACCCTCTATTATTGAGGGTTTTTAATTGGGTCATTGCCAAACACCTCCCGCGGGAAATCCACGTCTATAAAATGCCCTTTTCCAACCACAGGGAATCCATAACCTAAAAGGCTACCAGACCTGAACCATCTCCAGCATCGGCAGAACCATTCCCACCATAATAATCCCTACGAGACCCGCAACCAGTAAAATGAGCAAGGGTTCCAAAAAAGAAATCTTATTTTTTATCCACCTCTCAGCCTCTCCCTCGTAATACAAACCAGCCTGAGTTGCCATATCTTCCAATTTTCCTGTCTCTTCCCCAATTCGCAGCATGCTGATTAAGAAATGAGCATAACCAAACCATTTTTCTACTCCTTTGGAAAGGGGTTCCCCCGCCTCCACTTCCCTTTTTACTTTTTCCATTCTTTCTCTCAAGAAAAGGTTCCCTGTTTGCTGGACAATCATTTCTACACACCTGTCCAGATTCAACCCTGCCCTCAATAATAACCCCAGGATACTTGCGAATCTGGCCAGGAAAACCTTTCTTGTCAGACAAAACCTTGTCTTTTGAAAATCAAAAAACGCTTTTATTCTTCCAGAAAACTTCTTAAAACGAAAAACCAGAACCAATGTTAAAAAGAATAATAAACCAAAAGGGAAATACTCCCTAAATAAATTGCTTGTTGTAATAATCCGTCGAGTAAAAAGCGGCAATTCCTGGCCGTAATCAAGGTAAAGACCGGAAAAGTAGGGGAGAACATTGAAAAGAAGAAAGGCCATTACCCCGGATGCCACGGCAAGAACAAAAAGGGGATAACGCAGGGCCCCGCTGACTTCTCTTTTCAGATGCAATTTCCGCTCCAGGTAATCAGAAGTGCTTTCCAGTATTTCCGGTGTAAGCCCGGTTTCTTCCCCGGTTTTTACCATCTGCAGAAAGAATTCGGGAAATAACTGCCTTTGTTCAGAAAGTCCTGCATAAAAAGAATAGCCCTGCACAATCCTGTTCTTTATGTTTTCCAGAGCTTTTTTTTCTTTTTTTCCCCCTGCCTGTTGAGCCAATAATCCAAGGCCTTTTGCCAGGGGCAAACCTCCTTTTAGTAGTGTTGCCAGTTGACGGCAAAATACAAGCAATTTTTCTTCATCCCATTTACCCTCAACTCCAAACCCAATTTCCAGCCTGCGGACCCTTTTAAGCCTTATTACCAGAATACCTTTTCCCCTTAGCTTTTCCAGAACCTCCTTTGGACCTTCCGCCTGGATTTTTCCCTCTACCCGTTCCCCC
This sequence comes from Halobacteroidaceae bacterium, assembly GCA_003551665.1. Taxonomy (GTDB): domain Bacteria; phylum Bacillota; class Halanaerobiia; order B1SED10-174; family B1SED10-174; genus T1SED10-26. The sequence goes on from PUNE01000022.1 coordinate 27,064, forward strand.
TCGGGGGTCATTCCCTTATACCAAAAAGGAAATTCTTTTGGTCCCCGCCTATTTTCCCGATGAAACAACCCTGAGCACCTCCCTTAAAGAGGTCTCCCCCCGTTCAACCTTTTTCAATCCAACACTTCTCAGATTTTCTTCCATTATTCCTGTTGAAACTTTTTTTAATTCCCATCCGGGTTTTTTCTGGACCACTTTTTCCCGCAAATCATCGTTTGGAAATAGAATTTCTGCAACTGCTGTTCTTCCCCGGTACCCGGTTCCATAGCAGGAGGAGCAGCCCACTTCTTCCCCGATTTTTTCCGCTTCCATTCCCAGAGAGGTTATTCTTTTTTGTGTCCAGGGATCTGGCCTACCCCTAAAAGAACAATCCGGACACAACCTTCGAACAAGTCTCTGTCCCATTATTCCACTTACCGTGGAAGCCACCAGGTAGGGTTCAATACCCATTTCCAAAAGCCTGATCAGGGCAGAAGGGGCATCATGGGTATGCAGGGTGCTCAAAACAAGGTGCCCTGTCAAAGCAGCATTTACTGCTATTCTTGCAGTTTCTCCATCCCTAATTTCACCCACCATTATTACATCAGGGTCCTGGCGGAGAATTGAACGAAGAAGTGAAGCAAAAGTCAGTCCAATTCTGGGATTGACCTGTATCTGGTTCACTGCCGGCAGAATATATTCAATGGGATCCTCTGCGGTTGTTATATTGATATTTCGTCCCTGTAATTCCCGGAGCATGGAAAAGAGGGTTGTTGTCTTCCCACTTCCCGTGGGACCAACTACCAGAAAAATTCCCTCCCGGAGTTCGAGCATTTTCCTGAGCTTTTTTTCCTGCTTCTTTTCCAGGCCCAGTTTGTTTATCGGAGGTATTGCAAATCTGTCCAGGATTCTGATTGCCATTTTTTCCCCGTGGTAGGCTGGAAGGGTAGAAAGACGTAAATCCCGGTCCCGATCTCTTTCCAGTTTTAAACGCCCATCCTGGGGGCGTCTCTTTTCCCCAATGTCCATTCCCCCCAGGACTTTTAACCGGGAGATTAAAAAAGGATGGACCTTTTGGGGAATGGAAAATCCTTTTTCCATCACCCCGTCCACCCTATAACGTACAAGGACCTCTTTCCCACCCGGCTCAAGATGAATATCGCTGGCCTCTCGCCGGAGGGCTTCCTGAATAACCCGGTCGGCAAGTTCCACAACAGTCTCTTCTTCCCGCCCAGAATAAACCAGGTCTATCATCCTGTTTATTTCCGAATCTTCCCCTACATAAACCTTAACTTCTCCTTCCAGTGTCCCCCGCAAGTTATCCTGCACAGAAATATCCCGAGGATCTGCAACTGCAATTTTAAAAATTTCCCCTTGCCGTTCAAAAACCAGAGCCCGGCATTGCCGGGCTTTTGCTTCTGGTAAACATCTTGCCACGGCAGAAACTGGCATTTCCTGCTGCAAATCAACAAAAGGTAAATCAAACTGACAGGCAAGAGCCTGTGCCAGTTCCTTTTCATTAATTGCACCCATTTCAACCAGGATTGAGCCAATCAGCCTGTGGGGCGAATTATTCCTCTGGAAGGAAAGAGCTTTATTTAATTGTTCCTCCTCGATAAAACCCATTTCACAAAGGATTTTTCCCAGTTTTTTTCGGCGTTGCATTTTCATTCCCCGTTAAGCTTTTACTATTAGATTCAATAACTGGAAAAAATTTCCTTCTTTTTTGGTTAAATTGTTTCCATAATTTTCACAGCCCTGAATATTTCCTCCTGGCTTACGTCCTGATGTGTAACCAGCCTGATTGAAGCAGGGCCAAAAGGATTTACAAGAAGCCCATTTTCTTTCATACGGTTAACTACTTCCTGAATAGAGTCCCCTCCCAAATAACGCCCCACAACAATATTTGATTCCACTGGAAAATCAAGGCGGAAGTTGTCCATCTTTTCTATGGCTCCTGCAAGTATTCGGGCCAGTTGATGATCTCGGGCCAATCGCTCTTCAACACCATCGAGAGCGAAAAGTCCTGCTGCTGCAAGGATCCCTGCCTGCCGCATCCCACCGCCAAGAATCTTCCTGACCTTTCTGGCCTGTTCAATAAATTCTTCAGAACCGCAGAGCAGCGAACCAACGGGCGCCCCCAGTCCCTTGGAAAGGCAGAAAGACAGGGAATCAAAATCCGCAACAAGTACATCAGGGGTCAACTCAAGGGCAACAGCAGCGTTAAAGATTCTGGCTCCGTCCAGATGGGTTGGAATATTCGCTTTTCTGCAGATTTCCAGATGAGGCGCCAGTTCCTCGGGGGCAAAAACCCTTCCTCCGGCCCGGTTATGGGTATTTTCAAAGGTTACCAGGGTGGTCCTTGGAAAATGAATATTTTCACCCCTGATTGCCCCTTCCAGATCATCTGGTGAGAAAAGTCCCCTTTCCCCTTTTAAAACATGGGTCTGAACTCCACAAAGACGTCCAAGGCCACCGGCTTCATAAAGAAAGATATGGCTGGTTATCTCGGTTATTATTTCATCTCCTGGACTGGTATGGACCATGGCAGCAATCTGGTTGGCCATTGTTCCCGAAGGAACAAAAAGGGCTGCCTGTTTACCCATAATTTCTGCTCCGGTTTTTTCCAGGCGGTTAATGGACGGGTCTTCCCCGTAAACATCATCGCCAACTTCAGCCCTGGCAATTACCTGCCTCATTTTCTCAGTTGGCCGGGTAAGGGTATCGCTTCTCAGATCAATTATTTGCATATTATCACTCCCGTTTTCTCGATCTATTTGATTAATGTTTTATTAAATTAGTCTTTTCCTTGTTTTTCCCTTTTTTTCTGAGAAAGAACTTTACTTCTCCCGGTAGTACTCGAACCAAGCCACAAGTCTGTTGAATAGGTCCTCCCGGTGCTTGGGCTGCCGCAAACCGTGAAATTCCCCGGGATAACGTATCATGGTCACTTCTTTTCCAAGTCTTTTTAAGGCTATAAAAAATTCTTCGCTCTGACCCGGAGGACAGCGCATATCATTCTCTCCATGCATTAAGAGCATCGGAGTTTTTACATTCTTCACGTGGGCAAGGGGAGATTGTTTCATTAAGTGAAGCGGATCTTCCCAGGGTTGACTGCCGTATTCCCATTCGTCTGAGAGTGTTATATCCGATGTTCCATAGCCGCTGAGCATATTACTGACTGAAGCCCCTGCGCAGATGGCTTTAAAGCGGTCAGTCTGTGTCGGAAGCCAGCAGGCCATATATCCCCCATAAGACCAGCCGTGGGCAAAAATGTTTCCTTCGTCAATATTGCCTCTGGCAACCACAGCATCTACCCCGGCCATAACATCTTCATAATCAAGATTTCCCCAGTCTCCGTCAATGCAACTTGCAAATGCCTGCCCATAGGTTTCGCTTCCCCGGGGGTTCGGAAGAAAAACTGCATAACCCATGCTGGCAAAAAGCTGCGCCCTGAACATAAAAGATGGTCCGTAAGCTCCGTGGGGTCCTCCATGGATAAATAAGAGCAGGGGGTGTTGCCCTCCCCCGGAGGGGTAATAAACCCAGCCCTGGATTTCTTCTCCGTCCTTACTCTTATAATTTATTTCCTCGGGTTTAAAAACTTCTCTTTCTTCGAAAAAGGCACCGTTTAAATCCGTAAGCTTTTCTTCCTTGCCTCCCTGGAGCCGATAGATCTCATCTAACTGATGTCCGGTTGCCGAGGCGAAAATCAAACCCTGAGAATTGACATGGAAGCCTGTAACAACGCGGTTCCTTTCAAAAAGAACCTTCTCCATCTCTCCGCAAGAATTAACCCGAAAGAGTCCTGGAACCCCGTTATCTGTCAGGAGAAAATAAATCCACTCCTCCACACTGAAAATGAATTCACCTTTTCCTGCTCGGGGTTCGGACTGCACATAAGCCCCTACAGGTCGGTCAATTTCAGCCAGCAGGTTCCGGGCCTGCCCTTTCCCCAATGGCTGGGGTTTTTCTCCACTTTTTATTCTCTCCAAAAAGCCTCCCACTTCCAATTGCCAGAGGTGATTGGTTGTAGAAAGACCTTCCTTTAGATCATTTCCTGCAAAATATAGATAGTTTCCACATGTTGACCAGCAGGGTTTAAAAACCGGACCGGGCCCCCGGTACAGGGTATAGACCTCTTCCTTCTTGGTATCCCAGAGCAAAATATCCTTTTTAGGATCAAGCCCCTCAGGATCATCATAATTGGCCACAATTGCCAGAAAACGGCCAGAAGAATCAATTGCATGGTCTTCGTGGGAAAAATCTCCCCGGGTTATTTTTTTTACCTCGGGCTTTTTTTCAGGATCCTCAGGCAGAATTAATTGATAGATTTGCTGAACCTTGTGCCCCAGGTAACCGATCCCATCAAAACGATATTTAAAGGTATTAATAACCTTAACCTTATTCTCTTTTTTTTCTTTTTCTTTGTCCTTGTCCTTCTCCTGCAGATGGGATTCTTCAATCTGCTTAATGCGTTTACTATCTTCTGGGGGTGAACCAGGATATGGTTGCCAGTTTTCTTCTTTACAAAATTCATTCGCGGAAAAAATAATGCTCTTCCCATCGGGATGCCAGAAAAAAGAATTCACATCCTGTGCAGTTTCCAGATGAACGGGTTCTCCACCCTCCAGAAACATTAAAAAAAGCTGAGGACGGTCATTGCGATCAGATAAAAAGGCAATTTTCTTCCCGTCAGGAGAAAAGGCGGGTGAACGATCCTTTCCTGAGAAAGTTATCGGCCTCGACTCTCCTTTTTCCCATAGAAAAATCCGGGTTTTGGTTTTATCCTCTTCCCGGTCTACTGATTGAACGGTAAAAACCACTTTTTTACCATCCGGAGATAACTCAAAGCTCCCCGGACATTTTAAGGAAAAAAAATCATTAACTTTCCACGGCTTTTTTCCCATTTTTTGCCCTCCCCGATTTTTCTGTTTTCGAACCCTCTGTTTATTTTTCTATTTTTCCCCTTCGCCCCCTTCCCTGAGAAAAAGAAAAGGCAGTAAAATTAAAAAATGACCTTTGACTATTGTCAAAAGCCATTTATTCTTCAGCTAACTATCCCATTGCACTACTTTTTTGTTCTCTCCCTGGAGCTTTTTGGTTTTTCTGCAAAACCGGGCTTGCTTTTTTCATTTTTTTGTTTTTTCATGGCTGGAGCTTTTTTTCTCTCTTTCATTTCATCCCCTCCTCTCCACATATAATAGAGAGGAGCATCTGAAATCCAAATGAGCCCAATGTTTCCTCCTGATCTCCTCTATATTGATTAAATTATATTGTCCCCAAAGTTTGGGGTCAAAGGTAAAATTTGCCTAAAACTATCGTTTTTCAAGCAGGGGAACAACTTTTGGCGGTTTTATTATATGGATCTCAACACAGCGCCTTCTTTCCCCAAATGAGGAGGTTTTAAAAATCCCCCTCAAAAGGTTCAGTGGATGACCCGAGTTCAAACACTCTTCTTTAAATCCATCAGTTCCTCCCAATCCAGGAGCAGGCTGGGGTCAACATTCAAATAGTAACCCCCTTTGCGACCCATCCTGACCCCGACTACCCCTGATTGCACCAGTGAGCCAATAATTCCCCTGAGATATGAAGGTGTTATATTTAAGGAATCTCCCAGGGCATCGGAATCTATTGGATTGGAATAAGAGGCCTCTTTTTTCTTCAGGAATTTTAAAATCTCATAGTGCAGGGGCTGCCAATTATTTTCCAAAAAAGCCTGGATCTGGTGATAATCAGCACCCACAGTTTTATTAAACAATTCCCTTTTAAATTTGTTTATCCTGAATTCAACAATACCCTCTTTAATTACTCTGGTCAATCTCTCGATGGCCAGTGGTTTGGTCAAAAACTTATAAACCTGTCCTTCATTTACTGCCTGCAGGGCATTATCAACATCAGCATAACCTGTGATAATTACCCGCATACTATCAGGTAAAATTTTTCGGGTTTCTGCGAGAAAACTAACTCCATCTTTTCCCGGCATTTTGTAATCAGCCAGAATTACAGCAATATCCTGATTTGCATCAACTATTTCCAGCCCCTGCTCAGCGCTTTTTGCGGTAAGAACCTCAAAGTCATCCATCAGGTGTCTCCTGAAAGCCTCCAGAATACGGGGTTCGTCATCAACAATAAGGACTTTCTCCCTGTTCATTTTTTTTACCTCCTTTAATCTTCGATGGCCACAGTATTGGCCAGTGGCAAATTTATAATAAACCTGGTTCCTTTACCAGGTTCTGATTCCACGAACAACTCCCCGTTATGCTTGTTGACAATAATATCGTGGGCAATTGTCAAACCCTGTCCGGTCCCTTTACCCACCTCTTTGGTGGTAAAAAAGGGATCAAAAATCCTGTTTTTTATCTCCGGCGGGATACCAATACCATTGTCCTCAATTATAACCTGTATTAAATTTTCCAGTGCCCTGGTTTTAATCTTAATTATCCCCCGTTCAATAATCCCTTTATTCCGGGCTTCAATGATAGCCTGGGCTGAATTAATTACCATATTCAAAAATACCTGGTTGATTTTTTCCATGATGCAACCTATCCCTGGCAGGGTGGGATCCAGGTCCAATTCAACCTCTGCCGCATACTTCCATTCGTTTCTGGCAATTTCCACCGTGCTCTTTATCCCCCTGTTAATGTCTCCCAGTTTCATCTCAGAGTCTCCAGGATGAGCAAAGTTTTTCATGGAAAGGACCAGCCTATTAACCCTTTGGGCTCCCTCTACGGCATCTTTTAATGCATTTGGGATTTCCTCAATTAAATGCCCCGCACGTCCTTCGGGAATACCAACATACTCTTCCAGAGATGCAAAGGCTTTCTGCAAAAAACTCAGGTTATCTCCAATATATTGCATCGGAGTATTTATTTCATGGGCTATTCCGGCAGCCAGTTGGCCTATGGATTCCATTTTCTGAGATACAATAACCTGGTCCTCCACGTGCTTTCTGGCAGTAATATCCCGGAAAATTATTACCTGACCCAGTTTTCTCCCTTCCCTGTTTTTTATAGGAGATCGCGTCTCACTAATTACTTTCATCTCTCCCTTTTTAGTAGAAAGCAGGGTACTTTTTTCCCGGTCATTCCCCGGGCTCTTCTTCTGGGTAACCCGGAAAAAACTCTCCAGGTTCTTTCCTATTACCTCCTCTGGCCTCCAACCAGTTATTTCTGTCGCAGACCTGTTCAGCCTGACCACCAGATTCCTTTCATCCGTTGTAATTACTCCTTCCCCAATACTGTGCAGGGTAATATCCAGTTTTTCCTTTTCCGCTATAAGCATTTCTTCGGTTTTTTTTCTTTCATCTATCTCCTGCAAAAGTTCTTTTTTTTGCTCCCTCACCTTCCTCAATCTCTTTTTTAACCCTTGCTGAACTCTAACGCACCCCGTAATATTTTTTGCTCGAACTGAAAAACCAACTATCTGGTTTTCTTCTCCGGAAATGGCCTTTATTTCCCATTTCCATTTTTCAGAATTATGCTCCTGTGAAAAGCCAGCGGCAACTGCTCCCTGCTGAACTCTATTAAAAATGCTGGAAAATTTCCTTCCTGTTTCCGTTTTGAGAAAGGAAATAAATTCCCTGCCAATAATATTTTCTCCCCCATCCAGAAATTTTTTACCTGCCGGATTGGCCGCCACAATTTTCCCTGACGGATCCAGGAAAAAAAACAAATCATCCAAATCCCAAAGCAACCTTTCCAGACTCCAGCAGTGGGTTTTTTCAATCCCAATAATTGCAGATACCTGTTTGCCCGGAAGGTTTTTTCGAATAAAGTTCCAGTAGCTCCATTTTTTTTCATCCTCTTCAACCCACACATTCTTCTTTCCTTTTTGCCAGGAGTTCTCAGGTGATAGAATTCCAACTTTTTCCGGAAATTCGGCTCCTCCTAATAAACCCTTCCCCGGGGAAAAAAAGCTTAGTCGGATTTCCGGGGGAAGAAAAAAATTCAAAATTTTAGCCAGGCAAAAGGAAATCACCCCGGGGGAAATAATGGCAAAAACAACAAGAGACAAAATATAAAAGATGTTTTGCGGGGAAATATTAAAACCTGCAGACCAGATTAAAAGGAAGGAAAACCAGAATACAATTAGGCTTCTTATCCTCAAACCATTGGAAAAACAAAAAACCATAGTCACTAAACCCATACTGGAAACCAGAGCAGGGGAGGGATTGAAAAAAACAACAATAAAAAGAGAAAACAAAAGATAGCCGACAAAAAATAATTTCATTTAAAAACACCTCCCCCTTTTATTAACGGTTTTTTCCCGGATTTTTTTCAACTTTTTCTTCAGTTTTTTCCCCGGAATAAAAAAACCGCCCAGCGGGCGGCAGAAAATTTAACCTGCTTTATCTTCAATTTCTATCCTATCAATGTATATATTCGCACCACTTCTCTGCTTTTCTTCGTCCTCGGCTTCATTTTTGACTGTTGCTACTATCTTCGCTTCTTCGCTGTCACTTTCCAGTTCCAATTCATATCGGCCAAGGAAAACAGTGCCTTCCAGGTCATTCCCTAGAAAAACACCCAGTTCCTCTGTTTCCCCAAGAGAGTTTTCCCCGTTTTCAATCTCGTAGTAATTCCATGCCTGCCGAACTGCCTGAAGTTCACCAATGGTTGCTGTTTCCACCGCCCTGTCCCGGAATCCGTCCAGCCTGGGGATGGTAATCATGGCCAGCAAACCCAGAATGGAAATAACCAAAAGCAATTCCACCAGCGTAAAACCTTTTTCCTTCACCAGCAGGTCACCTCCAGAGTCCTTTTATATTATTTTCTATATTTTCCAGAAATTTCCTTCTGCGATTTTTTCACTTTCCTTTGAGAATTTTTTCCCAATAATATATAATGATTATAACTGGAGGTGGTTTTTATCAAACTAGAAAACGCGGGAAAAAATAAATTCAAAATTACCAAACAGGGAAAAATGCAAACCGATTGTTTCCTCTACCTGACCCCTGACCTGGCAAAAAACCTGGAAAGCGATTGCATCAAACAACTCACTGATGCCGCTTCCCTGCCCGGCCTGGCAGGACCGGTTTTGGCCATGCCTGATGTCCATACTGGTTTCGGTCTACCCATTGGGGGGATTATGGCCATGGACGGGAAAAAAGGACTGGTTTCAGCTGGGGCTGTGGGAATGGATATTAATTGCGGGGTCCGCCTATTACAGACAAATATTGATAAAAAAGACCTTGATCCCAAACACCTTCAAACATTAATAAAAAATATTCTGGCTCGAGTTCCTGTGGGACTGGGAAAGGCTACCCCTTATAAAGCTGAAATGTCTCCAATCCAAAAAAAAATATTTACAATGGGTGCCCGACCCCTGGTTGAAGCAGGTTATGGTCGTTGGGCTGACCTGGAAACAACTGAAGAAAACGGAACCTTTCCCCTTGCTGATCCAGGGGCGGTGAGTAAAAAAGCCCTTTCCCGGGGGGACCAGTTGGGAACCCTGGGGTCAGGTAATCACTTTATAGAACTTGGTTACATTGAAGAAGTCTACAATTCCCAGGTCTCTGGAATTATGGGCCTGGAAACTGGAAAACTCACCGTTCTCATCCACAGTGGTAGTAGAGGTTTCGGCCACCAGGTTTGCACCGATTTTTCTTCTCAGATGCTCCAGGCAGCCCGGAAATATAACATCGAACTACCCAACAAAGGGCTTGCTGCTGTTCCTATAGAATCCCCGGAAGGACAGGCATACCTGAAGGCAATGGGGTGTGCGGTCAATTTCGCTTTCGCCAACCGGCAATTGATTGCCCACCTGGTAAGAGAAGCCATTGGGGAAACCCTCCACGAAGTGCCTCACAGGCTGGGACTGGGGCAGATCTACGATGTTGCCCATAATATTGCCAAGTTTGAAGAACACCAGGGCAGTAAAGTCCTCATCCATCGTAAGGGCGCTACACGAGCCCTACCTCCCGGGCATCCCCTCAATCCCCAAATCTACAAAAACACGGGCCAGCCGGCAATCATTCCCGGGAGCATGGGGACAAGTTCTTATGTAACTGTTGCCAGGGAAAAGGCCAGTGAAACCTATTTTTCTGTTAACCATGGAGCAGGAAGGGTTCTTTCCCGCTCCCAGGCAAAAAAACAGATCAGCAAAAATGACTTCCAAAAACAAATGGGAGATGTCCGCTATAATGTCAGGGATTACAAAAAAATTGTTGACGAAGCTCCGGGAGCTTACAAAAATATCGACGATGTAATTAACACCCTGAGCGAAATAGATATAACGGAAAAGATTTGTCGCCTAAAGCCCCTTGCTGCAATAAAAGGTTAAAAAAAGTCCCCCCGGGGACTTTTTTTATGCCTTTTAATTGATTTTTGGTTTTAAAGCTTGATATAAACAGTTATTTCTGTACCCCTGCCCGGGGAAGAAATTACCTCCGCTTTATCGGTCATCATACCAACCAGAGAAAGACCCGTTCCCTGAAAACTCTGTCCAGCAAGAGAGCCATAGTAATCCTCCAGTTCTTCTCGCCTCGGTCTTTGAAGCTTTTTTTCCGCTTCCTTCAATTTTCCTTCATCCATTCCCTTTCCATTATCCTTTACCTTTATAACAACCTGGTCTCCATCAAAATCAACTGAAGCTTCAATACTGGTAGCCCCCGCCTTTATTGCATTATTAAAAAGCTCGTCCACTATCCCCCTGATGTTTCTTCTGTAAGAATGCATCACCCTGCCTCCTTCTTTTTATGTGGCCGCTGATTAAGCCAGCGGCTGACACCCACAAACACCGTCGCAACTAGTCCCCCCGCAAAACCATTATTGTAAAGGTTCATGCCCGCATGGAAAGGCCCGGAAATCATTACCACGCTCAGGTGAACAACTCCGGCAAGAATTCCTATAACAGGACCAAAATTCCCCGCTACCGGAGCAAGTGTCGTCCCAAAAAGAGCAGCAAGGATGGGACCAGGAGCGGAAGGGCTGAAAGAACTCAAAATCGACCCCAGGAAAACACCCACCATTATCGGCCAGATATTTTTAACATGTTTTCCAAAAGCTCCAAACCCCACCATTGTAAATACTCCTCCCAGCGTGGGCCCGTTAAACTCTCCACCTACCAGTAAAATATAGATAAGGCCAATCAAACCAACCAGTCCCATATTGAGGAGAGTGGCTTGCGTCCCTTCCTCGGTTATAAAATCTGTTACCAGAGTTCCGGGCAGCTTAAAAAGGTTTTTCAGGTTAGGCCATCCTGACCAGCCAAGAACAACCATGAGGCCAAAGTAAAGGAAAAAAACTGTCCCCAGGGCCCATTGTTCCCCGGTATACCAGATTTCTTCCAATAATAGTTCTTCCCCTGCAAGGGTAAGCATGGCTGTCAGGTAAATACCTACAATGCCGCAGGTAAACCCAACATTGTAAAGGTTAAAACCCTGATGGTTGTGCAAAAGGTGGGAGGCCATCGCAGGCAGAATCATCCCTGTTCCCAATCCTATCAGGACAGCCGCAAAATATCCCCAGCCCAGGCCAAAAGCAACCTGGGAAATTAGCGGCCCCAGGGCAGTCCCAAACAGGGCAACAACAATTACCGACCTGAAGTTATCCCGTTTGATCAGGGCAGCAATGCTAACTCCTAGAACAATCGGCCAGATATTTATGAGAGTTTTCCCGAATAGGCCAAATCCAGCCATGGTAAAAATGGCTGCAATAGTAGGACCGGAAAAATGAGTTTTGCTTAAAAAAATCAGGAGTAATCCAAAAAGCCCTACTAGTCCAGAATTAATTAATGTTGCTCCAACACCCCCGACTGCAAAATAATCAGAAATCAAAATACCTGGAGTCACAATTATTTCCTGGAAACCTTCATACTTGGCAGAAAAACTCTCCCCCGGCCAAAACAAACCCAATAGAACCAGGGCCAGCATGTAAAAGGAAAAAATTAAGTAACGGTTTTTATCCGACATGTTTATATACTCCTTTTCTCCATTTTAACAGGTTGAAAAAATTCCTCATTTTAGTTAACCCCAATAGCCTTTTTCTCCTCGCGACCCGCAAGAAACATTCCCCAGACAATTAGCAACCCCCCCAGATAACTTGGTCCGGGAAGCACTTCTCCCAGATAGAAAAACGCAAAAACCGTGGCAAAAACCGGCTCCAGGGCAAAAGCCAGGGCAGCAAAGGTTGCAGACAGGACCTGCTGGGCTTTATGTTCCCAGAGATAGGCAAGTCCCGTTGCGCCGATTCCCATGTAAGCAATCTGGATCCAATGGATACCCGAAAGATATCCCATTTCCCAGGGTTTAAAGGGAGCAAAGAAAACGGCAAGCACTCCCATTAAGAAAGCCATAAAAAGGATCTGGAGGGCAACAAAGGGTGGCCCATCTGCATCTGGTGCAAAACGGGATACAAAAACAATATAAAGAGCGAAGAAGATGGCACATAAAAAGACCAGAAATTCACCAATTCCAAAGTTTAACCTGTCAACATAATTCAGTAAATAAAGTCCAGCAACTGCAAGGCCTGCTCCCACCATGTTATTTTTGCTGAACCTTTCCTGCCCAAGAAAAAGAGCAATTAAGGGAACCAGAATAACAGATAGACCGGTAATAAAGCCCGCCTGGGAGGCGGTAGTCCAGTTCAAACCCAGGACCTGTGTCAAATAACCTCCAAAAAGAAGAAAACCCATAAAAAACCCCTGCCGAAAACGGGCAGGATCCATCCTTTTCCAGCGAGGACCTGACCAGATTGCCAGGAAAAGTCCTCCCAGGAGAAATCGCCAGAATAAAAAGTTATATAAAGAAACCTGCTCCAGGAGATCTTTCATAACGGCAAAAGTAGTCCCCCAGATAAAGGCCACCAGAATTAACAAAAAAGCCCATTTTTTCATTGATCCGCCCACGGTTTCTCCCTCCTCGGCAGCAGAACCCGGCTAAAAAATAAAGTTACTGCAATCGCAAGTATCAAGCGAAAAATAACAAGCACGAAGAAATTCGCTCCCACAGCAACAAACAGAAGTGTATCTTCAAAAAGGGAGTGGCAGAGAGATAAAAAAAGGCAGATAATCCACATCTCCTGCGTAGAAACTTTCCCCTCTTTTGAAGACTGGATCAAAACTCCTGCCCCGTAAGAAAGACCCAAGAACTGGCCAACCAGAAATGGAACCCCTGCTTCCCGAGAGAGGTTGAAATTTCGAAGGAAGGGTATCAGTGGCCTGGTCATTTTCTCCAGCACCCCATACCCCTTTAAAATTTCCAGCACAATCATCAGGGGAATAATAATCAGGAAAATTTTAAAAGCCATTTCCCCAAGACCCCAGAACATTTCATCAAAAAAAGCCAGTTATACTGCCCATCCTTTAACCTCCTGGAAGGAAAGTAAATGGAAAACTATAAAATCAGGTTCAAGATAATTCCACTGAGTAAAGCCAACCCTACCCTGAGGACCAGTAAACTCTTTACAGGAACACCCGCCTGGCGAATAACAACAGTTTCCATGGGCAGGCTGTGAGAGATGGTAAGCATCACTCCCAGTATCGTTATCTCCCTGATCCCCAGTTCCAGCCCTGAAATGGCCCCAACTGCAGCATAAATATTAATCCCCTGCCCCAGAATCAAAACCATAACTGCTTCTCCAGGCAGACCAAAAAGGGCCATTGCAGGCTGAAAAAATTCCCCCAGCCATTTAAGTAGAGGGGTGTGACGGATAATGGTAATGAGGACATACACCGGGACCATAACTCTCATTAAAATTAAAAAGGTTTTTAGTCCATTGTGCCAGCCCCGTGCAACAAATGTCTTAATTATCCTCTCCCCCTCCAGCCTTGGCTTTTAACCCTTCCAGGTCGTGAATTTTAATTTTTTTTCTTTTTGTATCAACAAGACCTTCCTCCACGAAATCACCTAAAACCCGGGTAACTGTAACCCGGGAAACCCCCAGCATGTCTGCAAGTTCCTGGTGAGAAAAAAATATGTATCTTTCACCGATTTCTTCTTCCAGATATACCAGAAGGCCGGCGAGTCTACCAGAAAAATTATTAAACGTTATATTCCTGATTTCTCTAACCAAAAAACCCAGTTGTTGAAATAAACTTTTTATCAGGCGAGGATCAGTTTTTCCGTTGCCCAGGGCTTCTTCCATTTCCTTTTTCCCGAAAAAAATTATCCGGGAATCCTGTTTAGCCTGAAGATAAACCCTGCATTCTTCGTCTTCCTGGAGAAAACCACTTAAGTACTCCCCTTCAGAACCCAGGAAAAGAATTCGCTCTTTCCCCGCAGAGTTCAGAATATAAAATTTAACAAGCCCTTTATCAATATAGGCCAGGGGAGGAGGAGTTTCCTGAAAAAAAAGGACCTCATCTTTAGCCAGATCTCTGCTTTGAGAAAATTTCATTTTTAGCACCTCCCAATAATTAAAGGGTTTTCACTAAAAAACTTCCCTGAACCACCCCCTGAAAAAAACAAGGGCCAGGATAGAAATCCCGGCCCGGGAAAAAATCTTTAATTTAAGCTTCCCCCGATTTTCCCAAAAACAAGCAAAATAAGCAAACACGGAGAGAAAGCCTGACATTAATAACCCTTGGAGAAAGTGGTCTCTTTTTGGCCGGAAATTGCAGATTTAATTTCGGCAATGGGAGCAATATCCCAGGTACTTTATTTTGTGGTCGGTAACTTCAAAGCCGTATTTTCTTTCAATACTTACCATAAAATCTTCCAGCAGTTCATCGCTAAATTCTATTATTCTATTACATGCCAGACAGATTAGATGATGGTGGTGTTGATCATGCTCTTCAAGCTCATAATAGCTACTGGCATCTTCAAAATTCAGTCTTGAGAGAATACCCAGTTCGCAAAATAATTCCAGGGTCCGATAAACAGTAGCCAGTCCCACCGGCTGCCCCTTTTCCCTGAGCCGATTATGGATATCTTCTGCAGTAAGGTGCTCTCCTTCATTTTCAAGCAGAATTTCCATGATTAACCTGCGGGGGGTGGTTAATTTATACTTGGCATGCACAAGCTTATTTTCAATTTCCTTTATTCGAGACAATCTGCTGCCCCCCCTCCAAGTGATAATGGAATTCATTAATTTACATACTTTCTCCTTCGTCATCTCAAAGAAAAAACCTGCTTTCATAGCACTATTTTATATTAGCAAGAAGGCCAAAACTCCGGGCAAACCTGTGCACTATAAAAACAATAAACAAAAAACCCCAGAAAAAAACTGGGGTTTAAATTTTAATGGGTAAAAACATGATTGCCTATCCGAATTGCCACGGGGCGTTTAGCAATCCAGGAAGAATTATTCGCAATTGCAGGGTTATAGAAAAAGAGCGATCCACGGGAAGGGTCATACCCGACTAATGCCGCACGGGCTGCTTCAAGAGATTTTTCTCCAGGATAGAGATTGATTTGCCCATCAAAAAGGATACAAAATTGCCCGTCTTCCATCACCACATCTCGCAGAGTATTGGGAAATCTCGAGTCTGCAACCCGGTTTAAGACAACCGCCCCCACCGCAACCTGCCCCCGAAAGCTCTCTCCTCGGGCTTCTCCATGGATAACCCTGGCCAGGAGCAGGATCTCCTCCCTCTTAAATTCCGATCGGGAGGCACCGCCAACTGTCTCCTTGGAAATAGCAGAAAAAGTCTGAGGCCCAACAATCCCATCTACCTGGAGATTGTTGTCATCTTGAAAATCCTTAACAGCTTTTTCAGTCAGCCTACCAAAAATCCCATCGGTTTTATCCTTATTGTAATACCCTTTTTGAGCCAGGAATTGTTGCAGGAGAGCAACATCCGTCCCCTCCATACCTGACCGCAGTACTCTCTCACCCATCTCAAAAAAATATTCTGCCTGAACAGAAGAACTAAGGCTGAGAAGGAGCACTGCAATAATAAGTATCACTTCTTTCAACCTATTTTTTCCCATTCTACCTCACCTCCAGTACAAACTAACCAGATAAACCCAGTTTCTTTTTTACTTTTATTTCTAAACAGCGGAGAATCTTGGTGCTGAAAAATTCTTTTTCGGCAAGAGGGGAGACCAGAATTGTATACATTCCCATTCTATTGCCTCCCCAAACATCAGTAAAAATCTGGTCACCTACAACAGCTACTTCCCCTGGTTCAAGTCCCATTTCTTCAAGGGCTTTTTTAAATCCCTTCCGCCTTGGTTTTACTGCCTGGGCCCTGGCAGGTATATCCAGTTGTTCTGAAAGCGAATTTGCCCTTCTAGGCAATGCATTGGAAAGAAGAACAACCTGAATTCCCAGGTTTTTTGCCTGCTCAATCCATTCTCTTGTCTCCTGATCGGGAACATCATGGTCCCAGGGTAATAGGGTATTATCTATATCACAGATTATACCCTTCAATCTTTTTTTTTGCAACTTTTCCAGATTTAGGTCCTTAAGCCCGGGGGCAACTTCATCGGGACGAAACCTTTCAAACATCAAGCATACCCCTTTTTGTAAACTAAAATCATTCTCAGTTTTCACCTGTAATATTATAGCATAGATTTAAAAAAATAAAAAGACGGCCCCCTTTCGGGGACCAATCCTGATTCAGGCATTTTTTTGCTCAAATATTCTAAATCTCTACCGGCAATCTCATCTTATCCGGAAAAGGCGGTGTTCTTCGAAAGTTCTGCTGAAATTGTGTGACCCATCTGGATTGGCGATATAAAAAAGATACTCTGATTCCTCGGGGTAAAAAGCTCCGTGAATTGATGCCCGACCCGGGCTGGCAATGGGCCCTGGAGGCAGCCCGGGGTAAAGATAGGTATTATAGGGAGAATCATATTCAAGGTCCACAAATAATAATCGGGATTTCCACTCCGGCAATGCATACTGCACAGTAGCATCAATTTGTAAATACATATCAATATCCAAACGATTATGAATAACCGAAGAAATTAAGGATCTTTCTTCGTCAATCTGCGCCTCCCTTTCTATCAGGGAGGCAATGGTAATTAATTCATGGATTTCATAGTCCAGCTCTTGTGCTCTTTCCAAAAGCTCCGCAGTTAGTTCCCGGTTAAATCTTTCTACCATTTGTCGGATAATTATTTCGGGTTGAGTCCCCACTGGAAAATCGTAAGTTGCCGGAAAAAGATATCCCTGCAAACGGTAATCAATTTCGGGATCCTCTCCCGGTAAATAATCAAAAGGCAGCTCAATCTTTTCTGCGGCAGAAATAAATTCTTCTTCAGTAAAATCTCCGCTTCTTGCTGCCAGAAGTCGGGCGGTCTGTTCCAGGGTCAATCCTTCCGGAATTGTTACCCTGTAAGTCAAAACCTCACCCCGGGAAATTTTATCCACGACAGTAAATATATTCTCTTCTGGGGAAAATGAATAATACCCTGTCCTCAGGGAATTTTCCACTCCCTGCTGGCGAACGATTAACCGAAAT
Organism: Halobacteroidaceae bacterium; assembly: GCA_003551665.1. Taxonomy (GTDB): domain Bacteria; phylum Bacillota; class Halanaerobiia; order B1SED10-174; family B1SED10-174; genus T1SED10-26. The sequence goes on from PUNE01000022.1 coordinate 44,395, forward strand.
ACCAGGGAACTCTTAATTATTCCGCTATCTTCCAGGATTTCCCCAATTCTTCGAGTTGAAGCTCCGGGAGGGATCATAACCTTTGTTTCTTCATCAAGGGGAGCACAGATATAATCCGCTGTGAAAAAAACAACGAACATACCTGCTGCCAGAAGCAGGACAAGAAGGGCGGAAATCTTTGCTCCCAATGGGGTTTTGACCTTGTTCAATTGTATCCCTCCTCTGGAAACAATTAGCTTTCTTCCTCGGTTTCTTCTTCAAATTCTTCCATTGCCCTTTCTATTTTAGCCAGCATTTCATCGTCTTCAACGGCTTTCCAGACCTGTTCTCCATCTTCATCTTTTCCTATCTCAAAAACTACTCCTGTAACTTCTTCTTCTTCCCCCATATATTCCTCTGCGGGGATCAGGACAATAAAAGTTTTCTCCTCAACCTCCAGCTCACACTCGATATAAAAACGGTTTTCCTTTCCATCCTCCTGCCGGAGAATTACCTGCCCGGTTTCCTGGTCAAAATCAATAATTCCTTCCTTCATTATCCTTTTCCTCCTTTCTTGCTCCCAGGTAGGACTGCAAGATTAAAACTGCTGCGGTTTTATCAATCAGTCCTTTTCTTTTTTTTCTGCTTAAATCTGCTTCCAGAAGCACTCTCTCTGCCTGCATTGTGGACAACCTTTCATCCCAGGTATTTACGGGAATTTTCCATCTCTCCGAAAGGAGCAGGGCAAATTCCTGGGCTTTTTCTCCCATGGGCCCGATTGTCCCATTCATCATCAGTGGAAGGCCAACTACCACTTCCTCAACCGAATAATTTTCTCTGAGTTGATCCAGCTCAGCAAGATCCTCTTCCAGGGTCCGGCGACAAATTACCTTTAGCCCCTGGGCGGTTATACCCAGAGGATCACTCAGGGCAACCCCGATGGTTTTTTCTCCGAGATCCAAACCCATTACCCGCAAACCCTTCACCTCATTTTTGCCACGGGGAACCCCATTTACTATTCCCTCAATCAAAAATGGCAATTATGTCCTGTCTCTTTCATCTGGACTAAAGCTAAATCTCCTGCAAAGACTTTTAGATTTCAGAAAAAACACAAACGCCCTGAGTCCGGGGTGCAGGAAAAAAAGCACTCCCCGGGCCCAGAGCAGCATAAACTCCCGGTTACTCTGAGACAATTGGATTAAAAGCAAATCTTCCCGGGTTTTATTCTTCCCAGCTATCTGTCCTCAAGGTAGGATCTTACAAGTTCTTCGATCAATTCATCTCTTTCCAGAGTTCTAATAAGAGTCCGGGCGTTTTTATAACTGGTAATATACGCGGGATCGCCGGAAAGAATATAACCTACAATCTGGTTAATTGGGTTATATCCTTTTTCCTGCAAGGCTGCGTATACCTCCCGGAGGATCTGGGACGCTTTTCGCGCTTCTTCTTTTTCAACGCTGAATTTTCTTGTATCCTGGTTTTTATCCTGCATCCTCCCCACCTCTCTCCTCCAAATTTTTCTCTTACCATAGTATTCGTTATTCCTACCCCTATTCCTTCTGTAGAAACTTTTCCAGTTCTGCAAGAGCCAGGTTGATTTTTTCAGGCTCTGGACCACCAGCCTGGGCCATATCCGGACGGCCTCCGCCGCCACCTCCTATGACTTTAGCAAGTTTTCCAGCAAGTTTCCCCGCATGCAGGGCTTTTTCTTCCAGGAGGTCTGGAGTCAGCATAACCAAAAGGTGCCCTTTTCCCTTTTGTTCCGCAGCCAGAAAAATCAGGCCGCTGGAAAGCCGATCTTTAATCATATCTCCAAGCTGGCGCATTTCGTTTGGACCATCTACTTCCACACGACTCCTGATAACAGGAACTCCACCTATTACCTCTTTCTTTTCAGCAAGTTCTCTGGCCTGGTCTGCCAAAGAAAAACTCTGTGCCTTTTTCAGTTTGTTCTGCAAACCTTCCTTCTCTTCCAGTATTTGTTCAATTCTCTTTTCCAGTTCATCAGGCCGGGCCTTAATTTTTTCGGCCATTTTCCGCAGGCGATCTTCCTGTTGGAAAAAATAATTTAGGGCGTTGAACCCCGTGATTGCTTCAATTCTCCTGATCCCAGCTGCAATTCCTGCCTCGGAAATTATTTTTATTGGTCCCATCTCTCCTGTTGCCTTCAGATGGGTTCCTCCGCAGAGTTCCTGGCTGTAGCCAGGTCCAATATTAATCAGGCGAACCCGGGATTGGTATTTCTCTTCAAAAATGGCAAGGGCTCCTCGTTCCCTGGCTTCCCCAAGAGTCATATATTCAGCTTTTACATCAAGATTCTTCAGTACCTGCTTGTTGATTTCCTTTTCGATTTCCTCTATTTCTGAAGAACCTAATCCCCTGAAATGGGAAAAATCAAACCGTAACCTTTTGGGGTCAACAAGCGATCCTGCCTGCTGAACATGAGTTCCCAGAACCCTGCGCAAAGCCTGATGTAATAGGTGAGTTGCGGTGTGGTTGCGGGCAGTTGCCAGCCTTTTTTCTTCATTTACCTCAAGTTTTACCTGGTTACCAACCCTGATTTCTCCTTCCAGTATTTCTATTTCATGGAAGATTAATTCATTGTGCTGGTGGGTATCAGTTATTTTTCCCCTGCCGCCAGAAGCATAAAGGAAACCCTTATCACCGATCTGCCCACCTCCCTCCGGGTAAAAGGGAGTTCTGTCAACAATTAAAAACCCCATTTCTCCCGCCTTCAGTTCCTTTTTTAAGCCCTGGGAAGCAGCAATTTCCTGAACCCGGGCTTCTGCTGAAAGGGTATCGTAACCTGTAAATTCGGTTGCCTTTAGTTCCCTTGACAGTTTTTCCAGTTCAATATCTCTGCGGTCACCAAAACCAAGTTTTTTGTGAGCCTGGGCTTTGCGCGCTCTTTCCCTCTGTTTTTCCATTTCGGAATTAAATCCTTCTTCATCAACCTCAAGACCTTCTTCATACAGTGCATCACGGGTAAGGTCAAGTGGAAAACCAAAGGTATCATAGAGCTTAAAAGCATCTTCCCCCGGCAGGATTTGCTGGTCTTCCGATTGCAGCCTTTTAATATATCCTTCCAGAATTTCCAGACCCTGTTCAATTGTCTCGGCGAAACGCTCCTCTTCAATTTTTGTTATCTGTCCTATATATTCCTCTTTTTCTACCAGTTCTGGGTATGCATCACCCATAACCTCCTTGACCAGGGGAACCATTTCAAATAAAAAGGGATCAGTTAAGCCCAGGTGACGGCCAAACCTGGCGGCCCGCCTCAAAATCATGCGAATTACATAACCCCGGCCTTCGTTGGAGGGAAGAGCCCCGTCGCCAAGGGCAAAAACAATCCCTCGAATATGGTCAGCAATCACCCGGAAAGCCATTTTTTCCTTTCCTTCGCTTTTTTCATAAGAGAGCCCGGATTTTTTTTCCAGGAATTTTATATAAGGAAAGAACAGATCTGTTTCATAATTACTCTCAGTCTCCTGTAAAACCGAAGCAATTCTTTCCAGACCTAGCCCTGTATCTATATTTTTGCTGGGCAGGGTTTTGTATGAACCATCATCTTTTTTATCAAACTGGGTAAAAACCAGATTCCAGAGTTCAAGGAATCTGTCACAATCACAGCCCAGGGTGCAGTCCGGCCCACAGCTAAATTCCTCCCCTCGATCCCAGTGGATCTCACTGCAGGGCCCGCATGGCCCCAGGCCAATTTCCCAGAAATTATCTTCTTTGCCCAGAAAAGCAATTTTTTCTTCAGGAACCCCAATTTCCCTTCGCCATATTTCAAAAGCTTCCTGATCTTCCTCATAAACAGAAACCCATAATTTTTCGGGATCCATTTCCAAACAGTCAGTGAAAAATTCCCAGGCCCATTTTATGGCCTCGGTTTTGAAATAATCTCCAAAGGAAAAATTGCCCAGCATTTCCAGAAAAGTGTGATGTCTGAGGGTGCGCCCAACATTTTCAATATCATTGGTGCGGATACATTTTTGCACCGTAGCCATCCTGGGATGAGGAGGCTTTTTACTCCCGTCAAAAAATGGCTTTAAAGGTGTCATCCCCGCGTTAATCCATAAAAGTGTGGGATCATCCTGGGGTATGAGGGGAGCACTTTCCCAGATCAGATGATCTTTCTCAGCGAAAAAATCTAAAAATAGTTTTCTTATTTCAGAGCCAGACAGCTTTTTCATGGCCAAAACCTCCTGTTTTAAAATATAAAAAAAGCCCTTCCCTGGTCAGGGGCGAGGACTTTCCCGCGGTACCACCCTGTTTTACTTCTGCAAGCAGAAGCCTCTGGGGTTTTAACGCAACCCAAACGACAGAATTATTTTCTGCAGCTCCAGGAGGGCCCGACCGGAAAAGCAGGAACCTTGCACCAACCGGTTCCTCTCTGCAATTACTTTTCTCGACCTTCTTTCCCTTCATTGCTTTTAACTTAGAACAATATTACCTCAAATCCCCCGAGTTTGTCAAGGATTTAACTTTCATCTGGGGTTGGGGCCCAGAAAAATCCCGATAAACAAGCCATTCCTGGTCAGGAGATATTCTGGGGAACCCCGCCTCTTTATACTCTTTTTTTATTTCTCCGGAAGCAGTATCAATGCCAATTAATTGAAAATCCCCATCATCATCTATCCGGGTGACCCAGATCAGGTTTTCAAACAACTCTCCCTGGAGAGGATAGCCTGAATTTTTCTGTTTCCACAATTCCTGGTCTCCCATTCTATCCAGAGCCATTAACCACTTTTTCTGATTTAAGTCAACGTCAAACCGGGCCAGGAAAAGCTGGGTTTCCATGGCATCGTCATCCCATTCAACAAAGAAAACCAGGATCTGTGCTTCCTCCAGAAAGTGAAAACCAATTATTTGCTCCGAGTCGGGAACCTCCCAGTAAAGCTCTTTTTCTTCTCCTGGTTCAACCTGGTACAGACGTTGACCTCCAAAAGTAAGAGTGCCAAAGGCAAATTCTTCAACATAAAAAAACCTGCCCTGTTTGTCCCACCCAATTTTCCCCGTTTTATAATTCTGGCCAAATTCATAATCAGTTGTTTGCTTTTTTGCCAAGGTTTCCAGATCCAAAAGGAAGGCATTCGTGGGTAGCTCCCATTCAGCAAATGTGGTGAAGGCCATTTTCTTCAGGTCGGGGGAAAACAAAGCCTGGGCATTTGTCCCAGCCTCCTCAATTTCAAACTGGGTTTCTCCCGAAAAATCAATAAGCCGGATTTTATCACCTTCTTTAATTGCCAGATATTCTTTTTCCACGGCAATGTCCAGAATCTCCAGCTCTAACCGCCATCCCCCGGCGGAAAATATTTCCTCACTTTCATTACTAAAGGGGTTGAATTTATAAATCCGGGTTTCTGTCTCTCCCTCATTTGCCCGGGCAAACAGAGACAAAAATAAATTTTCATCATCAATCCACCGGACATCCCTGATCTCTCCCTCCCAGGGTGGAGTGAGAGTAAAAACGTCTGGTTCTCTGAAAAGATCAAAAACAAAGACTAAAATGACCCCGATTATTACCAGGCCAAGTAATATATATAAGGCTTTTCTTTTTCCCATGAATTCACCTCCCTTGTTTTTTAATTCCCCAACTATCATAAAATTCCTTTTCCTATAGCCTCAAACCCTTATCATTTTGCCACAAAAAACCCCTAAAGGTAATGGGTTTTATCCAAAACCCTAAACCTTCAGGGGAAGATTTCCGAAAATCTTACAATTACTTTTACTGGAGGCGGGTAAATTTCCGTTTACCCACCCTGATAATCATTCCCTTCTTTGGTTTTACAACCAGGTTGGGGTCCTGGGCTCGTTCTCCATCAATATATACTCCTCCCTGTTTGGTAAGTCGCCTTCCTTCACTATTACTGGAAACCATTTCTAATCTGGAAAGGAGTTGCACCAGGTTGATTTTGCCCTCTTCATCGAGCCATTCATTTTCAATTGGTTTCTCCGGGATATCTTCGGGGAGGCTGCCCCGGGAAAAAACCCTTGTAAATTCCTGCTCTGCCTCCTGGGCCGCCCCTCGATCATGATAAATTTCCACAAGTCGCCGGGCAAGGAATTTCTTGGCCTCCAGGGGATTCAATTTATTGTTTTTCAATTCACTAATCACTCTATCCAGTTCCTCACCACTAAGGTCAGTGGTAAGGGTTATATAGCTTTCCAATAAATCATCTGAGATGGACATGGTTTTGCCATAAATTTCTCTGGGGGATTCATTAATACCAATATAGTTATTCAGGGATTTGCTCATTTTCTGAACCCCGTCAGTTCCTTCCAGGAGGGGTGTCATGACCAAGGCCTGGGGAGTCTGTCCGTACTCTTTTTGCAACTGCCTCCCAACCAGAAGGTTAAATTTCTGATCCGTTCCTCCCAATTCCACATCAGCTTTTATAGCAATGGAATCATAACCCTGCAAAAGAGGATAGAAGAATTCAAGAATGGAAATGGGCTTCCCTTCCCGATATCTTTTTTCAAAATCATCCCGCTCCAGCATTCTGGCAACAGTATATTTAGAGGCCAGGGTTAAAAAATCCTCAGGAGCCCACTTGGAAAACCATTCGCTGTTAAAAACAAGGTGAGTCTTCTCTGGGTCAAGAATTTTTCCAAATTGTTCCTGGTAGGTTCGAGCGTTTTCCATTACCTCTTCTGAGGTCAATTGTTTTCTCGTTTCGGACTTCTGGGAGGGATCCCCGATGCGCCCAGTAAAATCACCGATTATTAGATATGCTTCATGTCCCAGGTCCTGAAATTCCCTCATTTTTTTCAGTGCAACGGTATGCCCCAGGTGAATATCTGGTGCCGTTGGGTCCAACCCGAGTTTTACCCGGAGGGGCAAGCCACCGTTATCGGCCTTTTTCAATTTTTCAATCAGGTCTTCTTCTCCAATTATTTCATGTGTTCCCTGTTTAATAATTTTTAAACTATCCTGCCAGGACAAGCCAGCCACCTCCCAAATAATAAACTCCGCCACTTTGACGGAGATGTGGCATCTTTAATATTGTGTATATTTTACCACAGGTAGAATCGGGGAACAAGTTGAAATTTTTATCTACCTCTCTGAATTTAAATATGTTATAATGACGGTGTGGAAGGGGGTTAGATCAGTGGCATCTAGAAAAAAATCCCAGCCAATAAAAAAAGTGGGAACCGGGAAGGGCCTTTTTATTGCAGTAGTTTTATTAATTTCCCTTGGTTTTGGCATAACTATTGGGGCAGGGGCTTATATTATCAGCGATACTCCTAATGTTTCTGCCTATGGCGACTGGCAATCAACCGAAACAACCCGTATTTATAACGTAGAAGGGGAATTAATTCATCGCCTTTTTCGGGAAAACCGGGAGTATGTTACTCTCGACCAGATTCCCCTGGAACTCCAGCAGGCAGTTCTGGCCATGGAGGATACCCGTTTTTTCCAGCATCCCGGAATTGACTTAAGGGGCTGGATGCGCACAATCTGGGTAGATATTCGCGAAGGCGGCTTTGCCCAGGGAGCAAGTACAATTACCATGCAGCTTGCTCGAAATGTTTATCTTACACAGGACAAACTAATCTACAGGAAAATTCAGGAGATGTTCCTGGCTCTTCAATTTGAAAGGATCTATACCAAGGAAGAAATCCTGGAGTTTTACTTAAACGAAATTTTCTGGGGCCACTCTGCCTACGGTGTTCAAACTGCATCCCATCAATATTTTGGCAAGGATGTCTGGGATCTCAATCTATCAGAGATTGCAATTCTGGTTGGAATCATCCAGGCACCCAACAGGCATTCTCCCTATTTTAATCTTGACCAGGCCAAGTTCCGCCAGCAGGTAACATTAAACCGAATGCTGGACCTGGGTTTAATTTCTGAAGAAGAAGCCCGAGAAGCAGCAGAAGAGCCAATTGAACTTGCCGGTCTGGGAAGCGCCCAGGAAGAATTCGCCCCTTACTTCATGCGTTATGTCAGGGATGAACTATTAAAAATGTTTGGGCCTCAGGTTGTCTACGGAGGCGGCCTCCGGGTTTACACCACCCTCGATAACAGGATCCAGAAAACTGCCGAAGAAACGGTAAAAGAAATGCTCGAGGATGAAACCATACCTACCCTTCAAAGAGAAAACCTCCCCGGAGATCCAAACCAGCCACAACTGGCCATAATTTCTATTGATCCACATACAGGCCATATTAAGGCCATGGTAGGAGGCCGGGGTGATGACCAGTGGAACAGGGCAACCCAGAGCCGAAGGCAGGCCGGATCAGCCTTCAAGCCCATAATATATGCAGCTGCCATCAAAGAAGGAATGAGTCCCGGGTCGGTAGTTCTTGATTATCCAACTATAGAGTTTTCTGGCCATACGGTGTCTTCGCCAGACGATCAACCAAAACCCTGGCCCCGCAACTTCAATGACGTTTACCGGGGTTGGGTTACTCTACGTTCAGCAATGAACCACTCAATTAATGTTGCTGCAGTAAAAACCCTGGCTGAAATCGGCGTAAGCAGCACTCTGAGAACAGCTCAGGATCTGGGGATTACAAGCCTGGTTCCTGAAGACCGCAACCTTGCCCTGGCCCTGGGAGGTTTAACAAGGGGAATTACTCCCCTGGAAATGGCCCAGGCCTTTGGAGTCTTTGCCAATCGAGGAATCAGGACTGAACCCGTTGCAATTCTAAGGGTTGAAGATAACCGAGGCAATGTCCTTTATGAAGCCAACCCCAAAAAAGAAATTGCCCTTAGTGAGGGCACTTCGTACATCATCACCGATATGCTCCAAACTGTAATCAAAGATGGCACCGGGTGGCGAGCTGACCTGGGGCGTCCCACTGCAGGAAAAACTGGCACCACCAACGATTACACCGACGCCTGGTTCGTTGGCTATACCCCGGACCTGGTTACGGCGGTCTGGGTCGGCGAAGACTCTCCCCGACCGATGAAATATTTCCCCCAGAGAGATAGTTCCGGTAATATAGTAATCAACCCCAATACTGGGGAGCCCAATTACGAAGTTACCTTGAGCAGCTGGATTGCAGCAGAACTCTGGGGCCGTTACATGCGTGCTGCAGTTGAACCAATGCCTGTAACTGATTTCCCACCCCGGCCCCGGAATGTAGTTGAAGTTTCCATTGATCCTTTTACCGGAAAACTCCCTGGTAGTTACGCTCCCAATGAGGTTACCGAACTTTTTATCAGAGGAACCGAACCTGAAGACCGGGAAACTTTCCACGGTCCTGTAGAAAGAGTAGACATTGATGTTGAAACAGGCCTTCTGGCAACTCCCAACTGCCCCAGTGATAAAGTCCAGACACGTACCTATCAGAGGGATACAGGCATCCGGATTGATAGCGATGGGCTTCCCATCCACAGGTTCGATCCAAGTACCGGTGTTCCCCTGACTGACGAAGAAGGCAACTACATTTTTGAAAAGAAACCGACCCAATCCTGTTTCGTCCACGGCACAACCCGCGAGGAAGAAGAAACACCACCTGAGGATGACACAATCGACCGCCTTTGGGACAGAATCTGGGATCGTTCAAATGATGACTGAAAACAAGAACCTGCAGTTCAAACTGAACTGCAGGTTTTTTTATTGCCTTAATTCAACTATTGTTACGCCGTCTCCTCCCTCGCCTTCCCCCCCGAGGCGGAAGTTTTCCACATGGTGGTGCCCCTCCAGGAGTTCATGAATCCCTTTGCGGAGAGCTCCCGTTCCTTTTCCATGGATTATTTCAACCCTCTTTAACCCAGCAAGGTAGGCATCATCAAGGTACTTGTCCGTCTCCTCTCTTCCTTCTTCCCAGCGCATTCCCCTGAGATCAAGGCTTTGTTTTATGATCTGCGCCTTTGATTTCTTATATCGCTGAGAGGTTTGGGGGGAGGATGTTCCTTCCTCTTTCACCGGAATCAGATCCCTTTTGTCGACCCAGATTTGCATAACCCCCGCCTGGACATTTACCTGATCATCTTTTTCGCTCAATACTACACCTTCCTGGTTCAGAGAAACAATTTTAACCTTCTGCCCTGGTTTTACCGCCAGGGGTTCTCTTTCAACCCTGTCTTCATCATCTGCTTTTGTCAGATCCCTGATTCTTTTTTCCTGAGCCTTTAAAGCCAGATTAAATTCGTTGGCCATCCTGTCTCCTGCAGGTCCTGCGTATTTTCTAATCTCCTTTAATAGCTTGCTTCCTTCTTCCCGTATCTCCTCGATTATTTCCTGGGCCTGCCTGGAAAAATCCCTGACCATCTGTTCCTGTCTTGCAGCAAGTTCTTCTCTTTCCTTTCTTGCCTGGGTCAGTTCCTCTTCCAACTTTTCCTTCTCCCTCTGCAGGGCTTCCTTCCTTTCCAGAACAGCATACTCTTCTTTTTCTATGCGGCTGATCATGCCATCAACATTGGATCGATGTTCCCCAATAAAGGTTTTGGCCTGCTCTATGATTTCTCCTGAAAGCCCCAGCCGAGAAGCTATGGCCAGGGCATTACTTCTGCCCGGAACCCCAATCATGAGTCGATAGGTTGGGGAGAGAGTTTCAACATCAAATTCCACTGCTGCATTTTCAATTCCCTCATGGGTATAGGCAAAAGCCTTGAGTTCGGTATAGTGAGTTGTTGCAACCGTCAGCATACCTTTATTGTGCAAATGTTGTAGCAGGGCCATTGCTAAAGCAGCCCCTTCCTCTGGATCAGTTCCCGCTCCTACTTCATCCAGAAGAACCAGGTCTCCCGGACAAGCATTCTTTAAAAGCCTCACAATCTGGGTAAGATGAGAAGAAAAAGTACTCAGACTCTGTTCTATACTCTGCTCATCCCCGATATCAGCAAAAATGCCCGAAAAAATTCCAATTTCGCTTCCCCTGTCTACGGGAATTAATAGCCCGGCCTGGGCCATCAGGCACAAAAGGCCCACTGTTTTTAAGGTTACGGTTTTCCCCCCGGTGTTGGGTCCGGTTATGACCAGGGTATTAAAATCCTCCCCCAGGGAAACATCAATGGGAACAACTTCATCTGCAGGAAGTAGGGGATGGCGGGCCCCCTTGATTTTAATAGGTCCATTCTCATTTAATTCTGGTTCCGAGCAATTATATTCCTGTCCAAGTTGGGCCTTGGCCATAACAAAATCCAGGTGAGCTGCAGCCTCTAGACCCTGCAAAAGCTCAGTTTCTTTAGCTGCAACCCTGCCGGTTATTTCTTTTAAAATCCTGTATATTTCTGCTTCTTCTTCTCTTTCCAGACTCCCCAGCTTGTTGTTCATTTCTACAACAGCCTGTGGTTCAACAAAAACCGTCTGGCCGCTTGCCGAACGATCATGGATAATTCCTGGCAGGGAGCTTTTTTTATCCGCTTTTACGGGCAGGACAAACCTGTCTCCCCTGATAGTAACAACGGGATCCTGGATTACCTTATCCAGTTTGGGACTGTGCAGGTAGGAATCCATTTTTTCTCTTATTCTCTGGGCAAGAACTTTTTTTTCTCTGCGGATGGAATTCAGTTTTGGAGATGCGTCATCCCTGATTTCTCCATAGTTATTTACAATTCCATTTATCCTTTTCTCCAGTTCCGAAAAATCTCCAATCTCCTGCTCGTATTTTTCCAGTTCCGGAAACTCCCAGCCCTCTTCTTTATACTTGGCAAAATATTTTTTGATCTGGGTAAACCCGTAAAGGGTCTGGACCAGGCTCACAATACTTTCCAGATCGAGAACCTGGCCTTTCCCAGACCTTTTAATCGCCCGACGAATATCTTTAATTCCTCCAAAAGGAATTGGCCCATTAAGCATCAATAGCTCAAGGCCCTGGGAGGATTCCCTTATTTCCTGAGTCACCAGATTAATATCGGGAGAAGGTTCAAGATTCTGAGCTTTTTCTGCTCCCAGTTCGGTAGCAGCTTTCTCCCGCAGTTTGGTTATTATTTTCCCAAACTCCAGTTTTTCCAGAGTATGCTTTTCCATTAATTTTCACCACCTAGGGGGGATGTTTTCACCCCGGGTAAATCTTCTATTGCTCTTGTGTTTATTATTTTTTCGGGGGATAAGCCCGCTCTTTGAGCCTCAACTACTGCATAGGTCATATATTCCATGTTCAGATCGTTGTGGGCATCACTACCCAGGCAGAATTCCAGATCATATTCCAGGGCCACCTGGATTAAATCTTCTCCTAGATCCCTCCGGTCTGGAGCTCCATTAATTTCCATTGCCGTCTGGTATTCCGCAGCCCACCGGAATAATTCTCGGGTATTAATTGAAATGCCTCTTCGGGAAGGGAAAAGGCGACAGGTCGGGTGCCCCAGAACCCGGACAGCAGGGTGAGATATTGCCCGGATCAATCGCCGGGTCATCTCTTTTTCTGGTAACTTGAACCCCCGGTGAAGGGAAGCAACGACCCAGTCCATTCTATCCAGAAATCGCTCGGGAACATCCAGAGATCCATCCATTTCAATATCGGCTTCAATTCCCTTTAAAATATATTTTTCCCCAATTTGCTCGTTTAACCGGTCAATATATTCCATCTGTTCCTGCATGGCGGCAAGGCTCATGCCTCCCGCAAACTCAAGACCAACTGAATGATCTGTAATTGCCAGGTACTCATAACCCAGACTTCGTCCTTTTTCAACCATTTCTTCAATTGTTGAGCCTCCATCACTCCAGCGGGTATGCAGATGAAGGTCCCCTTTAATATCACCGGGCTCAACAATTCTCCCCGGCAGGGAAATTTTTTCACCCTTCCCGGGAATACGGTGGCGGATTTCAGGTCGGGGATATTCCAACTCCAATAAACTGTACAGTTCTTTTTCTTCGAAAATTGGTATTTTCTCCTTCTCAGAAAAAAGACCCTCTTCCTTTAAAACAAGCCCCTTTTTAACAGCTATATCCCGCAGAAAATTCCAGTGTTGAGAAGGACCGGTACTTTTCACCAACGCAGGAACAAAGTTTTCCGGGGAAACCAAACAAACCTTAGCGGTAATCCCCCCCGGAAGAGTTAGCTCAAAGGATTCTTTCCCCGAAGATGAAAAACTTTTTATACGGGGTAATAAACCAATTTCTTCCTTCACTCGATCAGGTTCAAGGGTCCCAAGGAGAACGTCTATTTTGTCAACCAGGCTCTCTCCTCGCCTCAAATCACCTGTTATCTCAACTCTTTCAACCGAGGGCATTGTTTCAATCCGGTTTTGGAAGCTTTTTGCTTCCGCTTCTGCCAAAGATAAAAGGAAGGGGCCTCCTTCCCGGTTTTTCTGAAGATAATCTTTTATATCTTTTTCAGCTTTAGCCCCAATTCCAGGGATATTTCTTAATTCTTTCTTCTTAATTGCGTCTTTTAGCTGCCCCCTGCTCTTAATTCCCCCAAAACGGAAAATCCTGATTGCAGTTTTTAAATCAACTCCCGGGAATTCCCGGAGTTCCAAAACCGCTTCTGGAGTTTTTTTCTGCAGTTCTTCCAGGAGCGGTGTACTTCCCTTTTTAAAAAAAATTAGAACCTCCTCAGCGATTTTTTCCCCAATTCCCGGAATGGATTTTAAATCAACCTGTTCCAGGGGTTGAGGTAAGGAGGCCAGTTTCCGGGCTGCTCTGCGGAAAGCCCTCGCTTTATGAGGGTTAGCACCCTGTAACTCCAGGAGGTCAGCTATTTCCTCCAGGTGCCACCCCACTTTCTGGTTTTTCATTTCACGTTCCTCCTAAAAATACTGGTCATTATTTTCCAAAAATCGATCAATATTTTCCTGGACAAATGGGGTTAATTCCAGAAAATCTCTGGCAAGCCTTGATGCTTCAAGATGTTCATTTAAAACCTCGTAAGGAACCCTGGAAAGAACGAGCAGTAACAGATAAATAACAATTCCACCTTTTACCAGACCCAGGCCTGCTCCACCAATGCTGTCCAGCACGGCTAAAAAAAGAAATTTTGTTAATTTCTGAAGAACGAACCCCAAAAGATTAATAAGAGCACTTATTACCATGGTAATGAGGACAAAAGCAACTATGTTCCCCAGAACCTGGGGAAGAAGAAACGTTTCCTGTAGGAATCCACTTACAACCTGGTACCTGTACAGGGCAACCAGAACTCCCAGCCCTATTCCAACCAGAGCAGCAGTCTGTTGTAGAAAACCTTTCTGATACCCGCGTACAAGGGAAAGAAGGAGGATGGCCACAATTCCAATGTCAACCCAGAAACCTTCGGCCACTTAAATCACTCCTCCCGGGCAAAAAAGTCAAGTAGTTCCTCATTTTCCTTTTTTAAACGCACAAACTCATTCCCCAGCTCCATAAGGGCAAGAATAAGTAAGCGACTTTTTCCTAAGTGGGGGTATCTTTCTTTTACCTCCCACAGGTGGGAATCTACCAGGTGGGCAGTTTCTTTTATTTGTTCCGGGCTCTCCCCTTTAAAAGAATAGGTTTCTCCCAAAAGATCTACCTTCACCTGTTCCTTTTTATTCCCAACTTTTTTTGGAGCCATCTAAGCATCACCTTCTCATATGCCCGTTTCTTTATCTATCTTTCTAATTTCATCCCATAAATTCCTTCTTTTTCGTAGAATACCCTCCCCTTTTTTGGGGGGAGGGTATGGCTTTATTTTCTGACATCAGCATTAAATTCTTTTTGTGCTTTTTTAATAATCCCTTCAACTGTCCTGTCAATTTCTTCATCGGTAAGGGTTCGTTCTTTACTCCGAAATACCATTCGGTAGGCAAGGCTCTTACAGTTGTCGGGAATCTGTGCCCCCCGGTATAAATCAAAGAGAGTTACTGTTTCCAGAAAAGGTCCTCCCTCTTTTTTTATCAGGCTCTCAATCTGAACTGAAGGGATTTCTTCTTTTATCGTCAGGGCAAGATCTCTACTGGTTGCAGGATAGCGAGGTACTCCCCTATAATCAGGTTCAAGGGTGGCTTCTTCCACAAGGGGCTCCATTTCCATTTCCATTACCGCTACCCGACTGGGGAACCGATAATCTTCCTGCAAACCTGAATGGAGCTCCCCAATAAATCCTGCTTTTTTTCCATTAAGGAATATTTCCCCCTGACGTCCGGGGTGGAGAAATTCTAACTCACTTCTTTCCAGGGAAATACCCACTCCCATTTCAAACCCCAGAGTCTCCAGAATTCCCTTTAAAGCAAAGAAATCCGGTGCATCAGCCTGCCAGCTCTCTCCTTCTGTAGCACCCATTAAAACAACTGCAAGGCGGGATCTCTGTCCAGGTCCATTCCCAGGAAAAACATCTCCCAGCTCATAAAGACCTGCACTTTTTTCCTGTCGCTTGGTATTAAACTCTAAAGAACGCAAAAGTCCGGGTAAGATTTCCTGCCGGAGGCAGGAATTATCAACACTGATGGGATTGGTAAGGGTAAGAGGAAGTCCTTCGGTATTATAGAATCCTTCGTCTTTTCTTACCAGGGGTAAATTTATTGTTTGATGCAATCCGGCTCTCTGGAATATTTCTCGGATTTTCTCTTCTATTTTCTGGGTTGGTTTTCTCCGGCCGATCTCCATATCCATCCGGGGTAAACTCCCTCGGATCTCTCCATAGCCATAAATCCGTGCTACTTCTTCAATCAGGTCGGCCTCAATTTTAATGTCATTGCGGAAAGAAGGCACCTGGACCCGAAATGCCCCTTCCATTCTCTTGGAATCCTGAACCTTAAAATGAAGTTTTTCCAGGATACTCTTCATTTCCATGCGAGAAATATCCGTTCCCAGCACCTCATTTACCCGCTGGGGACGAACTCTCAGCCTGACAGGTTCTTTCAGCTTGGGATAAATATCTACTATCCCACCAATAACCTCTCCCCCGGCAATTTCGGCCATTAATTGGGCTGCCCGCCGGGAAGCTCGGGTAATATTTTCAATATCAATTCCCCTTTCAAAGCGATGCGATGAAGGGCTGTGCAGGATGAATTTCTTGGCAGTTCGGCGGATGTTATAGGGGTTAAAACAGGCAGCCTCCAACAGAATATTATTGGTTTTTGAACTAATTTCACTCTCCAGGCCCCCCATTACTCCTGCAAGTCCAAGGGGTTTTTTGGCATCAGCAATTACCAGGTCCTGGTCTGACAATTCTCTTTCCCTGTCATCAAGAGTAACCAGTTTTTCACCCCTTTTTGCTGGCCGAACCTTAATTATTTTATCCTGGATTTTGTCGTAATCAAAAGCGTGCAGGGGCTGGCCCATTTCAAGCATAACATAGTTTGTGATATCTGCAATATTATTTACCGGACGGATCCCCGCTGCCATCAGGCGGATTTTTATCCACCAGGGAGATTCATCCACATTCACACCTTCAACAATTCGAGCAGTATAACGGGGGCAGAGTTTGGAGTCTGTAACTTCCACTGATATTAAGTCTTCCGCCCGCCCTGATTCTTTTTCTTCTTTAATGTGGGGGTAATTTATTTCGCGGTCAAATGCCGCAGAAAGCTCCCTTGCCACACCAAGCATATTCAGAGCATAACCATAATTGGGAGTAAGATCAAGAACAAAGATATGATCATCAAGATTAAAGTAAGGAGCAAATTTTTCTCCAGGGACCGCATCCTCATCAAGAACAAAGATGCCTTCAGATCTTTCCTCCTGAAGTTTCAACTCATCAGCAGAACAGATCATCCCCTCTGAAATTTCGCCCCTGATCTTTGTATTTTTCAGCTCCATTCCATCAGGAAGTGTGGTCCCCGCAGGGGCAAGCACCACCTTTTGCCCTTTTTTTACATTGGGAGCACCACAAACCACCCGAAAACTTTTTTCTCCAGCTTCGACATCAACCAAAGTTAACTTGTCCGCACGGGGGTGTGGCTTGATTTTCTTTACCTTCCCGATCAAAAGATCCTTGTAAAGATAGCTCCAGTCCTCAATATAATCAACCTCCAGTCCCAGAAGGGTTAATTTCTCTGCTATTTCCTCCGGAGACAGGTCAAGGTTAATATATTCTTTTAACCAGTTGTATGAAACTCGCATCTAACACCCTCCTAGAACTGTTTTAAGAAACGAAGGTCGTTATCCCAGAGATGACGTATATCTTCAATCTGGTATTTATACATGGCCATCCGATCCAGGCCCATTCCAAAGGCAAACCCAGTATATTTTTCCGCGTCTATGCCCGACATTTCCAGAACTCTGGGGTTTACCATTCCTGCACCCAGAATTTCCAGCCAGCCTGTTCTGGAGCAGAGAGAGCATCCCTCTCCCTGACACTTAAAACAGGAAACATCAACTTCGGCACTTGGTTCGGTAAAGGGAAAGTAGGAAGGACGGAATCTTACATCTCTTTCTTCCCCAAAAATTTCTCTGGTTACAGCGATAAGGACTCCCTTGAGGTGGCTGAAAGAAATCCCGTGGTCAATTACAAGGCCTTCCAGTTGATGAAATACTGGAGAGTGTGTGGCATCAAGCTCATCAACCCTGTAACATTTCCCCACAGTTATTATCCTGATAGGAGGGGCCTGTTTTTCCATGGTTCTGATCTGAACAGGTGAGGTATGAGTTCTCAGGAGCAGATCTCCTTCAACATAAAAGGTGTCCTGCATATCTCTTGCGGGGTGATTTTGGGGAATATTCAGTGCCTCAAAATTATAATAATCAGTTTCTACATCCGGGCCGGTCTCAATAGCAAACCCCATCCGCAAAAACAGGTCTTCAAGTTGGTTAATTATCAACTGCATGGGGTGAAGACGACCCCGGGAAATTTTCTTCCCTGGAAGAGTAATATCAATCGCTTCTTGGGCCAGCCTTGCTTTTTCCTGCTGTACTTTTAGTTCTTGAAGACGGGTCTGCAATTCTTTTTCAATTTTGTTCTTAACCTTATTGGCAAATTTTCCAATAACCGGTCTTTTTTCAGGGGGAAGATTACCCATACTCCTCAAAACTCCAGTTACCTTACCGTTTTTTCCCAGGAACTCAACCTGGAGTTTTTCCAGTTCATCAACCTCATTTGTGTTTCCGATTTTCTCCAGGGCTTCCTGCTGGAGCTCCTCGAGTTTTTTCTCCATGAAAAGACCCTCCTTAAAAACAGAATACCCCTCGCCAGTAAGGGACGAGGGGCCGCGGTACCACCCTAATTAACCATAACAATGGTTCACTTAAACCCTTTAACGGGGGAATCCGGATAGCCTACTTTAACCTTCAGCCATCACCTCCAGAGCGAAATTTCACCGGGATATTTCAGGAGAATTTTCAGCCCAAGACTCTCCCTCTCTTTAGAAACACTGCCCCGACTATGGACTCTTTCCTCGGCACAATTTACAATATTTACATGGCGGTGGAACGTTCGGAAAAGGTCAGCAGCCTCCGGTATGCAAGATAAGCACCTACCGAACCAGTCCGCTCAAAAACTCTCCATAAAAAGAGCGGGCATATCTTCAAAAGACCACTCCCTTTCCCCTTTTATTTACTGATTATACCACAGTTTTCAGGGGTTGGCAAGTCAGGAGGACCTCTGGAATTGCATAGCAAAAAGTAATACTGCTCCCGCGGCTGCAACGTTCAGAGACTCGATACCCTTTTCCAGGGGAATGGTCACAGTCTTCAGAGAAATATTCGCCAATTCTGGACTGATACCCCTTGTTTCATGACCGAGTATCAGTGCACTTTTTTCGGGAAATCGGATTTCCCGAAAATCCTCACCCTCTCCTGGCCTTGCCTGAAATAAGGAAAAATGATTTCCAAGTTCATCTAAAAAACTATTCTTTTCTTCCTTGGGAATTTCGGCCACCGGAATTTTAAAGATCGACCCTGCTGTAGCCCTTAGCACTTTTGGTTGATACGGATCTGCTCCCTCACCCAATAAAATTACTCCTCCAGAACCTGCACCTGCAGCTGTCCGGATCAGGGTTCCAACATTTCCGGGATCCTGAAGCCCCTCCAGGATTAAAAGTCTGTTCTCTTTTAAAATTTCCCTCCAGGAAATATCAGGCCTTTTTATTCTGGCAACAATGCCCTGAGGAGTCCGAGATGGGGCGATTTTATCCATAACCTCATTACTTACCAAAACTACATTTGCCCCCGCAGCAAAGTTATTTTTTTGATAATATTCTTCGGTTACAAAGATTTCCAGAAGGTCAACTCCCGAAACAAGAGCTTCCCGGACAAGATTGGGGCCTTCCAGGATAATTTCCCCGGTTTCCTTTCGCTTTTTCCGGGTATGGAGGCCCGCCAGATATTTTACCTTTGTATTCTGGCGGCTGGTGATTTTTTCCATTTTTATTTTCCATCCATCCTTTCCAGATCATCGTTGTGCCCTATAACTACTAGAATATCTCCCTCGATTATCTCATCCTCTGCAATGGGAGAAAGGTTAATATCGCTGTTTTTTAAAATTGCAACAACATTTACCCCAAAACGAGAACGGAAATTCAATTCAGCAAGGGTTTTCCCAATCCAGCTTTTTTGGGCTTTAATTTCCATTATGCTGTAATTTGGAGCAAGCCCCAGATAATCTTGGACATTTGCAGTTAAAAGGCTGTTGGCAAGCCGGTTTCCCATATCCCATTCGGGAAAAACCACCCTGTCCGCCCCAACTTTCTTTAATATTTTCCCATGAATTTTGCTTTTTGCTTTAGAAATTACACAGGGTAATCCCATTTCCTTTAACATCAGAGTAACAAGGGTATTGGCGTACACGTTATCCCCAATGGCAACAATGGCTACATCAAAATTCCTTGCTCCTAACGATTCCAGAGCATTTTCATCTGTAGCATTGGCCTGGACGGCATGGGTAACAACAGGTGATAATTCTCTCACCAGATCCTCATCTAAATCAATAGCAAGAACTTCGTGCCCCCTTTCAACCAGTGAGCGGGCTACACTTTCTCCAAACCGCCCTAACCCTATTACCAGAAAGTCTTTTTTGTTTCGGGCCATAAAAATTTCTCCTTCCAACTATAATTAACCTACCATTACATAACCTTCAGGGAACCTCCGTGGCGGGATAATTCTCTTCATGCTTAAAGCAATAGCAAAGCTCATTACCCCAACCCGACCAATTAACATAGACATAATCAAAAGGACCTTGCTTGGCGTTTCCAGATTTTCGGTTATTCCCGTACTCAGCCCAACAGTTCCAAAAGCAGAGGTTGCTTCAAATAAAAGGTTCAAAAGAGGTTCTTCTTCAAAAAAACTCAAACCAAAAGTAATCATAAAAACCCAGGAAAAGGCAAGGATTGTTAGAATAAAGGCTTTTATGGCTAACCAGCTAGTTATTCGCCATTGCCAGACCTCAATATCCCTTTTCCCTGAAACAAAAGAAATTAAAGAAAAAATAAGGATGGTTAAGGTAGTGGTTTTAATTCCCCCTCCTGTGGATCCAGGAGAAGCACCAATAAACATCAGGACAATAACAAAAAGAAGGGTAGTTGGTCTCCACAGGCTTGTATCTACCGTATTAAAACCAGCCGTTCTGGAGGTAACCGATAAAAAACCACCAGCCAATAAGCGGTCTATTCCTGAAAGTTCCCCCAAAGTTTCCGGATTATTCCATTCCAGGGCGGTTATGGTTAAAAAACCAACAGTTAAAAGAATGAAGGTCATTAAGAAAACCATACGAGCGGTAAGAGAAAACCTTTTTCCATTCACCCGATAAAAAATCTCTACAATAACCCCAAATCCCAGACCCCCAAACACAATTAAGCTCATTATCACAAGATTAATTAGAACATCTCCGGTGAAATTTTCCAGACTGTTACCAAAAAGATCAAAACCAGCATTATTAAATGCTGAAACCGCATGGAACACGGAATGATAAAAAGCATTCCAGCCATCATATAAATTGCGAAGTCTTAGCCATAATAAAAAGGTCCCAAAACCCTGAAAAACCAGGGTAAAGGACAAAACATAACGCATCAGCCTGACCAGACCCGAAATATTGTACTGATTTAGGTCTTCCTGGATTAATAATCTCCCCCGGAGGGAAATTTTTCTCCCCAAAATTAAAGCAAAAAGGGTAGAAAAGGCCATTACCCCGAGTCCCCCGAGCTGAAACTGAAGCAAAACGACAATCTGGCCGAAAAGGCTTAAATCTTCTTTCGTGCTAACTACAGTCAGCCCCGTAACACAGGTAGCCGAAGTAGATGTAAATAGAGCATCAATTGTTTTCAAGCTTCCGGGGGTGGTTGTAGCAATGGGCAGGCTAAGGAGAATAAAACCAGTAATAATTACAGCCATATAACATATTACCAGGATTTGAACTGGAGTTAATCGGTGCATCCATTTGTTTTTACCATTATTTAGACTGAACTTCATTCAATCACCGCCTAGACAAAAACCCCCTTCCGTGAAGGAAGCGGGGTAATTGCTACTGACCATTTTTTGCAATAGAAACCAACTGGCGAAAACCTTCCTGGTCGTTTACTGCCATATCAGCAAGAACCTTCCGGTTAATCTGCACATCAGCTTTTTTCAAACCACTAATAAATTTGTTGTAACTCATGCCGTTCTGGCGGGCAGCTGCATTTATCCGGCTAATCCACAGGCGGCGAAAATCTCTTTTCT
Organism: Halobacteroidaceae bacterium; assembly: GCA_003551665.1. Taxonomy (GTDB): domain Bacteria; phylum Bacillota; class Halanaerobiia; order B1SED10-174; family B1SED10-174; genus T1SED10-26. The sequence goes on from PUNE01000022.1 coordinate 65,820, forward strand.
TTCTTTTCCTGTCCCGGTAAGCATAGCTCATTGATTTAATGACCTGCTCCTGAGCAGGACGATATAATTTACTTTTTGAGCCAAAATAACCTTTGGCCAGTTTTAACACTTTTTTGCGGCGGTGGCGGGCTTTGGGCCCTCTCTTTACACGCGGCATTTTAAACCCTCCTTAATCCTAATTTACGGAAGTAATTTTTCCAATTTCTTTTGATCTGCAGCGGAAACTTCTTTGGGCTGCCGCAACTGGCGCTTCCTCTTGCCGCTTTTTGCAGTCAATTTATGTCTGCCAAAGGATTTCTCATGCATGAACTTTCCACTTGCAGTTTTTTTGACCCTTTTGGCAGTTCCTTTATGAGTCTTCATTTTTCCCACTTTGATTACCCCCTACTTGTTTTCACTAAACGGGCTGAATATGGCAATCATATTTCGCCCTTCCATTTTTGGCTTGTTTTCAAGTTTACCCATATCCTTTACGCCTTCTTGAAACTTATTCAATATTTCATGCCCCTGATCCTTATGGGTTATTTCTCGTCCCCTAAACTTAATGCGCAATTTTACCTTGTCCCTATTTCCGAGAAATTTTCTGGCCATGCGCAGTTTAGTGTTAAAGTCATGTTCTTCAATCTTTAGACCCACCTGGACTTCCTTTACATTAACTACGTTCTGATTTTTCTTGGCTTCTTTTGCCTTTTTGGCCTGTTCATACTTATATTTTCCATAATCCATTACCCGGCAGACAGGAGGTTTGGCCTGGGGCGCAACTTCAACCAGATCCAAGCCCTTATCAGCGGCCAAATTCAAACCGTCCCGAAATGACATTATCCCCACCTGTTCTCCATCAGCATCAATAACCCTTATCTGGCGGGCCCTGATTGACTCATTAACCCTGAGATCCTTGCTAATCTTGTTTCACCCCCTAATAAATTAAAAAAAGATGGCACGCAGAGCCATCCGCAATACATTTTTAAACCAGGTGAGCTTTTAGCTACCAGGTGAGAAGCGGATGCTTCTGCTTTGTTGTTCCTTTGTTAGTATAACACAACCCCAATATGCGGTCAATTATTACTCAAAAAAATTAAAATCTGCTCCAGGTCCAAAAAAAGCTCCAACTATTGTTTAACTGAGAGAAAAGCCCTCAACCTTTTTACAGGTTGTTTCCCCAACTATACTGGAAAGAAAATCATGATTCTTTTTCCAAAATTCCAGGAATTTGAGAGGAAAAGTGTTTGAAATTAGGGAAAACTGGCACTCTCCCCAGTCAAAAAGAAGAATAAAACCCGTCCTTGACTGCCCGGAGTAGATAGAATTTCATTATACCTTTATCCTTGTTCAATCAAAACAGCCCTGCAGGGTGAACCGTCGCCCTCAGAGATTTTTAAAGGAAAGGCAGCCAGAACAAAGTCCCCCGGGGTTACCTCCTCCAACTGGAGCCCTTCTAGAATAGCAACTCCTGAAGCAAGTAACGTATTATGGACAGGGTATTTTTCTCCCTGGCCCCGCTCTACTGTAATGAAATCCAGGCCCACAAGCCGGATCCCCTTTTCAACGAACAACAGGGCAGCGTCTTCTGAAAAAGCAGGATGGTTTTCTCGAAATTCCCCTTTTTTAATTAATTCCCAACCCCGGGTTTTACAAATTATTCTGGTTACCTCTTCATCTAAATGGGGTTCTAAATCAGCGGCTGTAATTATTTCCTTATCAACAAAATCCGCTACCCGGACGGGCCCATAATAAATATCCAGGGGCATTTCATCAATATTTTTGCCACCGGGGATAAAGTGGGCCGGGGCATCAAGGTGGGTTCCGCTATGAGAGCTCATTTCAATTCGACTCAGGTTACAGATCTCACCTGAATCCAGAGACATAATCCTTGAAGTTGAAAAAGGAGTATCCCCGGGATAGGTGATGCTATCAGGGGAAAGAACCATTGAGATATCGATCAATTTCATCATTTTTTCTCCTTTGTCTTGTGGTTTGATATAAAAAAATAACTCCCCAAAGGGAGAAAAAAATGGTGCACCCTCCCTGACTTGAACAGGGGACCTCCTGCATGTCAAGCAGGCACTCTGACCAACTGAGCTAAGGGTGCACACTCTCTAAACTTGGCATTATTATTATAATATATTTAGCGAGGGTTGTAAACCCGAAATTTGGCAGGAAATTTTTTCCCACCAGAATTCTTTTATCCTGACCGATTTTTCCCCTCACACGAAATGCTCGGAAGGTTTTTCTTGACCTTTCCTTTCCAGCCCGGTTATAATCAGGTTATAAAAGGAAAAAGGAGGAAACCATGTACATTACCCTGGCCTGGATAAACGTTGTTTTACTTGTTCTGGGGTCACTTCTATTTGTTTCCCGGCGGGTTTTTAAAAGCCTTGGGAACAAAAAAACACCTTTTGCTTTATTTCTTCGAAAAATCATGCCCATCCTGCAAAAAATCCATCCCTTGATAGGGGTAAGTTTTATCATCATCGGGTTTATTCATGGTTACCTGGCACTTGGTGTAATAACACTACATACCGGCTATCTTGTCTGGCTTACCGCGCTATTAATGGGAATAGTTGCTACAGCAGGCAAAACATTAAATATCAAACAACAAAGGTGGCTTATGCTCCACCGTCCCCTAGCTGTACTACTCTGGGTTTTGTTTTTAATTCATTATTTTTATCCCTGGCTGATTTAGAAAGCTCCCGGAAAACCGGGAGCTTCCATCAAAACCTTATTCTATTTCTGCATTCAAAGAGGCTCGACTGGAATGCCTGGTTCTTATATTTTGCGAAGAATTATGGTAAGCCAGAATAATACCGAAGCTATCTCCAGAATTCAAACCTGTCAGGTTATAACCTTCATCTTCGGGAAATTCCAGAGGAAAGGAAAACTCCATTATAACAAATCCGTTTTCTCTGGCTACAAAAAACTCCTCAATAGCAGGGGATTCAACTTCAGAATGAGTCCTCCCAACAGCCACATCATCCCTTATTTTTCCTTCTTCATCATCAAAATACCCGATAAACATGTTCGATCCGTGCATTCCACCCCCGGGGTTATTAAAACCGATTGAAATCCAGCCTTCGGTTTTTACGGTGAGGTGAATGTACATTTTTTCTCCGTCATGAGCCATATAAAGTCGGTAAGGTTCCTGTTCCCAGGGATCCCGCGGATAACCTTCTACTTCACCATTTATCTCCGGCCCTTCCTCTACATGTCCCATTATGGCCAGCTGCTCTGCCCCAACATTCCAGCCCATAGAAAAAATTAAAAGCAGAACCAGGATAGCTACTTTTCCCAAATTAAACACCTCTTTTCTTACCGTAATTGGTTAATAAAAACCATTCTTGGTTTGGACCTGTTTTCCTCTTTTTTTCGAAAGAACTTGTTTTGGATTCTCTTGACGCCCCACCTCTCCTCTTGTATAATAAAGGTGGCTCTGGGGGGCGGGGCGAGTAGCTCAGCTGGAAGAGCGCTTGGGTCACATCCAAGAGGCCACAGGTTCGAGTCCTGTTTCGCCCACCATATATGCGGAAATAGCTCAGTGGTAGAGCACAACCTTGCCAAGGTTGGGGTCGTGGGTTCGAATCCCATTTTCCGCTCCAAAATGGCGGCATAGCCAAGTGGCTAAGGCGGAGGACTGCAAATCCTCTATTCCCCAGTTCGAATCTGGGTGCCGCCTCCAATATGCCGGGATGGCGGAATTGGCAGACGCATCGGACTTAAAATCCGGTGGGCATACTTGCCCGTGCCGGTTCGAGCCCGGCTCCCGGCACCAGTCAATAAAGGGTTAGCAGGCCCAAACCCTTAATGCATTATGCAGCATTTCCCCCGAAATGACTGCAATTATAATGCAGTTGGGCCAATGCAGGAGGCTAATAGGTGTCCAACCTTATCGGTAGCCTCCTGTTTCATTTTTTCGGTTGTATGAGTATAAATTGCCATTGTAAAAGCTGGGCTGTGGTGTCCAAGTATTTCCTGAATAACTTTAATGGGTATTCCTTCCTGGAGGGCCAGTGTGGCGAAACTATGCCTCAGGCCATGAAAGGTTAAATGGGGATATCCTTTTTCTTTTAATTTCCTGACAACACCTTCAAAATGCTCTGTAAAAGTTCTTGGATCATAAGGAGTCCCTTTAAGGGTAGGAAAAACAAGGTTGTTTTCCTGGTATTCCGGACCAGCAACCAGCCTTTCCTGGGCTATTCTTTTTCTGTGTTTTTTAAGTTCTTGGAGGATATGTCCCGGAACGGGGACAGTCCGCCCTCCATTCTTAGTTTTGGGGCTTTGGAATACAAGGCCTTTTTCCTTGGTCCTGACCAGGTTTCTTTTAATAGAGATAGTTCCGTTTTCCCAGTCAACATCATTCCAACTCAAGGCCAGGAGTTCCCCCCGTCTTAACCCGGTTGCAAGTTCCAGCAGGTAAGCAGGGTAATGTCTATGTCCCGCAACCTCCTTTAGAAAGGCTTTAACGGCCTCTGTGTCATAAGCGTGGGGCTCCTTTTTTTCATCTTTGGGGAGCTTAACCCCTTTGGCTGGATTGACTGGAATTAAACCTTCTGAAGGATGACAGGCTTGTTCTAATGCTCCATGAATAACCGTGTGAATATAGCGGACTGTTCGGGGGGAAAGCCCTCCTGAACCATCCGCTCGACCACTTTCCAACTTCCTGTTTAGGAGGGTTTGCAGGTGGTGAGTTTGAAGGTGGATCAGTTTCATAAAACCGATTTCGGGTTTAATATGAACCCGGCAATGGCCTTCATAACTTTCCCAGGTTGTAGGCCTAAGATTGG
>PUNE01000099.1 GCA_003551665.1 Halobacteroidaceae bacterium
AAAAACCACCTGGGACTCATCGTGGAAACTACTGTAAACTTCCAATCCCTTAATCCCACAATCAAAAATTGCCTTTAGTAGTTCCTCATTTTCCTTAATATTTTTTCCGGGATGGGCGAGGACAGGCACACCTTCATTTTCCTCAATGATTTTGATTGCCTCCTGTAAGTTTATTAACTCTACTTCAACATAGGCTGGCTTCCCCTGAGCGCAATAATCCCAATAGAAGTTAACATAAGGGTTATCACTCCGGGGGCCATCTTGGTAATATGGTTTGAGAAGGGGGTTTTTTTGCTCCCTATCAAATCTCATAGCCGCCTCAGCAATCATTTCACCTGTAACTATACCATCCTTCGAAAGATCTGCTATAACTTCATCCGAAAAATCTATCCCTAATTCCCTTACCAGTTTTACCCGTTCCCGGGATGCAGTTTGTTCCTGGAGGATAATATTTGCTTCAATTTCCCTAAATACGGGGCTTTGATAATCTATCCCATAGCCTAAAACATGCAGGTCAAGCCTATCAAACCTACAGTCCAATTCAACTGCGGGTATTATTTCAATATCTTTATCCTGACAATAAAGCTCCGCTTCAGCGATTCCTCTTACACAATTGTGGTCTGCAATAGAAAAAACCTTAATTTTCCTTTGCAGGCATTGATCAACCAGGTCCTCTGGTTCAAACTCTCCATCCATACTGTAGGCAGAATGAATGTGCAGGTCAATATAGCTCATTCTTTTCCTCCATTACTTGTTTTAATACCTCTACCTGTTAAAAGAAATTCACCTGAGAAAAAAGAAATGGCAGAGGGCAAATGCCTATTTTTTACTTAGTTCTACTCACATGTTACAGCTCTTTACCCCGGAACTTCCCGAGAAGAAACCTATTCCTCGTATGATTTTATAAAAACACTAAAACCCATTCTTTCCAGTTCATGCTGCAATAATATTGCTTCCAGCCAGGATAAACGGTCAGCAAGCCATACCTGGAATAAATTGTTACTGTATATCTCCGCTTCAAACCCTGCAGCTTTCAATTCTTCCTGTCTCCGCAGTGCATTTTCTCTTCGTTCAAATGCCCCTACCTGAACCACGAAAAGCCCCGGGTTTTCTATAGAAATCAATTTTTCTATTTGCTCCTGGGGCCGGCTGCCTAGTTCCTTTTTATGCACAATAGTTACCGGAGTTCCTATCCGAACCATCTCAAATAGCTCTTTAACGTCCTCGTTGAACATCCTGATGCAACCGTCAGAAACAGCTTTTCCGATTGAAGCAGGGTTGTTGGTTCCATGAATTCCATAATTGGGCAAACCCAAACCCAGCCACCTGGCTCCCACAGGATTATCAGGACCTGGAGCAATAGGAGTGAGGCCTTTCTTTCCCCAGTCAATGGGATAATATGTGGGATAGTATACCCTGTTAACAATTTTGGTGTCCCCAACTGGAGTGGGAGTATCCGGCGCACCTATTGCAATCGGGTATTCCAGGATCTTAGCCCCCTCCTGGTATAGATAAAGACGAAAGGTAGAAAGTTCAATAACAATCTTTCTTTCTGGGGTTTCCCCTTCAGCAGTTAAGGACATCCCCAGAAAGCAGAGAAATATAAAAAGAACAGACACAATTTTTCTCAAACCAAAAGCCATTTAACCCACCCCCAAGCTTTTATCAAAAAAATGACCTTTATTGGCTCACTCCGGGTTTGTCATCATTTCAGGTCACTTTTTTAAATAAAGCTCTTAATCCTCCAATAGCAGTCTTTTTCTTTTATTATATACTTTTTCCAGTCCTTGTAAAAGAGTTTTTATCCAAACACTACCGAGATTCTTTTTGCCTGCAGCCCCCTGAAAAAACAAAACAGACCCCCGGAAAAAATCGGAGGCCTGGTTTTATTTCTTTTGGACCTGGTGTAAATAGTGCTTTAAGGATAGGCAGGCGTTTGTTTTTTCGAATACTCTCTCTTCTGCCATTATAATTTCCCCTGAAATAGAAGCTAAACATCCCCTGTTACACTTTTTTCAGGCCTGAACTAAGATCCTACAGGGCCCAAACTTTTCCCGTCAGGTATTCCTCAGTCTTCCAGCCTGGAGATGACCCTGTTTAAGTTTGCCTCCGCCTGGGGGTGGTTTAATTCTACAGCGCGTTCATAACTATCCCTTGCATCTTCAAGTTGATTCAGGTTTTCATAGGCTATACCAAGATTATTATAAATAAAGGCTTCCTGAGGATCCTGTTCAACTGCCTTTTCCAGGTATTCCTTTGCCTCCTGGAATTCACCGGTCCTGATCAGGGCAAGACCGAGGTTATTCAACACGTAATAGTTTTCCGGGTTAATCTCTACTGCCTGTAAAAAGTAGTCAATAGCTTCTTCATGCTTTTCCCCGGCCATGGCCAAAAGCCCCCGGGTATTATAATAACTTTCACTGATAGTTCTTTTATCTTCGGGGACCCTGTTAAGCATTTCCCCTGCTTGTTCTAAATGACCTTCACGGTAAAGAATGCGGGCGTAATTGACCAGGGTGAAATAATCTTCAGGGGCCATGTCATAAGCCTGCTGCATATACTTTTCAGCTTCTTCCAGCTGGTCTTGCTGCAGATAAATCATGCCCAGGTAGAAATTGGCCTCCCATACATATTCTCCTCTGTCCTTGAGTTCTCTAAAAAGATTTTCTGCCTGCTGGTAATCACCTTCAAAATAGGCATTTCTACCCTGCTGCAAAAGATCATCAACCTGTTCAGCACCAACACCGCTACCAGCCAGCAACAAAATCACCGCAAAAACCACAACCAGGTTCTTTTTATCAATCATCATCCATTCCCCCCAATGAAATTTATTAAGCTCACCAGAGGGAAAGAAATTTTTCCTGTACAAAACCTTAAGCTCCCTGAGAGAAATTTCCCTCCCTCTTTTCTTTCGGGCGCCTACCTACCAATAGCCGGCCAGGTGCAATCAGCTGCTTTTTCAATCTCTGCCTGATGTTGAGGATCAGTGCTATTATTCAGGTGCAGGCGGCTGCCCCTAAAATGGAGGCATATGTGTCCCGGAAAGTTATTATGTGTAATTGATTGTCCTCCATGGGGATAACCGTTTATGGATCCAGCAATCAACTCGCTCCCAATAGCAACTATGACGGCTCTTCTTTCCCAGCACCATTCTCCGCCATAAATCCTTCTCAGGATGGCAGTATCCTGGGAAGTCAGGGGCTCGACATCAGCATGGTAGGTTCCACCGTACCTCCTGACGCGAAAGCTCAAACCCGTTTCCACATCTGTTATTATGGCTTCTCCTTCTCGGGGCAAAATATTTTGGACTTCATTCCAGTGGGTGTCCTTAACCGGTAATCCATCTCCCAAACCGGGTACCAGGAGTTCATCTCCTGGAACAAGTAAATCAGGATTGGAAAGGTTGTTAATGTCACGGATATGGTTTACAGTTGTGTTCCACCTCTGGGCAAGGCCCCAGAGAGTATCTCCGCTTTGGACTGTATACAGGAATGTTCCACGCTCGTCCTCCAGTGCGGACCATGTATTCGGTCCCACCACTCCATCAGCTGTAAGGCCAAAGAAAATCTGAGCTTTTTTTACTGCAAGTTTGGTCTGCAGGCCAAAACTTCCATCTGGTTGATCGGGATAAAATCCAAGACCCCTCAACTGATCCTGCAGATAACGCACTTTTTCTCCCGAATCACCCTCAGACAGGGAAGGTAATCTTTCAAAAACAGCCTTCCCGTTAATATTGCCTTCCACCCGCACTTCTATCGGGTTCTCTTTCCCCGAAAGATCCCCGCTCCAGTGAGAAAATCTATGGCCGGGTTTCTCCAAAGCTTTAATTGTAACGATACCGCCGTGGGAATGGGTTCCCCCGTCCGGTGAAATTTCAATCTCCCCCTGTCCTTCCACACCCAGGGCCACATTATATTCTTTGGGTGCAAAAAGGGCCAAAACCTTGAGGTCCCGGTCTACCACCAGGGTGGTCTGGGGTTCTTCTCCCGAGGCATCCCCCTGCCAGCCCTCGAATTCCCAGCCTTCTTTTGCCTTAACCTCTAATAATAACTCTTCCCCGTGTTGATAGGTTTCTTTTTCGGGCTTTACCTGCAACTCTCCCTGCCCTTCAACTTCAGCCAGAAAACTGTATTGGATTGGTTCAAATAAAGCGCGGACCTCCATGTCTTCATATATTTCCAGTTCAAGGGTAGCATCATTACCCTGGATATCCCCTTCCCAGCCCTTAAATTTCCAGCCTTCTTCGGCCTTTACCTCTAAAAATACACTCTCCCCATGAGGGATAGTCTCTTTTTCCGGTTTAACCTGCAGGTCTCCCTGGCCTTCAACGTCAACCCGAAAACTGTATTCAATGGGTTCGAATAAAGCGCGAACCTCCAGATCTTCATATATTTCCAGTTCAAGGGTGCCATCATTACCCTGGATATCCCCTTCCCAGCCCTTAAACTTCCAGCCTTCCTCTGGTTCTGCACTAAACGTAATCACTTCACCCCGGTCATATGTAAAACTGCCCACCCCGGGATGCAGAACATTGCCCCCATCAGAGGCCTCAATTATCAGGCTGGCCTGAGGAGTGTGGAGAATCAAGAAACCCACCAAAACCAGAAGGGGAATCAAAATAAGGATTCCCAAATATTTAGGGTTAATATTAAGGTTGAAATTAGGTTTTTTCCACTGGAAATTTAGTTTTCTTCGCCGGGACCGCCCATATACCCTATTGTTTACAAAATAACGATTGCTTCCCCGGGTTTTTCCATAAGAAGTTTTTTTGTTGGATGAATAATTATTTTCACCCATGATAATTCTATGTACCTCCAATCAATCAAGTTTTGCAGGTTTTTCAATTAGATTTTAAAATTATACCTCAAGTTTTTTTGGATCTATACCCACCCAAGTTTCTTATTCGAATCCTTTTTCCATCCTTTTTTATTTCATCCCACTATCTTTATTCGATATTCGATTGTTTCCTCCTGCTCAAGCATACAAACAGCAAATTTTTCAACAAACAAAGAAAAATCCTGCCCGGTTTCCGGATTGTTGTTTCCCCTGGAGTTGATTGCAACCTCAAGAAACCATGATTCAGACTTCTCTTAACCATTCTACTGCCGTTAATTCATTTGGTTTCAATCCTTAAACCCGTATTTCCCTTGGCGGTCTTTCTTTTTCAGGTCAATTTACACTCCTCCTTCGAGGAATAAATATTGGTTTGGAAATTTGTAATCAATTTCCCCCTTACTTCGCCCGCGAGAGGTGTTATCTGGTTTTTATTTCTTGGTTGAGAATTTTATTCCAGCGAAAAAAATGCAAACACCTTCAGGGGATGCATTAGTCAACAGCAGAGGCCAAAATCTAGAAAAAGTTGACGCGGCAACTATTTTTTAATATAATTACATTTAAATGGGGTGTGGTTCAATGCTGTTAATCCGAAAAATCTGGCTGGACATGAAAGAAATTTTGCGCTTAGCACGGCAAATAATAAATACCGAACTCGAACCACTAAATCTTTCCGGCGCAGAAGGCGATTTACTCTTTCTCCTCCTTACAGGGAGTAATAATCTTCAACAGGAACAACTTGCAAAACAGCTCGATAAAGGAAAAGCTGCTGTATCCCGGACGGTTGCTTCACTGGAATCCAAGGGATACGTCATCCGGGTCCGAAGTAAATCGGATAAACGTGCTTATATTGTAACTCTTACTGATAAGGCTTATTCGGTTGATGAAGAAATTAAAGAAATTTACGATCAACTTTATGTCCTCGTAAGAAAAGGCATCGCTGATGAGGAATTTATTCACGTGGAATCTTTGCTTGCCCGCGTCGCAGCAAATCTAAAGTCTCAGGAGGACAGATGATGTTTCTTGAGTTTGCAATTGGTTTCGGGATATTACTTGGATATTTTGCAATCTGTTTGGCCGGTGCCCTTTTCCTGCGCCGGTTTGTCACAATGCCCAGGGAGGTCTTCCGTAAAGTTTTACACCTCATTCTATTGGGTTCAATATTCGTCCTAACATATGGATTTAAAACCTGGTGGGTATCAACAATAGCAGTAATCGTATTTATTGCAATTTTTTTCCCGGTTTTGGCCTTCGCGGAACGAATTCCCGGTTATTCCAAGCTTCTTATAGAGCGTAAAAGGGGCGAAATTAAGCAAAGTCTGATCTTGGCCTTCAGCATGTTCGCAATTTTGATTTCCATTTGCTGGGGTTGGCTGGGGTTAAAATTTTTGGTCATTGCATCCGTGCTCGCCTGGGGTTTAGGTGACCTGGCAGCAGCATTGGTGGGTAAAGAATTTGGCCAAAAATACATTGAAGGGAAACTGGTTGAAGGAAGAAAAACCCTTGAGGGCACTTTAGCAATGTTTGGAGTTTCCTTTGTGACAGTGCTTGTCGTCTTACTTGCATACGGCGGCCCCCTGGAGGGCTTGGAGTACGTTCTAATTGCCACCCTGACAGCAGCCGGAACTACAATCGTGGAATTATACACCAAAAATGGCATGGATACTATTACCTGTCCATTTACAGCAGCAGCAATAATGACTCCGTTAGTTCTATTATTGGGGGTGTGAAATTCTGAAATCAAAATCAGGAGAGCGCACCCTTATTGCTTCTGTAATAATGAGTTCGCCTGGACCAATTGTTGTAGGGGTGGCACTTTTTTTTGGCCGCTCTTCAACACAACTGGCTGATTTTATTCGCCGCACAGCTGAACTGATGGCTATTATTGTATCACTGGTTGTGTTCCGGATTCTTAATAAAAATGTTGAACCTGACGTAGCCCAAAAGGAAAAACTTGAACGCACCGCAAACTTATTTGTTGGAGGAGCAATGTGTCTTTCCGGGGTTGTTATTATTTTTGTCGCCTTGTTCTCCCCTGCTATGGAAAGAGGCAACGTCGTTCCCGGCCTGATTATTGCCATTTTGGGTACAATAGTAAATTCGTGGTTCTTTCTTCGCTACCGCCGACTCAACCGGGAAAAACCTGATGCCATTCTTGCGGGACAAAGCAAACTGTACCTTGCAAAATCCATTGTAGATGCCTCTGTAACAACTGCACTGGCAGTCGTTACTTTAGCCCCGGATGCTCCCGCGACTTTATATGTGGATCTGGGTGGTTCGATAATTGTTGGGGCATATCTAATTATGAACGGTTTTATTACTCTTCGGGGAAGGAGTATTGAGTCTGTCCACAAAAAAACTATGGATATCAAAAATAGTATGATCGAGAAAGACCTGAGGGCTATGGGGATAGTAATGAGGATTATTCCCCGGATTCTTTTTACTGAAACCGGATTGCGGCTGTTAAG
>PUNE01000044.1 GCA_003551665.1 Halobacteroidaceae bacterium
ATCCCTTAAGCTGGCGGATAAGCTGGTAAAACACGAAAAAGAAAAAAGCGCGGTCACAAAACCCCGCTTCATTATTGGAGCCGACGGAGGGAATCGAACCCCCAACCTGCTGATTACGATTCAGCCGCTCTGCCAATTGAGCTACGCCGGCTCAGCAAATATAATTCTATCAATTCCGGACCGAAAAATCAAGCATATTTGGGCTTTAAATTCTCAAAACTACTGCCCTCTCGTTTCTACTTCTGCCCTCTTCAATCTCATTAAGTTTCTTCTACATCTGGGACATAGATCAGCCCAGAAGCTTCTACCCTGCCAGGCACGCAAAACCAAAATCCTTAAACAACAAGGACAAAACATTTAATTCTCTCCTTCCCTAAGTAATTCCCAGCACGGTTCTCAAAGATTTTTTGCGCAGTAATTTTTTCAAAAACAACTGGTAAGAGTTTTCCCTTGATGGACAAAAAATCTCTACCTCTATCAGGTCACCCACCTGTGCATTCCAGCCCTGGCTGGGACTGGCATAAAATTCAACATTCCCTTCTCTATCTTCCATTTCCACCAGGTAAACAGGTGATCCCTTTTCATTTCTACGCACCCGGATAAGTGTAACGAGTCCTGCTAACCGGAAGGATTTGACCTCCGGTTCCGAAAAAATCAGGTTGGTACTTACCTGCTTGCCAGGATTAAAGGCAGCAACCAGATCCAGAGGGTTTCCGGAAATAAAGTAGCCAAGATTCTCGTACTCCCATCTTAATTGCCTCTGCAGAGAAATTTTCTCCCATTCTTCTCCCCATCCCCAACCTTTACCGTCCATAACCAGGGGAGAACGACCCCTGGAGTTTCCAGTCCGGTAAAGTTTCACCGATCCAGGCAATTTCCACAACAAATCATAGCAATGACCAAACTCGGAAAAAGCACCACACCGAATTAAGCTCTCAATTGCCGAAATACTGAGCGCCTTCCTGGACTGAATTCGCTGCAAGAAATCATCAAAGGAAGCAAATCTCCTTTTTTCTCTCTCCTCCAGAATAGCCTGCACCCCTCGGACTCCAATATTGTGCACTGCTGCAAGTCCCAGCCGCAAACTTTTTCCTTCCAGGGAAAAAAAACTGCTGCTCCTATTAATGTCAGTGCCCAGAACCTCTATATTCATCCTGCGACATTCCAGCAGGTATTTACTGATTCTTCCCCGGTCTCCCCAGTGGCTGTTAAACAGGGCCACCATGTATTCCAGAGGAAAATAGGTTTTTAGGTAGGCGGTCTGGTAAATCAACTGGGCATACGCTGCTGCATGAGCCTTGTTAAAGCAATAACTGGAAAAATGGCTCAATAGGTCAAATATCTCCTCAGCCTGGGCTTCATCAACTCCTCTTTTTTTACTTTCCCGGACAAATTCTTTCCTTTCTGCAGCCATTTCCACCGGTTTTTTTTTGCTCATGGCTCGCCTCAATATGTCGGCCTGTCCGAGAGAATAGCCTGCCAGGACCCGGGCGGTTGCCATCACCTGCTCCTGCCAGATAATAGTTCCCAGAGAATCTTTTAATACTTCTCCCAAAGCAGGGTGCGGCGGCGGTCCCTGTTCTCCTCTCTTTCGCCGTTGCAGATAGTTTTCTGCCATCCCCGATTTCAATGGGCCCGGTCTGTATAGAGAGGTTGCAGCAATGAGATCTTTCAAATCACGGGGTTTCATGCGGCCCATGAGTATTCTGGTCCCGGTGCTTTCCAGCTGAAAAACCCCCATTGAATGTCCACGTCCCAGGTTCTTATAAGTCTTCCTGTCATTAGCTGGCAGGGAATGAGCCCTGACTTCAAGATTTCGCCCATCCTTAACTTCACTCTGTGTAAGCTGAATAGCGCTCTGAAATCTTGACCCCAGGAGATCAATTTTCAAAAGCCCCAGTGCCTCAACCCCGTGCATGTCCAGTTGGGTAATAACCTCTCCATCCCGGGAATACTGCAGGGCAGTGTAATTGGTCAGTCCTTCTGAAGCCAGCACTACGCCCGAGGAATGCTGGGTGAGGTGCCTGGTTCGTCCCAGTAGAGAACCTGCCAGGCTCAAAACCTCATTTATTCGAGGATCATCCTGAGAGACGGCATTAGAGTGAGCGGCAAGCTCCATGGACTGTTCGAGGGGAAAATAAGAGCTGCGAACCAGGCTGCTGTAATATGATGCTTCTTGTTCATCAAGCCCCAGAGCTTTGGCTGCATCATGGACAGCTGCTCGCCCGGCGAAAGTAGAAAATGCGCCAATATGAGCAATTTTCCCTTCCCCATATTTATCATACAGGTACTCCAGGACTTTTTTGCGTCCGGTGTGGCTGATATCCAGGTCAATATCAGGGCTGGAAGAACGCTCGGGATTTAAGAACCTTTCAAAGTACAGGTTGTGAGCCACAGGATCAACGGTTCCCATTCCCAGAAGATAACCGACGTAACTGCCCACCGCTGAACCTCGGGCATTAACCGGGATGTTGTGCCGCAGGCAAAAGGAAACAATGTCATGCACAATCAAAAAGTACCCGGCGAAACCCGTCCTTTTAATAATCTCGAGTTCCCTTTGCAACCGCTCATTGTAATCTTTACTTGAGGAGCGATGGTAAGAGCAAACCAGCTTTTCCAGTGCGGTTTCTGGAGTAATTCCTTCCGGCAGATCAAGAGAAGGGAGGTGCAGGTCGTTAAGGTCCAGGGTTACATTGCATCTTTCAGCAATTTCTTCTGCATTGATCAGTGCTTCGGGATAATTTTGAAAGCTTTTTTCCATCTCTGCTGCTCCCAGTAGATACTGACCCCCATCATGTGGAGGATACTTGCCCCGGGATATTTTCTGCAGAACCAGAAACTGACTGTGTTCTTTTTCTTCTTCCGGGTGCAGGTAATGCACATTATTTGTTCCCACAAGAGGAAGACCGGTATCTCTACTCAGCTGGACAACCCTCTTTTTTAGCAGAGAGGAAAAACTCGGGGCAATTTCCAGGTAAAAATTGCGCTGCCCAAAAAGGTTGCGGTAGGCACGAGCCCTGGTCTGGGCCTGTTCCTTTTTCCCCTGCATTAACAGGGACGGTATTTCCCCCCGCCTGCACCCACTTAGAGCAATCAGTCCAGGGCTTTTAGTCCTCAGTTCTTCCCACTTCACATGGTGTTCATTTCCACCTCGCATAAGAGCATGAGTTAGCAATTCCATGAGGTGAATATAACCCTGGTTATTTTTGGCAAGCAAAACCAGGTGAAAGTACTCTGGCGGTCCCAGATTTATCTCAGCTCCCAGCACCGGCTTAATATTTTGGGTGCGAGCCAGCTTATAAAAAGGCACTGTCCCACTCATATTAAAATGGTCAGTAAGGGCCAAAGCTTTAATATCTCTGGCTTTGGCCCCCTCTATCAGCTCTTCCAGACGGCAGTACCCGTCCAAAAAGCTGAATTCGCTGTGCACGTGAAGATGACATATCTCCATTTTCATCACCAATTATATTTTATCATACATTTGGTCCTAGAACAAATGTTCGCGAAAAGTTTTTTTCTCCCTTTATATTATTTCCCAGTTACCTTATAAAAAAATGAAAAAACCACCGGAAAAACACCCGATGGTTTTTTTCAAGATTTATTCAAAACCAGATATTTATTTACAGTGAGAAATTCATTCCCACTCTCAGCCCAAACGGATTTGGCCTTGGTTCCTCGGCAGCAAAGAAAATCGAGTATGTAGCCTCAGCGTTAAGTCGAAATCCTTCAACCCGGAAGTTAACACCACCCAGCAGGTCAATACTTGGCCCAACGAAGGTGCTGTAACTGATCCCAGCTCCCAGGAAGGGATCAAATTCTTCTGTAAGCCGGAAATTATAGACCAGGTCACCTGAAGCCCTGATGTAGCGCTGTAGGGCAACCCCCAGAGATGCTCTTGCAGTCAGATTTTCGGTCAGGTGAGCACGGGAAGTGACTCCAACCCAGAATTGCCCAGCCCAGAATGAAGCATTACCCTGGAGAGAAAAATTCTGCGCCATAGCTTCCGTGCTAAAAACAAATAAAAGGGCAAACACTAAAACAAAAATGGAAAATTTGGCCAAAATAAAACCTCCTTCCAGCAATTGATTTTTCTTACATATTCGCTTCTTCTTTTCATTCACCTTTTAAATTATTAAAAAAAACGAAAAAATTGCCGGTTCAGGTCTTTCAAAATACCCGGATCCAATTTAAAGACTTTAAATTTTTCCCCGGTCTTTTTAAAATTCAGTTCTTGCCAGTCGAAAACCAAGGCGGAATATTTTTTCATGGGGAGGTCGATAGAGCCTGTTGGCCACCCGGCAGTCGTTAGCACCAAAAATCCAGCTCCCACCACGCATTACTCGGACATGGCCTGTTTCCGCTCCAATGGGATTTGTTTTTTCTTCTGCAGTGTAAGGTCCATACCAGTCATGGCACCACTCCCATACATTCCCACTCATATCATAAACCCCCAGTTCGTTGGGCAGCTTCTGCCCAACGGGCTGAGTAGATTTGCCCTTAATCTTGGCCGCACCGTGGCTGGAATAATCTACTGTCAATGGTGTACCCGTAAAAATAAATTCATCGCCTGAGTTTTCAAAGTACCAGGCTACTTCGTCAATATTATCACTGCCAGAAAATAAAAACCGGGGCGGGATAGGCAGGGCCTCATGTCCACCAGATGCGGCATACTCCCATTCCGCTTCTGTGGGCAGGCGGTACCCTTCGACTATGGTAATGTCTTTAGTCGGATTTCCCTGGAAATCCAGGAGTTCCCCTTCCGGGTTATAGGCAGGTTGGAACCCTTCCTTTTCGCTTAGCCAGTTGCAGTAGGCAATTGCATCTCTCCAGGTTACATTCACCACGGGCCTGTTTTCTCTACCCCACCCCTGGTCATTGGCGGGAGGTCTTTTTGTTTTATCGCAAAAAATATCATATTCTGCAAAGGTAACCGGGTATTTCCCAATCCAATAATCATAGGTTAAATTCACGTTATGCAAGGGCAGGCAGCCTTTCCAGAGATCTCCTGTCTCATCCCCCATCTGAAATTTACTACCCCTTACCAGGACCATTTCAGGAGCGAGGTACCCTTCCGAGAAAACTCCAGAAATGGTAAGCACAAAAAGGAGAGGGATCCCCAGAAAAATTATTCTCTTTAACCTATTCCTTCCAAAAGTTTCGTCCATTTCAACCCCCATTATAAGACCAAGATGTATAACTGATGAAAAAATATTATCACCTGTCCTTAGATCTTGCAAGTTTTTCCTCTTTGGTCATATTATTTGCCGGGGTAAGAAGTAAACCAAACCGGGAAAATCCATTTAATTCTGGTCTAAAACAGTTTATAAGGACCAATAAGGCAAAAATCAAGGTTTTTCCTCCTAAAATCGAAACAAAAAAAAGCGGGCTGGAAACCCGCTTAAAAAAATCACAAGAAATGGAGCGGACAACGGGGGTCGAACCCGCGACCTTTGGCTTGGGAAGCCAACGCTCTACCGACTGAGCTATGTCCGCCTGTGTTTCAATAAAATTTTACCATACCATTCCCCTTCTTGCAATAGGTATTACCCTTTTCTGCTGCGGAGGATAGCACTTACCAGCCAGACCAGGAGTAAAATAACGATAATCCAGGGCAAAACAGTTGCCCCGAAAAAAATCATACTCTTGATGCTTTCCAGAAGGCTGGAAAAAGCCTCTTTAAAAGTTGAAATGAAGGCTGAGGGAGTATGAGTTTCCCGGGCGATAAGGGTTATTGTAGCCAGGGAAACCTGGTCTTTCAAGTAGCGAAATCTGCCCTCCATGCTTTCAATGTCACCCCGAATCCTCTCCAGTTCCCGCTCTACCTTGAGTATTTCTTCAACAGTTGTAGCCATATCCAAAACTTCCAGGTACCGTTCTTCCTGGCGTTTTTTGTTTTCCAGGCGGACTTCCAGGTCATAGTACTGCTCGGTTACGTCCTGCCCCCTTGTGGACTGGTCCACCACTCGGCCAAGATCCGTTAACTGGGATAGAGTATTATCAAAAGTCTCGGCAGGGACCCTCAAAACCAGGCGTAGATTCTTCTGGGCTCCATCGAACTGCTCCCAGAATCTTGATTCGCTGATATACCCTCCCTTTTCCTCAACCAGTTTGCTTACCGTATCATAGGTTTCATCAACATCCTCAACATCAACTTCCATCTGCCCGGTGTAAATAATTTTCTGCTCAAATGCACTTTCAGGACTATCAGGCATAACTTCCTGTTGCACTGAAACAGTCCTCATAAAAGAAGGATCATACCTCTCCTCTAAACTTACTTCAGCCGGGCGGAAACTATAAATGCTCAATCCTATGGCATACACCACAAGAAAAGCCACTACAACGACCAGGACACCTATCAGGATTTTCTTTTTGTCCATTCTGAATTCGCCCCATTTCCGGTTTTTATCCTTTTTTATTCGTCATTCCAGAATTTTTTCCTCTTTTCATTGGTTGCCTGGTTCAATCTTTCTGTTCTCTTTCCGTTTTGGGTGGTTATCAAAAAAACAACGGGAGAAATTTTCCCTCCATTATTGGTCCTCCACAATTTCCTTAATTTCCCCTGGATCTACGTGGATCAGGACATCCTGAATCCGTTCATTCTCATCCAGTAATTTTTGCTTGACTTCTGCTGCAATTTCATGGGCACTATAAGCACTCAATCCCTTATCAACAATTAGCTGTAGGTCTACAAAATAATAGGGACCGTTGGTCCGCAGGCGCAGGTTTTCCACCCCAAGGACTCCATCCATATTCCTGGCACTTTCCTCCAGGCGCTCCTGGAGTTCAGGATCCGGAACAGCATCCATTAATTCATCAACTGCACGGGAAACAAGTTTCCAGCCAACCCGGAGGATGAATATGGCAACTACAACAGCCGCCAGGGGATCCATGAAGGTCCATCCCAGGAGGGCTCCGCCTATCCCTACCAGGGCAGCCAGGGAAGAAAAAGCATCACTTCTGTGGTGCCAGGCATCAGTAATCAAAGCCCTTGATGATATTTTCTGGCCAACTGCGTAAACATATCGGAAAAGTCCTTCCTTAACAACAAGGGACGCCAGAACACCCCACAGGGCAATTCTCCCAGGAATGGGAACATCTCCGGTTACTATTTTCCCAACACCTTCCCAGGCCAGGTAAATTCCTGCCCCCATAAGCATTAGAGCAACCAGTTTTGCCCCAATTGCTTCGGCTTTTCCATGCCCATATGGATGTTCGTCATCAGCGGGACGAGATGAAACCTTCAGGCTTACCATAATTACAACAGTAGAAATGACATCCGAAAGCGAATGAACTCCATCTGCAATCATGGCTGCACTTGAACCCAGAAAACCAACAGTAAGCTTGAAAATGGAAAGGAAAACATTCCCAAGCAGGGAAACCCAGGTTGTTTTTCGGCCGATTTGATATCTCTGTTTCCTATCCATAAACATAATATTTCTCTCTCCACTCTAGACCAGGTCTCGCATATTAAAATGCCTGATTGAGGGTAGCATCAATAAAAAGTAAAGCGCCCCCAGTATTCCAATTAAATTTGCTCCAAATTCGTATCCCTGGATATCA
The DNA here is from genome assembly GCA_003551665.1 of Halobacteroidaceae bacterium. Taxonomy (GTDB): domain Bacteria; phylum Bacillota; class Halanaerobiia; order B1SED10-174; family B1SED10-174; genus T1SED10-26. The sequence goes on from PUNE01000044.1 coordinate 7,561, forward strand.
TAAAAAAGCAAAAAGAAAAGGGGAACCAGAAAAACCAACCTGATGTTGTCCCGGGCCCTGGCATAGCCATCCTTGAAAAAAAACATCCAGAAAACACCTTTCAGAACCAAAAGGACCGCAAAAAACTGCCCCATGAAAATCAGGTTATCAAGCGGGATCTGGCCTCCATATAAGAAGAGTGAAGCCAATACCCCGAGACCATAGGATAAAGCGGTGGCCACAAAGGAAGTTAAAAATTTACTAATCACAATGTGTTCCCGGCCAACAGGAAGGATGGTCAAAAAAGAAAGCCCTCCTTTTTCTCCCTCAAGCTGGGCGGACCGGAACGAAAGATTCAGGGCCCAAAAAATCGCCAGGATAAAGATAATATCCTGCCGCCATATTAAAAAGAAGGCAAAAAAGGCAACTACCAGGATCAGGAGGAAAATCAGGGCTGTTTTCCACTGCAAATAAAATGATTGCCAGACAAGGTTAAGCATGGTTTTTCCCTCCCCCTCCAAGCCTCCGGCTGAGCTCAGCCAGGTCAACATTTTTGTCTTTCCAATTAACATCAGGGTGGTCCCTCTCCATAAAGGCGGCCAGGCCTTCATAATCGGAGGAAATCCCCTCCACTTTATCCTCAGTAACCTTTAATTCCCAGAAAAAATCCCTTACCTGGTCTTCAGGCAAAGAACCGAATATTTCTACCCTGCGCATCCGTTGCCCCAGTTCTTTTCTCGAACCCTCAAGCCAGTTCCCCCTATCTCCAAAAAGGATGACCCGGTCGGAGTTCTTGAGCCATTTTTCCGCTCCATTTCCTTCCAGAAGTATTGTCTGCTCGGGAGAAAGGAAATTTCGGTACTGCCAGGCCAGGCCAGCAGTTCCCGCAAAAATTAAAACCTCAGCGCTGCGGGCTAAAGCCAGGGCCAGCTGTAATCTTTCCTTATCCCCCTCCTTCCATTTTCGCACCGAATCAGCAGTGTTTACCTTTAAACTGGTTTTAAGCTCTTCCCATTTTTTCTCATCCCAGTTAGAATAGTGCGGAGAATAAAGGCGAGCAATCTGATCTGCTCGAACCTCGGGGTAGAAATTAATTTCTCCACCCACATAACCAAGGAGAAGTTTTGTCCTTGCTTCATTCGTCCGATGATTTCTGCCAAAAACCCGGATTTTCCCTCCATCAAGATTCAAAAAGTTCATTATGCTCTGGCAAAGCTCAATAGAAAGGCCCCCAGCAGGGCCGAGAACCAGGACTCTTTCTCCCGGATTAATCTTTATATTAAGGTTGGTAAGATCTCCCCGGGAAACATCAATCAACTCTATTGCCCATTCTTCCATGCAAAAACGCCCCTTTATTTTTTGCTGTTCTGGATTAGCTTAATTGGAACAACGATGATAAAAAAGATTATGGTAATAATAATTATTGTTGGCACCACCATAAAAATTCCCAGGCCGACCAGTACTGAAAAAAGTGCGGAAATTCCCGTTAAAACTCCAAATAAGGGAATTACCAGGACTATTATTGCCCAGGAAAATCCTATGGCCAGGAGACCAATTAAAATCCCTACCAGCCACCTTATCATGGAACCTCTCTCCTCTCTTTCAGCCCGGTTTCAAACCAGGTTGCCCTGTGCTACTTCAACCACCCTGCCTCCAACCTCGATTTTTATTATACCACCTTTTCTAAAACCGCGCAGGTGCAGAAGAGATGGCCGGCCAATTACCATACCCTGCTCAACCCGAATATCAACCAGTTCATTTCCCCAGTAGCGATTTTCAACAAGATAACCGGCAAGGCACCCATTGGCACTACCGGTAGCGGGGTCTTCGGGAACACCATAATAATCTGCAAAAACACGGACACTCATATCATTCCCCACCGTACTTGCCCCGGGGGCAAAAACCACCAGCGATTTAGCCCTTTTGTTTTCAATGAATTTGAGGTATTTCGTGCGGTCAACACTTGCTCTATTGAGGGTTTCCCTATCCTTTAAGGGTATCAGGATAAAAGGCAACCCCGTTGAAACATCCTGGACGGGGAAGCGGGTGTCAATTTCCTCAGGATCCAAACCAACAATTCCTGCGATTTCTTCAGGTTCATATGTTTCGCCAAAATCAGGCGGGTTCTGTTCCATCCAGAGCATTTCCTTGGCAAAGGTTACAGGTATACTGCCAACTTCCATTTTCAAATAAATTCTTTCCAGGGGTTTTTTCTCAATTTTTTCCCGGATTACAAAGGCTGTCCCCAGGGTGGGGTGACCGGCAAAAGGGATTTCTTCTTCAGGGGTAAAGATTCGTACCCGGTAACCTTCCGGGTCCGGTTCACCAGAGTAAATAAAAGTGGTTTCCGAAAAATTCATTTCCCGGGCTATTTTCTGCATTTCTCCTGTGGAAAGTTTTTCAGCCCCCTGAAACACTGCCAGCTGGTTACCACTGTACTTTTCTATTGCAAAAACATCTACCAGATAAAAGGGTAGCATATTTCCCCCTCCTAATCAATTATTTTCTTCCTGCTCCCCTCCCAGAATTATTTTCTCCAGTTCGGGTAGGACCCTTCCTGCACTCTTCCGAAAAACCCAGTTGAACATATCATCATAATAGGTTTTTTCCGAATTTATTAAAACCATTTTGGCGCCTCTCTGCCAGGCAAGTTGAGGAATGCTGGCAGCAGGAAATACCCCCAGCGAAGACCCTACTACTAACAGCAAATCACAGTCCCCGGCAATTTCCATGGATCTATCCATAACCTCCCTGGGAAGGCTCTCTCCAAAAAAGACTATCCTGGGCTTAACCTTTTTGCTCCCACAGGCACATTTAACTTCCCCGGATTCAACTTCCCCGGAAATCCCTTCCCAGCTGTACTCCCTCTGGCAGTCCAGGCAATCAAGTCTATCCAGTGAACCATGCAATTCATAAACCTCTCGACTTCCTGCCTTTTGATGCAGCCCATCAATGTTCTGGGTAATAACCCCTTGGAGGTACCCTTTCTTTTCCAGGCGGGCCAGGGCATAATGGCCAGGGTGCGGCCGGGCCTCTGCTTTCAGCATCAGTTCTCGAGCCAGCTCCCAGAAAGGCCGGGGGTCAGTCAAAAAAGACTGGAGATAGGCTGCTTTTTCCACATCAAATCTATTCCAGATCCCTCCCGGGCCTCTAAAGGTAGGGACTCCGCTTTCTGCAGACATTCCTGCTCCCGTAAAAACAAGTACCCGTCTCGCTTTTTTCCAGGCCGAGGCCGTTTCCATTAATTTTTCTTCCATGTCAGTCCCCCCCTTTAACAGGGTTTTTTCACTGGATAAAGAATTCTAAGAAAAGACATACTTTTCAACCCGAAAGGAGCATATCTTTAATGGACCCCTTAATGATAATCCTTATTCTTCTTGCTGGCACTGCTGGCGGTTTTCTTAACACCCTGGCTGGTGGTGGTTCAATCATAACTCTACCGCTTTTAATTTTTTTAGGCCTTCCTGCGGCAATGGCTAACGGAACCAACAGAATTGCCCTGATGCTGCAAAACATCGTTGCAATCACTAATTTCCGCCACAAGGGTTATTTCCCCTGGAAGCTGGGCCTGATCTGGGGAATACCGGCGCTTTTAGGAGCAATTGCGGGAGCTCAACTGGCTGTAACCATTCCAGAAGAAACTTTCAACCGGATCCTGGCAGTGGTCATGTTTGGGGTCCTGGGGCTGATTATCTGGAAACCCAAAACCTCTTCCCACCTCCAGGCCAGGGAAATTGCCAGTAATAATAAATTGGTGGGAATAGGGGTCTTTTTCCTGATTGGAGCTTACGGTGGTTTTATCCAGATCGGTGTGGGAATCTTTATCATTGCCATCCTGGCTTTTTTAACCGGTTCTTCACTTGTGCAGATCAACAGCCTCAAGGTAATAATCATTGCGATTTACATGCTTGCTTCTTTACTGGTTTTTATTATCAACGGTCAGGTGGACTGGGCCCTGGGCCTCACCCTGGCCGTGGGCAATAGTCTCGGGGCATGGCTGGGTTCCACGTTGGCCATAAGGCGTGGGGACCGCTGGGTTAAAATTGTCCTGGCAATAGCCGTATTTTTACTTGCCGGAAGGTTGCTCGGGTTTTATTGATAAAAGTTCCCGGGGAAATGGCTGTAAAAAGCTCTGAGCCTGGATATAGGAACGGGGATGCTTTTCGCAAAACTTCCTTAACTCATCCCTGATCTCCTGCATAAAAAGTTTGCCTTCTTCGAACAACCCTACCTTTTCCAAAAACTCTTTCTTTTCCGACTCCGATAATTCCCCGGAAAAATAACCGAATATATGCTGGATTGAATTAACCTGGTTACCTCGTCTGGAGGGAAACCGGGTTATTTTTTTAACCAGCTCTCCATACCTATCATAATATATTTCTCCACCTGCTGCGAGCCTGCCCATTTCATCTTTGATATCAGGAGCAAGTGACATCAAGAGGTACTTATGTTTTTTCTGAAAATTCTGCAGTGAACCTCCTTCTTCCTTTTTTGAATAATGCCGCCACTCAGCGCGGAGAAAAACCCTGCAGAGAAAATCATCCCATTTTTCTTTGACCAGGGTAGCTTCGGGGGTAATAATTATCGTATCCGCAGAAAAATGGCCCAGGCGTGCAAGGGAACAATAATTCCCTATAAAACCTTCAATGTTTGTAAGCTCCTTTGCAAGTGGAAACTTCAAAGTTCCCGGTTCTTCCTCTCCCTGAACCCGGATGAAAAAAACCTCGCAGAAGAAAGCAAGCTCTTCTATCCAGGCTCCTTTTTTAAGGCCACCCTGCCCCACGACAATTACCAGCCCGGGCTTACTTTCCCAGCCGGACAATTTTGTTCCCCATTACCATGAAGCCCAAACCAAGTAGGGCCAGAAAAGATCCGATCAGGTAGGGATAAATTATTCCGGGAAAATAGATCAGGCTAAGGCCTCCCAAAATCAGAAAAGCACCTACCAGCAAAAGGAAATAACCGGATGTTGTAGCCGGGAGAGAAACCGTTACGGGCTGGCCCTTTTTCCTGAAAAGAGCCATGGCCAAAAATCCTGTTCCCATGCCAACCGCTCCCCCTACTTCCGGCCGGCCAAACAGCAAACCCAATCCCCCGCCAATAAACATAAAGCCAACAAAAAGCAACCCCGAAAAGTTCTTTTCCTCTGCCATTTCGACCTTCCTTTCTTTTTATTTAACTTCCAAACCAGAACAGCCCGATCAGGGGTATTGCTGTCAGGAGGACAATAATTGTCAGGGGTAAACCCAGTTTCCAATAATCACTGAAAAGATAGCCTCCTGGACCCATTACCAGGATATTGGACTGGTGTCCGATTGGTGTCAGAAAAGAAGAGGAGGCAGCAATCGCAACACCAATTAAAAAGGGGTCGGGGCTGATACCCAGAACCTGGGACATGCTTAGTGCAATGGGAGCCACAAGCACAGCTGCCGCAGCGTTATTGATTATATTGGAAAGACAGATGGTTAAGACCATCAGGATAGCAATTGCCCCTAAGGGGGGGAGGTGCTGGCTGGCAAAGAGGAGACCTCTCCCGATTAATTCTGCTCCGCCCGTAGTTTCCAGGGCCTCACCTACAGGAATCATGGCCCCCAGCAGGATAATAATGGGCAGTTCGATGCTGTGGTATGCCTGGCGGAGGGTGATAATTCCCGTTACAACCATTCCCAACGCTGCTCCCACCAGGGCAACCTGGATGGGAAGAAGGTTGAAGGTAGCTGCCAGAACCGCAACCACCAGAATAGCCAAGGAGAGGAATATCCTGCGGGGTTGCCCCAGACGGAGTAAACGAGGGGCCAGGGGTAAGCATCCCAGCTGGGTTAATGTTTCCGATAGGGTACCCTGCTTCCCCTGGAGCAAAAGGACATCCCCGGCCCTGAACCTGATGCTGCCCAGTCTCTCCCGCAGGCGGGTAGCTTGCCGGGCAACCCCCAACAGGTTTACGCCATAACGCCAGCGTAAATTCAAATCCCGGGCGGTTCTACCCAGTAGGGGGGAATCAGTTGTTACCACTGCTTCCACCAGGTTAACTTCTTCCGAGCCCAAAAGCTCTCTGCCGCTCCGCCGGGTTGCTGCCAACTCCAGGCCCGCTGCTTCAACGAGGTCCTGTAGATTTTCCGGGTCAGCCTCCACAATTAATATATCCCCGCCGGATACCACTTCATGGATCGAGGGAACAGGGTACCTGGATTTCTTGCGAACCAGCCCGGCAATTAAAATTTCTGCCCTGCTTGATGCAATTATTTCCTTAATTGTTTTTCCCTCGGATTTGGAACCATAAGGAATCAGGACTTCTGTTATGTAGTCATCAACGGCGATTATATTTTCTTCCTCCTGTCCTTTGCGGACAGGGAGTAATTTCCATCCCAAAAAGCTGATGAAAAGGACTCCTAAAACCGCTGCTCCCAAACCGACCGGGGTAAAATCAAACATTTTAAAAGGCTCCAGGCCAACCTCTGCCCTGTACATGGCAATTATAATGTTGGGGGGAGTACCAATCAGGGTCATCAAACCTCCAAGCAGGGAGCCAAAAGCAATGGGCATTAGATATAAAGACGGTGGGGCAGAATGGTGACGGGCCATCCGCAGGGCAACGGGGAGAAAAAGAGCCAGTGCCCCCACATTATTCATGAAACCAGAAAAAAGGGCCACCAAACCTACCAGGACGAACAACTGCCCGGCAGTACCTGCTTTAAAATCGGCTATGGATCGAGCAAGGAAATCAACCAGACCCGAATTATATAAACCCCGGCTTACAACCAGAACACCCGCTACAGTAATAACCGCAGGGTGACCAAAGCCGGAAAAAGCCTCTGCCCCCGACACAATTCCGGTAAATACAAGGGTTAAAAGGGACAGAAGAGCAACTATTTCATAACGCCACACGCTGGTAGCAAACAAAATCAGGGCGGTGAAAATAACGGCAAAAACAATAGCCTGTTCCACCATCAAAACCCCTCCAAATCCTATTTTATCTGTGTAATTGAAGAGATTTGGTTCTTTTGGAAAACAATTCCTGAAAGTAATGGTCCTTTTTGTTTATTTCGCCAGTTATTTAAAATTACCCTTTTCCCTTGCGCCTATTCCCGATTTGATGGCTCATTTTTTCATATGTTATAATTTTTCTTGTTTTATTCTCTTTTAAATATTCTTGACCCTTTTTTCTAAACTTTTCGAAGCCGGGGAGTACCCCGAGAAACTTTTTTTCCTGGAGTTTCACTTTTAAAACAAACAGGTTTCGGAGGGAATAACTGAAAATGGAGAAAAAGAAAAAAAGACATTACAGTCTGGCCAACCAGGCTGGAATTATTATCCTCCTTTTTCTTCTAATTATCATTGCCCTTTTCAGCCTGGAGAGGTATTACCTGGAAAAAGAAAGGGTACTACATACCAGGAAAATGCAAGTTGAAATGAGCCTGGCTGAAAAACAACAGGGGTTAATGGAAATAGCAGAAACCATTAATGAGCTGGGAGATAAAAACAATTTAGATTTCCACGAAAAAGTCAGTTCTGCCCAGAAATCTGCTCAACCTTTGGTAAACCACCTTAATTCCCATCTGCAAAGCGGAGCTTTTGGTTATTACTCTCATACACTTGGGACTTTTGTTGCTATATCTCCCCAGGAAAAATTCCATAACCTCGTCGGTAACTCCCTTAACCTGCCCCAGGATAATAATCTCGCAGCCCAACGGCTTAAAAAAGAAGTTGACGGGTTCCCCCTTTTTTCCTGTTCAATTAACTGCCAAAGGGGCATCTCCCATGGCCAGATTTGGGCTATAATTCCCCCGGAAAAACTGCAAAAAGAATTAATTAATCGACTGCGTGGCCCTCTTCTTATTTCCCTCATCGCCATCTTCCTTTCCCTGTCTCTCTCCTTTTATATTTCCCGCAAAATCAGGAAGGCTACCGGATTCTTTCAGCACAATATGGAGGCTTTTGCAGAAGATCCAGGGGGCCACCGACTGGAGAACACCTCTCTTCCCCGGGAATTTCTCCCCCTTTTCCGGCAGTACTCCCATATGGTCCAACGCATACAGGAACTGATGGGGGAACTTTCCATCTCTGCCCGAACACTGGTCCTGGGAAATCTGGTGGGAGTAATTACCCACGACGTAAGAAACCCTCTTTCTATTGTCTTAAATTCGGCAAAAATGGCACTGAATTCAGAAAACATAGAAAAGAAAGACCTGAATCTCCAGAGGATTATTAAAGCCAGCAGAGAAATCAATCTAATTTTGGAAAAGTCCCTTTCCCTGGTCCGGATTCCAGGAGAGGAAAAAGAAAAAATCAATTTAAACACCCTTATCCAAGATATCAGACAGGTAGCAGACCCTCTCCTTTTGAAAAAAAATATTAAACTCCAGTTCATAAGCTCTGAGGACCTTCCACCTCTTCTGGGGAATTCCCTTGCTCTGCGCCAGGCCTTAATGAATATTATCCAAAACAGTATCACAGCCACACCTGAAGGGGGGAAAATAACTATAAAGGCCCGGAGAACCCAAAATAAGGGAATACTTCTCAGTATTAGTGATAATGGAAAGGGAATTCCACTGGAAATAAAAGATAAAATCTTTGAACGTTTTTTTACCACCAGGGGAGAGAAAGGAACAGGATTGGGACTGGCTCTGGCCAAGGCCGTTGTGGAAAACCACCAGGGGAAAATCTGGGCTCATTCTTTACCGGGAAAAGGTGCAACAATAAATATCTACTTTCCCGATTCCGGTCAGTGTTAGCATTTTTTAAGCCCGGCAAAAAGGAATATAGCCAGGATCGGGGAATTTATCAATTAAGCCTCAGTCAGGAGGGTCCCAATGGCAGTTCTTATTTACTTTTTGATTTTCGCTTCTTTTCTGGATACACATGCCCAGATGCCGATCCTCAGCCCCTGGGCCGCTTCCCTTGGAGCCACTCCATTCTTAATTGGGATTATTATCGGCTCATATTCTCTATTCAACATAGCCGGCAACCTCTGGGCGGGTATAATCATTGATTACCGGGGTTTCCAGAGACCTCTTACTATAAGCCTTATTGGAATTACCCTTATAGTTTTTCTTTATTCCTTTCTTTCCACACCAATTGAGGTCCTGGTATTTCGCTCCCTGCATGGCCTCCTGGGAGGTTTCCTGATTCCTTCCACCCTGTCTGCCTTAAATTCTGCAGGCACTTCCCCCAGGCGGTTTTCTTTTTTTGGGATCTGTATTGGGCTCGCCGCATTAATCGGTCCTCTTTTAACAGGGTCCCTGGCTGGATTTTTCAGCTTCCAGGTTGCCTATGCTGGCCTGGCCCTTGCCCTTCTCCCTGCAGCAATTCTTTCAACCCGAGTTAAAAACCCAGGCTCAAAAACCGAAAAATCAAAACAACTCTCTCCACGAAACAAAGTCAGGTTAATAATTTCCAGGCCGGAGCTCCGGGCGTCCTTCTTTTTTGCTCTCTCTCTAATGGGGGCAACGGGAACCATGATGCTGTTTTTACCCCTCCAGGTCGAACAACTCGGCTTTTCTCCAATCTTCACCGGAATTTATTTTGCCCTTTTTGCCCTAAGCGCAATAATAACCCTTTCTATCTGGCCCCTGCTTTTTCCCAGGGTGCAAAGGAAAAATTCTCTAATTTATCTGGGCCTCTTAATTGCCCTCTTTTTTATATCCCTTCTACCTTTCGTTCCTCCTTTAGTTCTGGGGGTGTGTGTCCTGGGATATGGCATCGGATTTGGGCTGGTTTTCCCCGGGCTCATTAATCTGGTTAATTCTGCTCCCGCCCCCCATTTCGGTTCTGCAACAGGGGTTTTCTTCGCTTTTTACTCTGCAGGGGTTGTAGGAGTCCCTCCCCTGGCAGCCCTTGTTTGGGATTTTTCTGGAATTTTCCCAACTTTTACAGCCCTTTTTCTGGGGACTATTGCAGGTTTTGCGGGGTTTTTAAGTACAAAAAAAGGGCCGAAATCCGGCCCTGAAACCGCCAACGGCGGCCAGTAATTCATCAGGGGCTGCATCCGGCCAGAAGCCCGGCAAGAATTAACAAAACCAGGATTAAAAAATTCCACCTTTTTTTCATCTGCCTACCTCCCTCCATAAATTACCTGCCTGTTTTATTTTACCATCTTCTCTTTAACCGTGCAGCAGGAAAAATTGTTTTTTAATCTAAATAATCCATTAGGACAAAAAAATAAGAGCAAAAATAGGAGGGAAAATTATGCTCAAAGCCCGCGATATAATGACAGAGGATGTCATAACCATCTCCCCTGATACCACCGTGGAAGATGCTGCGCGGATTCTTGCGGAAAACCAGATCAGTGGAGTCCCCGTGGTCAGGGATAACCGCCTGGTGGGGATTGTTTCCGAGAGAGATATTATCATGAAAGATAAAAAATTGTCTTTCCCCGATTATATTAATATTCTCGGAGGAATAATTTACCTGGGCAATATCAGGAAGTTTGAAGAGGAGTTCAAAAAGTACCTTTCAGTAACAGTGGAAGGGCTGATGACAACCAATCCCAAGACAGTAGGGCCTGATGCCACAGTTGAAGAAATTGCTACCCTGATGGTGGAAAAAGAAATAAACCGCCTGCCAGTTGTGGATGAGGGTCGCCTTGTGGGGATTATCACCCGTGCTGACCTGGTCCGAAAAATGGCCAAATAGCTGCTTTTGCTAGCAGCTATTTTTATTTTTCCAGGTCCCGGGAGGATACAATATCAGCGCCTGTGCCCAAGATATTCTCTATAATAATCTGCCCTTCTTTTATCGGAACTTCAAGCTTTTCCCTGGCAAGGAGGGCCATAACCTCCTCCAGTTTGGGCCTGGGAAGGGGCCTGTTAGATCTGACCGGTAATTGCGAAACCCTGCTTCCCTTTATCCATACCGTTGCTGTAAGAATCCGGGAGGGGGAAGTAAATTCTTCCCGCGCATATTCCTCTCCCTGGGCACAGCGGTAACCATTAATATCCTTCAATTCACCATCTTCAAGGGTAGCGCTGACCTCACAACCCACGGGGCAGATAACGCATATCAGTTTTTTTTCTTCCACCCTAGCCCCCTCCTTCTACCTTAAGCTCTATGTCCTGATCGATTTCCAGTTCGCCTAACATTTCACTGGTTACGGACAGGGCAATTATTTCCCCTGGCTTAATAAAAGGCTGGGGAAATTTTAATTTTTCCATTCCCCCCTGGCTAATCACTATATTAACCTTTCTCCTCGGCAATTCTGCCCGCATGAAAAGCAGAAGGGGTTCTTCTCTATTACGGGAAAGTTCAATTTCCTGAGGTACTACATACCGCAGGCCATTTCCAACCAATACCCTTGCTTTTTTCCCTGGAGGTTCCTCTTCAGCAAAACCCGCAGCAGCAAGTCCTGCAATTTCGCTCTCCACTGTTACATCATCTGCAAGGTCATGGACCTGAACCACATTCCCACAGGCGAAAATTCCGGGGACAGTGGTCATCCGGTTCTGGTCAACAAGTGGGCCCCCCGTCCGGGAATCGATCCTGACTCCTGCTTTCCGGGATAATTCATTCTCGGGTATCAGGCCAACTGATAAAAGGAGAGTGTCGCATGGCACGTATTCTTCAGTCCCCGGGAGGGGGTTTTGCTTTTTATCGACCTTCTGGGTGGTAACTCCTGCAATTCTTTCCCCACCATAAATACTGGTAACAGTTTGCTGCAGGTAGAGGGGAATAGAAAAATCATTTAAACACTGGACCACATTGCGACTCAGCCCATTGGTATAGGGCAGGAGTTCATATACTCCCTGAACCTCGCAGCCTTCAAGCTTCATCCGCCGGGCCATGATCAGGCCAATATCTCCCGAGCCCAGCACAACCACCTGCCTGCCAGGAATAAAACCTTCAATATTGGTAAACCGCTGGGCAGTTCCAGCAGTAAAAATTCCTGAGGGGCGGCTTCCGTAAATCTGGATTGCATCCCGGGTTCTTTCCCGGCAGCCCATAGCCAGGACAATACTTTTGGCCTGGAATCTCTGCAGCCCGTATTTTGCACTGGAAGTTATTACCTCCCGGGATGGCTTAACATCGAGGACCATGGTATCAGTCTGGATTTCAACACCAGTTTGACCAGCCCTGCGGATAAAGCGCCCGGCATATTCGGTCCCTGTCAGCTCAGCAGAAAAGTACTGCAGGCCAAAGCCATTATGGATGCACTGGTTAAGAATTCCCCCGGGTTCAAAATCCCTCTCCAGAACAAGAACTTTCCTTGCTCCATTTTCTCGGGCCTTAATTGCTGCTCCCAGCCCGGCGGGACCCCCTCCGACAACAAGGACGTCAATTTCATAGGTCTTCAACTTTTTCACCAGCCTTAAAAAGCAATTCCTTGGAACGATATTTTAAAATCCGGGAAGCCCCTCCCCTTAAAGTCGCCTCCAGGGGGGATATGCTGGCAAATTCCTTTAATAATTCTACAAGGCGGGGGCCACAGAAACCACTCTGACAGCGCCCGGAAGCTGCCCGGGTCCTGCGTTTAATTCCATCAATGGTTACCGCCCCGAGGGGGGCAAGAATGGCGTCCCTGATTTCTCCCCTGGTGATTCCCTCGCAGCGACAGACCACCTGCCCGTAATTGTTATCCTTTTCTACAAGTTTTGCTCTTTCTTCATAATCCAGATCCCCCACCCTAATTGGAGAGGGACGTTCAGCCTGAAAACTGCTTTTGGGAGAAAGACCCAGGCCCAGTTCTTCTATTAACTCAACAACAAGTTTTCCAATAACAGGAGCAGCAGTTAGCCCCGGGGATTGAATGCCCGCTGCCAGAACCAGTCCCCGGGGTTTTTTGGTAGATTTGATAACAAAATCACTGCTGGCTACAGCCCGCAGACCGCTAAACATCCTGATTACTGCAGATGTATCTATATCCGGAACCAGTTTCTGGGCCCCTTTTATTACTTCGTTTATTCCTGCTGCTGTGGTTTCCAGGGAATCCTTACCTTCAACTTCTTCCGCGTTGGGTCCAATCATCAGGTTTCCATGAACAGTTGGGGTGACAATTATCCCCTTGGAAACTTCTGTTGGCCTGGGGAAAATTGTGTTGTTGATCTGAACGGGATAATCCCTGTCATATACGAGGTACTGACCTCGCCTGGTTTTGATCCCCGGGACATCTACAGCACTATCAAATTCATCCGCAAATACCCCAGCTGCATTTACAACATAGGGAGCAATTAACCTTCCCCTTTCCGTTTCAACCCCCAGCACCCTGTCCTTTTCCTGAAGAATTTTTAACACTCTATTGCCGAGGAAAAAAACAACCCCATTTTTATGAGCATTCTGACCCAGGGCTAGAGTATATTCAAAGGGGCAGATAATTCCCCCGCTCGGGGCATAAATTGCCCCCAGAGAATCAGGATTGATTGCAGGTTCTTTGCCCAAAAGCTCCTCCCTGCTCAACCATCTGACATCCTTTACCCCATTTTTTCTCGCTTCATCAAGGTCACGTAAAAGAGCCTGGCGATCTTCCCGGTTCTGGGCAATCACCAGGCTTCCATTGCGAACGAAGGGAATATTCAGTTCAAATGTTAGGCGGTCAAATAGTGGGTTCGCCTGAAGGTTAAGCCTTCCCTTCAGGGTAGTGTTGTCCACATTAACACCAGAGTGGACCAACCCGGTATTGGCCTTGCTGGTACCGCTCCCCAGCTCGGTTTCTTTCTCAACCAGGGCTATCTTTAAATTGTAACGGGAGAGCTCGCGGGCTATAGCACACCCTACAACTCCACCTCCAATTATTACTACATCGAATTTCTTCATCGTCCATCTCCTTTTTACTCCTGCTCAACCCATTTCTCGGATTTTTTAATTGCTTTCTGCCACCCGGCATAAAGGCGGTCTTTTTCTTCTTTACTCATGGTGGGCTGGAAAAGTTCCTCCCTTCTCCAGATTCGAGCAATCTCGTCAATATCCTTCCAGTATCCAACAGCCAGACCGGCAAGATAGGCTGCTCCGAGAGCCGTAGTCTCAGTTGTCCTGGGCCTTTCTACGGGCACTCCGAGAATATCAGCCTGGAATTGCATGAGAAAATTATTTTCCACAGCTCCTCCATCAACCCTTAGATTCTGGATTTTTAAACCTGCATCTTTTTCCATGGCCTCCACTACATCTCGGGTCTGATAAGCAATTGCTTCCAGCCCAGCCCTGACCAGGTGTTTTTTCGTAGTTCCCCTGGTTAGCCCGACGATAACTCCTCGAGCATACATGTCCCAGTGAGGAGCACCCAGTCCAGAAAAAGCAGGAACAAGGTAAACCCCACCGGTATCGGGAACACCTCTGGCCATCCATTCTGTATCCCGGGCTTCATCTACAAGGCGCAGGCCATCTCTGAGCCACTGGACTACTGCCCCGGTTATGAAAATACTTCCCTCCAGGGCATAATATATTTTGTCCTGCAGGCCCCAGCCAATTGTAGTCAAAAGCCCGTGACGGGAAGCAATCGCTTCCTGCCCTGTATTCATAAGGAGAAAAGAACCGGTTCCATATGTATTCTTGGCCATTCCCTTGAAAAAACAAACCTGCCCAAAGGTGGCCGCCTGCTGATCCCCAGCAATACCGGCAATGGGTATTTCCGTCCCGAATAAATCTTTTATTGTCTTGCCATAAACCTGGCTCGATAATCTTACTTCGGGTAATATTGCCCGCGGCACATCGAGGATGGATAATAGCTCGTCATCCCACTGGAGGCTGTGAATGTTAAACATCAGGGTCCTGGAAGCATTGCTGTAATCGGTAATGTGGACTTTCCCACCGGTTAATTTATTAACCAGCCAGGAATCGATAGTTCCAAATGCAAGTTCTCCTCTTTCTGCCCGTTCTCTCATCCCTTCAACATTGTCAAGAAGCCATTTTACCTTGGTGCCGGAAAAATAGGCATCAATAACCAGGCCAGTTTTTTCCCGGAAAACCTTTTCCAGGCCTTTTTCTTTTAGGGAGGTGCAGATATCTGCTGTCCGCCGGCATTGCCAGACAATAGCATTGCTTACCGGTTTTCCGGTCTTTTTGTCCCACAAAACAGTGGTTTCCCTCTGATTGGTAATCCCAATTGCCGAAACCTGCTCCGGGGAAATACCGCTTTTGTAAATAACTGCACGCATAACTTCCAGTGACACTCTCCAGATTTCCTCCGGATCATGCTCAACCCAGCCCGGTCTGGGATAAATCTGGCTGAATTCCTGTTGTTCGGAAGACAGGAGCCCTCCCTTTTGGTCAAATAAAATAGCTCTGGAACTGGTTGTTCCCTGGTCTATGGCCAGGATATATTGCTGCATGATTGGAACCTCCTGTTCTGGCTGATCTAACCAACCCTCTCTAATAACCAGTTTGCAAGGTCATCAAGAACCCGTTCCCGATCTTCTTCCAGTTCATTGTAAACCTCATGGTAAAGACCGGGGTAAAGGAGAATTTTTTTATCTTTTGAGCCCACTCTTTCAAAAAGAACCTGTTCGCCCTGAAAAGCCTGGTCTTCCGTTCCACATTGAATTAAAACTGGCAATTGGAGATCACGGGCATTTTCTGTTCCTCTGCTGAACCAGTTGAAAAGTTCTCCTGCAAGGCGAAAAGAAAGCTTCTTTTCAACCAGGGGATCTTTTTCATACTTTTCAACCACTTCCGGGTCCCGACTGATAAAAGATGGGGGAAGGGGGAATTTGAATTTTCCCCTGGGTAGGGCAGAGCTCAAGCCCTTAACAGCCAGGGTCATTGCCCCACTGCTTCTGGGCTCACATCCCGTTCCCGATAAAACGGCTCCCTGGTAGTGATCCTGCTCGGTTTGAAGGTAATTTAGGGCAATTATGCTTCCCATGGAATGCCCCAGGAGAAAAATGGGTTTTTTCTGGGACCTGGGCAGGACTACCCCCGCGTAAAATTTCCGGGTATCATCAATATAATCCTGGAAAGAATTAATATGACCCCGGACCCCACCACTCTTTCCATGCCCTCTGTGGTCATGGGCAAAAACCGCAAAACCATCGGGAATCAGCCTGTTTACCAGGTTTTCATACCGATCACCATGCTCGCCAAATCCGTGGAGAATCTGGACAACTCCCCTCAATCCATTTGCTGGGATCCAGGCCCGAAAAAAAAGATTGGTTTCTCCTCTTCCCTGGAAATTACCCTGAACCCTTCTCATTTGATTCCTCCTCTTATCTGGACCGGGGAAGCAGAACCCCACGATCCATTTGTTCTAGCAGAGTATTTAAGACAAGGGTCTCCCTTTCAACCCAGGAATCCGGAAACCCCCTTTCTTTATCCAGGACTGCCCTATTTGCTTCGAAGGCCTTTTGGACCCTTATCCAAACAGGTTTTAAACCAAGGTCTTTTTCATATTGATCAAGGTTTTGTTTTTTCATTTTTTTCTGGAGGGTGTATATATAATAAAATGAGTTCATCTGAAATATATCAAATGCCTTTTCCCTGGCTTTTTTGTACTCAATTACCATACCCAGGTCACCAAAAGTTTTCTCCACTATCAGTCCACACTCTTCCTCCAC
Source organism: Halobacteroidaceae bacterium (assembly GCA_003551665.1). GTDB lineage: Bacteria > Bacillota > Halanaerobiia > B1SED10-174 > B1SED10-174 > T1SED10-26. The sequence continues at coordinate 24,015 of PUNE01000044.1, forward strand.
TTCCCTGCTGAGAGCCTGGAAATGGCTTTCCCCTCTTTCCACTCCTCCTCCGGGGAATTTGAAATCTCCCCCCTGGGAAGAAAAAACCATAAGCAGCCTGTCACTTTTATCTAAGATTACGGCTCTTACGGCTTCTCTTATCAGAATCTTCCCTTCTTTGCCTAGGTTTTTATCCCGAAAAATTTCTCCAATTATTTGCACGATTGCCTCCCAATTTTCCAAATCATTCCTTCAAATTATTCTCCATATTTTTATATTTATCCTTCTTTTTCCTTATTTCAAAACAAAAAAAGGGCCCGAAAAAGATTTTGCCCCGGCGGAAACCGCCGGGGCGAAGCAGGAGCCTGTTTAGCTGTAATTTTCTTCTATTTCTTCGAGAATTTCTTCAGTTACATCTTCCTGGACTTCTCCTGCCAGCAGCATGCCTTCCACTACTACATAGTCATAACCAAGGTCTTCAGCTATTTCTTGAACATCGTCTCTAATTTGCTGCAGAGCAATTTGCTGGTATTCCATGGCTTTTTGCTCAAGTTCCATGTCCATTTGCTGCTGGGCAACCATTGCTTCTTCTTCATCCATTTCTGCCAGTTCTTCCTGCATTTCCTCAACTTCTTTCATAAACTGCTCCTGAGCTTCATGGAAAGCAGGGTGGACTTCAGCAATTTCATCCAGATTTACTGAAACTACAACTACATCCTGTGCTACAGCTGGAGTTCCAAACCCTACTATTCCTGCTAAAAGAAACAACACCGACAAAATTGAAGCAAACTTTTTAAATCTCATATATCCTCCCATCTTTTCTCTTTAAGTTTGATTAAAATTAACCGCCTTCAAATGGGTCGTCTTCGTCAAGATCCGGGTCTTCAAAAGGATCATCGTCCAGATCGGGGTCTTCAAGGGGTTCTTCCATTTCAAAATCTTCTTCTGGAGGCGCACCACAGCCCGCCATGGCAATGGCTCCAAGAGCCAGAAGAACCACTAAAAGCAGAATTAACTTCTTGCTATGCACGGTTATACCTCCTTTGAGGGAATTTCTTTATTGTAAGGTTCAGTGTAAAGCAAAAATGTGATATACAAGTGATAAAAGATTAAACATATTGAAAATAATAAGCGGAGAGGTTTTTTTCTTGGAGGTTGTTTCAACAATCCCCAACATATTATACCCAGAAAAAAATTCCTGATTACCGGGTTTTTAATAGTTGGGAATTACCTAACAAAAAAACGAACCTCCTTACAATCAAGGAGGTCCGTTTTCATTAGTCGGGATTATTCCCTAAAAACTATTATCTTTTTACTTCCTGTTCCATCTCAAAAACTATCGCAATGTCCCGGTCCAATTTCTCCATTGTTGTATTGGTCAAGGATATAACTAAAATCAATAAACTGTTGTCTTAAATCCTCATCCCTTTGCAGAGCATCTATTTCCTCGGGTGTATAAGTTTCAAATAATCCTTTTGCCTCATCAAATGTACCCTGAACTTCAGAAGGATCCGCTCCAGCAAGGAAGTTTAATTTTGCAGCTATAAATTGCCCTGCGAGAATATAATAGGCGTTTCCACCAGCAGGCTCCTGCTGTATTGCCTGATAATAGCTCTTATTGCTGAGGTAGAACACTTTATAAAGGCTATCTCCCTCAGCTTCAGGATCTCCAGGATTTCGTTCCAGAAGAGCCCATGTGGGATCATAAGGAGCCGGGCCGTAAAAGGAATGGGTCTTCCAATAACCCTGAGTTCTTGTGCAGCCCTCTTCCACAAATGTATTCACAATTAGGATTTTATCAGGGTAATCGGGGTCTCCATTCGATGGGATAGCATATATTGTACTAAAATGTTCAGTAGAAGGTTGGCTATCTTTAGAAGGTTGGCTATCTTTTGTAATCTCAGCAATATGACCATCAGGATAGGTTGTAATAAATCCAGGAACATTTCGTTCCCTAACATAATAAATTCCTGGTTTTAAATAACATAGTTTTCCTTCCCAGTGTGGAGCTTCTAGAGTAATTTTGCCTACATGGTTCTCCATTGCATCATCACTATATACATCTACTATTACCTCAAGGGGAAGATCTTCTAGATCATATTCGCCTTCCCAATGTTTTTCGACAAACAGACAGCCGGTCTCAAAAGTGTTCAGGATCTCCAACCGAGCTGTTTGGTCGGCTACCACTGTTACCTCGGTGTCCAGCGGATAAGTCGTGGTCCAGCCAGCAATATCCAGTTCCTCGATACTGTACTCGC
>PUNE01000095.1 GCA_003551665.1 Halobacteroidaceae bacterium
AAATCGCTAGGAATTATTTGGCTGTTGGCCAATCTGGTCAACGGCCTTTTCTTTTTAAATTGAATTAAAAACAGGCGTATTGGCGTTAAACTTAACGGGGGTATGTAAAAGAAGGAGAAACCTGGGAAAAAGGAGAAGTATTGATAACGGACGGGGTGGCACAAAAACTCAACTGTTAAAGCGGAAGAAGCCCGGTTGAAGAAAAAATTATTGGTTCAGGGGTTGCGGAGGCACCCCATTATTAATATACTCTAGAGAGAAACAAATCGGAATACTGGGGTAAATTTTTTCTTATTTATCTGGTTTTGTCTTTTTCCCTGCCTGAGGAGGCCAGGGAAACCCTAAATATAAAAATATTGAAGAGGGGGCGGAATTGGTTTTGTCCAGAAAAGAGACGTTGGTTTTGCCTACAAATGAAATAGCGCTGAGGGTTTTTGGCTATCAAGACAGTCATCTGAGACTCATGGAAGAATCCTTTGCAGCAGAAATAGCTGCTCGAGGAAATGAGATTATTATTAAAGGTTCAAAAGATGAGATTGATAAAATTAAGACTGTTATCGACGAACTGCAAAAAGCAATTGTTGCTGGGAACCAGATTTCCCGGCGAGACGTTGATTATGCCATACAAACCATAAAAGAAGAGGGAAAGCTGGATCTTTTTCCCCTTTATAGTGATGTGATTCATACAACCTATCGAGGAAAGAAAATCAAACCAAAGACTGTGGGCCAGAAAGCCTATGTTGATTCCATTCGCAAAAAAGACATTGTTTTTGGGATTGGTCCGGCAGGGACTGGAAAAACTTACCTGGCAATGGTAATGGCAGTAAAGGCCTTTTTAAAAAAAGAGGTGGCTAGGATAGTTTTAACAAGGCCTGCAATTGAAGCGGGTGAGAAACTTGGTTTTTTGCCAGGGGATCTGCAGGAAAAAGTCGACCCCTATTTGCGACCATTATATGATGCTCTTTACGACGTGCTTGGGCACGAAAGTGTTTTTAAATACCTGGAAAGGGATGTAATTGAGGTTGCTCCTCTTGCCTATATGCGGGGAAGAACCCTGGATGATTCTTTTGTTATTCTGGATGAGGCCCAGAATACAACGAAAGAACAGATGAAAATGTTCCTTACCCGATTGGGTTTTCGTTCCAAGGCGGTGATTACAGGCGATGTCACCCAGATTGACCTGCCCAAAGACACCTACTCGGGTTTAAATATTGTCAGGACTATTCTTGCTCATATTGAAGGAATTGATTTTGTCTACCTCACCAATCGGGATGTAGTCCGGCATGCCCTGGTTCAGGAAATTTTGAAGGCCTATGATCTGTATGAAAAAGAGGAGGGGTAGGCCTTGCATTGGCTGCGTGAAATAAAGGCATTTTTTACTGATACAAAAAGGCGAAAATGGTTCTGGCCCGCTGTCAGTTTTTTTGCTCTGGTCCTGCTGGTGGGGGGATCATTTTTACCTGCACAGGTGGATGTAAACGTTGGAGAGGTGGCCCGGGAAGATATCCAGGCTCCGAGCAATATGGTTTTAATTGATGAGGAAAGAACTGCCCGACTCAGGGAAGAAATGGCTCAGCAGGTTCCCAACGTTATCCAGGAAGATGAAAAAGCCATTGAGGAGATGCAGGCTGAGTTAAAACATTTCTTTAATCTATTCAGGCGTGAGGAAAACATGTTTCCCAATGGTTCATTTCGGTGGGAGGGGCTTTCTACAGGGCAGTTTGGATTCTGGACGGGAATCTCCTCCGAGCGAAGGGATTTTCTGCAGGAAAAAGTGGAAGAAATCATGGTTGAGGAAATGGATGGGGGGATCCGATCAACTCATCTTGAGGAAGCAAAAGAGCAGGTAGCCCGCAGAATACAGGAGTTGGACATTTCCGAACAGGAAAGGGAGCAATTGGTGTTAGTTGCCGAGCGGTTTTTGCGCCCCAACCTTGTCCTAAATGTTGAAGAAACTGCTCGCCGGAGAGAAGAAGCCCGGGAAGCTGTTACTCCAGTTACTCAGCCTATTCGCGAGGGCGAAGTTCTTGTTCGCCAGGGCCATGTTATAACAGAGGAAGATATTGAACTTTTAGAAGCTGTAGGCCTTTTACAACCCGAGCTAAATCCTGCTCACTTTGTAGGTATTGGGGGCTTAATGCTCCTGATATTCGTGGGAAACTTTAAATTCCTTCGCAATTTCCACCCCAAGGTTCTCCAAAAAGAAAACCAGATGATTCTGATTTCTTTTTTACCTTTATTTATGGTTGTTCTGGCCCAGGCTACCAGTTATCTTCCCGTTTCTCATCCTGGGTATTTATTCCCAATTGCAGTAGGAAGTATACTGGTTTCGGTGCTTTTGGATTCCCGGGTAGCAATTTTTTCCACTTTTAGTTATACAATCCTGGCCATTCTGATTTTACAGGGAGGACTTCCTGAAATTACCGTGGGCCTGGTTGGAGGAATATCCGGAGTTTATAGTGTATCAAGGGTTAGCCAGAGGAGGGATTTTGTCCGGGCAGGAGTCATTGTTGGAGGGTTCTGTGCAATTGCGATACTGACTCTTTCTCTCCTGGAAAATATTGTTGACCCTGCCAGGTTGCTGTTTTTAGTCGGGCTTGGGCTGGGTAATGGTATACTTGCCGCGATCCTGATCAATGGACTACTGCCTCTTCTGGAAAATTACCTGGGAATGTCTTCTTCAGTCCGCCTTCTGGAACTGTCCAATCCCAACCAGCCTCTTTTGAAGAAATTACTGATGGAAGCTCCAGGAACCTACCACCACAGTGTTATTGTGGGTAATCTTGCGGAAGCTGCTGCTGACCAGTTGGGTGCGGATTCCCTTCTGACGAGAGTAGGGGCTTATTATCATGACGTTGGAAAAATCAAGAGACCATATTTTTTCAGTGAAAATCTTCTCGGGGATAACAACCCCCACGACAAATTAAACCCCAGCCTCAGCGCACTTATAATAAAATCCCACGTTAAAGATGGTGTGGAAATGGCCAAAAAATATAAACTGCCCGAGCCTATTCTGGATATAATCCAGCAACACCACGGGACTTCACTGATTTCTTATTTTTACCAGGAATCCCTCCAGCGTGGAGAAAATGGTTCGGAAAACTTTCAGTACGATGGTCCCAAACCCCGTTCCAAGGAAGCAGCACTGATAATGCTTGCTGATGTGGTGGAAGCTGCGGTTCGTTCGCGTCCAGCCGAAAGAGATAACCCCCAGGCTCTTGCTGGAATGGTCCAGGAATTAATCAAAGAAAAACTGGAAATCGGGCAACTTGACGAAAGTGAACTGACTCTCAGGGATCTGGGGCCAGTCCAGGACTGTTTCACAAAGATCTTGATGGGGATTTACCACAAGAGGGTTGAATATCCTGACTATGGTGAAATCAGGGAGGCAGACTGAAATGAGTTTTAAAATAGGGTTTTTTAATGGCCTGAATGATAAACGCGTAGATGAAAAAGAAAAATTGGTGCTCCGAATTGCTGATTTTACCCTGAGGAGTGAAGGATTGGAGAGGGGTGAACTAAGCATTGCCCTTGTTGGGGACCAGGATATGCAGCGTTTAAACAGAGATTACCGGGGATTAAACGAAACCACCGATGTCCTTTCTTTTCCCCTCGGAGAGGAAGATTTTGGAGAGGTCATTATTTCCTGGCCCCGGGCCCGGGAACAGGCCAGAGAATTTGGTCACTCCCTCAACCGGGAACTGGGCTTTCTATTAGTCCACGGGATTTTGCATCTGCTGGGGTATGATCACCAAAAAGAGGAAGACCGAGAAGTTATGCGGAACAAAGAAGAGGAAATACTATCCCGCCTGGAGCTTGAGCGGGAGGATGGTTAAAATGCCTGTCCGAAAACTGGTAGACAGTTTCTCTTTTGCCCTGGACGGAATCAAACAGGCCCTGTTGGCTGAGCGAAATTTAAGGATTCATGTTATAATTGGTTTGCTGGTAATTTTTCTGGGGATATTCCTGGGGTTCCCCCGGGTTGAATTTATCATTCTACTGTTTGCGATTGCTCTGGTGTTGGTGATGGAACTCTTTAACACCGTGGTGGAAAGGATAATTGATCTGATTTCTCCCAACTACCATCCCCGCGCAAAAGTAATAAAGAATATTGCTGCAGGTGCCGTTTTGATTTCTGCTGTAAATGCTGCGGTGATAGGGTTCTTGCTTTTTTATAGAAGGTTTGAAGATTTTTCCCCGAGGTTATTCAACTGGCTCCGAGAACAGCCAGCATACCTCACGTTTATCCTGGTTTTATTACTCGTTGCAGTTTTGTTTATTATCAAATTTCGGCAGGGGCAAACCTTCTCTCTTCAAGGTGGAATGCCCAGTATCCACAGCGCCATTGCCTTTAGCCTGGCGACTGTAATTGGTTTTGGCAACGATAATCCCCTGCTTATTTTAATAGGTTTTGCCCTGGCTTTTCTTGTTGCCCAGAGTCGTGTGGAGGGGAGAATACACAAACTATCCGAGGTTTTCTGGGGCGGCTTGCTGGGAATTCTTTTCACAGTGCTTATTTTTCAGTTTTTTGCAGGAGGTCAGTAATGAAAATCCGCCATTATTTTGTCACCGGTTTATTGGTTTTAATGCCCATCATTATTACTATATATATTTTATCCCTTTTGGTTGGTCTTCTGGGACAGATTGTTCAACCTTTAGCCGACTTTCTTTTCGGTGGTCCAAGGTACGGGCTGGAGTATTTAGCTGCCCTATTATTTATTCTGCTGATTGGTGTTATTGCAACCAATGTTCTGGGAAAAAGATTAATTAATTTTGGGGAACGTTTGCTGGGACGCATCCCTGTGATCCGGCAGATTTATGTTGCAGTCAAACAACTCACCGACACCCTAACTTTCCGTAACAAGACTGCTTTCAAAAGGGTAGTTGTTTTTGAATATCCCCGCAGGGGAGTTTTCCAGATTGGTTTTGTAACCTACAGGGGCCTCGGTGAAATCCAGGATAAAACAGGAGAAAATCTTGTGCATATCTTTCTTCCCACCACTCCCAACCCTACATCCGGTCACCTGGTTTTTATTCCGTTGCGGGATGTAAAATTTCTTGATATGAGTGTTGAAGAGGGGCTTAAACTTGTTTTTTCGGCGGGGGCATTAAATCCTCCCGGTAGAAAGCAGAAAGGAGAGGCCAGATAATGCCCAAAAGCAAAAACCTTTTTTTGTATCTGGCCCTTGTCCTGCTAATTTTCTTAAACCTTGCCACCCTGTATTTAAACTGGGATTTTGAGGAAGAAATTGAAGAGAATCCGCTGGAAGAAGCCAGAGTTCAGGGAGAGTTTTTGTTCTCCTTCTGGGAAGAATGGTTGGACAGCGAAGATCACCTCGGGGAAACGGCTACCAGAACCCTTGCCCAGGGAAAATGGGAACTGGAAAGAGCTCAGTCTGAAGAAGAAATTAATTTTATCCTGGGACAATATGCTTCAAAATTTCAGGCTCTGGTTGCTGAAGAAGATCACCTTCGGGAAACGAAATTGATCCAAGAATATATCGAAAGGGAATTTGACTTTGCAACAGAAATTGGCCATTTTTTGATCTTTCTGGAGGATTCCCGGGAAATTAAACTAATTGAGGGAAAGGGTGAAGTTAAACTTCCGGAAAACGCTGCAAATCATCTGCTCTACCTTGAAAAAATGGGCCCAGTAGAAATTTTCTGGAATGAAGGCCAAGTTGAGATTTTCCCCGCAAGCCAGTTCAATTTATTTCTGGATGAAAAAGATAGGTTGTTGGAAGAAAGAGATAAAATTATTCGGGATAAAGACAGGATAATTGCTGACTGGCAAAGAAGATGGCAACAACTGGCCCGGGATACCGGGTATGAAATAATGGAAGGGCCGGGAATCCTTGTAAAGGTTTATGATGTGCAGGGCAGTTTTAGAAACGATCAAATAGTTCATGATACGGATATCCGGCGTATTGTCAATGAGCTTTTTGCTGCTGGAGCCAGAGGATTGGACGTTGGCGGAGAACGACTGGTTGCAACTTCGGCTATCAGGTGTGGTGGTCCGGTAATTCTGGTTAACCAGAATCCTATTCCTGTAGATCCGGTTGTAATTAGGGCAGTAGGTTCTCCCGAGGTTTTGAGCAGTGCCCTGCAAATCGTTAAGAATGAACTTGCAGTTTTTGGAGTAAGGGTGGAGATAGAGATTCAGGACGATATCTCCCTGGGCAAAAAAGAGCAATGAGGAGTGTAAGGTATGGTAGGTTCAGTCCGAAAAATAGCAATTCTGGTGCTATTTATAATATTATTTAGTCCCCCTGTTGGTGCCAGTTCACCATTTACCGGTCTGGCCGTGCCCAGAGACGCAAAAGAGGTCCCGGTGATGGCAATTATTGACAACTTTGTTCCCGGCAATACCCAGTCCGGTTTGGACAAGGCATCTATTGTCTATGAATTTCCAGTTGAAGGAGGAATTACTCGACTTCTGGCCCTCTTTTATGAAGAGATCCCTTCCCGCATTGGACCAATTCGCAGTGCCCGGAGCTATATGGTTGAAAAAGCCCGGGAATATAATGCTGTTTTGTTGCATGCAGGAGCCAGTCCGGGAGGTTATGAAACCATTAACCGCATAAATATCGAAAATCTGGATGATTTTTATGAGTCGGAACATTTTTACCGCGATAACTCGCTGCGAGCTCCTCACAATCTTTTTTCGGGCTGGCCACATATAAGGGATTATCTTGCGGGCCAAAACTATTCTCCTCCTGCATCCAGATTCCCCTTTTCCTCAATTACCATTTCCTCTTTACCGGAACCGGAAGCCAAAAACATAACCATCAGGTTTTCTGCTGACAATATTGTGGAATACCGCTATCTGCCCTGGGAGGGTTATTACCAGCGTTACGTAAATGGAAAACCTCATATTCTGGAAAATGGAGCACCAATTAAAGTAGACAACCTTGTAATCCAGTTTGTCCGGACCCAGGTTATTGATGATGTAGGTCGACTGGGGGTTGACCTCGAGGGTAGCGGGCCCCTTGTAGTTTTCCAGGACGGTGAGGTTATCGAGGGAACTTGGCTTAAGGTTGGACCGGGATGGACCAGTTTTCTTGATGAAAGAGGAAGGTTGATCCAGTTTAATGCGGGAAAGACCTGGATTGAAATTGTTCCCCGCGGACAGGAGGTCAGGTATTGATGGTTGATGATAAATTAATTCAGGCAGCAATTGATGTGCAAAAAAATGCCTATGTTCCCTATTCCGTTTTCCCCGTTGGTGCTGCCCTGTTAACTGCGGAGGGGGAAATTTTTACCGGTTGTAATGTGGAAAATGCTTCCTACGGACTTACCATTTGTGCGGAAAGAACTGCATGTGTTAAAGCCATTTCCTCGGGGAAAAAAGATTTTGTTGCCATTGCCATAGTTGGGGATCAAGATAACCCAACCCCTCCCTGTGGTGCCTGCCGGCAGTTTCTTTATGAATTCAAGCCCGACCTGAAGGTTCACCTGATTGGCCGTGAGGAGATTATTTCTTTTGTTTTACGGGAACTTTTGCCCGATGCTTTTGGTCCGGGGAATCTTTAAGGGGGCGTTGGCATGGAAAAGGGTTTCAGGTCCGGATTTATTACCTTAATCGGACGTCCGAATGTGGGCAAATCGACTCTTGTAAATGCTCTTGTAGGACAGAAGATAACCATTACTTCAGAACGTCCTCAGACTACCCGCAACCAGGTGCAGGGGGTTCTGACCCTTCCCGGGTACCAGATTATTTTCATTGACACCCCCGGTGTTCACAAGCCAGTTGACCGGATGGGAGAATATCTTCTGGATTCAGCCCTGCGGGCTCTGGAAGAGGTTGACGGAATATTGTTTCTGGTTGATGGGCAGTACTATCCCGGAGGGGGAGATAAATATATTGCTGAACTTTTGCGGAAGGTAACAACTCCTGTACTTGGGGTTGTAAATAAGGCAGATCTTTCAGACCAGAAAAAGATTGAATCCTACTTCCAGGTCCTGGGGGACAATTTTCTTGCAATTTCTGCATTAAATGGCTACAACCTGGATGAACTTGTCGAAAAGATCAAAAAGCTGTTGCCTGAGGGACCCCAGTATTTTCCGGATGATATGGTTACCGACCAACCCGAACAGTTCATTGTTGCAGAATTAATCCGGGAAAAGGCTTTCAGGCTGACCCGGGAGGAAGTCCCCCATTCCCTAGCGGTTGAGGTAACGGGAATGCAAAAAAGAGAAGCTTCGGAAATTGTTGATATTCACGCCCATATATATGTTCAGAGGAAATCCCAGAAAGGAATAGTTATTGGACAGGGAGGTAACCGTTTAAAAGAAATCGGGAAACTTGCCCGAGAGGAAATTGAGTCTCTTCTGGGGAGCAGGGTTTACCTTGACCTCTGGGTCAAGGTAAAAAAGGACTGGCGGGACCGGGAAGAAGAGATGCGCCGTCTGGGATACCGTTAATAGAGGGAGGCTGATTGGGAATGGAAAACAAAGACCTTGCCAGGTACATTGACCATACTCTTTTAAAACCCCAGGCCGGGAAAGAAGAAATAAAAAAACTCTGTTTTGAGGCTTCCGAATACGGGTTTGCAGCAGTCTGCATTTTGCCCTATTATGTTCGTTTTGCCAGGAAACTCCTGGGGGATAGTGATGTCCGGATTGCAACGGTTGTGGGTTTTCCCCTGGGGGCAACATATTCTGAAGCCAAGGTTGCAGAAGTGGAAAAAGCCCTGGAAGAAGGGGCTGATGAAATTGATATGGTAATTAATTTTTCGGCCCTCCTGGATGGAGATGAGCGGGAAGTTAAAAAGGATATTGAAGAGGTTGTTAAAGCAGCCGGAAGAATACCGGTTAAGGCAATAATTGAAACATGTTTTCTGGATAAAGAACAAAAAATCAGGGCTACCCGGATAGCCCAGGAAGCCGGGGTTGGATATGTTAAAACCTCGACGGGTTTTGGTTCCGCCGGAGCTACAGAAGAAGATGTCCGGCTTTTCAGTGAAGTTTTGCAGGGCAGGGCCAAAATTAAGGCTTCTGGTGGTATCAGGGATAGAGAAAAGGCTTTGGCCATGATTGAAGCGGGTGCCCATCGCCTTGGAACGAGTTCCGGTGTAGCAATAATGGAGGGGAAATAATTATTGCCTAAGGATATGGAGGTTTTACGCCGAAGGATGGTTGAAGGGCTTTTGCAGCGGGGTGTAATTCAATCTTCTCCTGTGGAAAAAGCCTTTTCCCGTATTCCCCGCCATATTTTTCTTGAGGGAATAATCCCCGCAGAACACGCTTACCTGGACCAGGCTGTTATGCTCAAATATCCCGGGAGTTCGGTTTCCCAACCCCAGGTTATAGCTTCGATGCTGGAGCTCCTCCTTCTAAAGCCGGGGATGAAGGTCCTGGAAATTGGAACTGCTTCGGGATATAATGCTGCTTTAATGGCTGAAATTGTCGGAAAGGCAGATCTGGTTTTTTCCATGGAAAAAGAGTGGGATCTTGCGGCTGGGGCACGGGCAAATCTCTCCCAGGCAGGATATTCGGGAGTTAATGTTGAAGCAGGGGATGGAACCCTGGGCTGGCCCAGGGGAGAAGATATCCCCTTCCAGCGGATAATGATAACCGCCCAGACTGCCAGTGTTCCTCCCAGCCTCCTAGAACAGCTGGAAACTGGAGGGAAACTGGTTACTCCACTTGTCATGAGTGAGGGAGTCACCCTCCTGGTCAGGTTGGAGAAAGGAAATAGGATTCTTGGTAAAGCCTTTCCTTATCCGGTTACCTTTGTTCCCCTGACCGGGGAGGGGATCCAGCGGCAGAGAGAAAACTGGAGAAGGAAATTGGAAAACCTGTGGAGAGGTATTCAGCCTTTTTGCCGTTCATTTCCTCTTGATTCTCCCCGTCTCTGGGGTGTTTTTCTCTTTCTTATGCGAGAGGTTCTCCAGGGTGAGGGCAGGGAAAGGCCAGAAGGCCTTTGGTACAAGTGGCAGGCGGAAGGAAGGCCATCCCTGGATGATTGGGTGCTGGAATTTGATCGGGAGGGTTTTGTAGAAGCTATTTCGAGGCAGGAGGGCTGAAGCAATGGGGTTGCTGAAAACAGAAGCAATTGCTCTAAAAGGAAAGGACCTGGGTGAAGCTGACCGTCTGGTTACTTTTTTCACCCGTTCTTCGGGGAAAATGCGGGCAGTTGCCAATGGTGCCAGAAGAACCAGAAGTAATATGAGTGCTCTTGTTCAGCCTTTTACCCATTCCAGCCTGACCATATACCAGGGTTCTTCCCTGGCCAGGATAAGGTCGGGAGAAATAATTCAGGCCAACCTTGCTTTAAGAGAAGATCTCCTGCTGATGACTGCATCCTCTTATTTTGCAGAAATGGTAGACTCCCTTATGGAAGAGGATGATCCCAATGAAGCTGTTTTCGGGTTGCTCATAAATTGCCTCACAATCCTGAAAGAACGAGGAGTTGAGCCCGTTCTCCTGAGAAGTTTCGAAATTCGTTTAATGTCCATTCTGGGGTACCGCCCCCGCCTGGAAAACTGTGTTCACTGTGGGCAGGAAATCAGCACGGGCAAGGGAACCGCATTCTTTTCTGTGGCCCATGGGGGCATCAAGTGTCAGGGGTGTGCTGAAGAAAGCGACCGGGAGATAACGTGGGGTGTTTGCCAGGTCCTGGGTAGGCTTCTTGAAACTCCCTGGCGACAGATCTTTACTCTTTGCCTTGATAAAAAGATGGAAAAAGATCTGGAAAAACTCCTGGGGGAATTTATTGAATATCGTGCAGAACGAAAATTTAAAACTTTGAGCTTCCTCCAGACTCTTCTGGAAGATCCTTCTTGACAGGGACTTTAATTTTTGGTATAAAAATAATATAATTCCAACTTCATAAAGCTGACAGTGAAGGGGAAATTTAAGAGATCAGGCTTTTTTAGCGAGCCGGTGATGGTGAAAGTCCGGTACTGACCATTTCTTAAAGGCGCCCTGGAGTCATTTTTCACGAGTGGATCTGCTTATGGATTAAGCAGGGTGGAACCGCGGGGAATTTTCCCCGTCCCTGGAGGGGCGGGGTTTATTTTTTATCCGGAGAATAGTGAAGGAGGTTAAGGTGATGAATTTCCAGGAATTGATATTTCGCCTGAATTCTTTTTGGGCCCAAAAGGGCTGTATAATTCAGGAACCCTACGATCTGGAGGTTGGCGCCGGGACCATGACTCCCGCAACTTTTTTGAGAGCCCTGGGGCCCGAACCATGGAATGTGGGTTATGTGCAACCCAGCAGGCGGCCAACTGATGGAAGGTATGGAGAAAACCCCTTTCGGGTTCAGTACTATTACCAGTACCAGGTCCTAATGAAACCCAGTCCACTGGAAATACAGGATATTTATCTTGAAGGGCTGGCTGCCCTGGGTATTGACCCCAAAAAGCACGATATTCGCTTTGTCGAGGATAACTGGGAAGCGCCCACTCTGGCTGCTTCCGGGGTTGGCTGGGAGGTCTGGCTTGATGGAATGGAAATTACCCAGTTCACATATTTTCAACAGGTTGGAGGCCTTGAGGTCAAACCCATTAGTGTAGAGATAACCTATGGACTGGAACGGCTGGCAATGTATATTCAGGGCAAGGATAGCCTTTTTGATCTGAACTGGAATGATACCGTAACTTATGGAGAAGTTCAGCGGGAAGGAGAAGCCCAGTTTTCTCGGTATAATTTTGAAATCGCTGATGTGGAAATGCTTTATCAGGTTTTTGAAAGTTTTGAACGTGAGGTTTACCGGATTTTAAAGGAGGACCTCGTCCTTCCTGCCTATGATTACGTCTTAAAATGTTCCCACCTTTTTAATATTCTTGATGCCCGGGGAGCAATAAGTGTTTCCGAGCGCAATGCATATATTGGCAGGGTAAGAAAGATGGCCCGCCAGGTTGCCCGGAAATACGTGGAACAGCGCGAAGCAATGGGGCATCCCCTGCTCAAGGAGAAGGGAGGCACTGCAAATGGCTGAAAATAGACACCAGGTTCTCCTGGAAATTGGGACCGAAGAAATCCCCGCACGCTTTATTCTGCCTGCCCTCGAACAGATGAGGAATAATCTGGGCAGGGTTTTAACCGAAGAAAGAATTAAATATTCCGATATCAGGACATATGCTACTCCCCGGCGTCTGGCAGCAATCATTGAAGGCATTGCCGACCAACAGGAAACCCGGGTAATTGAAACTAGGGGTCCTGCTGCAAGGGTTGCTTTTTCTCCTGATGGTGAGCCAACCAAGGCCGGGCATGGCTTTGCTCGTAGTAAGGGAATCGTTCCTGAGGAACTGGAAATCAAAGAGGTTAATGGGCAGGAATATGTTTTTGCCATGCAGAAAGACGAGGGGCAGCCAACGGTGGATTGCCTTGCCAGGATTTTCCCGGAATTAATTCTGGGCCTGAACTTTCCCAAGACAATGCGCTGGGGTGACGGAGAGTTTCGCTTCGCCCGGCCCATTCACTGGATAGTTGCCCTTTTTGATGAACAGATAATACCCTTTACCCTTGCCGGGCAGAAAACCGGAAAGGAATCCTCAGGTCACCGTTTTTGGGGGGCAGAGAAAGTAATAATTAACCATCCCGGCGAATACCTGGAAAAACTGGAAAAAGAATATGTCCTGGCAGATTACAACCGCCGCCGGGAAATAATAAAAGAGCAGGCCTGGGAAATTGCCCGGGAAAGAGAAGGAGAGCCTCTGTATAACGAGGATCTTCTCTGGGAAATCACCTTTCTAGTTGAATATCCAAAACCGATTAACGGGAAATTCCTGGAAAAATTTCTGCAACTTCCTGAAGAGGTTTTGGTTACCTCGATGCAGCAGCATCAGCGCTACATTCCTCTCCGTGATAAAGAGGGGCTTTTGCCCGGCTTCATAACCTTTATGTCGGGGCCCGGTGGAAACACCAAACTTGTCAGGGCTGGAAATGAAAAGGTCCTGCAGGCCCGCCTGGATGATGCAATCTTCTTTTTCAATGAGGATTCCTCGGTTTCTCTCCAGGAACATGCCCGAAAACTTGCCCGGGTTGTTTTCATGGAAGGCCTTGGCAATATGCAGGAGAAGGTGAATAGACTGCAAAAGCTGCAAAAAGAACTGGGAGAGATCCTGAACTGGTCGGGAGAAATGGTCCAAAAGGGAATGCAAGCAGCTTCCCTGTGCAAGGCGGACCTGGTAACCCAGATGGTGGATGAATTCCCGGAGTTACAGGGCATAATGGGATATTACTATGCCCAGAAAGAAGGCATTGGTAAGGATGTTGCTCTGGCTATCGCCGAACATTACCAGCCCCGTTTTAAAGAGGACAGACTTCCCGAAACAGAGCTGGGAAGAGTCCTGGCTCTTGCAGAAAAACTGGATAACCTGGGGGCCGCTTTTTATACGGGAAATATTCCTTCTGGTTCACAGGACCCCCTGGCTCTTCGGCGGCAGGGCCTGGCCTGCATCAGAATACTGGAAGGGCTTGATGTCGACCTGCCTCTTTCCAGGTTGCTGAAACTTTTGGATAAAGTTTACTCTGAACAGGGTTATGACCTTGGAGAACAGTTGCAGGAACTGGAAGGATTTATTAAAAGGAGAATGGGGCGTTTCATGGAAGAAGAAGGGTTTCGCTATGACACAGTTGAAGCGGTTCTGGAAGGAGGAGAACTGCAGGTTCAGGCCGGCCTTGCCAAGGGAAGGGCCCTTGAGGAAATGCGGGGGAACGAACAGTTTACTCTGCTAATCAGGTCAGCAGTAAGGGCCCAAAATATTCTCAAAAACCGAGAAAGTGGGACCAAGGTAAACACTGAATTGCTGGGAGAAGAAGCTGAAAAGGAACTCTGGTCTAAACTCCAGGAAATTGAAGAAGAGGCGGAAAACCTAGAAAAAAAGGGTTCTTACAGAGATTTTTTCATGACCCTGGCCCGGCTTGCGGATCCCCTGGAAACCTTTTTTGACCAGGTTATGGTAATGGCCGAAGAAGATGACTTGAGGAAAAACAGGCTGGCTCTCCTGGAAAAGATTCGCGCTACTCTCAACCGCGGCATTGACCTTACCCTCATAGTCCTTGACTAAAAGGAGGTTTTAATTTGAAACCAACCATTATTGTAATTTCGGATTCTATAGGAGAAACCGCCCGGGGGGTTGTGATGGCTGGTTTGAGCCAGTTCGACGCTCCCGAGGCTGAACTGAAAAAATTTTCTTATGTAAAAACCAGGGAAGATATTGAAACCATTATCCGGGAGATCCGGCCCAAGGAAACAGTCCTGGCCTATACCCTGGTTAATCCCGAATTGCGAAAAGAACTGGGGGCAATGGCCGAAGAGGTTGGTTTGCCCCATATCGATATCCTGGGTCCGGTGATGGAAAATTTCGAGTCTCTTCTCCAAAAAAGACCTCGTCTGGAGCCGGGATTAATTCATCAACTGGATGAAGAGTACTTTCAAAGGGTAGAAGCTATTGAATTTACGGTAAAATATGATGATCGAAATGACCCCAGGGGAATTGAACTGGCTGATGTAGTTTTAATCGGAGTATCTCGAACATCCAAGACTCCAATGAGTGTTTACCTTGCCTACCAGGGATACAAGGCAGCCAATATACCGCTGGTGCCCGAAGTGCCACCCCCTGATTTATTGTTTAAAAACCCTGACAATAAAATTATTGGTCTCACCATTGACCCTCTTTTATTAAATGAAATCCGCCAGGAACGGTTGAAAAGCCTTGGACTGGACCGCAAAGCCCAGTATGCCTCAATTAAAAGGATTAACGATGAACTGGAATATGCTGCGGACATAATGAGACGGGTGGGGTGCCCAATAATCAATGTGACCAATAAATCTGTCGAGGAATCAGCCAATGAAATATTGAAATACCTGAGAGAAAAATGAACCGGATTTTTTAAAAAATCCGGTTTTTTTGTGCAGGATTAATCTAATTAGTATAGTATATATAGTTATATGTGTTACACTAATTAGGAGGTTCCCCAGTGGAATTAACCCACCGACAGAAGGAAATCTTGAAAATAGTAAAGGAAGAAGAGCCGGTTACCAGCCAGGAGCTCGCCCGCAGGTTGAATCTAACCCGGGCTGCTTTACGTACAGACCTTGCTCTGTTAACCATGGCCCGGCTCCTTGAGGCCAAACCCAGGGTCGGGTACTTTCACAACCCCCAAAACAGCCCTGTCTGGTTGAGCAACCTCCTCTGGGGGACAGGAGTTGAGGAAGTCCAGGGTGTTCCAGTTGTTATTAATGAGGAATCAACAATTCATAATGCTGCCGTTAACCTTTTCCTTGAAGATGCTGAAACCCTTTTTGTTGTTGATGAAAAGAACAGACCTGCTGGACTGGTTACGGCGAAAGATTTAATCAAGGTAATGCTGGGCGGAAGCGAAAACCGGGAACTTCCGGTTAAGGTAGCCATGGTTCGCCTTCCCAACGAACAGAAGTTGAAAATAGAGGACAACCTTTACCGGGCTTTGCTCTTGCTGCAGGATGGCTCAAGGGAAGCGGTCCCTGTTGTAGATAACAATCATTCTCTGGTGGGAAGGGTAACCCGGCAGGGAGTTTTTCGGTTTTTATTAACTAATTTATCCAGGGAAGGAGAATAGTATGGAAGTTTACCTTTTATCGGAGAGTGAAGAACAACCGGGGAAAGGACTGGTAGAATATATTTCTTCTCACTTTCCCGGGCGAGAAGTTGAATGTCGGTTTTACAATGATATCAATTCTCCCCAGGATGTTGAGGAAATTTTCAAGACTGCTGGAACAAATGGAGCAATAATTGCCCATTCCTTCCTTGATGGAGAATTTCGGGCAGAGGCCAAAAAACAGGCTTGGAAACTGAAGGTCCCTCTTATTGACATGCTTGGACCTCTTTTGAGCAAAATTTCCACACCTGAAGACAGTTACGAAGAAAGCTGGAGAGTCGGCGGGGTGCCTTCTCTTGAACATAACTACTACAAAAAAATAGAGGCAATTGAATTTGCTGTCCGCTGTGACGATGGCAAGGACCTTTCTGCTCTATCCCGGGCAGACCTGGTGTTAATAGGAATATCCCGGACTTCGAAAACCCCTCTGAGTATTTATCTTGCCCACCTGGGATATAAGGTTGCGAACGTTCCCCTTGTTCCCGAGGTTATTCCCCCCCGGGAGCTTTTTACCCTGCCCAGGGAGAAAATTGTGGGGTTAATCATTGATCCAGAGGTGCTCCGTTCTATTCGCCGGGAACGTTTGCGGGTCATTAAAATGCCTGCAGCAGAGTATTCTAATCTGGAAAGGATTTACCACGAACTGGAATTTGGCAGGGGCATCATGGAAAGGATTGGCTGTTTGAGCCTTGAGGTCACGGGGAGATCTCTGGAGGAGCTTGCAACCTTAATTCTGGAGAAAGGAGAATTTTAAAATGGAACGAGAACTAACACTAGAATTTGTGAGGGTAACGGAAGCGGCTGCTCTGGCTTCTGCTCCCTGGATGGGAAAGGGAGATAAGGAGAGTGCTGACCAGGCGGCAGTTGATGCAATGCGGGCAGTTTTTGATACAGTCCAGATTGACGGTGAGGTTGTAATTGGAGAGGGAGAAAAGGATGAAGCCCCAATGCTATATATTGGGGAAAAGATTGGGGCCAAAAGGGGTGGAGCTTGTGTGGATATTGCTGTTGACCCCCTGGAGGGAACCAGACTCGTAGCCCGGGGACTTCCCAATGCACTGGCGGTAATTGCCGCTGCGGAAAAAGGGTGCTTGCTCCGTGCTCCTGACACTTATATGCAGAAAATTGCAGTTGGTCCCAGGGCCAAGGGATCGATTGATATTAAAGCTTCTACCCGGGTAAACCTGGAAAATATAAGCCGGGCAATGGGAATGAGAGTTCAGGATTTAACTGTTATTGTCCTGGACCGCCCTCGTCATGAAGAGCTTATCTCGGAAATCAGGGAAGTTGGCTCCCGGATCCGACTGATAAGCGATGGTGATGTTGCAGGTGGAATTGCTGCAGCCCTGGACGAAACTGGAGTTGATGTTTTAATGGGTATTGGGGGGGCTCCCGAAGGGGTCCTGACAGCTGCTGCTCTGAAATGCCTGGGCGGAGAAATTCAGGGAGTGTTAAAACCCCGAAATGATGAGGAAATAAAAAGAGCCCGGGAAATGGGTTTTTCGGAAATTGATAGGGTTCTTAAAATGGAGGATCTGGTTAAAGGAGACGATATTATGTTTTCTGTAACGGGTGTAACTGATGGAGATATGCTGGAAGGTGTTCGTTTTTCTGGTGACAGGGCAACAACAGAAACCATAATAATGCGGAGTAAGACCGGGACGATTCGAACTGTTAAAGCTCACCACCTGGTTGGGAAAAAACCCGATTATTTCAAAAAAGACGTTTTGAAAAACTTCTAAGAGGAGGGGCCTACTTGAAACATTATGTAAAGGATTTCAGTCAGGGCAGTCAGAAGGAAAAAGAACTCCTGGGAGGAAAGGGTGCAAACCTTGCGGAGATGACCCGCATGGGATTGCCGGTGCCACCCGGCTTTACCATTACAACTGCTGCCTGCCTGGATTATCTAAGGCAGGATGGATTTTTAGAAAAACTAGTACCAGAAATTGAAAACCATATGCAGAAACTGGAAAAGGATATGGGAAAAAAGTTTGGGTCTGCTGAGGATCCTCTTCTGGTTAGTGTCCGTTCGGGGGCAGCAATTTCTATGCCTGGAATGATGGATACAATTTTAAATATTGGTTTGAACGATGAAACCGTGCAGGCCCTTGGCCGGGGAACGGGAGACGAGGATTTTGCCCTGGATTGTTATCGACGCCTGATTCAGATGTATGGAGAAGTTGTTCAGGGGGTTCCCGCCTACAGGTTTAACCACCGCTGGGAAAAAAACAATGAAAAAGCTGACTGGGAAGTAATTAATGATTTCAAAAAAATTATTAAAACCGAAACAGGAGAGCCCTTTCCCCAGGATCCCCAGGAACAGCTGCTGGGGGCAGTAAAGGCAGTATTCAATTCCTGGGATAACCGAAGAGCGAGGGTTTACCGGGAAGCCAATAATATCCCTCACAATCTGGGAACAGCAGTTAATATCCAGGCCATGGTTTTTGGGAATAGAGGTGAAGATTCCGGGACAGGAGTCCTCTTTACAAGGAATCCTTCAACAGGGGAAAAGAAAATCTATGGGGAATTTCTTCTCAATGCTCAGGGAGAGGATGTAGTGGCGGGGATAAGAACTCCCCTTGATATTTCGGAGATGACTTCCAGTTTTCCAGAGGAATACATAGAACTGGAAAACATTGCCCGCAAACTGGAAAGCCATTACCGCGAGGTCCAGGACATGGAGTTTACAATCGAACAGGGGAGACTATTTATTCTACAGACTCGACGCGGGGAAAGAACTGCGGAAGCTTCCATAAAAATTGCTACTGACATGGTCCAGGAAGGACTGATTTCTGTAGAAGATTGTCTTTTGCGGGTAAAACCGACAGAACTGGAAAAAATCCTGCACCGCCAGCTTGATCCGGACCAGGAATTTGAAATTCTCGGCAAGGGTTTACCTGCTTCCCCCGGTGCGGCAACCGGGATAGTAGTATTTGAAGCTGATGAAGCAGAACGTCTTGGGGAACAGGGTGAAAAGGTCATTCTGGTAACCTCGGAGACAACCCCGGATGATATCCACGGTGTCATTGCTGCCCAGGGGGTTTTAACTGCCCGGGGAGGAATGACCAGCCACGCAGCTGTTGTTGCCCGGGGGATGGGAAAACCAGCAGTCTGTGGGTGTGAAAGTATCAAGTTTAGTCGGGAGGAAGCTCTGGCCTGGATTGGTGATTATCAGGTCAGCCAGGGGGATGTCATTACAATCAATGGAGGAACCGGTGAGGTAATAAAAGGGGAGGCAGTTTTGAAAGAACCCGAACTATCTCCAGCAACAATCCAGCTGTTAAAATGGGCTGATGAGCATAAGCGCCTGGGAATAAGGGCCAATGCAGATAATGGACCGGATTCAGAAAAAGCCCTGGAACTTGGTGCAGAAGGTATCGGCCTTTGTCGGACGGAGCACATGTTCATGGGCAGGGAAAGGGTCCCCCTTGTCCGGAAATTGATTTTAAGCGAATCCCCCGAGGAAAAGGAAGAAGCCCTGGCGAGTCTTTTGCCATACCAGGAAAAAGATTTCCAGGAAATTCTGGAAGTCATGGAGGGAAAACCGGTTAATGTGAGGTTACTTGATCCTCCCCTGCACGAGTTTTTACCCCAACTTTTAGATTTACAGCAGGAGATATTTGCTGCCGAAAAGGCGGGAGACAGGGAAACTCTTGCTCAGAAAAAAGACCTTTTTCGGAAAACCAAAAATATGGACGAATCCAACCCCATGATGGGTTTGCGGGGCTGTCGACTGGGTATTATGCTGCCTGCACTATATAAAATGCAGGTTGAAGCCCTGGCCAGCGCTGCCGCGGTTTTAGAAGAAAAGGGCAAAGAGGTTGAACTGGAAATTATGATTCCCCTTGTTGCAGAGGCGCGGGAGTTAACCTTTTTGAAAAAAGAACTGGGGGAGGTCCTTGAGGAAAAAATTAAACCTGGTGGCAAAGTGCGGTATAAAATAGGGACCATGATTGAACTTCCCCGGGCCTGCCTGATAGCAGATGAAATTGCCCGGGATGCTGAATTTTTCTCCTTTGGAACCAACGACCTTACCCAGACTGCCTTTGGGTTTTCCCGTGATGATGCTGAGGCCAAATTCCTTCCTGCATACCTTGAGGATGGAATACTGGATGAGAATCCTTTTATTACCCTTGATCGCAAAGGGGTTGGGCGCCTGGTGAGGATGGCAGTTCAGGAAAGCCGGGTGGTCAAACCCGAGCTCAAGATTGGTATTTGTGGGGAGCACGGTGGGGACCCGGATTCCATTGCCTTCTGTCATGAAGCCCACCTGGATTATGTCAGTTGCTCCCCGTACAGGGTTCCCGTTGCCCGCCTTGCTGCCGCTCAGGCAGCATTAAAAGCAGAAAGCCCTGCGATTTAAGCAGGGCTATTTTTTTGCAGGAAGAATATAAAAAAAGAGAGGGGGAATCCAGGTTGGGAAAAAGAGCGAATAATCTTGATGGGAAACAGTGGCTTAAAAACTCTTTAAGTGTCTGGCGAGGACCGATCCGCTCTCCAGAAGAAAGGCAATTGGGACACCCCGCTGTTTTCCCCGTGGAACTGGTAAAAAAAATAATTGATTCCCTTGTCTGCATTTCCCCTGATAATGCTCCCCCGGTAATATTTGATCCCTTTGGGGGAACAGCAACAACCCTTGTTGCTGCCCTGGAAAAGGGAATATCAGGTGTGGGATTTGAACTGGGAAACGGATACTGGGAAAAAGGAACCCGGAGATTGAGAGCAAGAGAAGGCTGGGAGGTAGAGGAGGAAAACCCAAACCAGCTGGTCCTTTCAGCTGGAAAGGCAAGAATAAAGTGGTCCCGGGGAGATGCACGGGAGCTGGGAAAAACTATTTCTCCTGGCAGTGTTAACCTAACCGTTACTTCCCCGCCCTACTGGGACATTATGAGCCAAAAAAGAACCGCGGATGGGAGAAATAGCCGTCCCTACAGTAATGATAAAAATGATTTCAGCAATATAAAGGATTATGGGCTTTTTTTGCAGGATCAGTCCCTGGTTTTCTCCAGGGTTTTTGCGAGCACTAAAATGGGTGGTTATCTGGTAGTTGTTGTGATGGATCTTCGGAAGGGGAAGGATTTTTATCCTCTTCATATAGATTACTGCCGAATGCTGCAGGAAGTTGGCTTTACACTTGATGACATAATTATCTGGGATAGGAGCCAGGAATATAATAATCTCAGACCGCTGGGTTATCCCAGTGTTTTTCGGGTGAACAAGGTCCATGAATACCTGCTTATTTTCCAAAGGAGGTAGGAGATGAACTGGCGGGAAGAATATCAAAAAAGGGAAAAGGAAATGTCCTCTCCATATGCTTCTTTAAGTTCCGAAACCCGGGGCAGGCAGGTCCGGGAGGAAGAGTGTGATATCAGTACCCCTTACCAGAGGGACAGAGATAGGATTCTGCATAGCAAGGCCTTCCGCCGGTTAAAGCACAAAACCCAGGTTTTTATAGCACCCGAACACGACCATTTCCGGACCCGACTGACCCACACCCTTGAAGTTTCCCAGATCAGCAGGACAATAGCCAGGGCACTGAAATTGAACGAAGACCTGGTGGAGGCAATTGCTCTGGCCCATGACCTTGGCCATACCCCTTTCGGGCACGCGGGAGAGGGTGCTCTTGATCAATTAATTGAAGGAGGTTTTAAACACAATTTACAATCCCTGAGGGTTGTCGAAGACCTTGAATTTCGGCATGGGGGGAAGCGGGGCTTAAATCTTACCTGGGAAGTAAAAAATGGAATTGCCTGTCATACCGGTGACCAATCACCTGCAACCCTGGAAGGGAAAATCGTCCGTATTGCTGACAGGATTGCCTATATTAACCACGATATTGATGATGCCCTGCGGGCAGGAATTATTACCAGCAGGGAACTCCCGGGTTATTCTCTGGAAAAACTGGGGAATGACCATTCCATGAGAATTGACCGGATGGTGAGGGATATTATCAAGTTCAGCTGGAATAAAAATGATATACAACAAAGCGAAGAGATAGAAAAAGCAACCAACCTTTTACGGGATTATCTGTTTCAGGAAGTTTATATAGGTTCAGAGGCCAAGAAAGAAGAAGTGAAGGTGTTTAACTTTATTGAAAACCTATTCAGATATTACGAGCAAAACATGGAAGCCTTACCCCGGGAATACCGGGAACTGGAGCCTGCCTGCGGAAGGCAGCGGGTTGTAGCGGACTATATTGCCGGAATGTCGGACCGTTATGCTCTTATTCAGGGGCAGAATCTTCTCCTTCCCCGGCCCTGGTTTCCCGGTTAAAAAGAAGGAATTTCCTATATACCTGTGGAATACGGTAAGGCAAGTCCCGATAATCCTGAAAGGAGTTCTAGGATATGAAAATCCAGTTTCTTTATTCTCCCCTCTGTCTTCGGGCAGAAATTCCTTATGTCCGGTTTCTTGCCGATAAACTCCGGGACTGTGAGGTTGAGAGTTTTGATATTGGAAGCATTGTCGAGGGCAAGGAAGATGAGCTTCCCGGAGAGATGCCCTCAGTTGTTCGGGCTCTGCGAAGGGGGGAGGGCTTTTTAACTGAAGGCCTGATTTTTTTTGAAGGGGAGTTATTGGGACGAGCAAGTCTCGACGTTGAAGAACTAATGGACATGATTCAGCGCAAGGGAGGGTCCTTGCAATGAAAATAATTCCAATTGACCAGGAAAATCTTGACCGATTTTATTCTCCCTGCCTTGATTTTCGGGCCATTGAAGAAGTTCCCAGGGGCTTCCCGACTGGTTCAGAAGCCCACCTGGACTGGATCCAGGAGAGGCGCGAAGAAAGACGGGAATTTTACCAGTACCTTGTAAAAAGATATGGTGCAGCTGGGCTGGTTGCTGTTACCAGGAGAAAAGCTCTGGGCTGGCTGACTTTCTTCCCCAAGGAAGAAGCCCGGCGGATCGGCTGGATAAGGGCCGTTGACGATTACTTCAACCAGGAAACACTTGTGATGGGATGTTTTTGGGTTGCCGAAAATAAACGGAATAAAGGACTTGGGGGAGAATTAATTGAAGCCTGGAAGGAATGGGCCCGTAATAATTACTGGCGTTATATCGAGGCCGCTCCACGAGGAGACGGCTCAGATCCCTGGTACAGCCCTATTCCTCTGCAACAGGCAGGATTTGTTTTTATTGAAGAACGCTTAACTTCCCTGGAAAGTCAGCGACGGTTTTTAATATATCGCTGTGATCTTCTGGAAGGGCAGGTAACCAGATGGGTTCAGGTATGGGAAGATACTGCTTTCAGGGTGGAGGTAGTTAAATCATTCCTGGAAAGCAACGGGATTCCAACCCACCTCGAATCCGATGTTGTCTTGAGCCTGCATCCTTTTACCCAGGGACCCCTGGGCGAGGTGAGAGTGAAGGTTCCCGAACAGATGCAGGAAAAAGCAGAAGAATTGCTAAGGGAAGTGCATGAAATTGAGGATTAAAAAATTTCCCTCCGCAAACAGGAGGAGATTTTATGGATAATGCTGTGGAAATTATCCTGCGGGAAGTTGACCTGGTAGAAATTGTGGGAGAATATGTTCAATTAAAAAAAGCTGGAAAGAATTATAAAGGTCTCTGTCCTTTTCATCAGGAAAAAACTCCTTCTTTTTCAGTCAGTCCCGAAAAAAACCTGTTTTACTGTTTTGGTTGTGGGGCAGGAGGGAATGTTTTTAATTTTCTGATGGAAATTGAAAATATACCTTTTAAGGAAGCCCTTGAGGTGCTGGCCCGACGAGAGGGTATTGAACTTGAAAGCCGGGACCCTGCCCGGGATAAGGCTCAGCGACGGAAAAAGGACCTTATGTTTGAGCTTTACCATCTGGTTGCCCGTTTTTACCAGTATATTTTGCTGGAAACGAAAGCTGGTTCTGAAGCCAGGGACTACCTGGAAAAACGGGGCTACCCACTGGAATGGGCCAAAAAAATGGGGCTTGGACTTGCACCTCCTGGGTGGGATAACCTGCTGAAGTTTTTGGGGAAAAAAGGCTATCAACCCGATTTTCTTGAAGAAGCAGGGCTGGTTGTGAAGGGGCGGAAAGGATTCTATGACAGATTTCGGGGCCGGCTGATGTTTACAATTTTTAATAGCCGCAATCATCCCATTGCCTTCGGGGGTCGCCTTTTATCCGATGTCAAGAACCAGCCAAAGTATCTCAATTCTCCCGAAACTCCCCTTTATTCCAAGAGCAGGAACCTGTACGGAATTAACTGGGCAGCCAGGTCCATCCGGGAGAATGATAGCGTTCTTGTAGTTGAAGGGTACACAGATGCCCTGAGCCTGCACCTGCATGGCTTTGATTATTCTGTTGCTTCCCTGGGAACTGCCCTGACCCTGGACCAGGCAAGATTACTAAAGAGGTTTGCCTCCCGGGTGTACATTGCCTACGATTCTGATATTGCGGGAGAAGGAGCAGCCAGGCGGGGCCTGGAAATTCTCAGGCAGGAAGGCCTGAAGGTTTTTATTGTAGAACTGGAAGGGGGAATGGATCCCGATGACGCTATTCAAGATAGGGGTTCGGATTTTTTTTCCGAAAAAGTTAAATCAAGTAAAAATTACCTGGAGTACCTTCTGGACAAGGTTTTTGAAAGGCATAACCTCAATAATTCTCCTGGAAGAATTGAAGCCGGGCAGGAATGTATCCAGGTTCTGGGGAATATAGATAATGAGATTGAAAGGCAGGAATATTTAAAGTATGTGGCAGAAAAATTGAATCTTAATGCAGGTGGTCTGGAACGAGAGTTGAATAAGTTGCGTAGGGAGAGAAAAAAAGAAAGAATTGACAGGGGTCAAAAGGTGGGGAAAACCCGGAAAGATACCTCCTCCCTGGAAATTCTTGAAGAAAAAATCCTTTCCCGGCTACTCTCGGGTTCGGAGAAAGAAGAAATTTTTTCACAGCTAAAACCTGAAGATTTTGTTGGCCCAGGAAATGCTGAGCTGGCCAGGTTGCTTTTTGAGGGTAAGACTCCCGCTGAACTGCAACTGGGGGAGAAATCTGACCTGGTAGAACTCGTTAACCGTTTGCAGTTCAAGGAAGTTATGGGTTCGACTCGAGAACTGGTCAGCCGTTTTCTAATAGAGAAAGTCAGTCAGGAAAAGGAAAATATCCGGGAGCAAATTAAAAACAGGAGGACACCTCCGCTATTCTGGATAAATAACAAACTTATGGAATATAGAGATATACTGGAAAAAGAGCGGGGATTGAGGAAGGAGGGATAATATGGCCCCAAATAATAATGAAGACAAAACAAAAGAATTGTCCAACCTCCTTACCAAAGGTCAGGAAAAAGGATATTTGACATACCAGGAAATTATGGATTCCCTCGGTAATATTAAGTTATCTCCCGAACAGATTGAACAGATTTATGAAATCCTTGCAGAAAAAAATATTGATGTGCTGGAAGATAGCGGCGACCCCATACTGGAAAAAGATATAGAAGAGGAAAAGGAAATTGAAATTCCTGATAGCATTGAACTGGATGACCCGGTTCGGATGTACCTTAAAGAAATTGGGAAGGTGCCACTCCTTTCTCCAGAAGAGGAAATTGAACTGGCTAAAAGGATGGAAGACGGAGAAGAGGAAGCAAAACGCAAACTTGTAGAAGCCAATTTGCGGCTTGTAGTCAGTATTGCCAAGAAATATGTGGGACGGGGGATGCTCTTTTTAGACCTGATCCAGGAAGGCAACCTGGGATTGATCAAAGCTGTTGAGAAATTTGATTACCGCAAGGGTTATAAATTCAGCACCTATGCAACCTGGTGGATCAGGCAGGCAATAACCAGGTCAATTGCCGACCAGGCTCGGACCATTCGCATTCCCGTGCACATGGTTGAAACCATAAACAAACTGGTAAGGGTTTCCCGGCAGCTCCTGCAGGAACTGGACCGCGAACCAAGCCCAGAAGAAATAGCTGAGGAAATGGATATTTCCGAAGATAAAGTCCGTGAAATTATGAAAATAGCCCAGGAACCGGTTTCCCTGGAAACTCCTATTGGAGAAGAAGAGGACAGCCACCTTGGTGATTTTATCGAGGACGAAGATGCTCCTGCACCGGCAACTGCAGCCTCCTTCATGCTGTTGAAAGAACAACTTGGCGGTGTCCTTGATACTCTGACTGACAGGGAAAAAAGGGTCCTGGAACTCCGTTTTGGTATTGAGGATGGACGCCCCCGGACCCTGGAGGAAGTGGGTCGAGAATTTGGGGTAACCAGGGAAAGGATCCGGCAGATTGAGGCCAAGGCTCTCCGCAAACTGCGCCATCCGAGCCGGAGCAAAAAACTGAAAGACTACCTTGAATAAAAAGCAGGAAATTTCCTGCTTTTTTTCTTTGTGCTGTCGTTAAAACTGTTTTTTACCCTTGACGGGGCAGGCATGGTCGCTTATAATATGTATGTAGATTCCCCGATAGCTCAGTCGGTAGAGCAGGTGGCTGTTAACCACCGAGTCGCAGGTTCGAGTCCTGCTCGGGGAGCCAAGGGCCCATAGCTCAGTTGGTCAGAGCCACCGGCTCATAACCGGTAGGTCCCTGGTTCGAGT